>JAJNBG010000053.1 GCA_021155905.1 Bacteroidota bacterium
GAAAACGACAATGTTACTTTCGATATCCAAGAAGGTAAAAAAGGATTAAATGCTGTAAACGTAAAACTAGCTTAGTTATATAATACCATTTAAAATTTTATCCCCGGAAATTATCATTTTCGGGGATTTTTTTTGCCTTTTATTTTCCAAAAATCTGTAGAAAATGCAATAGAAAGGAAAAAAATGGTATTTTAGACGGCTATTAAAAAACTTTAAAAGAATTTATATATGGAACAAGCTATTGTACAAAAAGGTCACCCAAAAGGTTTATATGTTTTATTCGTGACAGAATTCTGGGAAAGATTTAGTTACTATGGAATGAGAGCAATTTTTGTTCTGTTCATGACCGATAAATTACTTTTGGAAAAATCCAATGCGAGTAACATTTATGGTAGTTATACCGGACTTGTTTATTTAACTCCATTGATCGGTGGGTATGTTGCAGATCGCTATTGGGGGAACCGTAAATCCATTTTCGTGGGTGGATCATTGATGGCACTCGGTCAGTTTTTAATGTTCTTTTCCGCGACCTTTGCCGGTGCTGAAGACAAAGGGTTTGCCATTACAATGATGTGGACCGGCTTAGCTTTCCTAATATTTGGGAACGGGTTTTTTAAACCGAATATTTCTACTATGGTTGGTCAGTTATATGAAACCAACGACAGTAGAAAAGATGCAGCTTACACAATCTTCTATATGGGAATTAATGCAGGAGCTTTCTTTGCACCATTAGTTTGTGGTTATTTAGGTGAAAACGTTGATTTCAAATGGGGCTTCCTTGCAGCCGGATTAGGAATGATTGTGAGTTTGGTTATTTTCTATTTAACAAAAGACAAACACGTGGTTGCTCCTGACGGTACACAATTAGGAGTAAAACCAAACAAAAGTGCCGATATTTCAGAGGATGGTAAAAAAGATGCTGCTTTCAGTCCGATGCAATTGGGGATTTTATTCGGAGGAATTATTTCTTCGTTCTGTTTAATCTATTTTGTATTTGGTGTGGATTTCTGGGGATCATTAATCTATGGCATGACGTTAGTTGCGCCTTTTGTAATTATTACCGACAAATCCCTGAGCAAAGTTGAAAAAGACCGTCTCTGGGTAATTATACTAATCATGATGTTCGTGATTTTCTTCTGGATGTGTTTTGAACAGGCAGGAGCCTCATTGACTTTCTTTGCTAAGGAACAAACCAATCGTACTATTTTTGGTTGGGAAATGCCTGCCAGTTACTTCCAAAGTTTTAATGCAGGATTTATCATCATTCTTGCTCCGATTTTAAGTGCTATGTGGGTTTGGTTGGCGAAAAAAGGGATCAGCCCTGCGGCACCTTACAAACAGTCTTTAGGTCTCGCTTTCCTGGCTCTTGGATTTTTATTAATCGCTTTTGGTTCAAAAACAATTCCGGAAGCTGGTGCAAGCATTTTCTTTTTAACCGGCCTGTATTTCTTACATACCATTGGTGAATTGTTCCTGAGTCCTATTGGTTTATCAATGGTAAACAAATTAACTCCAGCAAGATTTACTTCGTTGATGATGGGTGTTTGGTTCCTTGCCATTGCCACCGGTAATAAATTAGCTGGAACAATGAGTTCCCTGTATCCGGATGCGACCGCAACGACTCATCCGAGTATTTTAGGTTTTGAGATCAATGACCTGTTTTCATATTTCATCCTATTCGTATTTTTCTCCGGAATAGCAGCGGTCTTATTATTTTTCCTTTGCAAGAAACTGGAAAAAATGATGCATGGAGTAAAATAATAACATTGAAAAGTTTTAAACCTCTCTGAGCATTTAGAGAGGTTTTTTTTATTAAAAAAGGATAGCATGGAAAAAGAATTAACAATAGACGAAATACAAAACTTCGAAGGCAAATACCCTAAGCAATTATGGCATTTGTTTTTCAGTGAAATGTGGGAACGCTTCAGTTTTTATGGAATGCGTGGCATGCTCGTATTTTTCATGGTTCACCAGCTTTCCATGAACGAAGTGGTTGCCAATTTGCAATACGGCGCCACACAAGCTTTTGTTTACGCCTTTACTTTCGTTGGCGGCTTATTTGCCGATAAAATTTTAGGCCTCCGGAAATCTCTATTCTGGGGCGGTTTACTGATGATTGTTGGAAGTGTGATTTTGGCGCTTGATCCCAAGGAGTTTTTCTTTTTAGGAATTGGCTTCAATATCATTGGTACCGGTTTTTTTAAGCCCACCATTTCTTCCATTGTCGGTAATCTCTACCGCAACGGTGATCACAGAACGGATGCAGGCTTTTCTCTATTTTATGCAGGGGTGAACCTTGGCGCTTTATTAGGCGGATATCTCTGTATTGCTATTGGAAAAGGGCAGTTATTCCAAAGTTTTATTCCGGCGCACCTTGCCTGGAATGTGGCTTTCGGTTTGGCCGCCATAGTGATGATCATCAGCTTACTGACTTTTGTGAGAACTCAAAGAAGCCTGGGGAGTATTGGTACTTCTCCATTAATAAGTGCAGAGCCTAAAAAACGAAAGATCATGGAGATTGCCACCTATATTGGTTCGTTACTGATCATTCCTTTCATTATCTTGTTAGTGTCCAATTCTGAATACACGGACATCTTTATGTTCATCATCGGGCCCTGCTCCCTGCTCTATTTGTTTTTCGAGATGCGTCGTTTCTCCGTTGATGAAAATAAAAAATTACTGGCAGCCCTGATTTTTATTTTATTCTCCATTTTCTTCTGGGCTTTCTTCGAACAAAGCGGAGGCTCTTTAAGCTTATTTGCGGCCAATAATTTAAGTAGTACAGTGGCCGGAATTCCGTTGGATCCGAACGGCGTGAACAACTCAGCGAACTCTTTATTTGTAATCATTTTTGCGGGTCTTTTAGGTTTGGTGTGGATCTGGCTGGCCAAACGCAGGATGGAACCCAATACAATCGTAAAATTCGGTTTAGGCTTCTTATTCCTGGCAGCTGGATTTTATGTTTTTTATTATACCAAATTCTTCTCGGATGAGAATGGGATTACCTCCCTGGATTTTTTCACTTTCGGGTGGTTCATCATCACGTTCGGGGAATTATGTTTGTCCCCAATCGGGATGTCTATTATGACCAAATTATCCCCTCAAAAAACCCAGGCTGTTTTAATGGGTATGTGGTTTTTGGCAAGTGCCTATGGACAGTATTTTGCAGGTTTACTAGGTGCCAATATAGCCGAAGCCTCGGAGAACGCTACCAATTTTGAGAAACTGGTGATTTATGCAGATGGATACAAACAATTAGCTATTTATGCATTGGTGGCAGGCCTTTTACTAATTGCCATTTCTCCTCTGGTGAAAAAACTCATGGGCGGTGTCAAATAGATTTAACATTCTAATAAGGTTTAGGAAAATTTATTAACAGATTTTGGCATCACCTTTGCATAAAAGCACACATGTTTAATTGGAAAGACATATCAATGGCCGGCATCATCCTTTTAGCCATTGCATTTTATACCTGTAAGAAAAGTACACTCCAGGCCTCTATCAATTCTCCCGAAAACCGGGTAAGTAATTTCGTTAAAACTGATAATACCAATTTTGAATTAGTTTCTGCCAACACCTACACGCAACTTGACGAACGATCGCTGGTTAACTGGGTAACGTTTGATGAAGCCTATAAATTATGCAAGAAAAATCCACGTCCCATTATGGTGGATGTGTATACTACCTGGTGCGGGCCATGTAAAATGATGCGTACACAAACTTTTGGAAATGCACAGATTGCGGAATACATCAATGCTAATTTTTATGCCGTGAAATTTGACGCTGAGAGCAAAGATAGCGTTAAATTCGATAAATATGTTTTTGTGAGTACCGATCCTGGCAATCCTAAAGCTCCTCACCAGTTTGCGGCGTCGATTCTTGATAATCAACTCGCCTACCCTTCCATAGTGTTTTTGAATAACCAAATCCAGCGACTGGATGTTTTAAAAGGTTTTATGCCGCCAAAAAATTTCGAGCCAGTCCTTAATTACTATGGTTCCGGAGATTATCAAAAGACCAAATGGGAAGAATACCAAAAAACTTTTGTTTCTTCCATTAAGTAAGCCTTATTTCCTGAGGTGCACCGTAAAATACCAAAACGGATTTATAAAGAGTCGATCTGCTATTTGAAGCTATAATTTTGTATTTTAGTAAACCTTAAGTTTACTGAATTGAGTATTTTAAAAATATACATTGTCGATGACCATCAAATGCTGATTGATGGTTTAAAAGCTTTATTAGCTGATGAGACAAATATCTCTATAGTAGGTGAATCGAATTCACCAAAAACAGCCGTAAAAGAAATTGCGGAGTACAGGCCGGACATTGTTTTAACGGACATAAACATGCCTGACATGGATGGTATTGAGCTTACAAAAGAAGTAAAAAAATTAAACCCCGATACTAAAGTGATAGCACTATCTATGTTTGGAGAACGGGAGACCATCAGTGAAATGCTGAAAGCTGGTGTAAGCGGTTATATCCTGAAAAACACCGGTAAAGCAGAATTATTAACTGCTGTAGAAAAAGTGGCGAATGGTCAAACCTATTTCAGTGAAGAAGTCAATGCCGAGATGACGAAAACGTCTAATGTTTCAGTCTCCAAAGAAATTAGTCTATCTCAGAGAGAAATTGAAGTGATTGAACTAATTGCAAAAGAATATACCAATGCCAAAATAGCAGAAGCTTTATTTATTAGTGAACGTACGGTAGAGACCCATCGCAAAAACATTTTCAGAAAAACAGACACCAAAGGCGTAATTGGTCTTTTAAAATATTGCGTGGATAAGCGTATCATTAAACCTTTAAAATAAGAAAGCCGGGCACTAACCTGGCAAAAATCATTACAGCACGACAGACTGTGCATGCTTCCTCCATTGGAAGAAGACAAAAACAAAGTAATTTAAAAATAACTATTAAAAACAGTACCATTGGAAAACAAGCAAGAAAACCCGAAAATTCTAAAAAACAAATACATACCGTCAGCTGAATTCTACAGCCAGATAGTCGACAGCCTACAGGATTATTCTATTTTTACTTTAGATACTGATTTTATTATCAATAGCTGGAGCTCTGGCTCGGTGAAAATATTTGGTTACGAAACGGATGAAGTTATTGGAAAATCTTTTGATTTAATATTTACAGATGAAGATCTAAAAAACAGTATCCCTAAAAAAGAAATTGAAACAGCTTTAAAAGATGGCAGGGCAACAGATAACAGATGGCACATTGCAAAGGATAAAAGTCTGTTTTACGCCTATGGCCTGGTTTTTCCACTGACCGGCTTAGATGGAGAGATGTTGGGTTATGTCAAAATTTTAAGGGATCTAACAGAAAGGAAACAATCAGAAGATGCTATTAAAAAATATGTCAAAGAACTGGAAGAGCTTAATACACATAAAGAAAGCGTTCTGGCAATACTTTCACACGATTTAAGAAGTCCGCTCTCTGCTATTATCGGAACAGCAAAATATCTGAAGGAAAATTTTCATAAAATGAAACCTGATGCTGTTCAGGAAATGCTCGATTTACTTTATAAATCATCAGTGGATGAACTGGATATGCTGGACTATTTAGTAGAATGGGCAAGAATAAAATATGCTTCTGATGCATTTTCCCCAACAAAAATAAAACTAACAGAATTTATTGATAAAGTTTTTGAATCATTAAACGAAGCCGCTTTAATAAACACCATAAATCTCCATCATGAAATTGAAGAAAATGCTTCTGTGTTTGCCGATCGCAAAATGTTAATCTCCATTATACAAAATATCGTTTCAAATGCTATAAAACATACAGGAAAAGGGGGAACCATATCCGTCTCTGCTAAAAAACAAGAAGACAAAATTGTTGTTCAGGTGAAGGACACCGGTGTTGGAATGTCAAAACAAATAATTGACAAACTGTTTACCCCACAAATGAAAACGCTTTCAGAAACGAAAAAAAAGAATAAAGGAGCCGGTATTGGTCTTTTATTGGTTAAAGGTTTTTTAGAAAAGAATGGTGGCGAAATATGGGTGGAAAGCGTTGAAGGCAAAGGCTCTTCTTTTTACTTCACACTCCCAATTGATGAACCGCTTTATAAAATAGGAAGCTCAGACGAAATAATGTTTGATGAAAGTGAATAATATCCAGTCTGCTTTGTCGGGCAGAAACACAAAAAGATCCTAAAACCTTTCTCAGCGTTAGTTAAAAGCTAAAGCGTAATAACACACTACGTACTGTTTACATATAAAAGGTTTTAAGACAATCTTTTAAGAACTGTGAGACACAAGATTAAGTTTTGGAAGCTTATCTGCGTATAACTCTTTGTGCTGAAATGGCTTGACATTTTCTCGAAAAGTATTATCTTTATCTTTCTGAGTCATGGAAAAACTACAACTGTTATTGGAACAAGTTATCGGCCTAGAAAAAGCGGATAAAGGCAACATTCAAATTTATAATTTATTAGAGGGCGGACTTAAAATTGTGGCCCAGGCTGGCTTTGACGATTCTTTCTTAAAACATTTTTCATGGGTAAAACCATTTGATACATCAGCCTGTGGACGCGCGTTCGGGATAGGCATTACTGTGGCAATCAATGACGTGGAAGAAGATATTGCTTTCAAAACCAATAGACAGGCGGCGAAGGACGCAGGGTTCAGATCAGTTAAATCTGTGCCTGTTTTTGGAAAAAATGATAAATGCATTGGTATCGTTTCAACACATTTTAAAGAACCAAAACGGAATTGGGAAACTCTAAACCTGACCAATATATTACCCGAAATAGCTCTTGAACTGGAATTATTGCAGAATAAATTGAATCTCGTTAGTTAATCCACAGTTGTGAAATTGACGCTCATACTGTTGAAATTACACTAAATCCCCATACAAATCAAAATCGCTGGCATCGTTGATTTTCACGTTTGCAAAATCACCTATACGCACATAATTGGTATCAGTTGCTTTCACCAATACTTCATTATCAACATCCGGGCTGTCAAATTCGGTACGCCCCACAAAGTAATCGTTTTCTTTGCGATCAAATAAAACTTTATAGGTCTTACCAATTTTTTCCTGGTTCAGGTTATAAGAAATTTCCTGCTGAACTTTCATCACCGCATCCGCTCTCTCTTTCTTCACTTTCTCTTTCACATCATCTTTCAATAAATGCGCATGTGTATTTTCCTCGTGCGAGTAGGTAAAGATTCCTAAGCGCTCGAATTTCGTGTCAGCTACCCATTGTAACATTTCTTCATGATCCTGCTGTGTCTCGCCGGGATAACCAGCTATCAATGTTGTTCTGATGGCGATCCCCGGAACTTTATCACGGATCTGGTTAACTGTATCAATGGTTTTTTGTTTGGTAATTCCACGGCGCATGCTTTTCAGCATGTTATCCGTGATATGCTGCAAAGGCATATCCAGGTAATTACAGACGTTATTCTTTTTATTCATCACATCCAGTACTTCCATCGGGAAGCCGCTTGGAAACGCATAATGCAAACGGATCCAGTCAATGCCTTCCACGTCACTTAACTGATCAACCAAATTTGCCAGCTCACGTTTTTTGTAAATATCCAGGCCATAATAAGTAAGATCCTGGGCAATTAATAATAATTCACGGGTTCCTTTTGATGCCAGTAATTTTGCACGGCTGACCAATGATTCAATGGGCTCAGATACATGGCCTCCACGCATTAGCGGAATAGCACAAAAACTGCAGGGTCTGTCGCAACCCTCGCTGATTTTAAAATAAGCATAATGATTTGGGGTGGTTAACAAACGTTCGCCCACTAATTCTTTTTTATAATCTGCTTTTAACGTCTTTAATATTTTAGGGAGTTCACGCGTACCGAAATACGCATCCACGTCAGGAATTTCTTTTTCAAGATCCGCTTTATAACGTTCGCTTAAGCAACCGGTCACATATAATTTTTCAATGCTCCCTTCTTTCTTCGCTTCCACATAACGCAGGATAGTATCGATACTTTCCTGCTTGGCGTTTTCAACAAATCCACAGGTATTAATAATCACAATGTTATGGTTATCTTCAGGGCTTTCGTGTTCCACCTGGAAATTATTAGCCTTTAACTGGCCCATTAATACTTCACTGTCTACAATATTTTTGCTGCAACCAAGGGTCACAACATTGACTTTATTTTTTTTCTGTGTTCTTGTTTTCATCTGGCCGCAAAGATAGCCAATTTAACCTTGGTATTTGTGAGAAAATCGTATTTTTATAGTATAAAAAACCTTAAATAATTTGAACTTTTACAGCATGCTCCGAATCTTATTTCTTTTATTCATCAGTACTTCTATTTTTTGTCAAAACAACAAATTCATTGATAGCCTTAAAAAGCTAGCCACTTCTTCTGTGGATTCTGTGCGTTTTGCCGCTTATAGTGAGCTGGCATGGGAGACCAAGGAAACGGATAAAAATGCATCGTTAGAGTACTCCACCAAATTATACAACGAAGCCTTAAATAGTAACGATCAGAAATGGATTGCCCAGGGATTAAACGACATAGGTATAGTTTATTTGCGCTCAGGCGATATGAAAAAAGCCCTAACCCATTTTGAAAGATCCCTGGCCATTAGAAAAAAATTGGGTAACAAAAAGGACATTGCTTCCAGCCTGAGTAAAATTGCCAATATTAAAACGGATAACGGACAATATGGCGAAGCCCTGGAACTTCAATTGCAAACTTTAAGAATTTATGAAGAATTAAATATTCTTCCATATATGGCACAAACCTATAATAACATAGGTCAATTGTACACAAACCTTAATAATTTCAAAGTCAGCAATCAATATTTGAAAAAAGCCTATGACATTTCCAGATCCCTAAATGATGTTTACACAATGCCGGTTACACTTTCCATTATGGGAAGCAATTTCGGCGACCTTGGCAAAATTGATTCTGCGATTATCTGCTATATTGAAGCGAAAAAGAATTTTAAAGAAACAGAAGAGTATTCATACTACGCCACAGCCTGCAATAACCTTGGGCATTTATACCGAAAAAAAGGAGACTCAAAAAACGGGGAAGCAAGCTACCAGGAAGCGATTGCTGTCAGCAGGCAAATAGGTGATTCTGCAGGCCTTGTGCTTTATGAGAACAATCTTGCCAATGTTCTTATGGACCGGGGCGAATTTGCTGAAGCCGAGAAAATCCTTTTAAACTCTTTGAAGGTTTCTGAAAACCTTGGACTCGGTGAAAACGTGTTGAAGATCACACAAAGCCTCACCGGCCTATACATACTTTCAAAGGATTCTAAAAAAGCGAAGATCACGTTCGATCGATACAGGCGCCTGCAGGATTCCGTGTATTCGGTTGAAAACTCCGTTCGCTTTTCAGAAGCGCAAACCAAGTTCGATGTCGAGAAAAAAGATCTGGAACTGGCCAAAAACAAAGCGGAAATCGAAATGGAGAAAAACAAAAAGTACATTACATATGGTGCACTCGCATTTTTTATTCTTCTCTTTTCTGTTAGTATCTGGGCCTTTATTCAAAAACGAAAAAATGCGAAATTGTTGGAAGTAAAAAATAACCAACTGGAAGGTGCCAATCGGAAAATCTCACATCAAAAAGAAGAGCTGATTGAAAAGCAAAAGGAAATCCTGGATTCTATTTATTATGCGAAGAAGATTCAAAATGCCTTACTGGCCAGTGAAGAGCTTCTAATGAAAAACCTGGTGGATCATTTTATTTTGTTTAAGCCAAAAGACATTGTGAGCGGGGATTTCACCTGGGCTACGATTAAAGATAATAAATTTTATCTTGCCTGCTGCGATAGCACGGGACATGGCGTACCGGGCGCATTCATGAGTCTCTTAAATATTGGATTTATAAGCGAAGCGATCAAAGAAAGAAATATCGAAGAACCGGGACAAGTATTTAATTATGTCAGGGAACGATTAATTGAGACGATTGGCAATGATGACCAAAAAGATGGTTTTGACGGCATTCTGCTTTGCATGGATATTCAGACAAAAAAAATAAGCTATGCAGCAGCAAATAACAGTCCTTTATTGGTCAGGAATAAAGAACTGGTTCATTTGAAAGGCAATAAAATGCCCGTAGGTGAGGGAATTAAAACAGATTCTTTCGAAACGTTTTCACTGACATATGAAAAAGGAGACAAGCTGTATTTGTATACAGACGGATATCCTGACCAGTTTGGAGGCTCAAAAGGAAAAAAGTTAAAGTACAAACAACTGGAGGAAATGCTGTCTGCCAATTCCGATAAACCGACAAACATACAAAAAGAAAATCTTGATACGGGTTTTGAATCATGGCGCGGAAGTCTTGAACAGGTGGATGACGTCTGCGTAATTGGTATATGCCTTTAATTAAAATAAAAATTATAAAATGAATTTAAGATCAGTTTTATTTATTGTGATGTGTCTCTCTTTTCGCGGTTTTTCCCAGGCCTGTGATACGCTGACCATCAAAAAATTAGTCGGGCAGGCCGATCTTGAACTGTCGAAAGATGTGGATCGATCCTACCAACTGGCATTCAAAGCTTATTCTCTTTCCAGAGAATGTCCTAATACTACATACTTTTTCGAATCTGTTCTTTCCCTGAGTAATGCCTATTACCAGAAAGACCAGGGCGATTCCACCATCAAACTCATTACCCCTATTCTCGCAAAATTACCGGCTGGCACTTCCACGTTTTACAAAGCAAGGCTGAATCATATGTTAGGAAGTGCCTATACCATGATCATGCAACTGGAAAATGGATTAAAGCATTCACTGGAAGCATTGAGAAATTATGAGGCAATTAAAGATAGTTCGCATACTTCCAATATGTTTGTAAATATTGCCAATATTTATAATCAGCAGCATAATTTCAAACAAGCTGAAAAATACCTGACAAAGGCCATACAAATTGCCTCGAAACTCAATAGAAAAACAGCCCTGGGCAATGTGTATAATACCATGGGCATTTTATATGCGGAAAACGGAATGTTGGATTCAGCCGAGCGATTCTTTCTATTATCTACTCAGATCAGGGAAAATTTAAAGGACTATACGACCTTAGCATGGAACTATAACAACCTTGGAGGCGTTTATACCTTACTGGACAAACCTTCCGAAGGCATCATCTATTTTGAAAAGGCATTAAAACTATTTGAAGAAAATAAAAATTATGATGGTCAAACCTCGGTGGCAAATAACATAGGGGAATTGCATTTGAAAATGGGAAATACCCAGAAGGCGCTTAACTATTTTAACTATTCCCGGGGACTCTATTCTCAAACCAATAATCCGGACAACCTGGAGAATTTGTATGGTAACCTCTCCGATTATTATTCATATACAGGTGATTTTAAAACGGCCAAACAATATTCAGATTCCCTGATTTTTTTAAAAGATTCCTTGTCCGGAGAACGCCTTGACAGAAGCATGGCCGAAATGCAGATCAGATTTGATGTAGAGAAAAAGGATCTGGAAATTGCGAAGAACAAGGCAGAGCTGAAAGCAAAAGAGAAACAGGAATTTATAAAAAACATCATCACTGTGGCGGTTTTTGCCTTGCTGATTCTTTTATTCGTGATTGGCTTTTTAATGTACCGCAAAAAACAACTCGAACACCGGGCGAAACTGGATGCGGAAATTGCCACACAAAAAGAAACACGCACAAAATCAATTCTGGATGCAGAGGAAAAAGAACGCAGACGTATCGCACAGGATTTGCATGACGGCGTCGGTCAACTCTTAAGTGCAGCGAAATTGAATTTAAGCAACCTGGAATCAAAATTAAGTGATCAAAATGAAGATCAAAAACTGGCGATGCAAAATGCGCTCACGCTGGTTGATGATTCTGTTAAAGAAGTAAGGGCAGTTTCACACAATATGATGCCTAATACTTTGATTAAACTCGGATTAGGAAGCGCTGTCAGGGAATTCATTACCAAGCTTGGAAATGCACCTACTCTTAAGGTTGATCTGGAGATTGTTGGTTTGGACAATCGTTTGGACAACCAGGTAGAAACTGTGTTATACAGGGTCATACAGGAAATCATCAATAATATTATCAAACACGCCAATGCCTCACACATCAGTATGCAGTTAATCCGGCATGATACTGAATTAAACGTAATGATTGAAGATAACGGTGTGGGATTTGAAACAAATAATCTGGACATATACGATGGCATTGGACTAAAAGGCATCATTACCCGCATTGAATTTTTAAATGGTTCGGTTCACTTTGATTCTTCGGTTGGCAGAGGAACCACTGTTATTATAGATGTTCCCCTGGTTTAAAAATGTTAACAAACACCGATTTTGTAAGTTCCTACTTTGAAGAAGAAAAGATTTCGGCTTCAATCATGATCATCCTGGGATCAATTTATGTTGTATCCGGTTTGTTTTTTTTGTTCATCATTAAATATTCTTTTTTTAAGGGCATGGCAATTCCCCTTTTACTCATCGGATGTATGCAATGTGGCGCAGGGTCTGTGATTGTTATGCGCGCATCGAAAGACATCAGCAGGGTTGAATATCAACTCGTTCATGAAACACAAAAAATAAAATATGAGGAACTTCCACGAATGGAAAAAGTGTTGGACAATTTCACTCTGTATAAATACTTCGAGCTTGTATTCATTGTGATAGGCCTTCTTCTCTTTCTCCTGTTTTTTAATTCAGTACAAACCTTTTGGAAAGGCATTGGTCTAGGGCTTTTGCTGCCGGCCCTTATATTATTTGTTTTGGATTTGGTAGCCGAAAAAAGAGCAAAGCAGTATGTCAATTTTCTATTGGAAGCATTTTAGAAAATGATCGATACCATCAAAAAATCACTTCAAAAAAATATTGCATTATTTTAGGATTTTTTATTCAATTTTTCGTAATTTTAGGCAAAACAGGTTTGTTTCATCGCTCTTTATTTTAAGGGAGGAAAGTCCGGGCAACGCAGGGCAATTTGCCATCTGAAAGGATGGGTATGTTTTCAGGAATGAAAACATAACAGATAGTGTCACAGAAAACCAGGTAGCCGTCCGCCAACTGGCGAGCGGTCATAGTGAAAATGTGAGGTAAGAGCTCACATGTGCAGTTGGTAACAATCGCATAGGACAAACCTCTAATGTTGTAAGGCCATGTAAACCCTGATGGAAGTCGTTCGCCGAAAGGCAAACGAAACAGAACCCGGCTTATAGAACCTGTTTTTATTTTTTACTGTACGCATGCTAAAACGCATAACTTACATATTAACTTTAGTTTTGTTATCAAAACTATTGCCTGCTCAATGTCCCCAGATATATGACTATTTAGGAAATTTAGTAAACAAGCCTTATTTTATTGACTGCCAGGGAACCGGTTCATATAACATGAATTTTGCTTCCAATACCGGTTGGGGCGCTTACACCATAGATTGGGGAGACGGGACCACAATAACCTCCGGAGGATCCTACACGGTAAATTCATTGATTAATCATGTTTACAATTCAGCTTCTCCCGATACCTTTGTTATTACCTTAAGCATCCCGTCTTTGGGCTGTACTCTCACAGGGATCAGTGTTATGGAAAAACCGGTTAATGCCTCCATACAAATTCCCATTGGAGGGGTGACCACCGCCTGTGCACCGAAAGCTCTACTGTTTACCAATTCAAGTACGGATGTTTCCGAAACAACCTGGTTCACCTGGAACTTCGGGGATGGTACGCCGGTGCAGACTTTTAATTTTTCCAACTCGGGACAAACAATCTCTCACACCTACAATCCGGGAACGGTAAACTGCCAAACGGCCGTAACCCTGACGGCAAAAAATTACTGTACTCCCGTTCCCACCATCGCTAACTTTAACCCGATTCAAATTTACGACAGGGATGATGCCGCGATTACTCCTTCAGCTTTTATCAAATGCTGGCCGGATAATATTTTTACGTTTTCAAATACAACCAACCGTAATTGTGTTCCTCAGGGAAATACCTTTCAGCGACAGGAAAAGTGGAACCTTGGAAATTACTGGGGTTTAGGGCATGACTCCATCATTGGATGGAGACCCTGGCCACCAACTTCCCCTTTGACGGTTGCTTTTCCTGCTGTGGGCACTTACACGGTTTTGCTTCAGGACAGTAATTTGTGTGGTGTTGACATCCAGGTTCAGTCTGTAACCATTGTGAATCCACCGGTTGCGGGAGTTGTTGCACCTGCCGGACCTTTTTGCCAGGGTTCTGCGGTTACCTTCACCAATGCAAGTGCTACAGGATATTCCTATAAATGGAACTTCGGAACAGGTGGTGGATTTGTCAGTAAACCGTTCGGTGCACAAACTTTTACATATAACACTCCGGGAACTTACACTATTTCTGTGGTTGCTTTAATTGGTGGTGGTGGTGCTGCCTGTACGGATACCGAAAAAGTAGTGATTAATATTCTACCAAGACCAACAGCAAATTTTACGATTAGTCCTAACCAGGGTTGTAATTCTATTTCCGGTGTTACCTTTACTGATCTGTCAGCCAGCGCGAATACATGGAACTGGAATTTCGGTAACAGCAATACCTTTAACGGGCAGGTTCCTCCTTCTCAAAATTATAACAGCGTTGGAAATTATGTGGCCTCGTTAACCGTCACAGCTGCCAATACGTGTGTTCATACATTTACGGCTTCTGTCAAAGTTCACCAAATCCCGGTGGCCGCTTTTACAGCCTCAAATGCCTGCGTTGGGTCCCCTGCCTCTTTCATTGATAATTCAACGTTTGCATCCGGTGACCCAATTGTTAGCTGGCATTGGGATTTCGGAGATGCATCCACAACGGCTACTACAACCGTTCAAAGCCCTTCGCACACCTTTTCGGTTCAAAATACATACACAACACAACTGATTGTCAACACGGCTAATTGCAGCGACACTATTTCTCAAACCATTACCATTAATGTAAAACCCACCGCTGATTTTACATTAAATCCATTAAACGGCTGTCCCACACTGACAGTTGATTTTTCTAACTCTTCGGTAAATGCCACTTCCTATAACTGGGATTTCGGAAATGGCAATACTTCTATTGCTCCAAATCCGTCTGGAACATTTACCAACACGACTGCAGTTAACAAAATCTATACAGTAACACTGACAGCATTAACACCCGCTGGTTGCTCAGATACACACACAGCGAGTGTCACCGTTTTCACAAAACCTTCCGCCTCCTTTACGGTGAACGCTCCAATCGGTTGCTCACCGGTAGCTGCAACGTTCACTAATACTTCAACAGGTGCCTCTTCTTATCTTTGGACATTCGGTGACGCATCCAGCAGTACTTCAACCACATCCGTACTCTCGCACACCTTTGTGAACTCAAGCCTGGTCATTCAAACATTTACTACTCAGTTAACAGCTATTAGCAGCAACGGGTGTAAAGACAGTACAAGTTTAACGGTTACAAGCTATCCCCGTCCAATTTTTAATTTTACAATGGTGCCGAACAGCGGATGTTCGCCATTGAATGTCAATTTTCCACCTGTACTTGGAGCCGTTACCTATGAATGGGATTTCGGGGACGGAAGTCCTACCGATTTTTCACCCAATCCAAATCATGTTTTTACCAATACAACAACCGTAAACAAAACCTACACTGTGCAATTGATTGCGTCTAATGCATTTTCCTGTATTGATACGACCTATGGCTATCCGATTGTTTTCGCCAAGCCACAGGCAGGGTTTGCCGTTACTCCAACAGTAGGCTGCTCTCCGTTAGCGACCACGTTTACAAATACAAGCATAGCAGGCTCAACCTATCTGTGGAAATTTGGAGATGGTAACACTGCATCAACTGCCAATACAAACCATACTTATACCAACACAAGCAATACTGTCAACCAAACATTCACCTGTTCACTGGTTGCTATATCAGCTAATGGATGTAGGGATTCTTTGGACAAAACACTACTTGTGTATTTCAAACCTTTTTCAAACTTTGCACTGGATACACCGCGCTGTCTTTCCAAAACTATTACATTTACTAACACATCGCAAGGATCAGTTAACGATAGCTGGAATTTTGGTGATGGAAGTCCTTTATCAGGTCTTACAAATCCTACGCACACCTATACCAACAATACAATCAACAACGTAACCTATTCCGTTCAGCTGATTTCAACAAGCACTTCGGGATGTAAAGATACATCCGGTGCAGTAACAACTATCTTTGCGAAACCCATTGCCGGTGCTTTATTAACACCAACAGCAGGCTGCTCACCCTTACCGGTGACTATGAATAGTTCGTCCAGCTTTGCCCATTCCTATATTTGGAAATTCGGTGACGGGAATTCTGCCACTACAGCTAACACTACTCATATCTATACGAACCCCAGCAGCATGTCTCATCAGACATTCAGTTGTACGTTGATCGCAACCAACAATAACGGTTGCATGGATTCTATTACAATTCCTGTGCTTACTTATTTCAAGCCTATCGCTAATTTTAGTATTGATACGCCTAAATGTCTTTCCAAAACCATTAACTTCAGTAACAATACACTTGGATCTATTGGGAATGTCTGGGATTTCGGAGATTTCAGTTCAACTTCTGCTTCACCTAATCCAGTGCATACATACACAAACTCATCGTCTTCAAACATTACATTCACTGTTCAATTAATAGTGACCACCGCGAACGGATGTAAAGATACCACATTGGGTTACCCGGAAATTTACGCCAAACCTGTCGCTGATTTTGTTATGACGCCTACGGTGTCCTGTTCGCCGTTAAATACCGGGATGACAAATTCCAGTTTGTTTGCGACCTCTTATCTTTGGAAATACGGAGACGGAAATACGGATATAGCATACAATACTGCACATACTTATACGAACTCAAGTAACACCACTAACCAGTCTTATAATTGCACTTTGTTAGCCTTAAATTCAAATGGATGTAAAGATTCGATTACAAAACCTGTACTTGTACTTTATAATCCAAAAGCCGGATTTACTGTCGATACTCCGGCTTGTTCGCCAAAATTACTGACCTTTACAAATACTTCAACTGGTGCGGCAAGTTATAACTGGGCTTTCGGCACTGGTACTTCCGGTAATACAAATATTTCAGTCGCCTTTACCAATACGACTACGACTAACCTGACTCAAACAGTTCAGTTGATTGCAACCACTCTGAGCAGTTGTAATGATACGATTGTTGTACCTGTCATTGTCCATCCGAAACCAGAATTCACAATTGTGGCGATGCCTGACAGCGGCTGTTCTCCTCTAATCGTTAATTTTCCGACGATTAATAATGTAGCAAACTACCAATGGAAATTTGGCGATGGAAATATTTCAACAGCTGACAATCCATTGAATGTCTATTACAATAACTCGCAGATTACAAAAACATTCAGTGTCCAGCTTATTGGCATCGATGGCTATGGCTGCAGGGATACTTCCTCGAAAGTTATTAAAGTATTCGCAAGTCCAATCGCCTTGTTCCAGGCTAACCCAACACTCGTGTATGTTCCTACTTCTGCAGTCGTGCTAACTAACCTATCTTCTAATGCCGTTAGTTATTATTGGAATTTCGGCGATGGTAATACTTCAACCGAGACAAGTCCTTCCTATACTTACCTGGATCCGGGAGAATATCAAATCTACCTGGTAGCAAAAAACAGTCATGGCTGCAGAGACACCTTTAATTTACCAACGAAGATCATCGCTGAATTGGAGAGTACTATTGAAATTCCAAATGCCTTCTCTCCAAACCCAAATGGTGGTAATGGTGGTTTGTTCAGCTCTTCTGATTCTAATAATGATGTGTTCCATCCGGTATTAAAAGGTATTGATAAATATGAATTGAATATTTTTTCACGTTGGGGAGAATTACTATTTGTCTCAAAAGATATTACCATTGGCTGGGACGGCTATTATAAAGGAAGTTTGTGTACACAGGACGTGTATGTTTGGAAAATAATGGCCACAACCCTTGATGGCAAAAAAATAAATAAAACCGGGGATTTACTTTTATTAAGATAAAATGAAACTACTATTACAAATAATTCTTTTAACGGGTGCGTTGCAGTTGTGCGCTCAAACAAAGATCAATTCAAAATTATACGCCAAAAATCTGAAACTGGCCAATCTTTCATTTGAATCGGAGGATTATTTAAATGCCATTGTCTTATACAAGAAAGTGTTGGCAGTTGATCCGAATCATGAAACCGCTAATTTGAATTCAGTAATCAGCAGAATAAAGCTGAACCAACCAACAGACTCATCCGTGGTGCATTTAATGAAATTAAAAACAAGCACTAAGCCGGAGGTTCAATTTTATTTTGGAAAAATATATCACCTGACCTCTAGTTTTGAAGAAGCCATAAGATGTTTTAATAACTACAAAAGCTTTCCTGTCAAAAACAGAACAATCTCCGATGCAGAAGTTAATTATAACATTTCCTGCTCTAAAAACGCCATTGATTTGATAAGCCAGCCACACCGGTCTGTTATTAAAAACCTTGGGAATACAGTGAACTCAGCCTATGCTGATTATGTTCCATTGATCTCCCCTGATGAAAACACCTTGTATTTCACATCACGAAGAGAGGGCAGTACCGGTAATTTAAAAGACGCTTATCAGAATTATTACGAAGATGTGTATGTATCCCAAAAAACAGATAATGGCAAATGGGGCGAACCAAAAAACATTGGTTCACCAATCAATACCAACACACACGACGCCTGCGTGGCTTTGAGTTTTGATGGCAACCAAATGATCATCTACAGAACATCACCTGATTTATTAACGGGAGACCTATATTTAACCCGGATGGATTTCAATGGATGGGCTGAACCGGTTAAGTTTGGCCCTGAAATTAACACACCGTATATTGAAACAAGTGCCTGTTTCAGTACCGACACCAGCGTAATCTATTTCAGTTCAAATAAAATTGGCGGCCTGGGCGGAAAAGATATTTACAGGATAAAGAAACTTCCTAACGGAAAATGGTCGATGCCAATGAACCTCGGCCCTACCATTAATACAGAAAGAGATGAAGATTCTCCTTTCCTTCATCCTGACGGAACAACCCTTTATTTTAGCTCAAAAGGTCATAATACGATGGGAGACTATGATGTATTTAAAACAATTTTAAATACGGAAAATAATACGTTTTCGGCTCCCGAAAATTTAGGATTTCCAATCAACACAGTTCACAACGACATATTTTTTGTATTGAATACCAATGGTACACATGGCTATTATTCATCCATAAAAGAGGAAACATTTGGCAGTTCAGATTTATATTTGATTGATACACGTTTTGGGGATAATGACCTTAAAGTAAAAACGGGAAAAGTTGTGTTTGGCAATGAAGCTCGCAAAGCAAAAATTACTTTAATAGATATTGAGAGTAAACAGGTGTCAGGGATATTTAATGCAAATTCTAAAACAGGGAAATTCATCCTCGTGATGAATCCTTTAAAAGCATATAAAGCGATTGTGGAGGAAGATGGTTTTCAGACTATGATTGTTGACATTGAACCCATCGTAAATGAACTTCTGGAAAAAGAATTAATTTTAAGCTTAACTAAAAAGAACTAATATTAAACTGTCACGAACATATTTAAACGTAGTGGTTTTGTCTCTTTTATTTTCTGCGGGAATAAAAGCACAGGATCCGCAGTTCACGCAATTTTATGCGGCACCAACTTATTTAAATCCTGCATTCACAGGACTTACATATGAACATCGTTTTGTAGCAAATTACCGGAACCAATGGCCTGGAATCAGTAAAACCTATCAAACCTATATGGCGGGTTATGATTATAATTTATCAGATATTAATAGCGGCCTCGGCTTTAATGTGATGCAGGACAGAGCCGGAAGTGCGGGTTTGACACACACACAATTCGGACTTAATTACGCATACCATTTTAAAGTTTCCAAATTTTCTGAAGTGAGAATGGGTGCAAACTTATCTTATAATATGAAACGCCTTGATTTTAGTAAATTAAAATTTAATGATCAGATCTCGAGCGGTTCCAGTACATCTATCGACGCCAATAAATACGAGGAATTAAATTATATGGATTTTGCCGCCGGGGCTCTTTTAAATTCCACGGAATACTGGTTGGGCTTAAGCGCCAAACATCTGACACAACCAAACAGCAGCTTAACAGGAGATCAGGTACCCTTACCAATTACCATTAGCTTACATGGAGGTTATCGTTTTATTATTGAACAAAAATCCAAAGATTTGAAGCGCTATATTTCTCCGGCTTTCAATTACCGTCACCAGCAAAAATATGACCAACTGGATATTGGTGTATATTACTACCATCTCCCTTTAAACGTTGGTTTATGGTACCGCGGATTGCCTTTTAAAAAATACTCAGCAACTTATGCCAGCAGGGAGTCAGTAGCGATTTTGGTTGGGTTTGATCTAACCGAATATAATTTACGTGTGGGTTATAGCTATGACTTAACAGTTTCAAAATTAGGAATATCGAATACCATGGGGGCTCATGAAATCTCACTGATTTATGAAATCGCTAAAAAGAAAAAGAAAAATAAACGGATTCTGGTGAGCTGCCCTAAGTTTTAATTCATTTGGCAGAACGAGTGAAGCTCTTTCTTAATACCTTATTATAAAAGTAAAAAACGTCTCAAGTCCAGTTTTTTATGTCAATTACTAAGTAATTCCTGTGAAATACTAAGTAACAAAAAATGTTTCTATGATTAGTCTGTTTTTTTTTATAACTTGGTTTTTAGATAACTCAATTTATTTTTATTAACTATACCCTTTGAAAGAAGCCATACACATACAAAGCGAGGAAGCCCGGGAAAAGACCATCAACCGGTTTTGTACGCTGATTGCCATGTCTTCTCTGCCATCAGTTTTCATCTATATTTATCTTCAAATCCCTGTATTGGTTGGTGCTACCGCGCTTATCGCAATACTTTTTTTGTTTTTCGTATACCTTAACAGGAAACGTCATTTCAAAATCTCAAGAACAGCGATTATTCTGACAACTAATATCGGCGTTCTGTTTTTTTCATTTTATCTGAGCTATGATAGCGGAATATACCTTTACCTTTTTGTTGCGCCCTTATTGATCTATTTGTTATTTGATTTTAACGAAAAAAAAATGACCGTTTCTTTTCTTCTGATGTACCTGGTGACTTTTATTTCAATCTATTCTAACCAGGATGTGCAACTGGCTGATAAACTAAGTCCTTCCACGTTGAAATTTATATATTCTTTTAATTTTTGTTCAGCATTTGTCTTATGTTTTGGACTCATCACCCACTTTGCCAACAATAACAATAAGTACATTTTAAATTTAATAAAACAACAGCACATCCTCGAAACGGAGGTTAGCTTAAGGAACCAAAGTGAAGATCTGCTAAAGAAAAGTTTGAATGAAAGAGAAGTTCTGCTTGCAGAAATACACCATCGTGTCAAGAACAACCTGGCAATTATTTCAGCTTTGATCAATATGCAGAAGGATAATTTAAAAGATGAGCAAAGCAAACAGATTTTTGAAGAAACAAAAAATCGCATTTATGCGATGTCCTTAATTCATAATTTATTGTACGAAAACAAATCCTTTGCCAAAATTGACTTTGCTGACTATGTACAAAAGTTCTGTATCAATATTTCGCGGAGTTACCAAATATGTGACAACATAGTCATTGAACAAAAAATAGATGATATTGAAATCGACATCAATACCGCTGTCCCTTTGGCCCTCATGTTAAATGAGCTGCTTACTAATGCACTTAAACATGCTTTCAAAAACCAAAACACAGGAAAAATTATCGTCAGTTTATCAAACACTGAAAACAGGCATTATAAATTTTCTGTTTCCGACTCAGGAATCGGGATGGATGAAGATCAGTTAAACGCCAATAGCGGTATGGGCATGGACATTATTAAATCCCTGGTTGAACAGGTGGACGGGAACATCAATTATGAGAAAAATAATGGCAGTATCTTCACCATTACTTTACCTATTGCACGTTAAAATTTTCTGCTTATAAGAAAAAAGAAATGCTAAATAGCTTTTAAAATAAAAAAATCCCCTTTCGTTAAACAAAAGGGGATTTTTTTATGAATTTGAATCTTATTTTAATTTAAAAGCTGCTTTTACTTTAGCAACATAATCCAATTTTTCCCAGGTAAACAATTCCACTTTCATGGTTTTGGCTTTTCCACCAGGAAGTTTGAAAGTTTTAGTTACCACTTCATTTTTACGTCCCATATGTCCATATGCTGCTGTTTCGCTATACATAGGTGTACGTAATTTTAAACGCTGTTCAATGAAGTAAGGACGCATATCAAATACACTTGACACAATTTTAGCGATTTCTCCATCAGTCATTTTTACTTTGGCTGTACCATAAGTATCGATAAAAATACCCATTGGCTGAGCAACTCCGATCGCATATGAAACCTGAACCAATACTTCTGAACATACACCTGCCGCTACTAAATTCTTAGCGATATGACGGGTTGCATATGCAGCCGAACGGTCAACCTTACTTGGATCTTTACCGGAGAAAGCTCCACCACCGTGAGCACCTTTTCCACCATAAGTATCTACAATGATCTTACGGCCTGTTAAGCCCGTATCACCATGCGGTCCACCAATTACGAATTTACCGGTTGGGTTAATGTGGTAATTGATCTTGTTGTTGAATAAATGAGCGTATTTAGGGTAATTCTTTTTAACTCTTGGAATTAAAATCTCAATAATGTCTTTCTTGATTTTCGCCAGCATTTTTGGCTCTGCATCAAAATCATCATGCTGTGTAGAAACAACGATCGCATCAATACGCACAGGAACATTATCATCACTGTACTCTAAAGTAACTTGTGATTTTGCATCCGGGCGTAAATATTTAATAGCTTTATTCTCTCTGCGCAAAGCAGCAAGTTCTAATAAAATACCATGAGCCAAATCCAGTGCTAAAGGCATGTAGTTTGCAGTTTCGTTAGTTGCATAACCAAACATCATTCCCTGGTCACCTGCACCCTGCTCTTCTTTTTTCTTCTTGTCAACTCCCTGGTTAATATCCGGGGATTGCTCATGAATTGCAGATAAAATACCACATGAATTAGCTTCAAACATGTATTCAGATTTTGTATATCCAATTCTGCGGATCACCTCGCGGGCAATATCCTGAACATCCAGGTATGCTTTTGACTTTACTTCTCCGGCTAAAACTACCTGGCCCGTTGTTACTAATGTTTCACAGGCGACTTTACTTTGTGGATCAAACGCTAAAAAGTTATCAATTAAAGCGTCTGAAATTTGATCGGCAACCTTATCCGGGTGGCCTTCTGATACTGATTCTGAGGTGAAAAGATATCCCATGTTTGTTTTATATGTTGTTGCATAGTAATTTTTTACATGCTTCATCTACCTTCGCAGATGCTGCTGCTTTATCAGCTGCTTCGATTTCTAATGTAATATGTTTTCCAATGCGTACATTTTCTATTTCAGGTAATCCCAAATTTTTCATGGAACCTGTAACCGCTTTTCCCTGAGGATCTAATAATGCTTTCATCGGCATCACGTTTATATCTGCAAAATATTTCATATCTGTATTAATGTTTGTTTGAAGAGCAACAAATTTAAAGTTTTGGATTGGGAATAAAAAAAATGTTTTGAACAATGAATCCATCGATCGTTCATAGCTTCTCATTAAAAAGCCTTATCATAAAATCATACGATAAGGCCTTTCATTAATGAGTTCTTAACTTTATTTTACTTTGAACATCCAGTGAAGTGTGTCTTCCACTTTTCCTTTACGGATATTTCTTAACGTTTCATCTACTTTATTGGAAAACTTGCGTTCTTCTACAGGAGGCAATGGATAGTAATTATCTACATGTCCAATACCAATGATTTGTGCGATTGTAGCAGCTGTCCCCACACCAAATGCTTCCTTCAATGTTCCCGCAGCATGTGCTTCCAGAATTTCTTTAATTGAAATTTTTCTTTCTTCCACCTTCATTCCCCATTCTCTTGCCAATGCTAAAACACTATCACGGGTAATACCCGCTAAAATAGTATCGCCAAGTGCCGGTGTTACAACTGAGTCACCAATTACGAACATCAAGTTCATCGTGCCTGATTCCTCCACAAATGAATGCGTAGCTCCATCGGTCCAGATTACCTGTTGGTAACCTTTTTGTTGTGCTAATTTTGTAGGATATAAACTACGTCCATAGTTACCCGCAGCTTTAACAAAACCTACACCGCCCTGTACAGCGCGGATGTAATTGGTTTCGATCAAAACTTTAATAGGCTCAGAATAATATTTTCCAGCAGGGCACGTAATAATCACAAATTTATAGGTATCACTTGCTTTCACTCCAATGGCTTCATCGGTCGCAATTAAAAAAGGACGGATGTATAACGAACCTGTTTCAGACGTTGGAACCCATGCTGAATCCAGTTTTAATAACTCAATCAAACCACCCATGAATATTTCTTCCGGGACCTCAGGCATTGCCATACGGATAGCAGACTTATTCATTCGTTTAAAATTCTCTAACGGTCTGAAAATGCTAACTTCTCCTTCTTGTGACTTGTAAGCTTTCATTCCTTCAAAGATTGCTTGCCCGTAATGAAGCGCTGACATAGCATAACTCATTGGAATATCACGGTATGGCGTTATGTATGATTTCTCCCATTTACCGTTGGCATATTCAGCAACAAACATATGATCTGAAAAACATTTCCCAAACGGAACGTCATTTACATCATAATCATTAACCCTACTGTGAGTTGTTTTTTCAATTTTAATATCAGCGTTTGCAATCATTATTTCTTATTGTATTAAACAAATTAGCACATAATTTTTGTCAGTACAAACAAATTGGTCGATTATTTTAATGGATTTAGACAAAATTCAAAATCCCTCTTTTTACCTTGAAAAACTTGTTTTTAATATAATTTTATTATTTTCGTAGGTCTTATTAACAATTTGAAGTTTATAGTCCATATACTGTGGGTAATTCTCCTTTCTCCTGAATTTTTATCGGCGGATGGTGAACCTAAAAAAGATACTACGCGTCTTAAGTATATTTCTATGCCCACTCATTCCAATGATAAAATAGGCATCACTAAACTTCAGCTCGTTAGCCTGGTTGACTCCTTGCTTGACCTTGAAAGCATTGAAGAAAGAGAGATTGAGCTGATCAGCTATTACAATAGCATCTTAAATTCCAATGAAACAAACCTGACGATTTTAAAATACGGTAACATTCCCGCCACCAGTTTTTATGATGACTTTGATGAAAGTACAGTATTTAATATTACTCCGGATACAGAGTTTCCTGAGTCACAAATCATCAATATTGAAAGCGATTCTTTAGGATTATACCATCATCCAAAGGTAGGTCCTGTGAATTCTAAATTCGGATGGAGAGACGGAAGAATGCATAAGGGTATTGACATAAACTTAAATAAAGGCGATGCCATTGTTGCTGCCTTTGATGGAATGGTTAGAATTGCCCATGCTAAAGGAGCATATGGAAACGTAATTATCATCAGGCATTATAACGGACTTGAAACAGTATATGCGCACCTTTCAAAAATAAAAGTAAAACCCGGGCAAGTTGTAATGGCTGGTCAGCTGATTGGATTAGGCGGTAGCACAGGAAGAAGCAGCGGCCCACATTTACATTTCGAGGTACGTTTCAAGGGCCAGGCTCTTAATCCTTCGTCCATCATTTCCTTTGCAGATAACAAACCGTTTAACGATTCAATTATCATAAAAAGATCCCGTTATGGAATCTGCGCTTATCCAAGTGATGCAACCTTACATACTATTGAACGCGGTGACACCTGGTATGAAGTGGCCAAACGTTATGGTTTGACCATGAAGGAACTATGTATTTTAAACGGAACTGACAAACGTTATTATTTAAAAATTGGTCAGAAATTAAGAGTAAATTAACCCCATTGATCTCATATAATACTAATTATGCAAATTAATCCCATTACACTCAAAGACCTTGCAGCCCTCATTGAAGCTACTTTCATCGGAAACGAAGGACACTTAATTACCGGTCTTAATGAAATACATCGCGTTACACCTGGTGACGCTGTTTTCGTCGATCATCCCAAGTATTACGATAAAGCATTACAGTCGGCAGCAACGACCGTCATCATCAATAAAGATGTGGAATGCCCCGCTGGCAAAGCCTTGATCATTCATCCTGAACCGTTTACCGCATTTAATAAGTTGACTCAACACTTTAAGCCCAAGCAATATTCTTCTGTGTTTAACAGCCCCTCTGCTTCCATTGGCGTAAATTCCATTGTCATGCCGGGAGCTTTCATCGGCAATCATGTATCTATTGGAAATAATTGTATCATCCATCCCAATGTCATTATCTATGATAATTGCCGTATTGGAAATAACGTAATCATTCATGCAGGAACTATTATTGGTTCTGATGCTTTTTATTTTAAAAACAGGAAAACGCATTTCGAACAACTGCAAACCTGTGGTAACGTAATTATTGAAGACGATGTACATATCGGTGCAAATTGTGCAATCGATAAAGGAGTTACTTCTGATACCATTATTGGCAAGGGAACTATTATTGATAATTTAGTTCATATTGCCCATGACGTAGTAATTGGGGAAATGTGTTTATTCGCTGCAGGCATTGCTGTTGCCGGTTGCTGCAACATTGGCAACCGGGTAACCATGTGGGGACAGGTTGGGGTCTCCAGTAGCCTTACAATTGGTGATGGCGCGGTTATTCAGGCTCAAAGCGGTGTTGGAGAAGACATACCTGCAGGAATGGTAGTCTTCGGTACACCGGCTACCGAAACAAAAGCAAAAATGAGGGAAATATTCGCGCTTAGACAATTACCAGCATTGATTCAGAAATTATACGATAAATAAAATTGAAAACGTCTAAAATAAATAGCCAGATTGCTGCGAGTTCCGTAAAAGATGTGAAGTTGAATTCTTTGCTGGTTATGACAAAAGCCATCAACAATAATGTGACAACGGCTCAGTTACTGGACATTTATCAGGATATTTTAGAAAACAAATTAAAAGTCGGGAAACTGGTGTTATTTAGTTTTACTACTGAGTGGACCTGCATTTTAAAATATGGGGTTGATAAAGATTACAATCACCTCATATTTGAACCCGAATTACTGGACATTAAAGAGATTGAAACTATTTCTTATTCAAAAGGTAATCTGAGCAAACGATTTGAAATTGTCATTCCTGTATACCATAAGCACACGCCTCTGGCTTTTGTATTACTGGGTGACCTGGACGAAAAGAAAATTGAGATGAGTTCAGCCATCAAACATTTACCTTTTATTCAGACGTTGACCAACGTGATGATTGTTGCAATTGAAAATAAAAAATTATACAAGTCATCACTTCAAAAGGCTGCAATTCAAAAGGAGCTTGAATTGGCACAGGGCATGCAGAAATTATTATTCCCTTCGTCCTTGCCTAATATCAAGGAATTAGAAATGAATGCTCTATACTTGCCGCACCAACAAATTGGAGGCGATTACTATGACGTCATCTGGATCAACGATTCGGAACTCGTATTTTGTTTGGCTGATGTTTCCGGGAAGGGAGTTGCCGCTGCATTATTAATGAGTAATCTCCAGGCAGCCTTGCGAGTGCTGTTAAAATATACACAAAGCCTGGCAGAAATAGTTATTGATATCAACCAATTAATTTGCGATAATGCTAAAAGTGAAAAATTTATTTCCCTGTTCATTGCAAAGTACAATATAGACACAAGAAAACTATCTTATATAAATGCCGGCCATAATGCGCCGCTTTTATTAAACAATAACAAGGCAGTTTATCTGGATAAGGGCTGTACCTTGTTAGGAATTACAAACCCGTTATTAGAGCTGGAATCCGAAACTCTGCTTGTTTCTTCAAACTCTGTTTTGTTTGCATACACCGATGGCTTAACTGATACCATAAATAATCAGGAGGACACGGTATCTGTAGATGAAATCAAAAAAATACTAATCAGCAATAAAAAATCAAATTGTGCTTTTATCAATAAGGCCATGCTTTTTTACCTGGAAGAATTCAAAGGAGAGATGCCTTTTATCGATGACATTGCCATGCTCACCTGCAAGTTTCATTAATTTTTTAAGAATGCCAGATTTCCCAGGCTTTATCTGCCTGTAATTTTAGCATGTTTAAACCGTTAATTGTAATAGCCCCGTTCTCTTTTCCTTTTTGAAGAAATAGTGTCTCTTCCGGGTTATAGATCAGATCGTATAACAAATGTTCTTCGCTGAGATATTGAAATGGAATTTCCGGACAAGTCTCTGCTTTTGGATACATTCCCAATGGCGTGCAATTGACAATCAGTTTAAAAGCATTCAACACATATTCATTTAGGTCCGAATAGTGAAAATAATTAGACGCCTTTTTATCCCCCGTTGTCACATAATAAAAATCAACGCCTACGTTTTTTAATGCGTAAGCAATTGCTTTGGATGCTCCACCTGTTCCTAATATCAGGGCCCTTTGATGAGCGGGCTCTAAAAATGGCTTTATGCTTTGTGCAAAACCGTAATAATCGGTATTGTATCCGGTTAAATATGGTTGCTCATTTATCCAGTTTATTTTAATGCAGTTCACTGCGCCTATTTCCCGCGCTGTGAAATCCATTTCATTTAAAAATGGAATGACTGTTTCCTTATAAGGTTTGGTAACATTTAATCCGGATAAATGATGATGGGAAATAATTTGTAAAAGATTATCAAGATTTTCCAGGTCGAAATTAGAGTACTGAAAACCAGCTTTATCTTCTTTGATAAATTTTTCCTCTAAATAAGACTTAGAAAATGAGTGAGACAATGACTTGCCTAAAAGACCAAAATGCATATGTGTCTTAAAGTTCTCTCTCGTCTGTAATCTGATCAGCTTTGAAAGGCTTCACATCAAAAACAAATACATTGTCAGCTATTTCAACGTTTGGCTTGTATGTTTTGATGTCGTAAGATTGAGTTGTACCGTCTTTCATCATCATCATTAAACGCGCTACTTGCTTTTTGTTTTTATCCACGTATATTTTCACCGTGTGAAATTTCTTTTTTTCAGGTTTCACAGATGGGTAAAGAATAATTACATGACACATAGCCGCTCCAACTTTTTCCTCTTTCTCATATTTGTATTTAAACCCATTTTCATACATGGTGAAAATTTTAGTTGGGTTCAACTGGTCTTCGTTATTCGCATCGAAATTTTTAATAGTCACTTCATTGGCATCTTTATTATGCGCCCAAATGGTTTTTCCATCACACACAATTGTGTTTCCCGGAATTTCTAATTTAAACTTAGAACCTTTTACAAACACTTTCCCGGTTTGTTTTTCAGTCTGCTTTTTTTCTTTGTTTAAAATAGTAAAAACATACTCAGAGGTAATTGTTTTATAAGCCTTAGTTACCTTACTTAAATCATCCAGTACAATTTTTGCTTTTGGATCCTGATCCTGAGCGTAAGAAGTAAAAAGAGATAAGGTGAAGGCTGCTATTATTAAGATGATTTTTTTCATAGTGGTAGTTTTAATGAGTCGAGAGAGTTCTGGTTAATTTTAAATTCCACTTTATAAAAAGTTTAATTCTGTTAATTTTAAGTTTTACATATGTTTCGTGATAGCGCTTTACAAAAATGAAAAAGCCCACAAATTGTGGGCTTTTTGCGGTCCGGACGGGACTCGAACCCGCGACCTCCGCCGTGACAGGGCGGCATTCTAACCAGCTGAACTACCGGACCAACACCTTTTCTTTCGAATTGGGAGTGCAAATTTACAATTATTTTCTTAACTACAAAAATAATTTTAAAAATATTTCAAATTATTTTAATTTGCTTTTATATAAGTTTAAAATATCAATTAAATGATAGTTTTGTATTGTGTTCATTACGCGTCTCATATTCATTAGTTTAGTTATTATCTCTTGTGTTGTGGGGAAATCCAGACCCCTCTCGATGCCTGTAGTTTTGTCGTCAGAGTTTAAACTTAAAAAAGAAAGTTTAAAGAATTTACTGCAAACAAATACTGACGGCACCAATATTTTTAAGTCAAAACGCAAAATGAGGACAAAAGGAATCAAAGTTTCCTTTCCTCATGTTTCCCAAATTACTTGTTACAACCCGTTTGCCTACCAGACATTTCTACACAAGCCTATAAAAAATAACTGCGCAACTTTCCTTCATTGCGTGGAACGTAAAAGGGGACCACCCTTAGATTAATTTATTTTTATAATTCTGTTCACGATGGCCCACCTGACCGGTGTTGCCGTTGCTTTAATTTTAATTTAATCAATGGAAATAATAGATTCACTTGTTACCGGTGATGTAATCATCACTGCAGATATTCAGTATAATAATATGCTTGCCGAAAATGTCACTGTGGAAGAATACGTGACGACCAGAATTTATGGTACTATTAAAAAAGATGTTACTGTAAATGCAGGTTCCACACTATATCTCCACGGTAAATATCATGGGAAACTCACTAATAATGGGGGAACAATTCACATATATTAAGATTAAGATCCTGGCAGACAAGGCAATACAACATTATTGGATGCCTGTCAGGATCATTTCTTTAATGGTATAGTATTGTTTCATCTTAAGAGTTTTTTCCCTTCGCCAACCGCTGGAAACATTTAGTTTAAATAACTCAGCGACTTCTTTATAATTCATATGATTTAAAAATGCTTTCACATACTTATAATCACTTTTTTTCCATGAATCCAAATAATCCTCATAAATTAAAAACAAGTTATTCAGATATAAACTTGATTGTTCGTTGCTGGTGGCTATTAAAAAACGACTGTCGGTTTTTTTTATTAAATCAAGGCGCTGCCGGGCATCTATTAAACCAAATCCAAGGCGTTCATAGGCAGTATGTTTACTTTGTATGGTTTCCAGTGTATCATGATACAACACGTGCTTCAATTTAAAATCCAGGTTATTCTCAATAATACATTCCTCAATATCAAAAATCATTTCCAGGCTTCCCTGCAAACTATTTGTGATTCCCTGAAATTCGTAAGGCATCACCATATCCAGCGACGTGATAAAATGCTTTTTATGGATACGATTTATAACCGCGATCACATTCTGCAATTCTTTGTGAATGTTTTCTTTATTACTGCTGCCGGAATGCCTGACGGCAGACATTAATATGAAGTGATCCATTATTTTTTATACATTTGCATCTCGTCAAAAATACAATTTTTGCACAAATAACGCAAAATATGAAAATAATTGAATTAAACAGCCTATTTATTTTGCCACTAACAAATTAAGACATATATTTGCCGCCCAAATTAGAATTAAATTAAAAAAATCAAGAAGTGGACGCATTAAGTTATAAAACAAAATTTGTCAACAAAGCCAACTCAGATAAAGAGTGGTTACTGGTTGACGCAGAAAATGAAGTTGTAGGTCGTTTGGCCTCTAAACTGGCGTATTTAATACGCGGCAAACATAAAACTAACTTTACACCTCATACTGATTGCGGTGCAAACATCGTTGTAATCAACGCTGAGAAAGTTCGTTTTACAGGAGCTAAAATGGAAGATAAAGAATACGTTCGTTACACAGGTCACCCTGGTGGACAGCGTTTTGCTACTCCAAAAGAAATGTTAGCTAAAAAGCCTGAAGAAGTAATTAAACATGCTGTGCATGGAATGTTGCCTAAAGGACGTTTAGGAAGAGCGATTAATACAAATTTATTTGTATTCGCAGGTGCTGAGCATGATCATGCTGCACAACAACCAAAAAAAGTAGATTTAACCACAATTATTGCATAATTAAATGGAAGTAATAAACACATCAGGTCGCAGAAAATGTTCGGTAGCTCGTGCTTATGTATCTAAAGGTACAGGAGTAATTACTATCAACAAAAGAGATCGTAAACGGTGGCGGAACTACAGGACAAGCTCAGGCAGTGCGTTTAGCAATTGCTAAAGCTTTAGTGGAGATCAATCCGGAATTGAAAAAAGAATTACGCGCAGAAGGTTTAGTTACCCGTGATCCTCGTATGGTTGAACGTAAGAAATTCGGTCAGAAGAAAGCACGTGCACGTTTCCAATTCAGCAAACGTTAATATTTATTTACAATACATTATACAAAACATGTCAAATACATTCAACGAATTATTAGAATCAGGTGCTCATTTTGGTCACTTAAAAAGAAAATGGAATCC
>JAJNBG010000026.1 GCA_021155905.1 Bacteroidota bacterium
ACTACAGCGAAAAAATAATTTTTCACTATTATAATTTTAACGGCCGTTCCTCATAAGGGAAGGCCGTTTTTTTTAAACATAATTAATTAATACTTAAACAATAACACAATGGCAATTACAGCACAAGAAGTAAACAAATTACGTCAGCAAACCGGAGCAGGTATGATGGATTGTAAAAAAGCGTTAGAAGAAAACAATGGTGATTTTGAACAGGCAATTGATTATCTGCGTAAAAAAGGAGCTAAAGTAGCAGCTAACCGTGGTGACAGAGATTCTAAAGAAGGTGTGGTTTTAGCAAAAACATCTAAAGACAATAAAAGAGGTATTTTAATCTGGGTTAACTGCGAAACTGATTTCGTAGCAATCAACGCAGACTTCATTGCTTTTGCTGATTCTATCGCAACTATCGCTTTAGAGAAAAATGCAAAAACCAAAGAAGAGATCTTAACATTACCATATAACGGAGATATCACTGTAGGTGATAAATTCATGGAACAAGTTGGTAAAATCGGTGAGAAAATTGAGATCGGTTATTTTGAAGCAATCTCTGCTGAAAAAGTAGCTGCATACATTCACCCAGGTAACCGTGTTTCTGTAATCGTTGGGTTCAACAAAGAAATTTCTGACGAAGCAGGAAGAAACGTTGCAATGCAGGCAGCTGCTATGGCTCCGGTTGCTTTAGATAAAGAAGGTGTTACTCAGGAAATGTTAGATAGAGAACTGGAAATTGCCCGTGAACAAATCCGTGCTGAAGGTAAGCCTGAAGATATGGTAGAAAAAATTGCTCAGGGTAAAATTGCTAAATTCTACAAAGAGTCTACTTTATTAAACCAGGAGTATATTAAAGACAGCAAGATGACTGTTAGCCAGTATTTAAAAAGCTTAGATAAAGATTTAACAGCAACTGACTTTAAACGTTACGCTCTATCTTAATATTTATTTTATTTAAATCCCGATTTTTTAATCGGGATTTTTTTTGTTCTTTTTTTAATAACCTCATTAAAATATTGGTTGACAGTGATAACACCTGCAACACACGCAAACTATGAAATACAAACGTATTCTTTTAAAATTATCGGGTGAATCATTAATGGGCAATAAAGGCTTTGGTATTGACCAGCAGCGCTTAATGGAATATGCCGCGGAAATTAAAAATGCTTATGATGCCGGTTGCCAGGTAGCTATTGTTATTGGTGGCGGTAATATCTTCAGAGGTATACAGGCAGAAAAAGGCGGGATGGATCGCGTACACGGTGATTATATGGGTATGCTGGCCACAGTCATCAATTCGATGGCCATCCAGTCAGCACTTGAAGGGTTAGGCGTTCAAACCCGATTACAAAGCGCGATTAAAATGGAACAGATCTGTGAGCCATTTATTCGTCGTAAAGCAGTTCGTCATTTGGAAAAAGGCCGTGTCGTAATATTTGGAGCTGGTACAGGAAATCCTTATTTCACAACTGATTCGGCAGCGGCATTAAGGGCTATTGAAATTGAAGCAAATGTGATTTTAAAAGGAACCCGTGTGGATGGTATTTATACGGCTGATCCAGAAAAAGATCCTTCGGCAACCAAATACAGCAGTATCTCTTATGATGAATGTTACAACAAAGGACTGGAAGTTATGGATCTAACAGCATTCACCTTATGCAAGGAAAATAATTTACCGATCATCGTGTTCGATATGAATAAAAAAGGTAACCTGCAAAACCTTTTGAACGGCGAAAAAGTTGGAACTATTGTAGAAGCATAAGAAAAATAACATTAAAAGAAAAGCCTGTGTACATTTATACGCAGGCTTTTTAATTTATCCAATTCTTACGCCAATCAGCAGCACATCGTCCACCTGTTCATACTCTGCTTTCCACTCATTGAAAGAATCACTTAATTTCTGTTTTTGTTCCTCCATAGAGAGCACACTGATGCTCACTAATAATTCCTTCAATTGCTTGTACATGAATTTCTTTCCTTTCGGGCCACCAAACTGATCCGGCATACCATCCGTTAACGCATACACCACATCATTTGGTTTCAACTCAATCGTATGCTGTGTAAACGACTCAGAATCTCTGTCATGCTTACCAACGGGCATCTTATCCGGCTTTAATTCAATGATCGCTCCGTCCCGAATTACCCAAATGGGATTGTTCGCTGCGCTATAGCTCATATTTAAATGATTCAGATCAAAGCTTATTAAACTGCAATCCATCCCATCCTTACCGCCTGCTTCACTTCCGTCATTGGACAGATGTTTGATAATCTTACTTCGGGTGTAATTTAAAATATCATTGGGCTGTTTTAATTTCTGACCTTCAATGGCTTCATTCAAACAGGAAATATTAAGCATGCTCATAATCGCTCCCGGGACACCATGACCTGTGCTGTCGGCCGTTACCAATACGAACTGATTATTATCCAGTTCAGCTCCCCAGTAAAAATCTCCACTTACTATGTCTTTAGGTTGAAAGAATACAAAATAGTTTTTCAAATTTTTCTGCAGTAAGTTATCACTGGCCAGTAAAGATCTTTGGATCCGTTGAGCATAATTGATACTGTCAACGATCTCCTTATTTTTATGCTCCAGCTCAAACTTTTGATCAACAATGGTTTTCGTCCGAAGAGCAATCGTATTTTCAAGGCTGATATTTTGTTCTTTCAAACGTTTTGTATACAATGTCACAAACAGGATCACGGCGCCTATAAGTAACAAAACATAACATACATAAGCGAGAGTGGTTCTGTACCAGGGTGGCAAAACAGTAAATGAAAAACTGATTTCCTGCGATTCCATACCTAATATATTTTTAGCCTTTAGGTGAAACGTGTAGTGGCCTTCATTAATTTTCGGAATCTCAATGACTTTTCTTTCTGCCCATTCGCTATAACCCTCATCTGCTCCTTCAATGTAATAAGCGAATTTAATAAGGTCTGGTCCAAAATAAGTACTGGCTGCAGGATACACATATAGTTGATTACTTTTGAAAGGGATGTCATCTGAACCAAATACAAATTCACCTGAATAATTTTCAAGAAAACTACTGTCCCGCGCCGTACCAAAATAAGCCTTTGAAATAATGGTTCTAAAATTCGACGGCTTTAACTCCCTTTGAAGATTGTAGCAAAACAATCCCTGGTTAGTACCAATATAAACTCTGTTATTATGATAAAAAAAATGCTTGGCATTGGCACCCTGGATACGGTTTAAAAAGGAAGTAGTGACTTTAAACCTTCCACTATCAGGGGCGATACTTACGATCTCCTCGATACTCTCCTTAATTTTGTCTTCATGTGTTGACTGAAACCAAACTTCGTTTTTTATCTGCGCGGCTGCGGTAATATATACGTTAGCCGAAAAAGGATTCATCGCCGTCGAGCGCTTTATTTTCATTTCTCTTGCCGGGTCCCAGTCAAAAAAACCGACATCCGTTGAAATATATAACTTCCCTTCATATGAGAACACATGATTTTCATTGAGATTCGGCAAACCTTCTTTTGTTGTCAGTTGTATTTTCTTTCCGTTGTTTCTTAAAATATAGACACCATTAATAGCCGTAGCAGCAGCAATGTTCCCTTCTCTGTCACTGGCAATATAACGTACTGCACCAATATCCTCCAATTTATCCCTGACTTCAAATTTACCCGCACTCAGTTTACCTTTATAAAAATTGTAATCGGTTCCTACGTATAGATCATTTCTCAGACTGTCATAAAAAACGGAGTAAGCAAATTCTTCCAATACGAGTTTGTAATTTTTGCCATCATATAAATAGAGACCATCCACAGAGGCCACAAACATATGTTCGTTAGAAACAGCAAACGAAAAACAACCGTTGGTGATCTCAGTTTCTTCAAATTTAGACGTCAGCTCGTTTAATTTCAAGAGTCCTTTGTCTGTAGCAGCGAATGTTTGTCCTTTAAACAAAATCACATTCTCCACAACCCCTTTTATACCTTCCGTCTTTTTCCAAAAAGTGATGGGTGTGTTATTCTCATAAAACGCAATACCAAAATTTAAAGACAACCAAAGGTTATCATTGGAATCTTTGTAGATATTTTTTACGGCATCATCCTGTAAACCATTGTTGGAATTTAATTTCGAAATAATTTTAAACGTTCGGTCGGTGATAATCATTCCACCCTTTAAACTTCCAAAAGCATAACGGTTATCTCCGATGCGCGCACCGCAATATAACTCATTCTCCTTCAACCAATGATCAATTGCTGACGAACGCTTAACAAAAACAGACTTAGTCGGATTTTTATCATTATAGTAAAGCATGTAAATTCCGTCATTCCTGCTGGCAACAAGATATGTGTTACCTTCCAGGTGCATAATGGCATACACCTTTTTATCCGCAAATTCTTCGCTGCCTTTAACAAGCTTAAGTTCACCATTTTCAAAAACTTTAAATCCTTTGCCAAATTCACGAATCAATAAGTGTTTTCCTACTTTAAAAAAAGTATGAAACGCTTCACCTTCCGGTGAAAAAGACCTGATGGTTCTCTGATCATACCAAAATACTTTTTCATTACTGCAAAAGAAGACATCTGAACCAATACAATGAGTAGCCCAGGTAGAAGTAAACTCCCTGTCCTTTTCTGATAACTGCTTTGACAAAGACACATACTTGATAGCGCCCCGTGAATTTTGCCTGAGGAACCCAAATTCATTGTCACCACCCACATAAACCTTATCATGCTCATCTTTATCCAAAGAAAAAACACTGACGTTGTTGGTTAAATAAATTGTTTTCCAGAAACGGCCATTATACGTGATCACCCCGTTAAGGTTAGCAAAATATAATTTCCCCACTGTATCCTGCACCGCGTCCCAGTTTTGATCACTTCCCCTATAAACAGCAGGTGTGAAATTGCTGGTGTAACCATTACCCTCCTGCGAGAATGAAACAGAAATATTAACCCATAAAAAAAGGCAACAGATATGTAGATAACGAAGAAGCACGATAAAGCTTTTTAGAACCAAGTAAATATAAAATTAATAATCGGAAGTTGCGTACATTTCCACTTCGATGAATCGGCAGGAACAGCCGTTTTAAATCACTTTTAACAAGATGATTGGTTGGTAAATCCAAAAAAAATACTATTTTTGCTTTGAAAAAAATTATTTTAATGAAAAAACAATTACTTACCATTTTTAAAGCATTATTTTCTTCATTTTTATTCGGACAATCCATTCCGAATGGAGGATTTGAAAACTGGAACACCGTAACCTACGAGAATCCAACAAGCTACCAAACTTCTAACCTGCAGGGGGATGGAGGAAGTATAGGGCCGGTGAACGCGTTAAAAACAGCTGATGCTTTTCACGGGAATTATGCGATCCGCTTAACAACAACCGCCTCGGGAATGGACACCTCCTTTGCCTATTTTTGTAACGGTGATCCCGGCAAAAATCCTCCTTTGGGCGGCATGCCGTATAATCAGGCTCCTACAGGAATCAGGTTACATTATAAGAGCAATATCATGGCAGGTGATTCTGCATTGGTTTTAGTTGTATTTAAAAAGAACGGCGCTTTATTAAACCAATATTTCTTTGCGGTTAATTCAAGTCAATCTTCATATACTCTTTTTCAAAAAACCTTTAGTCCGGCTTTATCCATGTCACCTGATACCGTTATCATTGGTGTGGCTTCCAGTTTCCCTTTTGGTGGCAACAGAGGGACGCCCGGAAACATGATACAGGTAGACAGTATCTTATTTACCGGAGTTGGCTCTCAACCCGCAAACTTTAATGGTGATATTGAGTCCTGGCAAACAATTAACAACTCGCAGATTGTAGGTTGGAATATCAATGGTAATAATGAGGACGATGATTATCAAACTACTGATGCTTATAGTGGCGCCTACGCACTGGAATTACAAACACAGGCACCTTCCTTTGGAAGCGGCGGCGGCTTACAGTCTTCTCAGGCAATAACCGGTCAATGGACTCATAATGGTCCTCCAAAAGGAGGCTTACCATATAGCAATATGGTTGATACTCTGATTTTCTATTATAAATATTTGCCAGCAGATCCAACAGATTCCGGTTCCGTTTTCATTACATTCACAAAAAATGGAACACACGTGTACGGAATGCACAAACGTTTGGGCGTTGCCGGAGGATATACGATGGCTCAGTGTTTAATTAATATTCCTGGCTCCATTACTCCAGATACGGTCATGATCAGTTTTTCATCGTCCACATATTCAACTTACCCCATTCCAAACTCATATATCGGTTCTGATTTAAAAGTGGATAATTTATATTTGAAATCACAAAAAATGCCTGTCGCGAATTTTACTATTCCAGCCTCAGGATGTGTTGGACAACCGATTCAGCTATCCGACAACTCTGCCAATATGGTTAGCGGATGGAACTGGATTATGCCCAGCGGAAGCCCTTCCAGCTCTGTTCAACAGAATCCACAGGTCACATATTCCAGCGTGGGTACTAAGACGATTACTCTTTATGCTACTAACTTTATAGGTTCAACAAATACCAGTGCGGCCTATTCAAGAACGATTGCTATTTATTCTATTCCTTCAGTGAACGCGTCATCTTCAACGATATGCGGAGGATCAACAGCAACTTTAGTAGCTAGCGGCGCAACCAATTATTCCTGGAGCTCAGGTCAGAACACGGCTACGATAGTAGTAACACCAAGCGTTTCCACAAACTATACTGTAACCGGATCAACCAATAGTTGTTCAAATACGGCTGTTTCTTCTGTTGTTATTCCGGCAACTATTATTCCGGAAATTTGTATGGTAACGGCAGACAGCGTATTTGCCAACAACATTGTATTCTGGGACAAAACCGTAAGCAGTAAAGTAGACAGTTTTATTATTTACAGGGAAGTTAGTAGTGGCAACTATAGACGTATCGGTGCACAGCATTATTCTGCATTGAGCCGCTTTATTGATACAACCAGAAGCGTAGGTCCTGCTAATGGTGATCCTGCCATTACCTCCTACAGGTATAAATTGCAGTTAAGAGATAGTTGTGGAAATTACAGCGCATTAAGTCCTTACCATAACTGTTTTTACTTTACGGCCATTGGTAACGGAAATTTCATCTGGAATTCATACGCTGTGGAAGGACAGACGTTAACACCGGTAAGTACCTGCAATCTGTTAAGGGACGATTTAGGAACTAATACATGGACAGTTGTCGGAAGCTGTGCCGGTACTCAAACTGCAATTAATGATCCGTCGTTTGGAGCTTTTCCAAATGGTTTCTGGAGAATCGATGGACTTGGATTTAATTGCAATCCTACTTACAAAACGGCAGCTACGTTCAATAAATCCAAATCAAACGTAAAGAACAATTTTAACGTTCCTGGTAGTTTTACAAGTATTGCCGAAAAAAATCTTAACACCTTGGTGAGCCTGGCTCCAAACCCGGCAACCACAGAACTGTTAATTTCGTTTACTGATGGTGTCAAAGAAAATACAAAAGTGATCATCACTGATGTTTTAGGAAAAATGATTTCAAATTATGAAATCAATGAAGGTACTTCTTCCACTATCTCAGTAAGTGAATTGCCAAACGGTGTTTACTTCATTAAAATCCAACAGGGGAAAAACACTACTGTTAAGAAATTCGTGAAGGGATAAGATCCTTAAAAAATAAAAAGGTCTCAATTTAAACAAATTGAGGCCTTTTTTATGCCCTGTATTTTATTGACAGAAATTTTACACTGTTATAATAATTGCTAATTTTGGGATATAAAAAACTAACCCTCATTGTCTATGTCAAAAGTTCACAATTTTAGCGCCGGTCCCGGTATCCTGCCATTAGAAGTTTTAAAACAATCTGCTGAAGCCTGTATCAATTTTGATAATATGAATTTATCGCTGTTGGAAATTTCTCACCGCAGTAAAAATTATGTTGCTGTCATGGATGAAGCCCGCGCCTTAGTTAAAGATTTGTTTGAAGTGGGAGATGATTATGAGGTCATGTTTTTAGGTGGTGGTGCCAGTATGCAGTTTGCCATGGTTCCCTATAATTTATTGACGGATAAAGGGTATGCAGCTTACCTGAATACTGGTGTTTGGGCAAGTAAAGCGATTAAGGAATCAAAGATCATCGGAAATACAAAAGTAATTGCTTCTTCCGAAGATAAAAACTTCAACTACATTCCAAAAGGCTATGAAGTTCCTAAAGACGCGGATTATTTCCATATTACATCTAACAATACTATCTATGGAACACAGCTAAAAAGCTTCCCAAAATGTGAAGTGCCTTTGGTATGTGACATGAGTTCTGATTTATTCAGCAGAAAAGTAAATGCTAAAGACTTTGCTTTAATTTATGCAGGAGCGCAAAAAAATATCGGTCCTGCAGGTAGTACCATGGTGATGGTGAAAAAAGACATACTTGGCAAAACCGGCCGTAAAATGTTATCCATGCTGGATTACCAGGTCCATATCAAAGGAGAATCCATGTACAATACTCCTCCTGTATTCCCGGTATATGTTACGATGCTAACCTTACGCTGGCTGAAACAGAACGGCGGAATCAGCTGGATCGAAGGGCTCAATCAAAAGAAAGCAGATTTATTATACAATGAAATTGACAGAAACTCACAATTTGTTGGTACAACAGCCAAAGAAGACCGGAGTAATATGAATGCCTGCTTTTTATTAAATAAACCTGAGCTAGAACCTGAATTTGATAAATTATGGAAAAGCGCTAATATCGATGGAATCCGCGGACACAGAGATGTAGGTGGATACCGCGCATCTATCTACAATGCCATGCCAATTGAAAGCGTGCAGGTATTAGTAGATGTCATGAAAGACTTTGAAGCGAAATTCGCTTAGGTCCTTTTTATCACAATAATTAGTCAGGCCACTCGTTATGAGTAAAGTGAAAAACTTTTTAGCTTATATTTTGATCATGAGTGGCCTTTTTGCTTTTTCGCAGGATAAGGCTCCGGAATTACCCAGATTTTCAATACGTATGAATGTTGGCATTCCTAAAATTGCCTCCAGTACACAATACAGGCATTCCTTTTCCGGCGTCATCACGGCAGACGGAAGTATGAACTATAAATTATTTTCAAACTTTATTGTTGGCGTGGGTTATAACTATACCTACTTTAAATGCCAGAAATATTTCAGGGACCCCTTACGGGATAACATCAACACGACCTTACAAATTCAAAACGGTTACATGAAACTCGGATATGATCATTTTTTCAGTGATAACGGTTTCGCCACTTTTGCAGTTAACATGGGCGCAGGTCAAGGCAAGTACACCAGTGTGCGTTACAAACACGATTCCCTGATGGGGAAAACACCCACGCAGTTTTCAAATGCTTTTATTGAACCATTGATTGGATTGTATTTTATCGTTGACCCAAATTTTGCCATTGGCGCGCATATTTCCTATAACTATAGCTTTACTAAATTTGATCCTCTGCATCCACAATTTCAGCAATGGGGTCCGGAGGGCTACACTAAACTCTCCAATAAATGGAACATGAGTATGGTGACTCTTGGCTTCGGTTTCTATTACGGTATTGCAAAAAAGCAATAATACTGGTACTGTCCGGTTTTTATTGTAACTTTCTAATATGATTAAACGTCTTTAAAAAAAAGATTATGAAAAACCTTATTATTTTACTTAGCTTAATATGTATTCAATCTTCAACTTATTTTTCCCAAACAGATTCTTTGTTCAGGAAAAATAAAAAAGAGATTGACGTAAACTACAACTGGTCTCATCTTGGAAGAAGCATGAATTTAAATTATAACCATTATTTCGGTTGTCATGCCTTAAGTATCGGTGTCCGACAACATTATAACAACGGAGCTATTACTGATAATCAGAATTATGTCTATAAAAACCGTGGCTACTCGACTAATTTTAGCGAATCTATTGGTTTGAATATTGGCTACAAGTTTGATTTACTCAAGAAACATGATTATTTAATGCCCTACCTGTTTTTTCAGTCACAGATTTCGAATATCAGGTTCAAAAGAACATATGAATACTCAGAAATACGGGATAACGTGTTGGTTTACCATACTGATTCTGAAATTTCCAAACTGTTTTTAGTAACCGAAAATTATATCGGCTTTGGATTGAAGGTAAAACTTTACAAAAACCTGTATTTAAACCAAACAATAGGTGTAGGGATTGCAACGTTTAAAGGTGAAGATACGAGAGGCATGTTGTTCAACAAACCGATAAACGCTAATATCGAATTTTCACATTCTGTTAAAATAGGATTGATCTATCAGTTTAAATAAATAGAATTTATTCAAACCTCAAACATTCAATCGGATCTAATTGGGAAGCTCGCTTGGCAGGCAGATAGCCGCTGATTAAACCGACAATAAGACAAACCGTAAACCCTATAATGATCCAGGTCCAGGGCATAAAGAAGGAAGAGCTCAGCTGGAATGAAATTAAATTAGCGGCAATGATTCCCATCAGGATACCGAAAAAGCCTCCACACACACAAATCACTATGCTTTCAATTAAAAACTGATTCTTGATAGTTTCGGAAGTCGCGCCTAACGCTTTTCGAATACCGATTTCTTTTGTACGCTCTGTCACGGATACCAGCATGATATTCATTAATCCAATGGAAGCACCAATTAAAGTAATGATGCCAATGATCAAAGCCCCAAGCGAAGCTTTACTGGTTAAACCTATTAACATACTGGCTAAGCTATCTGCCCTTGTAACCTCAAAATTATCATCTTCCCCAATTGGGACTTGCCGTACTTTTCTCATCAGTCCGGTTGCTTCGCCTAAAGCCAGTTCCAGCCAATGCGCGTCTTTTGCCAATACACTGATCGTAAAATTCATATCGGGTTTACCAAAATATTGACGGGCAGCAGTCAAGGGAATGATGCCTATTTTATCACCTCCGAACCCCATACTGTTTCCTTTGCTCGCAAGCACACCCACTACTTTATATTTGCCGCCATTGATCGTCACTATTTTATCCAGCGCTTTTTGTTTTCCTTTAAATAAAGCGAATTCCACATCTTTGCCAATCATCACCACATGCGCTCCACTGATAATTTCCTGCGGGGAAAAATTTCTTCCTTTTTCCAATTCATAACCACTGGTTTCCAGGTAATTTTCATCACCACCAAATACCTGGATATTAGGATTGGTTTTTTGAGACTCGAATTTTAAACGCGAATTAAAAGAAGCCATCGTGGAAACTGCCGTAGTCACAGGAAAAGCAAATTCATTCTTAAAACGCATCGCTTCTTTATAAGTAATGGCCTGGTACTTTTTGGCACGCTTACCATGTCTTCCAACGCGCACATTCATATCCCTGTTACGAATGGTAAATGAATTGGCACCCATGCTCGTGAAATTACTATTGATGGAACCTTTCATCGCGTCAATGGCTGAAGAAATACCCACCAAAGCCGTGATACCGAAAAAAATAATGAGCATGGTTAAAAACGCCCTTAATTTGTTTCCTTTAATGGAATCGGTAGCAACTTTAATATTTTCCTTGAGCAGTAATGCCATGGCATAAAAGTAATCAAAAAGTAAAACAAATTTCTACCGTTTATATAAATACAAAATAGCTTTATTGTTATTCAGGCAGTCCTCTCACCGCTTTCTCATAATCGGGTTTGTCTAGCAAAGCCGTATCAATTTTTGTAGGATCAATGGAACCGAATACTTTTGCATACTCTTGGATCGTCATACCATCATAATCAATGATGTTGTACTTGTATTGAACGGTTTGAAAAATGTTCAAGAGCAAACACAAAAACAGAGCAACATAGATGACAAATTTTGTTGTTTTTTTCAAACCCGAAACTTTGTGAAGAAAAGCAGCCAATGCCAATGCCAATAGCGGGTATAGATCAATCATCGATCGCTGACTAAAGGACCCGCCGTACCACCAACACCACCAGCTCGATAATAAGTAAATATAAAGAAGGACTAAAATAAAAACAGAGGATCTGAATTTCCAAATTTGTTGATATTTCATATACCAGATGCCGCACAAGGCAAACGCCATAATGGGTGTATAAATCAGCCAGCCTTTACGAAAACCAAATAAAAACTCCGGTAAATGAAAATGATTAAAGTAAAACTGCTCCTTCCCATAAGAAAAAACAAAAAAGTTTCCTGTCACATGTTTATAATACAACAACTGCGGTAAGAGAATCAGCGAAACAACACCGGCAAATACTAAAAGAAACCGAAAGCGTTGGACGAAAAAAGCAAGACCTTGCTTCACGTTATAAAAAGAGTTTAGTCCGTATAAAAAAACAGGAAGAATAAAAAATATATTTAACGGCCGAACCAACACTATTAATCCAAAGCTAATAGCCATCACTATTACGTTTTTAAAATTAGCTTTCTCGTAAAACTGAAAAAGGAAATACAAAAAAACAGAAAAGAGAGCAAAAGTATAGGCATGTGACATGGCCGGTTCCACTGTGGCGTAACACAATAAATTGGTACCGAAAAACACAAACAACAAACACAAAGCGGTTATTTTTTCGCTGTAAAACTGAAGCAATAATTTTCTCAAATACCACAATCCAAACAGCAGGTAAAACAATCCGGAAAATTCAATAAACATTTCATAAATATCCGAAAAGCCATCCTGTGGATATCCCAAAGGAGCGGCTAATACATGAGCCATGAAAAAGAAAGGAGCGTATAACACCGACATGCCCATTGGATATTTCAGCACATGGTTTCCGTGTTGATCATCCAGGTAAGCATAACGCGCTCCATTGTAATAAGTTTTATTTTCAGGTGTAATAAAACTCAGACTCAGATCTTTATCAATAAAGGCCGCCGGCAAATAACTGTAATAACCGGTCACGTCCCATTTAATCACATCGTCATTGCGGTGCTTTACCAAATTCAAATGAATCTGAATTATAGTCAGGCAGGCTACCGCAATAACAAGGATACTAGGGTAAGCAGATAAATATGAATAGAGCTTTTTTATAACAACAAAAATATATTAATTACTTACACTAAAAATTGTTCATGGAATCCTCCGATCTGTTTCTCTATATTCACGAAATGTATCTCCAGGATCCATTCCCGTTTGGCACCTGAAACACCTGGAGCAAACATGTCTTTATGATTATCCGGGTGAATGTAGTTATCCCGGCTTTCGCTTTCAATTTTTTCATGCGGAAAATTTCCGATCAAATGTCCTGCGATATCGCCTCCATATGTCCATCCGTATTTCGCAGCAAGCAAAACATTATAATCATAATACTCTGCTCCGGTGATTGCGCTTTTTGTAAAAAACCAATCGCGGGATTCTTTCCAGGCTGCTTCAATGTCAGATTTCAATTTCAATTTTAAGGGGTCATTTCCAATAACATAAGTTCTGCCAACATCCGCCTCCCAATCTTCGAATACCGGGCCGAAATCAAAAAACAAAATGTCGTCTTTTTGAATGGTCAAGTCCGGTGGATTTTCACGATAAGGATGCATGGTGTTCTTGCCGGCACGAACGATGCGTTTATGCCAGTATTTCTTAATTCCAAACAGTTCAAAAGCCAGGTCAAAAAGCTCCGAATTCAATTGCTTTTCTGTCTTCCCCGCAATAATCAATCCACGGGTTTCAGCAACATCAAACAAATGGAGCGCTTTACGCTCAGCTTCCTGAAGTTCCTTTATTTTATCCTTGCCCATTCTTAAAATCTTGAGAATAACTTTTTAAATAAGTTCTAAAATTAAACTATAATTTAAAGCTTTCATAAAAAGCCCCGAATAAAAAGTGATCCTCTGTATTGCCGAAAAACCAAGTGTTGGAAAAGAAATTGCCCGCATCGTTGGTGCAACAAACCGTCGCGATGGTTTTTATGAAGGCAATGGTTACTTAATTAGTTGGACATTTGGCCATTTATGTACCCTGAAAGCTCCGGATGATTACAGTGATGACTGGAAACGATGGGATCTGAATTTTCTGCCAATGATTCCTCCCCGTTTTCAATTAAAGGTAATTGACAACAGTGGCGTTACCAAACAATTCAATACTCTCAAATCCCTGATGGAGCAATGCAGCGAAGTAGTGAACTGTGGTGATGCGGGCATTGAAGGTGAACTGATTCAGCGCTGGGTACTCTCTAAAGCCTCAAACACCAAACCGGTAAAACGTTTGTGGATCTCATCCATGACCGATGAAGCTATTAGAGAGGGATTTGATAATTTAAAGGACAGTAAAGACTACGATCTGCTCTATGCGGCCGGTAATGCACGTGCCATCGGTGATTGGTTGCTGGGCATGAATGCCAGTCGTTTATATACCGTAAAATACGCGCAGGGAAAAGGAGTGTTATCCATTGGAAGAGTCCAGACCCCTACCCTTGCGCTAATCGTAAACCGTTACAATGAAATTCAAAATTTTAAACCTGAGATTTACTGGGAATTAAAAACTACTTATCGCGCTGTTGTTTTTAATTCGGCCAAACGCAAGTTTACCAAACAGGAAGATGCCACGCAGCTTTTAGAAAGCATCAAAAATCATTTATTTGAAATTATTTCAAGTACAAAAAAGAATGCGAATGAGAGTCCGCTGCCGCTTTTTGATTTGACCTCCCTGCAGGTAGAGTGTAATAAAAAATTAAATTTCACGGCAGATGATACATTGAAACATTTGCAGAAGTTATACGAATCCAAATTAGTCACTTATCCAAGGGTTGATACGACGTATTTACCGGAGAATATGCATTCCAAGATCAAAGGCATCCTGGAAAACATGAAGCCCTACACTCAGTATACTCAGCCGCTACTGGATAAACCAATCCGAAAAAGCAAAAAAGTATTTGACGATAAAAAGATCACAGATCACCATGCCATTATTCCAACAGGTGTGATACCACCTTCCGGAATGTACTTACCGGAAAAACAGGTATACGATATTATTGCCCGCAGGTTTATTGCTGCCTTTTATCCTGATTGCGTTGTGAGTAATACGGTTGTGTTGGGTGATGTTGACGGAAATGAATTTAGTGCGACAGGTAAAGTTATCCTGGAAGAAGGCTGGCGTGTTTTGTTTCCAAAAAAAGAATCCATTGCACAAGGCGATGATAAAGAAAAAGAGGATGAAGAGCAGCTAATGCCTCTATTTGTGAAAGGAGAAAAAGGTGAACACATTCCTGATCTCCAGGAAAAGCAAACACAACCGCCAAAGATGCACACAGAAGCAACCTTGCTTCGTGCAATGGAAACAGCTGGAAAACAGGTAGATGATCCGGAGTTAAGAGACCTCATGAAAGAAAACGGCATCGGACGGCCATCTACGAGGGCAAATATTATTGAGACGTTATTCAAACGAAATTACATTACCCGTCAGCGAAAAAACTTAGTGCCTACCATCACTGGGATACAGTTGATTAAAACCATTAATAACGAACTACTAAAGTCTGTAGAATTAACCGGTATCTGGGAAAAAAAATTAAGACAGATTGAAAAAGGTGAATACGATCCTCATTTATTTCTAACAGAAATGAAGGATATGGTAAGTGCGCTCACTAAAGAAGTGAAGTTTGAACATGGAAATTCTATTACCATTGAAGCGGATCCTAAAAGCATCCCAAAAACCCAGGTCCTTCCTACCGAAACGACTTCTACGGGAACACTGGAAAAGAAACCAAAAACAAAAGATCCAAAACCGGACGCTGCAATCACCTGTCCGAAATGTAAAACAGGTAGCGTCCTCAAAGGCAAGTCTGCTTATGGTTGTTCTGCTTTTAAAGAGGGCTGTAATTATAAAATCACTTTTGAGTTTGGTGAAAAAAAATTAAATGAAAAACAAATTTTTGCTTTGATCCAAAAAAGAAAATCACCTTCCATAAAAGGCTTTGTTATTAATACAAAAAAAGTAAATGGCCACTTAATTTTAAATTCCGAATTTGGCATTGAGTTTATCGAAGAAACGGGGAAAGCCAATGTACCGACAATTTCAGAAAATCAGGCTTGTCCGAAATGCAAACAAGGAAAGGTTTTAAAGGGTAAAATTGCCTTTGGTTGCAACCGATACAAAGAGGGTTGCGACTTCAGAGTTGCCTTTTAAAAATTGTTTTTCACTGCCAATTCAAGTGGACAATTAAGACTACAATCCAAAAAACACTAAACGGTCTCATTTGTCAATTTAATAGGGTACCTTTAATACTTGTCTGTACAATCAGGCTTACAAGCCTATGGAAAAGGACAATACCTTTGAAACCCTTATTGGAAGTTTCATTAGTGATAAAGTTGGGATCGATGATCACTTCATCAGCGACAAACTATCACAACACCTTCAGCAAAATATCCTGACGCTCATTGAACAAAAAAAGATGATTTCAGCGGGAACAGGAAGTCAAGACAAACTTTCATTCGATAAGACCGTGAGGAGCGACGCCATTTACTGGCTTGATCGTAGCCACGAAAATGAATATGAGAACGAATTTTTTGACCAGGTAGATGATTTTGTAAAATACCTGAACAGAAGCTGTTTCGCTGGTATTAATGGGTATGAATTTCATTATTCACTATACGAAACAGGTAGTTTCTATCAAAGACATCTTGATCAGTTTAAAAATAATACCAGCCGGAAATACTCTATGATCAGTTACCTTAATGCGGATTGGAAAGAAAGCGATGGAGGTGAATTAGTGATTTATCAGAACTACAATGATAAAAAAATTGCACCCACACAAGGCAAAACGGTCTTTTTCAAAAGTGATGAACTGCAACATGAAGTGAAACTAACCCGTCAAAGGCGAATGAGTATTACCGGATGGTTAAAGAGAGATTAATTTCGTTTTAAAATTTTAAAACTAAAATTCTGCTTCCGCAATAAACTCCATTTGTTTCAACGTCACAGGGTGTTGGATCACCAGTTTGGCCGCATGCAATGCTATGGCATTTGGTTTGTAATCAACTACAGAGCCATATAAAGCATCCCCAATGATCGGGCATCCAAGGCCTGCCAGCTGTACACGGATCTGGTGGAACTTGCCGGTGTGTAATTGAATCTCCCATAAAAAATAAACGCCTTGTGGCTTCACGTTGTACTCCAATTTCACCAGTTCAGCGTATTCTGTTCCTTCGGGTACCAATACCGCTTTCTTTTTTTCTTTGCGATGCCAGTGTTCCAGTACTCCTGATTTCTGATCGGGCATATCATTGGTTAAAGCGAGGTAATACTTTTTAACCAAACGCTGCGCGAACTGCTCACTTAAATTTTTCAGGTATTCTTTTTTCTTCGTGAACAATACGACTCCACTCACCGGGCGATCCAGCCGGTGTAAATGCTGCGCATAAGGACTCGCCATTCCGGTCGATTCTTTTAAATAATTTTTGACGTCCTGCAACAAATTCGGAAAGTTGTTCCGGTCAGGCTCAACCATGAGTCCGGCCGGTTTATGACATACCAATAAGACGTCGTCTTCAAATATGATATTTAACGTTGGCAAAATAAAAACGAAATTAATGATTTTAGCGTTTAAAGCGAATTGAGTTTAAAACTCTACCTGGTAAACATCGGCACGGTTACGAAGAATGCCTAACACTTCGAAACCACCTTCCTGCGGGATCATTTCTTTCAGGTCGAAGGTTGTGCAACCTTTACTAAGTCCTTCAAAAATGAGCGTGAATCCTCTGCCATCATTCAAGGTCCATTGAGGCGCAAAAGTAATATTGAAAGCCGTAATGAGCTTCGCACGTTTGCCAGTCCCATGTTCAATTAAATAGGTTGAGGGCCATATACGGTACGCGTAATCGGCTCCGCAGGTGCAATGCACGATGGTCTGCCTCTCTTCCGATTCAAGTGTTTTGACTTCTGTATCCGAATGCGTTTTGACTTCTGTTATTTCTTCTGTTTCATTCATATGCTTACGCTTTGATAAAGGTAATCAGTTTATCTCAATAATATTTGCAGACTTTTATATATCAGTGAAAAGAAATTTTATTTTGTACTCCTGCCCTTAGCCACAGCCTTCGCAGTCCATGGATCTTCCGGCCAGGCATGCTTTGGATAACGACGTTGCAATTCTTTTTTAACGTCATGATAGGTATGATTCCAAAAACTCTTGAGATCATTTGTTACCTGAACAGGTTTATAGCCGGGTGACAATAAATGCAGGACGGTTTTAATTTTTCCATTGTTTACCATAGGTGTATCTTCCATACCAAACACTTCCTGCAGACGAACTGAAATAACCGGGCTTGCTCCATTAGCGAAATACTCAATGCTGATTTTTGAGCCACTAGGTACCTCCAGTTTGGCAGGAGCCGACTGCTCCAGTAACTGTTGCTGATCCCATGTCAAAGAATGGAGCAAGCACTCATACAGATCCAGTTTTTTAAAATCCTCGGTTTTACGAATATCTTTTAAATAAGGTCCTAGCCATTCTTTTGCTGTATTCAACAAATATTCTGTATTAACAACGGGCCACTGTTCATTGCTATTCCAAACACTTAAACTACCAATGCGGTTTTGTAACTGAATGAAGCTTTCACTGAATTCCAACAAGCTTTTTCCTTCCAGTTTAATGGCATGACAGATTGCTTTCTGCACCTGCGTTTCATCCGGCTTGCTTAAAGGTTTAGATTGCAACACAATACTACCTATCTTTAATTCATTGTCAGAAATCAATCCACCCTTTCGGCTGTCCCAGGTCACGCTCTGTTTTTCTTTCACTAAGTGAATGAGGTCTTTTGGATTGAGAGGCGCTGCGATAAAAATTTTACCCAGTCCATCTCGCAGATCCATATTCGCAACTGCCAACCAGGCCTCGTGTGCAAGATCGTCCTTATGTCCTGCCGTCGCAATCTTACCATTAGCCAGCTGAAACTGCGCATTGTTGCCTGGCTTAGCAGAAGCAATGCGTTCTGGATATGCATACGCTAATAACAATCCGGTATCATAGGCATCCATCGGATCGTTATTGGCCTCCAGTTTCAATAATCTCCTGTAACTGGATGCATTTTTTTCTATCCGCTTGAATTTATTATTAAATGCATTATGCGCCCTGGCTCTCCGCAATGCTTCGATACGTAAATTAAGGTCAATACCACTGTCTTTTGGTAAAGGATCACGTTCTTCCAGGATACCTGCAATATCGCAGGCTAACTGTTTCATTCCCGTCGTCTCAGCCAACAGTAACATGTGAGCAATGCGCGGATGGCATGCCAGCTGGTGGATTTGACGTCCGTGTTCGGTGATCTTATTATTATCTAAGGCACCAATCTGGTGCAAAGTATCGTGTGCTTGCTGCAGGGCATTTTTTGGCGGTAATGTTATCCAACACAATTGTGTGACATCATGGTTACCCCACTTACAGAGTTCCAATACCAGGGAACACAGATCCGCTTCCTCTATTTCCGGCACACGGTGTGCGGCCATTCGCTCATGTGTTGCTTTGGTCCATAAACGAAAACATACACCTGCATTTAAACGCCCGGCACGCCCGGCACGCTGATCAGCTGCATCTTTTGAAATGCGCAAAGTCTCCAACCGTGATAAACCTGAAGCAGCATCAAAACGGGAACGCCGTCCAAATCCGGAATCTACCACAATACGGATTCTTTCAATCGTTAAACTGGTTTCAGCAATAGAAGTCGCCAGGACGATTTTTCGTTTACCCTGCCTGTTAGGCATAATTGCCGCGTATTGCTCATTTTGCGGTAACATCCCATACAACGGATGCAGCCTGAACTCAGGCAACTGTGTTCTCAAAATTTCTTCACATTTACGGATCTCTCCTTCTCCAGGTAAAAAAGCCAGTACGTCACCATCATGAGTTTTCACTGCACGGGCTATAGTTTGAGCGACTAACTCAGGTAGCAAAAATTCATCCGCATCACCGGCATGAATAATTTCCACCGGATATTGCCTTCCCTGGCTTTCAATCACAGGAGCATTTAATAAGGTTTTTAACTGTGGAATATTAAGCGTGGCTGACATAATCATTAATCGCAAATCAGGGCGTAATACCTGTTGTGCTTCACGGCATAATGCAAGCGCGAGATCAGCCTGTAAATTTCTTTCATGGAACTCATCAAAAATAACCAATCCGAATTGTTCCAGGGCATTATCCGTTTGCAGCATGCGCGTCAGAATTCCTTCTGTTACAACTTCAATGCGTGTGCGCTCGCTCACACGATTTTCAAAACGTATCCGGTAACCAACCGTCTGGCCAACTTCTTCTCCTAACAACTCCGCCATGCGCATGGCAATACTGCGAGCAGCCAAACGGCGGGGTTCCAACATAATAATCTTTCTGCCCCGCAGAAATGTTTCTTCAAACAATGCTAATGGCAATAACGTACTTTTACCGGCACCCGGAGGAGCCCCGATGATTAATGTATCATGACCCTCTAAAGTTTTACGAACTTCCGAAATAATTTCTGCGACGGGTAGCTGAATATGAGAGTAATCAAAGGGCATAATGAAGCGCAAATTTATGGATAAATTTCACGAAACATTCCTATAGTTTGGTTTTTAATATACGGGTCGCTTTTTTATGTATACTTTTTAAAAAGTTTCTCTTTTTTCAGCTTAGATTATTTCAGTTTATAAAACTTGTACAAATTCTGCTAAATCATTACAAAAGCCTCTTACATTAATTTTTTACAGGCCATCAATTATTGGCTTTGACAGGAAAAAACCTTGGCTGAACAAAGTATTGAATTACAGACAGCCAATTGAAATAATTTTGCAGTTAAACTTGTTTTTCCGCTGACACATGAAAAAATATACTATTCCTTACAGATTAATACTCGCCGTTATCGCCGGAATTATTACGACACTAATCCTCACAGGCTTAACTCACGTCATTATGAATTTACTTGGCATGCATCCGCCATTGTTTAAACCAATGCTTGATGACCTTCAAGTACAATTCGCGCTGTTTTACCATAGTCTGTATGCTATTGTCGGAGCGTTTGTAGCGGCCATGATAGCGAAAAATCAGGCACGTCGTGCTGTTTTTATTCTTGGCACCAAAGAATTAATTATGTGGATTATAGGAACCATTCTTTTATGGAACCATGCACCTCTCTGGTCTAATATTACAAAAGCATTGCTTGGAATTCCCCTGGCGTGGATTGGAGGCAGATTATACGAAGCTTATAAGAAGAAGAAAGCCTTGACACACGCAAAAACTTTACCGCTGACTTAAGCGCACAAATCAAATTGATCAAACTATTAACCCTATAATTCATAAACTCATGAAATTTACATGTATCTCCATCGTCCTGTTCTTCAGTGCAACTATTCAAAGTAATGCCCAGAACCTCGATCAACGTGTTTTAGCCAGCAGCGGACAGGCTCTCAGCAACAGCACCGGCAGCATTACCTTTACTATTGCTGAACCAATTACCAGCACGATGACAAATAGCACGGGCACTTTAAATAATGGTTTTCACCAGGGCTCTCTTGTTGTCACCAATATTACTGAAGCGATTGGTAATATTTCGTTTAAAGTATATCCAAATCCAACTACCCTCAATGTGACTGTTGAGAACACGCAAAACGGCTCGACACTAGTGGAATTATTTGACAGCAAAGGACAATTACTCATCCGTAAAAATTTCATTGAAATGAGTGAGGTCATCAATTTGAGTTCATATGCAGATGGAACCTATTTTCTGAAGCTAAACCAACATAACACTTATAAAATTATCAAAACCCAAAACCATTAATCTACTACTTTATGAAAACAATACTACGAAGCGTTTCACTTTTATTTCTATTATCCTTTAATACATTAATCGCACAGGTTCCTCAGGGTTTTAATTACCAGGCTGTTGCGCGTGATAACAGCGGCTTGCTTTTAGCAAATCAAAATATAGGTATCAAACTTAATATTTTACAGGGCAGTGCTGCAGGCTCAATTGTTTATTCAGAGTCACACAGTCTCACATCGAATGCAAACGGTCTGATTAACACATCGGTAGGTACCGGTTCCGTTTTACAAGGAACTTTCAGCGCCATTACATGGAGCACCGGTATTTATTTTATGGAGATCAGCATGGATGTCTCCGGAGGAACAAGCTACGTGCTTATGGGTACACAACAGTTAATGAGTACACCTTATGCACTGTATGCCGAAACCTCAGGGAGTTCAATTCCTGGCCCGCAAGGAGTACAGGGCTTACAAGGACCACAGGGTGACATGGGTCTTCAAGGAATCCAGGGACCGCAAGGTGATCCCGGGCCTGCAGGAACATATACTGCCGGAACCAACATCAACATTTCCAGTGGTATAATAAAAACCGATATTAATACGGTTTCTTATACATTTTCTTCGCCTGTCAGTTCTACACTACGCAATACACTGGTAAAATCAACAGAATACTTAACGATCCCAAGCAGCGGTTTATACATGCTTATTTATAATGGCAATGCAGTCAACCAAAATGCATATGCCACCTTAACGGCGTCAGCTTATGATGTCGAAGGCAGAATGGGAATTATCAATTTAACCCAAAATCCTAATGGTTACATTAGCGGGGTACATCAGTATATGTATACCCAATACTCCGATAACGATGCGACACTTGGCCCTATCGCAAAATACTCAGGGCTAACTCAATCCATTATGGTGGTTGCCTACTGTAATTCAGGGGATCAGGTCAGTATTGGGGGCATTGTCTATTCAAATGGGTCGCCGGACCCCACTGGAAACTGGGTAATGGGCCCTAAACGTTTAGAAGCGATTAAATTGAGAGACTAAACAACCGCTAAAGGATCGCACTTACTATTACAATAAAAAATCCCTCCACCTTTTCGGTAGAGGGATTTTCAAATTATGACACTTCCGTATCAGGCTAGAGTACAAATGGCAGCGTCTTTCCTCTATAGTTTCATAGAAAAAAAAATTTATTCCTATTAAATACCATCCTCATCTTTAGATTTAATTCGGGCTACAAAAAAAATGATAACTGCAATTCCGGCTAATATTAAAAAAGATATTACCATGTGCTTTACTGTGACTAATATTAAAAAAGATTTTATCATATTTTTTATTTTTAATATCAATATTAAACTATTATTATGAAGCGGGTCTTATACATTTAATCGAATGATTTACATTTTACAATGCACGATCTTTCTTCCAGTATTATTTTTTTCAAAACATTAACTGGTGGCCAGAATTCTTGAATTACGAAAATCAGTTCTGTAGAAAATTTATTGTCGATAAGTATGAGTTTCCTTTCAACTACAATTAACTTAGGAACGGAATCTCCCGAAAACACAACGTATACAGTCACGGGGTCTCCGGTTCGGAAACCAAAAGGATTTTTTTGAAACTAAACGGGTCTGGAAAAGGAATTGTAATGACTTAGCATTTTCCACCGACCACAATTTTTAAACACCCCCTTTGTCTTTTTTCTTAGCCATGGCTATAAAAAAAATGATAACGGCAATCCCGACGAATATTAAAAATGGTAATAACATAGACTTTATTTTTATACAACAATATTAAGACATTATAAAGGGGATTGTCTTATACTTTTTTCATAGAATCAATAATCCGTTGACATTCACAACTCATAAAAATCAGTGAATTGCGTAACTATTTCAGCGTCGATGTAAAATAAAAGAAATAGTGAGAGCTACATTTGTGTGATAACGAAAACAATTTCGCCATTTTAAAAAAGCAGTTATGAAAACAGTAAACAAAATAGTTTTATCCGCGGTAATGACCATATTAACATCAGTAGGAACCCTCTCTGCTCAGGAGATAAGCGACTCAACTAAAGTCAGATTAAAGGAAGAGAAGAAGATAGAGGAACAAAAAAGAAAAGAAGAGCGTACGATGGAAAAAAGAGGCCGGGAAATAGAAAAATCCGAGAAAAGGATTGAGAACAAGGATAAAAATGTAAAAAAAGCGCAGGAAGATGCAGTTGAAGAAACGGAGAAACTGCGAAAATCACAAGAGAGAACGAATGATAAAGCCGACGACTTAAGAAAAGCGCAGAATAAAACGGACGACCAGGCCGAAGATCTACAGAAAGCCAACGAGAAAGTAAGTGAAAAAGAAGCGGAAAAAGCAAAAGCTGCAGAAAAGCTAGAGCGCAGGACTGAGGAAATGAAAGAAGAAGATGTGAAAAACGAAAAGAGTAAGCAAAAAGAAGCCGATAGAAAATTAAAAAAAGAGGCCAAAAAAGCAAAAAAAGAAGCAGCAAAAAAAACTCCGGAATAGAAAGAAACTATTTAACAACATAAGCTGACAGTATTCATAAAAATAATAAGCTATAAATACACTCAATTATTATCTTTATCGAAATCATTCAAAAACCAATGCTTAACCTTCGCTGCATTTCAATTTTATTCGTCCTTAATATTCTGTTGTTTTCAAGAAATGCGGATGCACAGGATACCATACCCGATACGGTTTACACAGGTATCTATATCACTAGTATTCACGATATCGATTTTAAGCAAAAAGAATACACCATTAATTTCTGGTTATGGATGAAGTATAAAAACAAAGACTTTGACTTTATACAAAATCTGGAAATACCACAGGCAAAAACAGTCGTGAAATCTTTTTCGACGATCGATACGACTGATAATAAAGTGTACTTACTGATGAAGCTACAATGCGTCATGAAGGACTCATGGAAGATTAGTAATTTCCCTTTCGACCGGCAAAAATTAAGACTGTCAATCGAAAACTCACAATATGATTCAAAAGCACTAGTGTTTGCAACCGACACAGTCGGCAAACATTTTGACCCGAGGTTTACGCTTAATGGCTGGACTATCGATACATTTAAGGTCAGTACAAAGATCAAATCTTATGAAACTTCATTTGGCGATGTTCATCTATCGAAGCCTCACGTAGAGTATGGTTCCTATAGGGTTAACATTGGCTTGCAGCGGGAGGCCATGGGATTGTTCTGGAAAATGTTCGTGGGCATGTACCTCGCTTTTTTTATCGCGTTTGTTTGTTTTTTCATTCATGCTGATAGCGTCGAATCACGTTTTGGTTTGAGCGTTGGTGCGTTGTTTGCCGTCATTGGTAATAAATACGTGATCGATTCTTCCCTTCCTGAATCAGCCTCGTTTACTTTAGTCGACACACTACACGGCATTACTCTTTTCTTTATACTTATCGTGATTGTGTGCACTGTTTATGCATTGAATCTGGTAAAGAAACAGGATATTCTTAAAGCTAACCGTTTTGATAAACGTGCTGCTGTAGTTGCACTGACACTTTATCTAATTCTAAATGTGTATTTCATATACCAGGCATCGTTATTTTAAAACCGAAGTCCCGGGTTCAACATCCCGTTTACATGCTCTACATGCCTTGGAACTAGGGAGAAATAAATCTTTTGATTCCATAGGTCAAATTTATCTTCAATAGATTGAACTTAATTTTTCAATATCACCTCCATTGATTTCCTGTACCTAAATTGTCACCTTATATCGTGCACCAATAATGCCATTAAACACGTAACATAATTATAAAAATCTATAACAGGATTCAGTGGTTACGGGGGCACATTTGCAAAATAGTGATCCATCATAATTAATAAACAAAACCGCATGGCAAAGTATTCTAAAAAAGCGCAGGACAAAGTAGGACAAAGCATGCATGAGTTCAAGGAAGGCACCTTAAAGTCCGGGAAAGACGGCAAGGGCGGAAAGGTAAAAAGCAAGGAACAGGCGATTGCCATTGGTTTAAGTGAGGCCAGGAAAGAAGGAACCAAAGTGCCCAAAAAATCTCCTGCCAAAAAGGCGAGTGCGAAAAAAGCAACAGCGAAGACAGGTGCAAAAAAAGCAGCACCTAAAAAGGCAGCAAAAAAAGCAAGTTCAAAAAAGACGGGAGCGAAGAAAGCTGAAGCAAAGAAAGCACCTACCAGGAAAAACTCCAATAAATCAGTTTCAAAAAAGAAATAAGCCGTGCAAAAAAGTAATCCTAAAAAACCGATCGTCAAAAGACAATCGCAGCCTCACCCGGGTATGGAATACAAAATGGATCCATTACCTGAATTCGATGATGGCACCTCCGGGAACAATAAACTCTTCAACAAAAAATGTGTGATCACCGGCGGAGATAGTGGCATCGGACGGGCTGTAGCCATCGCCTTTGCAAAACATGGCGCAGATGTGGCCATCATGCATCTGAAAAGTGAAACAAAAGACGCATCATATACCGCTAATTACATACGTGAAAAATTCAAACGAAAATGCCTGACCGTTGCGGCGGATATCTCCAAAGAAGACCAATGTAAAAAAGCCATAGAGAAAATTGTTAAAGAATTCAAACAAATAGACGTGCTGGTAAATAATGCGGCAGTACACTACCCTGCCGAAGACATTTCAAAAATAAAAACGGCTAATCTGATTAAAACATTTTCGGTAAATATTTACGCTATGTTTTGGATCACACAGGCTGCACTCAGATACATGAAAAAAGGAAGTAGTATCATTAATACCAGTTCGGTAACCGCTTATCGTGGTAGTCCGGAGTTATTAGATTACAGTGCTACTAAAGGAGCTATTGTTTCTTTTACCAGGAGCTTATCTGCCAGCTTGATGAAAAAAGGAATTCGTGTGAATGGTGTAGCACCGGGACCCGTTTGGACACCTTTAATCCCTGGAAGTTTTCCACCCAAAAAAGTTTCTGAATTCGGAACGGATTCTCCCATGAAACGTCCGGCTCAAACAGAAGAATTGTCGCCCGCCTATGTTTTTCTGGCCAGTAAAGATGCCAGCTATATGTCAGGCCAGTTCATTCATGTAAATGGGGGAGAAATTGTGAACGGATAAACAAGTCTAAGCCCCCACTCCGTTGTCAATAAAAAAATAACAAGCAAAAAAAAGATCCGTACTTTTCAGGTACGGATCTTTATTGCTATAATAATGAGAGGGATCACACTACTATCGCAAATTTCTTATTCCGGCTTTCGATATAAACCTACTAACTCTCCTGCGCCTAAAATATGTTTATCCATTTCCCATAGCAAGTCTTCCTTGTCCGTATTAAACCCGAGATCAAGTTCTGTGTCAAGAGCATACACTTTAAAATGATAATGGTGAGTATTTCCTGGAGGCGGACAAGGTCCATAATATCTCGTTTCATGTTTGCTGTTTTTTCCAACCGCTCCTAAAATTGTATTTTTCTCTATCACTTCTGTTTTCGGGATATTCCATACAACCCAGTGAACATATGTGCCATAAGGAGCGTCCGGGTCATCCATAATAATGGCTAAACTTTTTGTTTCATTAGGTAAATTACCAATTCTTAATTCGGGGCTAAAATTTTCTCCGTCACAGGTATACTCTCTGGGGATAACTCCATTACTGTCAAAAGCCGGACTGGTTATCGTCAACAACGCATTTAATACAATCTCCATGATAAAAAAATTAAAAAGTTAATTCTAAAAAAAAATTACGCGACTTCGATTGCCTTTTTGGCTTTTTTCGTTGTAATTTCTTTTTTAGGGATTGTAACATGAAGCATACCGTTGTCATATTTCGCCACTATCTTTTCTTCCGAAGTGTTTTCAGGAAGCGGAAACCGGCGTGAGAAACTGCTGTATGAAAATTCCCTTCTCCAGTAGTTTTCTTTTTCGTCTTTGTCTTCTTCCTGCTTTTCGCTGGAAATGATCAGATCACCGTTTTCAACTTCAACTTTAAAATCTTCGCGTTTTAGGCCGGGTGCGGAAAGATCAATTCGAAACTCCTTTTCGTTTTCTGAAACGTTAGCGGGAGGCATCTTCATTGCATTTCCGAAATCATCCATGTCCATGAATTCAGGAATCATAAATTTATTGTTAAAAAAGGTATCCGCGAGCGAAGGAAATAATCCATTTCCATTTCTTTTCTTAATAAGTGTCATTTGATTAATCTTTAAATGGTTGTTAAACTTAAAAATTGTTTGCGGGGCCTGGTATGAGTTACAAATACAGAGCAAAGATCATAAATACCAGTGCGTAACTCATTATACTATTTTTAGAATAGATTACATTTTTATACCCTTGATCGAAAAGGATATGTGTTAATCGAATCAAAACAACAAATAATCGATAAAAGGCTTTACTGAAAACAAAACTGTGTATGGTCTCAGGCTACATTCACCAGTTGATCCATATTCTTTTGAATCCTGGTCACCGTTTCAAGTGTTTCTTTCACTTCATCGGCAGTTATGAAAATAAAACAGTCTTTCGAAGCGTGGTCAATCGCATATTGAATAGCTTGTGTCTCATCGCTGATCACCTTTACCGGTATGTCTTTCTTAGCTCTCTTAATGCCTTCCATGATCTGTTCCGTGATCTGATCATTAGTACGGCCCCGGCCGTCTTTATCATGTTTTACAATCAGCTCATCAAACATTTGTGCTGCATATAATCCGATGTTTTGAATATCGCTGTCCCTTCTGTCACCTGTCGCAGATATCACACCGATTTTTGCGGAAGCATTAACGCTCTGTATATATTTTTTCAATTCGATATAACCGCCCTCATTGTGAACATAATCTACCATTACATTGAAACGGTTAAATGCGAACAGGTTCATTCGGCCAGGCGTAAGCTCCGGAGAAGGAATAAATGTTTTTAAGGCATCGACAATTTGTGCTGTCGAAAATTTGCTGATAAACGCAGCGAGGATTGCCGGCAAAATGTTTTTAATCATGCATTCCGCTTTGCCCGAAAAAGTCAATGGCACATCTTCAACTTTCATGATCCTGGTTTTCCATCCGGCGTCGCAAATCACAAAATAACCATCGTCAATGATAGCGGTCAATCCACCGTTTGAGCAATGTCTTTTAATTCTGCTGCTATTTGAATCCATACTAAATAAGGCGATACGACAATCAAGATCGCGACGCATGGCGTATACCAAATCATCGTCTGCATTCAATATAGCATAGCCATCGCTAACCGTTGTCTGAGGTACCACTGCTTTTACATTGGCCAGGTCCACGAGCGTTCTTAGGCCATCAAGCCCGATATGATCCTCAGAGATGTTGGTAACAATGCTGATATTGCATTTATCAAAACCAAGCCCGGATCGCATAATTCCACCACGAGCACACTCCAGTACGGCGAAATCCACCGCAGGATCTCTCAATACAGTCTGTGCACTTGAAGGCCCGCTGCAATCTCCATAGTAAACCATATGATGATCGATAAAAATTCCATCCGTTGTCGTGAAACCAACAAGATGTCCGGCATGTTTTGCCAGGTGTGCAACCAATCGGGTAGTGGTAGTTTTTCCGTTGGTACCCGTTACTGCTACTACAGGAATTCGTGAAGGTGCATTGTTCGGATATAACATATCTATGACCGGGGCTGCAACATTTCTTGCAAGACCATTGGAGGGAGACAGGTGCATTCTGAATCCCGGACCCGCATTGACTTCAAGAATGGTTCCCCCGTTTTCACTGATTGGTGTTTCGATGCTCTCAGCCATCACGTCAATGCCACAAATATCGAGGTTCATTAAACGGGCCACACGTTCTGCCATAAATACATTATCAGGATGTACCAGATCGGTTACGTCGGTCGCTGTCCCTCCGGAACTAATGTTGGCCGTACTTTTTAAAAATAATATTTCTCCTGCCGGGAGAACGGAGTCCAGGCTCAGCTTTCTCTCCTCAAGAATTTCCTCCGTACCTTTATCAATCTTAATTTTTGTGAGATTTTTTTCATGTCCCTCACCTCTTCTCGGATCACTGTTCACTTCATCCACTAATTGCTGAATGGTAGAATTACCATCGCCTGTCACCATTGCCGGAGTTCGTTTTGCAACAGCCACAAGTTTAAAGTTAACCAATAAAAAACGGAAATCGGTTCCCTGTATGTACTGTTCAATGATTACATCTTCTGATACAGTTTGTGCATATCGAAAAGCAGTTAAAGCCTGTTCGTATGTTTGAATGCGTGCAGTGATACCTCTGCCATGATTACCATCAATAGGTTTTGCAACCAGGGGAAATCCAATCTCATCAATCGCTTCCCTTAAATGTTTTTCCCTGTAAATCACAGTTCCTTTTGGCACCGGAATATATTCCCTGCTCAACAGGCGTTTTGTCTTTTCTTTGTCAGAAGCCATATTTACCGCCATGTTGCTTGTGGTTGAAGCCACCGATGTGCAGACAAGTTTCTGACGATTACCCTGCCCCAACATCAACATGGAATTATTATTCATCCGGGTATATGGAATATCTCTTTTCTCTGCTTCCCGAATTAATGACAAAGACGTTGGTCCATATTGCTCACGGCTATAAATTTTCCTCAATTCTTTAATATCCTCTTCAATATCATATTGATCTCCGGCAACTAATTTTTCTGCAATGCGGCAAGCCGCCTGGGCAGCATAAATTCCGGCATTTTCAATAACATATGAAAATACGATATGATAAACACCTGCTACATCTGTAGACCGGGTTCTTCCGAAACCGCAGTCCATTCCTGCTAAAGTCTGCAATTCCAGAGCAATGTGTTCAATCACGTGGCCAAGCCATGTGCCTTCCTGCACCCTTTGGAGAAATCCGCCCTCTTTGCCCTCCGAACAATGATGGTCATATAGGGTCGGCATTAATGTTTCCAACGCGTTTGCGAATCCATGAATTTTATTGGTAGGAAAATTTTCATACTTGCCCAGGTCCAGTTTTATGTAAATGAGCTTTGTTCTATAAACGGACCATACATTCGGGCCACGCATAACTCTGATTTTAAGAATTTCCATAAGTCGGTTTTGAGGATTTGAGTATGCTATACTATTTTTATGTTGTTAAAGTGTTTCATGTAATAATATCGGCTTGTCAGATTCTGCCTGGTCTTGGTACGAGACCGGTTCGCCACATTTGCAATTGTCCTTTCCGGCTCATAAGTTGTAAGATTACCCATATTCACAAAGTTGCCTCAGGAGGGCTGAATTTTTATTACATCAATCACCTTTTTGCTTGCATTAATAACATCAGAGGAAGTATCCTTGGAACTATGCAATCTATTTTGAATTTATTGTAAGACATATTTTTATCATGACCACATCTTTGTATTTAACTCAAAGGAATCAATATTTTGAGAGAATTAACTACAAGGGGATTAGCTATTAACAACAGAAATCATGAGGAGAATATTGATAAAAAACAATAACGAGGAAGGGCCTAAATTTATAAGGAAAGAATACCAGCCAGGATTATTATCCTACCAGGAAGCCAAGACAGAATGGGGAAAGAAAAAACGAAAAGTCACCTGGAACCTGAGTCCAAAAAAATTAAAAAACAGTTAGCAAACAGGTAATGGAGAGTAAGGTAAATCGTATTGTCCCAAAACAAAAAAAAGGAAGTCATACCGGTGCCAGAACGACATTAAAAGCAGGTAATCGAGAAAAGGCCATTGAAATATTTGAACTAGCCAAACAACGGTTACTGAATATAAACGCGTGGCAAAGTATAAGTGGAAAAGGAAGTGCCGAATTTAAACTCACCGATAAATCCGGCAATCTGCTAAGATTTAAAAAACCCAGAATAGGTAACCTAATCCGGATTAAATTGATGGCGCCTGAAAATAAATCCGGCAGCGGCTATGACTGGGTAAGAATAGAAGCTTTCAAGCATACAAAAGATCTTTTGAAGGATGAGGAGCAATATGGTTTCAGAGTTAGGCCCGTACAAAATCCGTTTGAAAAAAACGACGAGAGTGCTCATTTTTATACATCAGCTGCCAGCAGTACTTTTTTATTAACAAGACAAGGGTCTGTTTTATCAGCCATGGAGATTGGAAGGAATGAAATTCCAAACAGCCATCCGGACTCATTTCTAAATAAAGTGCGTAACGTGATCGTAGCTATTGCAGCCATGGCGGGACTGGCACATCCGCAGTGGAAAAATTTAGTAACTGGTATACTGAAAGGTTCAAAAGAAAAACCGACTGCCTCCCAGGATAACACACGGAAGTCTATTCGGCATAAAACAAAAAATAAATAAATTCTTTATTCCGTTAGCTTCAGAATGAAACGGTAGAGTTCCTCACAGGCCTTTTCCCTGATCTGTAAAGGTGTTCCACGAAATATTTTTCTAAGATGATGAATTTTCTTTTTATAGAACACAGCGAAAAAAACGGTGCCAACGGGCTTGTTCTTCGTTTCACTTCCTCCCGAAGAAGCAAGGCCGGTGAGAGCGGCACAGATATCCGCATTAATCAAACTATGAAGGTGTTGAGCTAAGGCCGATGTAACTTGTGGCGATTCGCAGCTATATTTATTGATCGTTCTTTCGCTAATTCCTAATACGCCGCTCTTTACTTCAGCTGTATAACAAATAACCGAACCTTTTAATACATCAGCCGTTCCTTTAAAGTTTGATAATTTTTGGGTTGCTAATCCACAGGTGATGCTTTCAGCCAGGGCCAATGTCAATTTTTTTTCCTTTAACGTTTTGATCAATCTATTGGCTACAATCATCATGGGTGCAAAAATCTATTCAAAATCCGTTTTCCTTAAAAATGGCATAAGGCGCTGCCAAAGCAGTTACACACTCTTTGCAAAGTATTGTAAAAATATATTTTCAGACAATCATTTTTTTACAATATTCCATCTGATTACTATAACATAAAAACGGAACCGGATTGTGACTTTTGAGTATAACCATTCCTTAGGGATATATAAAACTCACTCTTATGAAAACCAGAACTTTATGCAGTGCTTTATTATTTATTTTTGCTATGGCCTTACAAAGCTGCGCTGTTGTTGAAGGTATATTTAAAGCAGGAGCTGCTACCGGCGTAATAGCAGTTGTTATTGTTATCGCACTTATCATATTTGTCATCACCAGATTCAGAGGAAATAACAGGCCTTAAGCCACATAGCCAATCCTTTCGTTTTTATTCTCTCAGCGCACACATCAGATAAAACTCTGTACACTTATTAAAGTGTACAGAGTTTTTTAATTTAAAAATCATGCGGGCACCTTTCGTTCCGTTTCCCTTTCCCACGCACGATGATTGGCTATTGCCCTTATAAATTCTTTTTCAAGGGAACTATTCTTAGGTGAAAAAGTAATGATTCCACTTTCGCCGGTATCTTTTTTATTAACACCAATATATGATATTCTCAGTACATCAACTCCTTCATTGTCTGCAGCAATTGCCTTACAGTGTTTATAGGCTTCGTTAATAAAATGAATTGCATCAGCATTTGCTTTCAAATCTTCTGTGCTGGCTTTACCTGCCGGGATAAACACTGCGTCAAAACAAACCGAAGCTGATGTCAAATAACTTTCATCCACGGGAAAATTTTTACCGGATGCACTTTTAACATTTCCTAAAGCAGGCGCGATGATTTTTACCACGGCACCTGCTGCTTCCAGCGCTTTTTTCATTCGGGTCAAAGAAACATCATTGAAGCCTGGAGCAGTTAAAAAAGCAACCTGTCTTGTCTGAATTGTATTCTTAATTGTTGTTTCCATGCTCAGAGCGTTAGAAACCTCTACGGACGACTTTACTTTTTTTGACTGATAATCTTTGGGATTCGCATCCGCGGGTACGCTGTGATTAATTGGCTGTTCCGGAGTCATCGCTTTTAGACCGAGGCACTTCGCTACATCCTCTGCTAACACCTTGTCTATCTGTGTTAAAATATTCACCATACGCTGTCTGATTTCCACTGACTTTACTTTTCCAAGTTCAAAGCGAAGTGCATTGGTAAGATGTTTTTTTTCATAGAGACTTTGACTGTTATAAAATAATGTTGCCTGCCCAAAATGGTCCAGGAAACTTTTGCTTCTGTTTCGAATCTTTTTAGAATCTATCCGTTCAAAGAAAGAAGCGAACCCTGACTTTTTCAGCATGGCCTGAAATGGACATCCACCACCAAGGCTATTGGGTTCATAACTGGTATTTCCTTTATTTATCATTTGACGCATGTGGCCATCACGCTGGTTATTATGAATTGGCACTATCGGCCGGTTGATAGGGATCTCGTGAAAGTTCGGGCTTCCTAAACGCGAGAGCTGCGTATCCGTATATGAAAATAAACGTCCCTGCAATAAAGGATCATTTGTAAAATCAATACCAGGCACCAGATGTCCCGGATGGAAAGCAACCTGCTCGGTTTCTGCAAAAAAATTGTCCGGATTTCGGTTTAAAGTCATTTTACCAATGATCTGTACAGGAACTAATTCCTCCGGAATTAACTTGGTTGGGTCCAGTAAATCAAATTCAAACTTATGTTCATCTTTTTCATCAATCAACTGAACTCCTAGCTCCCATTGCGGGAAATTTCCGCTGTCAATCGCATTCCATAAATCACGGCGATGAAAGTCCGGATCTTTTCCTGAAAGATTTTGCGCTTCATCCCACGCTAACGAATGTACACCCAAAAGTGGCTTCCAATGAAACTTTACAAAATGTGATTTACCCTGTTCATTGATGAAACGAAATGTATGTACACCAAAACCTTCCATCATCCGGTAACTTCTTGGAATGGCACGGTCACTCATGAGCCACATAATCATATGCGCTGACTCCGGCATTAAAGAAATAAAATCCCAGAATGTATCATGTGCAGAAGCAGCCTGGGGCATTTCATTGTTAGGTTCAGGCTTTACAGCATGGATGAGGTCAGGGAATTTCATTGCATCCTGTATAAAAAACACAGGCATATTATTTCCCACGAGATCATAATTGCCTTCCTGGGTATAGAATTTCACAGAAAAGCCACGCACATCTCTTGCAAGGTCAGTTGAACCTCTTGATCCGGCGACAGTAGAAAATCTCACAAATACGGGAGTGACCTGTTTAGTGTCATTTAAAAATCCAGCTTTTGTATATTTTCCCATTGGCTTATACAGCTCAAAAAAACCGTGTGCCGCTGAACCCCTTGCATGAACTATGCGTTCAGGAATACGTTCATGATCAAAATGAGTAATCTTTTCGCGCATGATAAAATCTTCCAACAACGATGGACCGCGGTCTCCGGCTTTTAAAGTATTCTGATTATCATTAACCGGAAGGCCCTGGTTCGTAGTTAAAAACTGATCCGCTGAATATTCGGTATGTTGCTCTAGATCCTTAATCTTTTGAGTTTCATTCTTACTATTTGTTTTTCTTTTTGTCATGTTGATTATAATTTATATGAGTTACTATTTACTTACGCATAAAATATTACATTCTTTAAAAGCAAAGAAAGCAAATGTCGGCACGCACATCATAAAAAGTTTTACATCTATCACTACTTTTCTTGTAATTATTTCAACAGACATTCAATTCTCTAAAACATTCTCCTAAAATCATACAATCAAATTACGAAATCGTATAATAAAAATAGTCAGGAGTTAAAGCACCTTTGTAGTCAATCAACTAATAATTTAAACAATTAAATAAGCATATTATGAAAAAGCAACTTCTGGTATTAAGCATCGCATTAAGTATGAATGCCTTGAACGCCCAAACAACGACTCCAACCCCAAAAAAAGGAACTGATTCCAAAGGAACCGAACAACCCGGAACTAAAAAAGGGACCAAAACAAATGACCAAAATGGTAACCAGCAGAACGGGACTCAAAAAGGAACTCAAAACGGAAAACAAACCACTGAGCAAAAAGGAATGCGCCAAAGTGGCTCTGAAGAAGCAGAATCCTGGAACAGTATCACTCCTCCTTCCACAGTGAGCGACAAATTCAATTCTGAATATCCCGGAATGGACGTGAGATGGAGAATGGATGGTGAAAATTATTCAGGAGAATACATGGATCACAGCACCAACCTGGGTAAAAATGTAGTGTATGACAAAAACGGAAACGTGATCCGTACAGATAATGAATTGGGTGCAGATGGCATGAACTATCCATCAATGATAGGAGATTACCATTCGAAAAACTTCCCTAATGAAGGGTACAAAGTATGGCAGACTGACGATGGAAAAGGAAACAAATGGTTTTACACCAAACGAAAAAACGGAACCACCTGGTTTGACAAGGATGGCAAATACTTCCCTGGCAAAACAGGAAAAACAGAAGAAAAAACTAAAATTATTAAATAGAAACTACCCGATAAAAGGAAACTCTAAGTTTCCTTTTATTGTTTAAAATTAAAGCACTATGAAAAAGATCATTTTATTTACCTTGTTATCAGTTATGACTTACATAACAAAGGCACAGGTATCTGACAGAGACAGAAAATTTGTAAAGGAAACTATTGAATGCGGTTTGTATGAGGTAAAATTATCCAACCTGGCCCTCATCAAGAGTCCGACCCCCCAGGTGAAAATTCTTGCAAAAACAATTGTAGATGATCACGCCAAGTCCGACAACGAGTTAAAAGAACTAGCCGAAAAAAAAGGCATTGCTGTACCCAGTACATTGACAGATAAGGCCATGAAGTATTTTGAAAAGCTTTCCAAAAAGGATGGAAAAGATTTTGATAAAGCCTATACCAAATGCATGAAGATGGACCACAAAAAGGCCATTTGTAGTTTTAAAAAGCAAGCAAAAAAAGGTGGAGACGCCGATTTAAAACAATGGGCATCCAACACTGTACCCTCGCTAGAAAGACATAAAGAAATGTCAAAAGAAGCCTGCAAGGCTGTGAAATAAAATAAATAATGAATTGCATATGTTTTAGAGACGAGCCGATAGCGGCTCGTCTTTTTTTACCCTGTAATGCAAGCGACGTGCGTTAAAAATAACTAACCCGGAAATAGCATTATGAAGATATGAGAAAGGCCTGGAGGTGATTTTCGATACTTTTTAAATTGGCATTTAAATAATATTTTTTCAGAATATTTCTGCTACTCAATAAAACATACTTAATTCTTTCACTAGAAATACCTCTGCAATTAAAAGATGTGTCGGATAGTACTTTTTCAATCCTGAATTCCTGCCCTTTGATGCGCCCAAAAATGTGCAGTCGGTATTTTCCTGCTTTAAATTTACAAAGATAAATATTGAGGCGTCCTTCATCTGTATTTGCATCCTTATAAGTAACCTCCAATGAACCGTTTTGTGTCGTCAGATAGCTATCCAATGAATTAATGAACTCTTCTTTTATTTCAGGAGGAGACACCAGAAAATCGACTTTAAAATCGATGATTTCTAAGGGCTTTCCATCAGCCATGGGCAATTTAAAAGCTGTCATTTTTATTTGATTTGATGTATGTACTATAAAAGTATGCAACATAGCAATTGTGTAAGTGGGAAATTTGTTTAAAACCCTTTTTGAATAGCCAGACTTGTTTTTAACATCGGTCAAATTGAAAATTTGTTATAAACTTCTTAATAATAATTTCATGAACCAGCCTATGTAGCTGTTTTATAAGATGTTTTATTTTTTAAATGAAATGATAAATCAAATTTAATTAACAAAAATCGAAGCTCAATTTCAATCAAAAACTTTAAATTATATAACATAAAAGGTAACTCAACCCAAAATAACAAAGGATTGTTGCATAATTCCCATGTTTTTTGTCTGCGATTAAAATTGCACCGGAACAAAATGGGAAACATTACTAAATTTTAGATTAAGTTTTGGGCGGGTAGGCCAAAGAAAAAGTCGGGAATTTGTTGATTGTGGATGTTCCTATTATTTTCTTGAAAACAGATCAGATAGATCCACTTTCACAGTAAATAGATTGAGTCGCTCTTCGTGTGAATCCAGGATTTCGACATACTGGACCACACTGGAATGAAGGTTATAATAAACTTCAATAAAAACCTGATCCACCACATAAAGATTAATGTAAAAACCGAAATATGTAATTTTGCTAACGAATTCACCATGCCGTCTGACAATATCCATCTTTTCATCAAGTGAGCATGAATTAAACATATGTTCATTGAGCGCCATAAATGTTATTCGTTTTTCTGAAAAATTATTTTGAACATAAATAGATGACACGGCCGCAGGAAACACAAACTTTATCTCTCGTTTTCTTGTTAGTTTTAAGATACTCATGGTAGCAATTCTCCTCCTTAATTAATTTAATGCTTGCTTCCTGATCTTTGTTTTGGAATATGACTTTCATAATACTTGATTTTAAATACAATTTACTACCGATAGTCCCCCTTGCATTTAATTAATTGGCAGAATATTATTTAAAATCGCTAAAAACCATGATTTATACTTTAGTAAAGGAAAAAACACGGCTCCGCTCTCTAATCTTATTTCATTAAAGCCTGAAAAAGTTTTGCTTTTTTACCATTGAACACCTAACACATTTATGTTGACAATGCCTGGATTTATATGCGAAATGTGTAACTCGATCATCATCGATAGTCTTAATATTGTGTCCACTTATGAATGATTTAAAACTAATACAACAGGCCATCACAGGCCTCGTACATATTAAAGAAAACAGCCAGTTCAACAGTATTCAATCGAATATGGTTATCCTTGAAGAAAATATAACGGCGCGCCTTTTTGGCGATATCGGTAATATTATTTTAAAAAAGGGTTCCTCCGTGTATATACATGGAATTGTTACAGGTAGCGTTGAAAATCAGGGCGGCGCAATTCATATCTTCAGTAACTAGCGATTTATTTACATAAAATACACGCCAATTCCGATTCAAAAATTAAATTGGCCCTATTAGCTATCAAAAGGGGATTCTCGGCATAATTTTACATTAAAGTATATTTGGTGCTATAGTTTTGTAGCAAAGAATTGCTGTATGAAACGATTACATAAAATAGGAGACTTAATCGTCCTACAAATTAACAAACATGAAAACTGCGTTCATCCAATTTTAAAAATGTCAAAAACTAGTGGCGAAAAAATCTGCGCCAAATGCGGAAGATCGATTTACATCATCGGCGACTCAAACAACCCTCTTAGCCTTTTGGTTTCTCAAAGCAACAAGCAATAGTTTCAGGAAAATATTTAAAAGTTCCGGTCATAGAAACTGCAACAACTAAGATTCTAACATTCAATCTGGCAATTCAGGCTATAATTACCTGTATCATCAACTCCAGTGTCAGTATGCTCATTGCATTTAGATTCGGCACCGCTCCTGGAATCTCTGTAAGTTTTATGTGAATAATCCCTGATGTTTTCGCCACTGTTATTCCTGTAAATTTTTGAGCAGGTGCAGGTAAAATCTTTCCTGCAGGAAACAATAGACAACATTGCCAGTAAAATACTACTTGATAAAAATATTCTTTTCATTTAATTTGATTGATCTGTTAAATCATTCTGCTTAAACTGACTGATGATAAAATTTTCACAAACCTAAAAAATAAAAAATCTCGCAATATGGTCATTCGGTGAAAAGGAAAAAAAAATAGCCATGTGCGGTAACTTGTACGATCAAGCCATGTCGCTCTCCTAACTTCAAGAAAGCTAAACACACTCTAATTTTTTTGAGCATTCTTTCTTATTAAATCATAATGTTGTTTCAAGTTTATGCCCATTTACTTAATTCCTCACCCTGTTTGTTTTGCTCAGCTAAAGTCCAGCTATCAGTCACCGTGGTTTCTAACCAAGACTTACCCGACTTCCTGAATACCTGAACTCCTAAGCCATACACATCACCAAAATTCTGCTCTAAATCACTAACCTTCATTTCAGGCACAATAGTAACTTCGCCTTTATGATGTTCGGTGCGGCATTCACCAAGAGTAGCACTATTAGGCTTTAACAAATTCTTAGGAGACAGGCCACCGGGTTTATGCGACTTCGTGAAAAACTCCAGTTTCAAATAAGGAAAAATCTGATTGAATTCTTCCTGTATGGCGAAGATCTTTCTGCCGTCGTTTATTGCTATTTTCATTGTTGTGGGTTATTACTATTATCGGAATTGTTCTACAAAAATTCAGATTAAAAAATAAGGATGATCAGGTCAAGAAGCACGGCAACACCGCTTAAATAAATAATCGCTCTCATTGGTGCAACAGCCAATACCAGTGCTAAACTAATAATAGTAGGAAAAGCAATTAGGGCAATTTTTAATGCATTATCCTGTGCGCCATAAGCAGCTGCTATTCCGCCTATACATCCGATGAACACAACCAGGATAGAGATAATTCCAAAGCGGTTAAATTCCATTTTGTCCCAAAATGCAGTTGTGGTTGTTGAAGTTGCCTGGCTAGTTCTGTTTGTACTTCTTGTTTGATTTGATCTGATAGTTGTTTCCATGATTCTATGTTTTATAGTTTTTATTTCAATAATTGATGAAACAAAATTAGTGGAAGCATAGAGGTTTAAAAATGAGCATCATCAGAAAGACACATGACCTTCGTCAGTTCAGAAAAAACTCCGGATCATGCATACTAATGCAAATCAGAGAACGTGCATACTAAAAAACCCCGGGATGTCCCGGAGTTTAGAAAAGAGCTTGATCGAAACAGGAAGATTTAGTTCTTCATTTTGGCAAGCTTATCATAATTCAAAATGGTAATCATTCCACCTGCTATTTCAATGAACTTATCTTCTTTAAAATCACTTAAAGTACGTATTACGGTTTCGGTAGCTGTACCAACCATATTGGCCAGGTCTTCCCTTGAAACATTCATGCTGAATTTTTGCTCGTCAGCCTTTTTGTATTTATCCGACAACTTCACCAATGCTTCAGCTACTCTTTTTCTCACAGAATTGTATGCCAGTTTTACCAATTGTTTTTCCTTCTCCCGCAAATTGTTCGACAGGATTTCAATAAAACGTTTAGATACTTCTGCATTTTTATAGATCAGGGAAAAGAAATCTTCTTTCGGAATGATGAAAATTTCTGAATCTTCCAGGGCAGTGGCCGAACTGGTATATTTTTCGTCCTGCAATAAAGATAAATAACCAAAAAAATCTCCCTCTTTATGAAGTTCAGTGATCAATTCCTTCCCTAATTCATTTGTCTGAAAAATCTTTACTTTTCCTTTATTTATGAAATAAATACCTTTTGGATATCCACCCTCTTTGTAAACATCGTCTTTCTTTTTATAGCTTCTGATGTCACGTTCTTCCGATAACTTTTTAAGTGAATCAATTCCTTTGGCTTCATTGATAAAATCGTTAATGCCCGAAAAATTTTTAGCAAATTCCCTTTTTAAAATATCATTTTTCTTCAAACGACTTTCAATAGCATTCAACAATTCCACATCATCAAAAGGCTTTGTCAGGTAATCATCGGCACCCATTTCCATGCCCTTCCGAAAATCACCTCGCTCTGCCTTCGCAGTTAAAAAGATAAACGGAATGCCGGCGGTTTCTTCATTCTTCGACAGGAGATGTAATGTTCCATGTCCATCTAATACCGGCATCATGATGTCACAGATGATCAGATCCGGTTTTTCTTTTTGCGCTTTTTCAACACCCTCTTTTCCATTTACAGCAGTTATTACTTGGTACTGCGCAAGGGTTAAAATTTCTGCGGTGTTCTCACGTACATCCTGGTTATCTTCGATCAATAATATTTTTTTACTCATAATTTTTTATATAGGATATATTACTGAGGAATGATCATGGTAAAGGTTGTTCCCTTATTCTCTTCACTTTCAACATCAATGCTGCCATTCATCAGCTCCGCGTATCTGGCAACGATATTTAAACCAAGACCTGTGCCCTGAATATGGGTTGCATTATGTCCTCTGAAGAAACGCTCAAACAAATGTTCCTGATCTGCCTTTGGAATTCCAATTCCATTATCCTTCACAATTATTTTCAGGGATGAATTTGAAACATAACATAAAATATCAACGATGCCTTTTTCAGGAGAGAATTTGATCGCGTTGGATATCAGGTTAAATAATACATTCTTAAGAAACTTTTTATCTATCATTGCTGTTTCATTACCTGAATGTGTATGAACCAGCAGCTGTCCCTGAGTAGCCATCGACTTCATTTCAGAGATAACTTCGGCAATAAAATTCTTCACATGAATTTCCTCCGGCATATTTTCCACCTTCCCTTCTTCCAATTTACTGACAGAAAGAAAGTCATTTAAAATATCCGTTAAATTATTGATCGAGGTTTTGATTTTAGTCACATGCTTACTCTGGTTTACCTTATCGTTTTGCTCACCATATTTTGTCACCAGAGAAAGAGAAGACATCATGGTAGTTAATGGTGTTCTGAATTCATGAGAAGCCATAGAAACAAACCTGGATTTAAGTTCGCTCAGATCCTTTTCCTTATCTAAAGCATTATGAAGATCTTTTTTAGTTTTCTCCAGTTCCTGAATGGCTTCCTCAAGAATCATGGTCCTGTTTTTCACCTGCTTTTCCAACTCAGCCGAATAATTCTTCATCCGCTCTTCAGCTTGTTTTCTCATGGTAATGTCCACAATAAAAGCCACCACAAATTTACCCTCAGTGTTGGAATACGGACTCAAACTGATCTCCACCGGAACTTCTGTTCCATCTTTCTTCAACCCGTACAAATTCATTCCGGCCCCCATCGACCTGGCATGCGGATGGTCGTTATAATTTTCGCGATGCTCTTTATGGGCAGAAAAACGTTGGGGAATAAGTACTTCTATCTTTTTACCTAAAAGTTCATTCGGTTCATACTTGAAAAGTTTTTCAGCACTGGGATTTATTTTAATGATCTCGCCTTTGTCGTTTGTAATTAGAATTCCTTCTGTTGCGTAAAGAAACAGCGCATCAATGCCTTCTTTTGTATCCATTGTTATATTTCCAATAATATTCAAGCTAAGATAGTAATTAATTCAAAAACGAATTTATACGGATTAACCTTGCAGAAATATGATTAAAGTCATATTTGCCATTGATAGTCATCACAAAGGAAAGCAAGCTATTTCGTGAATTTTGCATTCGGAACCAACCAATGGAAACAGCACCTCAAACAATCTTAAGTACGGCCCCTTGTTACCATTGCGGAGAAAATTGTGACAATGAAACTATAATACTACAGGATAAACATTTTTGTTGCCAGGGTTGTAAAACAGTTTACGAAATCATTAATAAAAATGATTTGTGTTCATATTATGACATTGAACAAAATCCGGGCATTAATCAAAAACATAAAATAAGACAAGGTAAATTTGACTTTCTGGATGATGCAAAAATCATACAGGAGCTCATTCACTTTCAGGATGAGAAACAACAACACATTACATTTTATTTACCACAAATGCATTGTAGTTCATGCATCTGGATCCTGGAACATCTCAATAAAATAAATCCGGGTATTATCCGTTCGCAGGTTCATTTCATTAAAAAAGAAGTGACTATTATCTATGATTTTAATCTGACATCGTTAAAAAAAGTAGCCGAATCACTAACGCTCATTGGCTATGAACCACACATTACTTTAAATAATGCAGGCGGGCAAAAGATAAAAAAAACAGATACCTCACGAATGGTTAAATTAGGCATTGCTGGTTTTTGTTTTGGCAATATCATGATGCTGAGCTTTCCTGAATATTTTTCGCTCGGACAAATTGAGAGCGCCTCGTTAAGACAATGGTTTAATTACCTGAACCTGGCATTGTCATTACCCGTTTTCTTTTACTCTGCCTCCGAATTTTTTATTTCCGGTTACAAAGGAATTCGTCAGAAATTTTTAAACATTGATGCGCCAATTGCTCTGGCAGTTCTTATTACATTTTCGAGAAGTGTTTATGAAATACTTATGCAAACCGGCTCGGGCTACCTGGATTCAATGAGTGGGATTGTATTCTTTATGCTGATTGGACGATACTTTCAAAACAGAACTTATCAGAGCATTTCATTTGATCGTGATTTTAAATCTTATTTTCCTTTAGGTGTGGTTGTCATTAATGCTGATAACAGCGAAAAACAAGTGTCAGTTGCTGATTTGAAACCTGGAGACAGGATTAAAATCCATCATGAAGAAATTATTCCGGCCGATGCTATCTTGTTTTTAGGAAAGGCTACCATTAATTACAGCTTTGTTACCGGTGAATCATTGCCGGTTGAAAAATCGATTGGGGAAATTGTATACGCAGGAGGCAAACAAACCACCGGCGCCATTGAACTGGAGGTCGTGAAAGAAACCTCCCAGAGTTATTTAACGCAATTGTGGAACAACGAAACTTTTAAAGAAAATAAGGAAACTCCAAAAAAGTCGTTTATCCATCGCGTGAGCCGTTACTTTACGTATGCTTTATTCTCTGTAGCTATTGCCGCTGCTAGTTACTGGGCGTTTCATGATCCAACTAAAATCTGGAACGCAGTCACATCCGTATTAATAGTAGCCTGCCCCTGTGCGCTTCTCTTAAGTGCAACCTTCACCAATGGCAACATGATTCGCATTTTGAATAAATATAAGTTTTTTGTCAAGAATGATTCCGTGATCGAGCGAATGTCAGACGTTGACACGATCGTATTTGATAAAACAGGAACCATCACGGAGCAAACAAAATCCGAAATTCATTTCCAGGGTAATGTACTGACGGATGAACAAAACCGTCTGATCCGTTCGTTGGCAGGACAGTCCAATCATCCCTTGAGCCGTAGCGTATTATCCAGTATCCCATTTCAAAAAGCCTATCCTGTTAAACAATACAGGGAATTAAAGGGGTACGGAACATCCGCCGTCATCAATCAGCAATTAATCAAAATGGGTTCCGCATCATTTGTGACCGGTCAAAACAATTTTTCCGTAAGCCTGGGAAGCAAAATTTACGTGAGCATTGATGACGAATTCCTGGGCTGCTTCGTCATGCAAAATAATTACCGCAAGGATCTTCAAAGCATTGTTTCTGCACTTGGTAAACAGTTTAAACTAAAAATCCTCTCAGGCGACAATGCGTCGGAAGAAACGTTTTTAAAAACAATTTTCGGAAGCAACACCGACATGCAGTTTTACCAAAAACCGGAGGATAAATTAAATGTGATTAAATGTTTACAAAAACATGGCCAAAAAGTATTAATGATTGGTGATGGCTTAAATGATGCCGGAGCATTAAAACAGAGTAATGTGGGAATCGCCATTAGCGATAACACCAATACATTTTCGCCTGCGTGCGATGCCATTTTATCCGGAAAAAGCTTTACCCTTCTAAACGATCTTGTTCGTTATTGCCGGAAACAAAAACAAATTATTCTTTCAAGTTTCGTGCTTTCCATCGCGTATAATTTAGTGGGTTTATACTTTGCCGTTCAGGGAGATCTGAAACCGGTAATTGCCGCAATCTTAATGCCGGTGAGCTCTGTGAGCATTGTACTTCTTACAACGGGAATGAGTGCATTCTACGAAATGAAACTAAAACGCAAAAACCTGATGGATGTCAGTTTTTCTCCTGACAGCCATCATTCTCAACAACATACAACACAGGTAATTTTACAGCCGAAATGAGTGCATTTTTCATCATGATAGGAGCAAGTTTGCTAATCGCCGTAGGGTTCTTAATCGCCTTCATCTGGTCAGTCAGAACAAATCAGTACGAGGATGATTATACGCCATCCGTCAGAATGCTTTTTGATAATACAACCATCCAGAAAAAAGATAAAGAAACAAAGACAGAACCTACAAAAACAAAACAAAATGGAACTACAAAAATTTCAGTACGACAACAAAACGGTTAAACTATTTGCCTACGCTACCATTGTTTGGGGTCTGGTAGGTATGCTTGCTGGCTTAATTGCAGCCATTCAGCTTTACCTGCCCGCAGCCAATTTATCATTGCCTTATACAACGTTTGGCCGTGTGCGGCCGGTACATACCAATGCGGTGATCTTTGCTTTTGTGGGAAATGGGATTTTTATGGGCGTTTACTATTCGTTACAGCGTTTATTAAAAGCGCGTATGTTCAGTGATCTATTAAGTAAAATCCATTTCTGGGGCTGGCAGTTGATCATTGTTTTAGCAGCCATTACGCTTGTATTAGGAAAAACAACAGGTAAAGAATATGCAGAGCTGGAATGGCCGATCGATATTTTGATCACTTTAGTTTGGGTAGTATTTGGCTGGAACATGTTTGGAACAATCATCCGTCGCCGTGAGCGCCACTTGTATGTTGCTATCTGGTTTTACATAGCCACCTTCGTCACCGTTGCAATGTTACACATTGTGAACTCGGTTGAAATTCCTGTTTCATTTTGGAAATCATATTCATGGTATGCCGGTGTTCAGGATGCCTTGATTCAATGGTGGTATGGACATAATGCCGTTGCTTTTTTCTTAACGACTCCTTACCTGGGTATGATGTATTATTTCTTACCTAAAATGGCACAACGTCCAATTTACTCTTACCGTTTATCGATCATTCACTTCTGGGCGTTGATCTTTTTATACATCTGGGCCGGTCCTCACCATTTATTATATACCTCTGTTCCTGATTGGGCCCAGTCTTTAGGAGTTGTATTCTCCGTGATGCTTCTCGCACCGTCCTGGGGCGGTATGATCAACGGATTATTGACACTACGCGGTGCCTGGGATAAAGTACGTGATAATGTTGGTTTGAAATTTTTAGTTGTAGCTGTTACAGCTTACGGTATGGCCACCTTTGAAGGCCCAATGTTATCTTTAAAAAGCGTGAGCGCCATTGCCCACTATACCGACTGGATCGTGGCACACGTTCACGTAGGTGCTTTAGGATGGAATGGATTTATGACTTTCGGCATTTTATACTGGTTGATCCCAAAATTATTTCAAACCAAATTGTATTCCCAAAAAATGGCAAACGCCCATTTCTGGATCGGTACCCTAGGCATCCTGCTGTATGCAGTGCCAATGTATTGGGCAGGATTCATGCAAAGCTCCATGTGGAAAGATTTTACTCCGGAAGGTCAGTTAAAATGGCATTTCATGGATACCGTTACTAAAATGATACCTTTTTATATTGCAAGATCTATTGGAGGAACCCTGTATTTAATTGGTGCGATCATGATGACCTATAATTTGATCAAAACTATCAAAGTGGGAACTTTCCTTGAAATTGAAGAAGATGAAGCGCCTGCATTGAAAGGAGAATACGTTGCTCATTCAAAAGATCATTGGCACCGCTGGATTGAACGTAAACCAATTCAGTTGATGGTGTTAAGTTTAGTTGTAGTAGCCATTGGAGGTATTATCGAATTTGTCCCAACCTTTTTAGTAAAATCCAACATACCCACTATTACCAGTGTTAAACCCTATACACCATTAGAATTACAGGGACGCGATATTTATATACGAGAGGGATGTTATACCTGTCACTCTCAGATGATTCGTCCTTTCAGAAGTGAAACGGCACGATATGGAGAATATTCCAAAGCAGGGGAATTTGTGTACGATCACCCATTCCAATGGGGAAGTAAGCGAACAGGTCCGGACTTAGCACGCGAAGGTGGAAAGTATCCAGACAGCTGGCACTACAACCACATGTTGGATCCAACATCCATGTCACCGGGTTCTATCATGCCAACTTACCCATGGTTACTGGAAGATCAACTGGATGGAAATTCAACCATGTCGAAAATAAAAGCCATGAAACGTTTAGGCGTTCCTTATCCAGACGGTTACGAAAAAATAGCGCTGAGTGATATGGAGAAACAGGCCAAAGAGATCACCGCTAATTTAAAGAAAGACGGCATCGAAACATTACCTGACCGTGAGATCGTTGCTCTTATCGCTTATTTACAGCGATTGGGTAAGGATATTAAATCTGAAAAAGTAATAAAAAAATAACGAAACACTAAACATACACTCACATGAAATTCAGAAACTATTTAGAAGCGATCACCGACATTGGAATTTATCCACTGGTATCATTAATGTTGTTTGTTGCATTCTTTGGATTAGTGACCTTATATGTCATCAGAGGTAACAAAAAACATTTCGAGAAGCTAAGCAATCTTCCTATTAACGAAAAAGACTAATACCTATGAACTCACTAAAAAAAATACAATTTAGCGTAGTCCTGTTATTGGTTCCGTTCGCTGGATTCTGCCAGGGAGAAACTTCCGCTCACAGTACTTCCTATTTTTCAAATGCATTGTTCCTGACGATGCTGGTAACCATCGTGCTTCTGGCTATACTGATCGTGGCCTTAGGAGGTGCCTTCAAAAATATCGCAGACAGTGACTATCTGATCAATAAGTTTAAAAAAGAAACTGAAGATAAAACCGACCTTACTAAAACCGTAACAACCATCGTTCTGCTTTTATCTTCATTCTCGATGTTTTCGCAGGAAGCAGTTAGGATGGTAAAAGACGATGGAAGAATCGGAGGTCTGGACTATTTTACATTTTTCTTCATGACAGCTATCATTGTATTGGAGTTAGTGGTGCTTGCCTTAATGTTCTTCCAGTTCAACCTGCTGATTAAACCCACAAAAACAGCGGCTACTGAACCCGTGAAGAAAGAATCCAAACTCATGCAAAGCCTGGTGGGTGCTGTAGCAATCGAAGAGGAAGACAGCATTTTATTAGATCATGATTATGACGGCATCAGGGAATTAGATAATGATTTACCGCCATGGTGGAAATATGGTTTTTATTTAACCATCATTGCTTCCGTGATTTATATGTTACACTATCATGTGTTGGGTACCGGTGACCTTCAATTGAAAGAATATGAAAAAGACATTGCCGAAGCAAAACTGGCAGTGGATGAATACATGAGAAACTCTGCCAATAATGTGGATGAGAACACCATAAAACTTTTAAGTGAACAAAATGATCTTGCGACCGGAAAAGATATTTTCACAGCAAACTGTGCCGCATGCCACGGTAAAGCAGGAGAAGGTTCGGTAGGGCCAAACCTGGCGGATGACTATTGGCTTCATGGTGGAAGCATTCAGGATGTATTTAAATCCGTGAAATATGGTTGGGTAGAGAAAGGAATGAAGTCCTGGAAAGAAGATTTATCGCCTATGCAGATTGCCCAAATTATCTCCTTCATTAAAACACTGAGAGGAACAAATCCTGCAAATGCAAAAGCAGCGCAGGGAGATCTATTTGCGGAAGGAAACACCACAATAAATGACAGCACATTTATAAAAACAGATAGTTTGTTAATCGTAACAGACACGCTTGGCACTATAAAAAAATAAATGAACACCACAAACCATAAACCAAACACAGACAAAGATTCTTTCAGAGACACGATTGCGACAGTTGATAAGGACGGAGACAGAGTCTGGGTATTTCCCAACAAACCAAAAGGGAAATACTATGATCTCCGTACATGGTTTACCTGGGTTTACCTGACTGTATTTTTTGCACTGCCATTTATAAAGTATAACGGAGAGCCATTATTTCTCTTCAATGTATCCGAAAAAAAATTCATTTTGTTCGGATCCATATTCTGGGCACAGGATTTCTTCATCTTTGGTTTAGGTATGCTGATTTTCATTGTCATCATTGCACTGTTTACGGTGGTGTTCGGCAGGCTGTTCTGTGGCTGGGCCTGTCCGCAAACAATTTTTATGGAAATGATCTTTCGTAAAATTGAATACTGGATCGACGGTGATGCCAACTACCAGAAAGCATTGAAGAAAGCGCCCTGGAATGCCGATAAAATTAGAAAACGTGTTCTGAAATTTTTAGCTTTCTACAGCATTTCCTTTATCATTTCCTGTGCCTTGTTGAGTTATCTCATCAGTGTAGACCAGGTGTTTGATATTCTTAAAAATCCGGCGCAAAACATGGGAGCCTTCATTGGCACCATTCTGTTCACCACTGTATTCTTCTTTATTTATTGGTGGTTCCGCGAACAGGTGTGTCTTATAGTTTGTCCTTATGGGCGCATGCAGGGCGTGTTAACGGATAAAAATACAGTCGCTGTAGCGTATGACTACGTGCGTGGAGAAGACCGTCATAAATTCAAGAAAAATGAATTGAGAATTGGCGGCGATTGTATAGATTGTAATTTATGCGTAAAAGTATGCCCTACAGGAATTGATATCCGCAATGGATTACAACTGGAATGTGTTAGCTGCACGGCTTGCATGGATGCCTGCGACAACATCATGGAAAGTGTGGGACTGGAAAAAGGCTTGATTCGCTATGCTTCGGAAGAGGGCATTAAAAATAAAGTGAAGTTGAAATTCACCGGGCGTATGAAGGCCTACACCGCTGTTCTTTTAATACTGATAGGCGTTGAAGTAGCGTTGCTCACCACACGCTCTGATTACGATGCCACAATCTTAAGAGCGAAAGGTATGTTATACCAGGAACAACCAAACAACCAGCTGAGCAATGTATTTACGATCAAACTGGTAAACAAAACCCGTAAAGATTTACCGGTACAATTGAAGGTGGAAAATTTTAAAGATTATAAACTGGAGATGATTGGTAAAGACATAGTACTGAAGAAAGAAGGAATCAGTGAAGGCGGCTTCTTCGTTTACCTTAATAAATCAGACATACACGAACGAAAAGTAAAATTAGAAATTGGTGTGTACTCCAATGGTAAAAAAATAAAAACCGTTAAAACCACTTTTCTCGGCCCTATTAAATTTAAATAACCCAATAATAACCATACATCATGAACTTCGGAAATAAAATAGTGATTCTTTACCTGGGCTTTGTCTCATTAATTGTAACGCTGGTCACACTTTGCTATAAACAGGATGTAGAACTGGTGAGCAGCGACTATTACGCGCAGGAAATACAGTTCCAGGACAAGATCGATGCCAGCACCAATGCCAGGACATCAGACTACAGCATCGAACATGCCGTAACGAACAAAGAAATTACCTTAACCGCTGATTCCGTGTTGTTATCAGCCGATTTCAAAGGTACTGTCACGCTGTTTCGTCCTTCGGATTCTAAAATGGATGTGACCTATCCGATGAACTTTAGCAAACAACAGCAAATCATTGAAACCAAAGACCTGACGCGCGGTGTTTACAAACTGCAACTGTCATGGGTAAGTAACCAAAAACCATATTTTAAAGAAGAAGTCATTTTTATTAACTAAGAACCATGTCGTTTTTTATCGCTGCCATATCACTGGGTTTTTTAGGAAGTTTTCACTGCATTGGCATGTGTGGACCCATTGCATTGGCATTACCGGTAAATCACTACTCATCTTTCAAAAAATACACCGGCATCTTTTTATACAATGCCGGACGCATACTGACCTACACATGCTTAGGGGTGCTATTCGGGTTATTGGGGCAATCGTTTTTCATTGGCGGTCTGCAGCAGGGTGTTTCTATCGGGATCGGTGTATTATTGTTAGCTTCCGTGATCCTGCCGAACCTTTCCTTTATCAATAACCAACATTTTTCTTTTTTGTACAAATTCATCAATACCCTTAAAAACAAACTGGGAAATTTATTCAATAAGAAAGGGATTCATTTTTTATTCTTTATTGGTTTACTAAACGGCTTGTTGCCATGCGGACTGGTTTACCTGGGTATCGCAGGAGCGATTGCTACCGGACATTATTTATCGGGTGCTGAGTTCATGTTCTACTTTGGACTGGGCACTGCTCCCATCATGTTCTCGGTGAGTTTACTTGGACAATTCATTTCCCTGCGTTTCAGAAATGCTATCCGGAAAACAGTACCGGTTATGGTCTCCATTATGGCCGTGATGCTCATCGTTCGCGGATTAAATCTGGGGATTCCTTACCTGAGTCCCGGGTTCGAGGAAACCAGTCACGCTGTTACCTGTTGCGAAAAACCGGATGTTAAAAAAGAAGTAATAAGCTGCTCACCAAAAAAATGTCACTAAAACAACAACTATGTTCTGGGAAAAATATTCATATTCACAAATAAAAAGTAAAGTGTTTGAAGCGTTAAGCAGAAACACCAATTACCGTTCTGAAAAAATTCTGGGAATACCGGGAACTTTTTTAGACACCAACATTTTTTACGATGACGCGCCCTTTTTAAAAGACGCGC
>JAJNBG010000027.1 GCA_021155905.1 Bacteroidota bacterium
TTGGATCTCTGCGGCATCGTTCCAGGAAACAACCAAAGTATTAAACGAAGCAGCAGTAAACGGAAAAGTAGATACATTACAAGGATTAAAAGAAAACGTTATTGTTGGACATTTAATTCCGGCTGGTACAGGTTTACGCCAATACGAGAAAATCGTTGTTGGAAGTAAAGAAGAGTACGAGCGCTTAATGGCATCTAAAGAAGAGATCGAAGAAGAAGCTTAATAGCTTTGTCACACTGAGCTGTCACATTGAGCGGAGTCGAAATGCGAGAAGCGAAGTGTAGACAATAATCTCAACAATATACATTAAAACCCTGATAGAAATATCAGGGTTTTTTGTTTCGCTCAAATGTGCCAAAAACCCGTTTAATGGTAGGAAGATGGAGAAATAAATGGGGTATATTTGATGCGGATTTACCAGAGCTATGAAAAAACTATTGTCGATTTTTATTTTTATTCTATGTTCATCTGGAGCTATTTATGCGCAAGCACCTTCTGTATGCTTTAACGGAACAAACCAATCTAATTTATTTGGCCCTACAGGGTCTTCCCCCTTATCTTTAGCACACGCTGATTTTAATAATGATGGCAAATTAGATATTGCCACTGCAAATAGAGTGTCTAACGATATTTCTGTTTTGTTAGGAACTGGCACAGGATCCTTTGCAACAGCGGTAAATTATAGCTGTAATGTTGGGCCTTATTCCATAATTACTTCTGATTTTAATGGAGATGGAAATGTGGATATTGCAACTGCAGATTATGATTCAAATAGTTTATCGGTGTTGTTTGGCTTTGGAAATGGAACATTTTCTACTACTGTTAATTATCCAGTTGGATCTAATCCAATGTCACTAGCATCAGCTGATCTTAATAGTGACGGCAAAATGGATATAGTAGTAGCAAATTATGGTAATTCCGGCATTTCTGTTTTATTGGGATCTGGTAATGGTATTTTTAATCCAGCTAATACTTATACTGTTGGATTTGGTCCAATGGTTATCAAAACTGTTGATCTTAATAATGATGGTAATAAAGATTTAGTCACTTGTAATTGGGGTAATAATACGTTATCAGTATTGTCGGGTCTCGGAAATGGTTCTTTTGGAAGTGTCGTGAGTTACAATATCGGCATACATCCGAAATCAATGACATGCGCTGATTTTAATGGCGATGGTAATACTGACATTGTTACTGCTAACACACAGGACTACAGCGTTCTGCTTGGAACAAGTAGTGGTACATTCGGCAGTGCGATTACTTATACAGTTAACTCCTCGGGCCAATATTCAATAATATCTGATGATTTTGATAAGGATTTTAAGCAAGATATATTGATCGTTAATTCACGTAATCTCAGTTTTTTTCAGGGTAGTGGAACAGGCAGTTTTACCTTTCAGGTGAAATATAACTTGCACGCCTGGGAAGCAATTGTCGCAGATTTTAATGGAGATGGAAACCTAGACATAGCCGGCATATATACAGAGGGTGTTACCCTTTTATTTGGAAAGGCAAACGGAATTTTTGAATCTGCACTCAATTATGATATAGCGGGAAATGCGCCTTATAGTTTAGTCTCCGGAGATTTTAATAAAGATGGTCATACTGATATTGCAGCCTCAAGTATTGGCACACAGAACATCTCTGTAGTGTTTGGTTTGGGCAACGCTTCAATGTCTGCGCCTGTTAGTTATTCAACAGATATAAGTCCTCGATCAATTATTTCAACTGATTTAAATGGTGATGGTAATTTAGATTTAGTAGCATCAAATATGAATTCCAGTACTATGTCTGTTTTTTTGGGATCGGCTACTGGAGTTTTTGTTCAAGCGGTTAGTTACCCAATTAATTCTTCTATACCTTTAAATTTAATTAGCGCTGATTTTAATGCAGATAGCAAGGCAGATATAGCAATAGCAAGTGTTGGCGACATTTCTGTACTTCTGGGACTTGGAACGGGAGGTTTTTTACCGCCACTTAACTACGCTATCGGTCATTCTCCAATAGCTTTGACCAGTAATGATTTTAATAATGATGGGTATGTAGATATTACGTTTACTGATGCAAACTCTAATGAGGCAGTTGTCTTGCTAGGCGATGGAGCCGGAGCATTTACTACTGGTAATAGCTACAGTATCGGTCAGTATCCAGAATCTATAATTTCTGGTGATTTTAACGGCGATGGGAATCAAGATTTGGCAACTGCTAATAATACTTCAAACGACGTTTCTGTATTGTTAGGTTTAGGAACAGGTTTGTTTTCTGGCGCTGTAACTTATTCTGTTGGGTTAAATATAAAGTCAATAACCTCCGCGGATTTAAACAGGGATAATAAGCCGGATTTAATTGTTGCCAATAATACTTTTGGCCTGGGGAATGTCTCTATTTTAATGGGTTCGAGTACAGGTACATTTGGGCAGCCAATAAGTTATGCAGTAGGTTCAGCTCCCAATGCAGTTATTACCGCTGATTTTAATGAGGATGGGAATATAGATATTGCAACCGCAAATTTAGGAGCAAATAACGTAGGAATATTAATTAACAGTTCAGTCTCGCTGAATCCTCCTAACAGTATTTGTGCTGGCAATAGCGCTACGTTGACCGCAATAAACGCTTCCTCATATGTCTGGAGCACTGGAGCAGTCTCTAATAGCGTTATTATTAATCCTACTGTAAGCACAGCTTATACAGTTACTGGTACAAACCTAGGTGGTTGTTCGTCTGTAATTTCTTTTTCGATAGAGGTTCTGACATCTTTTCCGACATTGTCGATAACAGCTTCTGCAAATTCTGTTTGTGTGGGATCTTCAATAGATTTTACCGCAAGCGGTGCAAACACTTATTCTTGGAGTACAGGCGAATCGTCGCCAAATATTACAATTACTCCAGCAGTAAGCTCTACATACACTGTTATCGGAGAGAATGTTTGTGGCAATTTATCACAATCTATTACTGTAAATATTGACTCAACATGTACTGATGTTTGGCCTGGCGATGCCAATTCTGATGGTACAGCAGACAATCTGGACGTTCTGGAGCTCGGATTACATTATACACAAACAGGCCCGGCAAGAACAATGGCCAGCAATGCCTGGCAATCTTATTTTGCAAACAACTGGCCAGGAACGATCACTAATGGAAAAAATTTAAATCATAGTGATTGCAATGGAGACGGAATCATCAATGATAGTGATACGTTGGCTATATATAATAATTATGGCTTAATTCATACATTTAAAACAGCTCAAACAAATACAATTAACCCGGTGTTGACAATTATTCCTGATCAAGCATCGGTTGTAAAAGGCACATGGGGATCAGCTTCTATTAATATAGGAAGTGCAACGGATCCAATCAATAATATCAATGGCGTGGCTTTCACTATTGACTTTGATAATTCGTTAATTGAAACTAATAACATTTATATTGAGTATCAAAATTCCTTTCTGGACGCCGGTCAAAATTTATATTTCAGGAAATTAGATTTTGCAAATGGCAAAATATATACTGCTATCACACACACTCTGGCTAATAATGCGAACGGCTTTGGTAAAATTGCGACCCTGCATTATCAGATCAAATCCAGTTTAACAACGGACGAAACATGTAGTCTCGGATTAATTCAAGCTAACAAATCAGATGCATCCGGTAATATCGTGCCGTTATCATCAGGAGTAGGAATTTTCTTAGTAAGTGGCACAAGTGTTGGTTTTAATCTTATTTCCATAAGTCCAAATCCAACCAATGGTTTCCTAACCTTAAGCTCAAAAACTGACTTGCAAAAAATCGAAGTACTTTCAGTAACAGGACAGACCATGCTAACTGAAATTCCAACCGGCACTTCTCATACATTAAGTTTAGAAAGCTTTGCTAATGGCATTTACTTTGTTAATGTGCATCAAAACGATCGCATTGTGAAGAGAGAGAAAGTTGTATTGAATAAATAAATCAATTCAACAGTACTAAGTTCTAAACAGTATATCATGTTTTAGGCCCTATTGCAGAAAATCTGCTTATCTGTAAGATTTGTATCTCTGTATTTTGTAAATTTGATAAAAGATTTATTATGAGAATTATTTTATTTGCTTTCTTGATTATAAGCACAAGATTTCTTGGTCAGGTATGTTTTGATTCTATTACATCACGGATCTCATACATACCTGGAGGCTGCCAAAAATTTGTTACTGGGGATTTTAATGAAGATGGAAAACTTGATGTAGTGGTGCCTAACTCATCTACTTATTATTTTGCAGTTTTATTGGGCAATGCACAAGGAGGCTTTACGAGCCAAACCACTTATACAACCTCGTATGCTGCAAAAAACGTAGTAAGCGCAGATGTTAATAATGATAATCATAAAGATCTTGTTTTTTTAAGTTATTACGGTACTCCAAGCATGCTCACGGTTGCACTTGGTAATGGCAACGGAACTTTTACTGAAGTAACCACATTTTCGGTTACAACTACAAATGGTAGTTATTTAGATGTGAGAGATATTAATAATGATACGCATTTAGATATTGTTACATTAATTTCAGGGCCATCTTTTACGTCTGCATTTCAATATAATTATGGAAACGGAAACGGACAATTCCTAACATCCAGCACTTTTAATACAGGAATTGCATTCAGTTATACCTATTTAAAAAATGATTTTAATGCGGATGGAAAAGTAGATTACGCGTCCGTTACACAATCAAACAATATTTCATTTATTTATGGCACAACTAACGGCTCTTTTTCTTCACCCGCAAATATAATACCAATAAATCATCCGGTATCATTAGAAATTTTTGATTACAATAATGATTCTAAGCAGGATCTTGCGATTGCGTATGGTAGCAATAACGATTCACTTGGTATTTATACAGGAGATGGCACAGGGCAGTTTACATTATTAAATGCGGTCAAAATACCGGGCGTTACAAACGGATATCCTTACACAACCGGTGTTTCTGTTTTACTTTCTTCAGATATAAACGGTGATACTTACCAAGATATTCTAGTGCATACTCAAGGAAGTTTTTTTCTTGTTCTTTTAAATGATGGCGCTGGTAATTTTACACCTGGCGCTAAATTTTCAATTGGAATCGCATTGTATGATGTGTTATTAAAAGATATTAATAATGACGGGAACAAAGATCTTTTGCAGTTATATAGCAATACATCGGGTAAGTTTGTGGTGAATTTAAACACACCATCTTCGGCACGGTTCGAAAAATCAAGACATATTTTGGTTTCAGGTTCACCTTTTGAAATTTCAACCGCAGATTTTGATCATGATGGGCATAACGATATTGCTACAGCTGCAGATGGCCAAATAACGGTACTTTATGGAGCCGGTAATGGCGAAACAGATCAAATTAAAGGCCATGGTACTGCTTCTACAAACTGGGCCATGGACGTTGCCGATTTTAATAACGATGGATGGATGGATATGTTTTCGGCATCAAAAGTTTATATTAACACTGGTAGCAGAACTTTTAGTTTAGCCTTAAATGGACTAAATGCGTCAGCTTATGAAGTAGATAAAGGAGATTTTAATAACGATGGGAACATTGATATCTTAATCCCAAATGATATGTTTAATAATATTATTGTGAAATTTGGAAATGGGGCAGGGGCGTTTCCTACAAGCACTTCGGCCGTCGTGGGTTCTGCACCATTGTCTACAACAGTTGCTGATTTTAATAATGATAATTTTGATGATGTAGCCACAATTATTAACACAGCTCAACAGTTAAGTATTAGCATGAATAATGGAGCAGGGCAGTTTCTAACTGCTGTTACATATACAGCTAATGCCAGACCATTAATTGTAAGAAGTGGCGATTTAAACAAAGACGGAAACGTTGATCTTGTTATAGCAAATTTTACTTCGGGTGGCACACAAGGTACAGTTAGATTGTTGTATGGTAATGGCACAGGAACTTTTCCGACGCAAACGTCTGTTATTTTTAACGGAACAGTTGCTCCACAAGGCATGGTGTTAGAAGACATCAACAACGATTCGTATTTAGATGTTGCTGTTTCGCACGAAACTACAGTGCCTTTGTCTTTTATTACGCTGTACTATAGTGATGGTGCCGGCGGATTAAAACCACCTGTATACTATTACAATACCAATAAATCATACGATGTTGCTTTTGTTGATTACAATGGTGATGGGGTAAAAGACATGATTTCGGCTGATAAAAAAATTCAAGGCTTAAGTATATTATTTGGACGAACCCCGGTTATTAATTTTGGGATAAGTGATACGACCATTTGCGCCGGCATGCCCATTACAATAACACCTGGTGGGGCTATTACCTATACATGGTCTGGCGTTACACCTCCAACCGGTGTATTTACACCTACAACTTCCACAACCTATACACTCGTAGGCGAAAACGCCTGTGGTTTTGGAACAAACCAACTTACCATTAATGTCATTCAATCAACGCCTACATTATCGGTAACGCAAATTTCTACAACTGTTTGCGAAGGCTCCTCCGTGCAAGTGCAGGCTAGTGTTAGCGATAATTATACTTGGTTTAATGGAGCAACTACACAAAGCATAAGTATTGTAGGATATAATGATTCATTAGTAACCGTATCAAGTGTCAACATTTGTGGTGTTGCCACTTCGAGTTTGGCAATTATAACCAATACGCTATGCCAGGATGTTTGGCCGGGGGATGCAAACAGCGATGGAGTCGCAGATAACTTAGATGTGTTGGAACTAGGCTTGCATTTTACTCAAACAGGCTCTGCACGATCAACAACCAGCAATACATGGCAATCCTATTTTGCCAATAACTGGACAGGTACCATCACTACCGGCAAAAATTTAAATCACAGTGATTGTAATGGGGATGGGATCATCAACGCTGATGATACTTTGGCTATTTATAATAATTATGGTTTGAATCATGCATTTAAACCTGTTCAAACAGCAACGGTCAATCCGCAGTTAAGTATCATTCCTGACCAGTCTTCTGTTGTAAAAGGTTCCTGGGGAACAGCATCCATTTATTTAGGAGATGCGACGAATACCATTAATAATATAAATGGCATCGCTTTTACAATTGATTTTGATAATACACTGATCGAAACCAATAGCATTTACATTGAGTACCAAAATTCCTTTTTGGATGCCGGACAAAATTTGGATTTCAGAAAATTGAATTTTGCCAGTGGTAAAATTTATACTGCCACCACGCATACTGTAAATAACAATGTGAGTGGTTTTGGAAAAATTGCCACTCTGCATTACCAGATCAAATCCAGTTTAACAACCGACGAAGTATTGAATTTTGCATTGATTCAGGCTAATCAATCGGATGCTTCCGGTATTATTTCTCCATTAACCTCAGGAACCGGCACTTTAATGACTATTGGTTCAAGTGTTGGTTTCCATGAGTTAAATGGAAGTATAGTTTCAATTAGCCCCAACCCAACCAATGGTTTTTTTACTGTCAAGTCAAAAACTGATTTGCAAAAAATTGAAGTACTTTCCATAACAGGACAGGCCATGCTAACTGAAATCCCAGCCAGCACTTCTCATATGTTAAATTTAGAAAGCTTTGCAAATGGCATTTACTTTGTTAATGTGTATCAAAATGACCGTATTGTGAAGAGAGAAAAAGTTGTGTTGAACAAGTAGTCAGCGCCCTTTTCAGTTCGGGCGGAGTCGAGAACAATATAAATTAAAAACCCTGTCCGCTAGCTATCGGGCGGGGTTTTTTGTTTCGCTGAAATGTGCCAAAAACCCGTTTAACGGTAAGAAGTTGGAGAAATAATTGAATTATATTTGGAGAAATTTAGCGGACCCATGAAAAAAATTATTTTTTTATTATTTATTGGACTTTTTTTTACTAAAGGAATAAAAGCACAAATTAGCGATTCATATTTTCCTGATATAGAACCTAAAGAAAATGGAAAAATTCTGTGCCATTTAAAATATCACAACAAAATTATTATTGGCGGTTCAAGTTTCATAAATGCGAAAGATTTTCCTTCGGTTATCTGTGTTGATACTCTTGGTAATACATTATGGAATACCGCTATAAATGATTCTAGTTCATATACCCTTTTTAGTGGCAATGGTATTTATAAATTAATGGATTCTGGTGACGGATATGTGTTTGCATTATTTGATCAAGCTATGGCTAATGAGATATGGAAAATTGATGGAACAACGGGGATGATAGTTTGGAAAAAACAAATACCGTATTCCACTTATCGGCATATGATTAACTATGATGCAAATAAATTTATAATTTCATATTCAACTGCTACGACATCATCAGGAAAGAAGCGTATAGCTTTTTTTAGCAAATTGACGGGCGACACTTTATACACTAAAAGTATAGGCATTGCAAATCAGAGATATGGGTTAGCAATTGATTCACAAAAAAATATTTATTATACAAATGCTGATTCAATTCATAAATTGAATTTCAGCCTACCTCATAATAAAATATGGTCAAATGCTTTCCCTGTAGCTCAAATCAATGAGTATCAGGGTATTTATTGTGATACTGTACAAAATGAGGTGTTTTATTTTGGTAACAATAGTGCCTCTTCCTGGAAAAATCCTAAAATTGTTAAAGTGAATTCAACGACGGGAGCCTTTATTTCATATTTTTCCGTGCCTGTTTATGCGGATGCTGAATTTCAGAATCTTAGCGCAACGAACAGTTTTTTATATTTAAATTGGCGACATTTGACCGTTGGAGGAGGGGTATACCCGTACATGATTACAAAGTACGATAAATCAAGTGGGACTGCCGCATGGCATACTAACTATTCATTTATTGGAAATGGTGCTCCGCCTAGCACTTATCATAGTGGAAATGGTTCTTCTGCTATGTCTATTGATATTGATAATAACGGAGATATCTACGCTACGGGATATTATGGCGATGCGAATGATGCACCTGAGAATTGGGGCATAATTAAATTAAATGGTTCTACCGGTAATATTTCTTTTGAGAAAACGATAACAGAAGACAGTCTTCATGATAATAATATAAGTTCAGGGCTGGCTGCATGCGTTATTAACAATCAACCTTATTTTGTTGGTAATCTGGAAACCTCACATAAATTATATTTTGAACGATCCAAAGTAGCTTATGTTAAATTAGACGCATCTACAGGTAATACGGTTTTTAAAAAATATTTTGACGGCACTTATAAATTTCGTTCACGCGTTTTAGCAATTGAGCGTTATCCCCAAAACCAGACTTTGGTGTTAAGTCAGGTTGGACGGGCGATAAATGTTGAGATGCTGGATCCGGATAAAAACATTTTATGGAGAAAAACATTATCTAAAGATTATTATTTATTTGGATCAAACTTAAGTGTTTCCCAAAATGGAGAAATATATGTAAGTGGTTACTCTGCTAAAGAGTATAATACTTTTCCATATTATAACGCTTCAACTGATTCAATTTTTATATTTAAACTTAATAGCGCTGGTAATCTGCTAGGATTCAGTTCCTTTTATGTGAATCAAACCAAAGTATCACCGATAGACTTAATAGCAGATAACTCTTCAGCATTTATTTTTTATCAGAAGAATTACACGAGTGTTTTTTACAGAAAATATAATGGGTCAACTATATCAGCTGAGTCTACCACAAGTATGAATTACGTGAAACTAAATCCTAATTTAACTCCTGGTACACCAACTGTGTTTTATAAACAAAATTATTTAGTTGAGCAAAATTCTGCGATATTGCAAATTGCAGCAACTGGTCCTTCCGGTTCTGCATTGTATGAGATCGATAAAACAACTTTGGCTTTGAGCGTTGCGGCACCTCTTCCTGTTAGCAAGATCAATGCAATCAATTCTGTTTATAAGTTAGATCCTGCTAGAACGATTATTTGTGGACGTAATTTTATGAATTATGGATCTATAGTTTGCTATAACGTTAATATACTTGACACAATTTGGACAAAAGTGTTAAATACGGGTTCATCAACCCAGGTGATTAAAGGTGTGGCAGATCCACAGAAAAATTATTTTTACACTATAAGTTCTGATTCTTTAAATCTAGTTGTTAGGAAAGTTTCAGTTAATAATGGAAATTTAATTTGGACTTACACATATAATGGACAAGTAAGTAATCAACATGATTTTCCAATGGATATTTCATACGATGATTTTAGAAAGAAAGTTGTCGTGTGTGGATTTAGAACTATTAATAATAAACGCCAGTCTCTTACTATTATTCTCGATACCTTGGGTTCCGCTTTAGATACAATTATTAAGGTTGGAAGTTACGCTGGAAATAATGAAGCTCTTTGCGCAAGTACATTGTATGATGGTACAGAATGGATTGGTGGGTATGTAGATAATCACCCTGAGACTGGTTTTATTTCTGAAATTGCAGGTTCTTTTGCAAATGTCTGGCCTGGCGATGCCAACAGTGATGGAACCGCTGACAACTTAGATGTGTTAGAGCTTGGCTTGCATTTCACACAAACAGGCCCTGCCCGTGCAACAACAAGCAACACCTGGCAATCTTATTTTGCTAACAACTGGACAGGAACGATCACGAACGGGGAAAATTTAAACCACGCTGACTGCAATGGCGATGGAATCATCAATGATAATGATACTTTGGCCATTTATAACAATTACGGAATGGCTCACTCTTTTAAACCGGTGCAAACTACCACAGTCAATCCGCAGTTAAGCATCATTCCGGATCAATCAGCTGTTGTAAAAGGAACATGGGGAACAGCCTCCATTTATTTAGGAGGTACAACAAGTCCAATTAGCAACATCAATGGCCTTGCTTTCACTATTGATTTTGATAATACCTTAATTGAAACCAATAATGTTTACATCGAATACCAAAATTCATTTTTAGATGCCGGACAAAACTTAGATTTCAGGAAAATGGATTTTGCTAATGGAAAAATCTTTACGGCTACAACTCATACCTTGAATAGTAACGTCAGCGGTTTTGGTAGAATTGCAACTCTGCATTATCAAATTAAATCTACGTTAACAAGTGCTCAGGTTTTAAATTTAGGAATATCACAAGCTAAACAATCTGATGCTTCCGGGGTAATTTCTCCTTTAACTTCAGGCTCTGGCTCATTAACAGCAACAATCGATGTTGGATTGGCTGAATTCTTAAATGCCAATGTAATTTCTGTGAGTCCAAATCCAACCAGTGGTTCATTAACAATAAATTCAAAAACTGAAGTGCAAAAAATCGAGGTTGTTTCTATTGCTGGTCAGGTATTACTGTTGGAAGCCCCAACTTCCTTAAACCACCAGTTACATTTAGAAAATTTTGCGAATGGTATTTACTTTGTCAACCTATATCAAAATGATCGCATTGTGAAGAGAGAGAAAATTATTCTGAATAAATAGATCTTGAAGCATAAATTAAAACCCCGGTAGAGATGTCGGGGTTTCTGTTACACTGAAATGTGCCAAAAACCCGTTTAACGGTAAGGTTTTCCTAATGTTTTATTTTTACATTTACCAAAATAAAGTTTTTGGTATGAAAAAAATATGTTTAGTCGTTTTATTATTTAGCCTTGTAAAAGGTAGCTATTCTCAATGTCCAACAATTCCTGTATCGGAATCGTCTGCGACATTAACATGTGTAAATCCATCCGCTTATATTAGCGTGACTACAACAGTGTCACCGGTAGATTATATATGGGTTGGACCAAACATTATTGGAGCTGATAATACTTCAAGCATTATGGTTGGTTGGCCAGGAGCCTATAGTTACACTCTAACGGATATATCAAACGGATGCATGACAACCGGGACAATTAGTGTTTTCTCCAATACTTTAATACCATCTCTTTTTTTGATGTCGAATACAGCAACTTTAACCTGTATGAGCCCTACTGTGTCACTTGATGCCAGCTCGACTGAGCAAGATGCCTACTTCAACTGGCAAGGTCCCGGCATTTTGAGTAACCCATCTTTAGGATCAGTTTCTGTATCTCAACCCGGTGAGTATACTTGTACTGTAACCAATACAATTAACGGATGTTCAAATACATCAATTGTGAGCGTAGATATGGATTTAATGGTACCTACAGGAACGATCATTGCATCTAGTTATACCGTATGCGCAGGCTCATCAGTAGTACTTTCGTCCACTAATAGTGTGACAGCCATTTCATATCACTGGAACACAGGAGAAATCACCCCGGTTATTACGGTTACGCCGTCAATTACACAAATGTATGATGTTACTTTTACGAATAACACAAATGGTTGTAGCTCTAGTTCCCAAATAAATATCGCAGTTGATAATAGTTGCCAGGACGTTTGGCCGGGTGATGCCAACAGCGATGGAGTTGCAGACAATCTAGACGTATTGGAACTTGGCTTGCATTATACGCAAACTGGCCCGACAAGAGCATCAACTAGCAATAACTGGCAGTCGTATTTTGCCAGCAACTGGACAGGAACAATCACGAACGGAAAGAACCTGAATCACAGCGACTGTAATGGCGATGGAACGATCAACAATAATGATACATTGGCAATTTTTAATAATTATGCATTGACACACACATTTAAACCGGCTCACACAACAACTGTTAGTCCACAATTAAGTATTGTCCCTGATCAATCGGCGGTTGTTAAAGGTGCCTGGGGAACAGCTTCCATTTATTTAGGTGGTACAACAAGTCCAATTAGTAACATCAATGGCCTTGCATTCACTATTGATTTTGATAACACACTCATCGAAACCAATAATATTTACCTCGAATATCAAAATTCGTTTCTGGATGCCGGCCAAAATTTAGATTTTAGAAAACCGGATTTTTCCAACGGAAAAATATATACGGCTACGACACATACAATTAACGGCAATGTGAGCGGGTATGGTAAGATAGCTACCCTGTATTACCAGATTAAATCTACTTTGTCGAGCTCGCAAGTTTTAAATCTTGGGCTCACTCAAACCGTTAAATCTGATGCTGCCGGTTCAGTCACTCCTTTAACCTCTGGTTCAGGATCATTAACAGCAACTATTAATGTTGGTTTACTGGATATTTTAGATAATAATGTTATTTCTTTTAGTCCTAATCCAACCAATGGTTTGTTAATAATTGATTCTAAAACTGAATTGCAAAAAATTGAAGTTGTTTCTATTACTGGGCAATTGTTATTAAGTGAAATTCCAACTATGGTTTCTCACACATTGCATTTAGATAATTTCTCAAACGGTATTTATTTTGTAAATGTTTATCAAAACGATCGCGTCTTGAGGAGAGAAAAAATTGTTTTGAATAAGTAGTAAAATTCCGATAGTATCGGGCGTTTGTTTTTATTGAAGTTAATTTGGGTAAATAAAATTAAGATTATGAAGATAGTGCTATCAGTGATTGTTTTTATTATTTCATTTTGCAATGTTGTTATCGCACAAACTGAATTATGGGGAATGACAAGTAGAGGAGGTGCAAATGGAAGCGGAGTCATCTTTAAAACTGATAGCGTTGGAGATAACCAAATAGTAGAATATAACTTTGACACAATTGATGGCAAATATCCAAATGGTTCATTGGTAAGAGCATCTAATGGCTTGCTATATGGCGTTACCGAAGAGGGTGGTTTAAATAATCTAGGTGTTTTATTTGAGTACGATCAAGTAAATCATGTTTTTACAAAATTAATTGATTTTGCTAATACCTTTGGGAGTAATCCAAATGGTTCATTAATTCAGGCTACCGATGGTATGCTATACGGAACATGCTATAACGGCGCAGTGTTTGGGTCGATGGGAACAATTTTTCAGTTCAATCCTAATACCTATTCTTTAAGTACAGTATATTCATTTGGATCGTCATCATTTGGGCAAAATCCCCGAGGAGCTTTAGTACAAGCATCAAACGGATTGTTTTATGGCACAACAAGTTATGGTGGTTGGTACAATAAAGGAACTATTTTTGAGTTTGACCCCATATCAGGAGTATATAACGATAAATATAATTTTATTGATGCGGTAGGTAGAGCACCAATCGGATCATTAATTGAAGCTGCCGATGGAAATCTATACGGCGTAACTGCTTTAGGTGGAGTACTCGATCAGGGTACTCTTTTTCAATATAATTATGTGAACGATGTATTTACAAAAAAAATAGATTTTTCAACTGTCTCTATAGGTAAGAGACCTGGCTTGGGCGCTTCATTAATGCAAGCTACAGATGGTATGATTTATGGAACTACTATGTATGGCGGCTTAAATAATTATGGCCTCTTATACAAATTCGTCCCCGACTCATCTTTACTATATGACAAAACAAGTTTTAATTTTATACCAAACGGATCATATCCATTGACTCCTCTAGTTCAAACCTCTGGCGGAAAATTAATTGGAACAACTTGGGCTGGTGGTACAAGTACAAATGGAGGAACATTATTAGAGTATGATCACACATCAAACACCTCGGTAAAGAAAATAGATTTCTTAAACTCAAATGGATTTTTGCCGACCTCGGCTCTAATTGAAACTTCTAATCATAAACAACTTTCGGCATCGGTTATCAATACGGTTATTTGCGTTAATAATATGCTGAATGTGAGTTATACGGTTACCGGCCTTTATAACATTGGAAATACTGTTAGTTTAGAATTATCTGATGCCCTTGGATCATTTGTTAGTGCCGTTGTAATTAAAACAATTAGTATTGTATCAAATTCTACAGGAATGGTTTCTGCTCAAGTACCCATATCCACTCCTTTGGGTTCGGGTTATCGTGTCAGATTTAAAAGTTCTGATCCAATATTAATAGGGAATGATAATGGTACAAATATTACTATTTATACACTTCCTATAGTAAATGCTTTTTCTAGTCCTTCAGTTATTTGCTCAGGTAGTTTTTTTGATATAATAGCAAATGGAGCTAATGATTATGTTTGGGATAATTTCAGTACAAATGATACATTAAAACATATTTATTCCTCTTCAGGATCTTACACGGTGATAGGTACTGATGTAAACGGGTGTGTAAATTCTGCTACACTTACTATTTTTCTTGATACTACTTGTCAGTACGTGTATCCTGGAGATGTGAATAATGATTGGGAGGTGTCTAATTTAGATATCTTGGAGTTAGGACTACATTCTTTAAAATCCGGGTTTCCTCGCTCAAGCATTAGTAATATATGGCAACCTAATTTTGCTAATAATTGGGTAGATACTTTATCAAATGGAAGTAATTTAAATCATAGTGACTGCGACGGGAATGGAATAATTAATATCGACGATACGCTGGCTATCTATAATAATTATAATATGTGGAGAAATTATAAACCACTTCTATCAACAACCACAAATCCACAATTACATATAGTGCCTAATCAAGCAGCTGTTGCAAAAGGTTCTTGGGGAAGCGCATCGATTTATTTAGGTGACGTGTCAAATTCAGTTAATGATATTAATGGTATTGCATTTACGGTTTATTTCGATCACACTTTAATAGACCCAAATGAAATTTGGTTAGAATTTCCGAACTCATTCATCAACTCATCTAATCAAAATTTACATTTTCGTAAACTGGATTTTATCAATGGATATTTGTATACAGCAACTACACATACTTTTAATAACAATGTCACTGGCAATGGATTAATTGGAATTTTACATTATAAAATACTAACGAGCCTAACAACAGATGAATTATTGAATGTTAGTCTTTTTCAGGCTAAGAAATCGAATGCTACCGGTGCAATTTCTCCATTAACCTCAGGAGCCGGCACTTTAATGGTTATGGGTTCAAGCGTTGGTTTGCAGGAATTAAATGGCAACGTTATTTTTGTTAGTCCAAATCCAACGAATGGCTTTTTGACAATTCATTCTTTAAGCCAACTACAAAAAATAGAACTGGTGTCAATTACCGGACAGGTGTTGTTAGCCGAAATGCCATCTGGTAATTCTCACATATTTCATTTAGAGAATTTTGCCAACGGAATTTATTTTGTGAATACCTATCAAAATAATCACATAGTAAAAAGAGAGAAGATCATTTTGAATAAGTAATTGTCCGGCATTGCGAACGGAGTCGGGAAGCTATAATTGTTCTCGACTTCGCTCGAACTGACAAGTTCAATAATAGTTCGAATTGCCCTGAACTCCTTTAGTTCACTTTAGTTGTGTCAGACAACTCTTTAAAAACCTTCGCTACTTCTTTCACCAGTTTGTTATACGACTCTTTTGCAGCATTAATCTCCGGCTTCATCAGTTCCAGTTCATCCCGGTGAGAAGTAAATTCTTTCTCAACCTCTTTTGGATCAACTGAACTGTCACTTAATTGCGCAATCAACTCTTTGTTTTTTTGTATGATAATTTCCAAACGGGTGATCAAAGTATTTTGTTCGCCGGCCAGATTGGTGAGTGCCATTTCTTCAGGACTGACAGCTTCTGATTTCCCGGTTGTGTCTGTATACACTAACTGGGCAATTTCAGTACGCTGCGAGGTTAAGACAGAATCCTGTTGTTGAAGTTCTATCTGCGTTGTTTCAATTTTTTGAATCAATTGGGAGTAATCTTCTTTACAGGAAGCTAAACAAATTGCTAACGCAATAGTACTAACGATGGTGATGATTTGATTTTTCATGTTGTGAGGTTTTATGGTTTAATGATTGATTACATCAACCATTATTTAGTAACCCGTCATTAACATATATTAGGAAGAGCCGGATAAAAATCAAGCGATCGAATAGAAAATTACAATTTTAGTTTTCTCAGACTTTTAAAAGCAGCACGTTCTACTTCTGAAATTTCATCCAGCATGTTCGCACTTTCCTCAAAGTCTTTTTGTTCATTTAATCTTCCTTTGTAAATACGACCCATGTGCACAGCGCTTGCGCGCCATAAATCTCCCGCTTTTGTAAATTCGTCAGAGATCTTTAAAAGCTGATCATTATTGGTGTAGTTACTGGCTTCTTCCAAAAAGGCGGCATATAAAAACCTAAAGCCTCCGCCACCTGTTCCTATCTCTTCCTGCATCCTTACAATTTGTCCGAGGTATAAAGCGGCTTTACGCGGGCCTAACTTATCTCTCCATTTACGAATGTGATTGGCTGTATAGTGAATTCCTTTGGCGCCTACCATCGGCCCCGGTAAACTTAACATTTCAAAAGTAGTACGCTTTATAGCTTTTGGAATTGCTTGTGCTATTTGTTCTCTTGATACATCCTTTACATTCTCAGGATAATATACATGTCCTCTTGGAGCCAAAGCCCCTTTAGCAAAACGTACTTTTAGCATATCCTCTTCCGAAAGCGTGGTAACTATTTCCATTACTGGATCACTCACTAAATATTGTCCGTTCTCTTTTCCGTATACTACAATATTATGAGCATTAAAATGAAAACGGTACTCAGGTGGAAAGTAAGGTAAATTAAATACACCTACCTGGCATCCAACCGGATTGCCTATTTCTATTTGTTTATTTAAATAATCGTATGCTTCTTTTTCGTTGCTGAATTTTTTGCGGTTCACTTTTACTCCCAACAATTTACTGGCTCTGCTAAAGATCCAGCCCGGCATGCTACGGTAAGAAATAGCGGGCCCACCACTGATCTGTAAGAAAGGAATGTGTAAATAAAAAATACCATTGCCTAATCCAAATACTAATGGTTCCGACATAAAATCCATACCATGGTATTTTAGTAAACTCGTGGCTACACCATTTTCGCAGTGAGCGGATTGAATATGCTTAAACTGTTTTTCCAAAATTATCCTTTAAAATTCGTGAGTTCAGCAACGCTGATATCAAATGCTTTGGCATAAATGGCCAGTTTTTTTTCATTTAGTTTTCTAAACACTTCTGGTTTAAAATGGCGCTTGATATTAAATTTCCAAAATCCGGTGTAGCCCGAAAGTACCGCCAGATCCATTAAACGCAACTCCATAAAATAAAACACCGGGCTTTTGTCACCGTTCTTTACGGCCAGTGCAGCTTCTTTCACGCGTTCGTGAATGTCTTCCCATGCGTTATCCAATGCATCTTTCTTCACTTTCCAGCCTGTACTTAAACCTGTGCTATATTTTCCGTCTTTATCTTTTACATAACACAATTCGCGTGTCATGTGTGCCAGCGCTGATTTATCCTGTGGAAGATCTTCTTTTTTCATTTTATAAAACTGTTTATATCAGCGTTGGTATAGTTACTTTTTCTATTTGAGATAACCATAAATTATGGTCACCCGCTTTGGACCATGTATTGTATGCCAGCTTTACATCCTCTGTTAGTGCACTGGCTTGTAGCCTTGATTTAGTAGCCAACATCGCGCCTGTAATAAGATTGTTCTGTAACTCTTGTGCTGATTCAAATAATGATGTCAATAAATCTTTATCACATCCTCCAACATAAGCACAGGCAACACCTATGCCTGTCCATAATGCTGCGCGACGCTCCAAAGAGAACGCTGAAACCAATTCGTGAATTTTAGTGACATCGCCTTTACTTATGTACCATAGGCTACGTCCGATACCCTGATCATAGGAGGATAACATTTCGGGCTGTATGGCTTCCGGTATTTTTTGACCTTTAATACTGCTTCTCTGTCTGAAAATACCATCATAATAGCCGTAGCCGTCTAAAACCCTTGAGCTCAATAATACATCTGTAATTCCGAAGAATGGTAAAACCGAATAGTTTTGCTGAGCAACTGCCCAACCAAGTCCTACATGAATCTGAACAGCGTGTGCAGGCGCTCTTTCAGCAAATAAATTCCATGATGTCAATATTTCGTTTTTGTTAAGATCATTTAAAGCAATACCCATGGACGCGCCTTCGTACGCTGCTGATCTAAACTCCGGCTCTGTTTGATCCAGTTGTAAAATAAGCTCCTTAAGATCAGGGGACGTTAATGTAAGATCCCTGGACACCTGAAAAATGGTTTTTATTTTTTCTATTCTAAGAGAAATTTCTTTTTCACAACCCATCATGTCTAATATAAATACCCGTATGAATTAACAAACTGTAAGCAGGCAGTATGCGTAGGTAAAACGCGCACTCTCAGGAACCATCAATAAAATTTTCTGACCGGTTTTTAATTTTTCGGAATTCATTAATTCTTCCACCATCATGAAAATTGATGCAGAGCCAATGTTTCCCGTAGTGGTTAAATTCGTGAACCATTTTTCCTGTGGGATCTGGATGTCATACTTCAAAATTTCTTCGGCTATTTTTGCCCTGAAAAATTCAGATGACAAATGAGGTAAAAAGTAATCGATGGTTGTAACATCAAAATTTCTTTTGTCTAATATTTCTTTCAGGTATTTGGTACCGGTAGGCACTATTTCCTTACCTAATAATTTAGTATCCTGTTTGAAAGAGAAAATAGATTTCTGCAACCATTCTTCCGGAGAAAACTCTTTCCAGCCCTTTGTGCTTCCATCCTCGTTTTTATCTGAGCCAACATACATGCAGGTTTCCAATTGATTGGCATAGGAACGGATATCCAGCCATTCAATTTTTAAATTTACTGAGTTTGGACGAGGCTTGTTTTCTAACAATAACGCAGCGGCCCCATCGGAAAGCATCCAGCGCAAAAAATCTTTTTCAAATGCAATGATTGGATTTTGCTCCATTTCTGCCAGGCGCTCTGTTTCCTTTTCGAAATTAGAGGCCAGCATAAAGGAAGAAAGTTTTTCAGAACCAGTAACAACTGCATTCTTTGTATTCCCGGCAAGGATCGATAAATAACCTGCTTTCAGGGATTGCATACTGGCACAACAGGAACCTGACGGCGATATTAATTCCAATGGTTTACCATTTTTTAATTCTCCGTGAACCATGACTGCGTGTGAAGGCATGTGGTTATCAGGCGAAGCAGTGCCACAGGCTAACAATTCAATATCTTCTACCTTGAAATTTTCATCCGTTAATTTTTCAATTGCCAAAGCGGCCATTTGCGCATTTGAATGCGTGGATTTGCCATTTTTGTCAATCGAATAATAGCGGGTTTTTATTCCGTTATTGCGAAGAGTCAACCTTTTCCCTTTTGAAGGAACGCCATCAATCATACCTAAATACTCCTCCATTTCGTCATTAGAAACGGGCTCATTAGGTAAAAATTTTGACGACTTCGTTATATAAACTCCTTGCATTTTATATGTTAGCTGTTTTTAGGTATTAATTTACAGAGAATAGTTTATTCACTGTAATTTTATTCATTAATTCCAAAAAACTCATTATAGCTTACTTCCTTGGTATCTAATTTACAGGATGTTTTTAATACGTCCAATACTTTTTTGCTATAAAGACCTTCAAATATTTTTTGAGCTTCCTGCTCTTTACTCAAAATGCCATCAACAATTTTAGACACTTCTTTTTCTTCAGGAACCTGGCCATAACGTGCAAATTGAGAACGCACATACTGTCCGGCCTCTTCTTTCGCTTCATCTGCGGTAACCGCAATGTTATTGTTTTTAATGATCTTGTTTTCGATTAATTTCCATTGCATGGATTTGGCATACGAAGGATATTCAGCTTCCAGTTGTTCTTTGGTTAGAGGCTTTTCATTTACGGCCATTAACCAACGCTTTAAGAAATCATCCGGTAAAGTAATATTCAGTTTTTCCACCAGTGTTTTTTCAACTCCTTCTACAAACTTACGGTCTGTATCCTGTGCAAACATTAAAGCTAATTCGCCTTTAATCTTTTCTTTAAATTCTTCTAAAGAATTTACGGTTCCTGCACCATATAATTTATCAAATAATTCCTGGTTCAATTCAGCATCTTCCATGCGGGCGATGTTACGAACCGTTAACTGCAAATTAGCATTAAAGCTCTCTGCTAATTCTTTATCAATGCCTAGAGAAATCGATTTATCAACGGCTGAATCATACAATTCGTTTGCATTGATAATGATCTTATCTTCTTTTTTAGCACCTGTTAATTTCGCTTTTGCCGCTTCATTCTTCAAACGGTCAATTCCGATACTGGTTGATTTGAAAACTCCACCCGGTACAATATTGTTATCGGCGTCCAATTCCACGATGTCTATATACAGAACATCTTTTCCTTCAGCTACTTCAGGATTAGAAGGTTTCCCGTAATTACGTTTTACGTCTTTCAGATATTTCTCAACTAACTCATCGTCAATTTTAACGGTGTTGTAAACGAACGTTTGAGAGTTATCCAGCTTCACATCAAATTGAGGAGTTAATCCTAATTCGTAGTTGAAGGTCCATTCAGTCTGGTTATCAAAGTCAATTTTATTGTCTTCTTTAGGCATTGGATTACCTAAGATTTCAATTTTATTTTCGTTGATGTAGTTATAAAGGGTTTCGTTTAATATTTTGTTGATTTCATCCACCAAAATAGATTTACCATGTTGTTTCTTAATTAGTCCAACAGGCACTTTTCCAGGTCTGAAACCAGGCATAGCAGCTTGTTTTTGTACTTTTTTTATAGCGTTCTCAACTTTAGACTCATAATCAGCCGGAGCCAAAGTGATACTTAGTTCTGCAGTTAATGCGTTGATGTCTTTTTTAGATATGTTCATGTTATTTTTCTTAATAATTATAAGGGTTGCAAAAATACGGGATTTTAGCTAAAAATCAATGCTTTAACTGAAATTTTAGTAAAATACCCGCTAATACTTACAGCATTTTAAGAAATATTATAACAGTGTTTTTCACTATCATTTTGGGAAGCATTTCAAAGTCTTAGTACTTAAGCACTTAAAATAACCTGTAATTCAAATGCTAAATAACGGAAATGCTGCTTTCTTCGGCAGTTTTTACACTTTTTTTGTGAAAAACTAATTGAGTCGCTTTATTCTTATTGGAGAAGTATTTACCATCTTGCTGGTCTAAAACTTCGAAGACATTGCATAAGCCATTTCATACCCTTCTGTTCTTATCCTTCACATTTATTATGCTGGGAATAATTAGTATGGTGTTTCCGGAAAAAGGAATATTCATTAGTGAGAAATTCAGTATTCAATACCCCACTTTTGCTTCCTTATTTCTTGAAAAAAAAGCTGAGAAGACAGATATTTCAAACATCATCGCCCTGGCGGACGCTGAGGATAAAGCTACTGAAAATGTGAATGACACCATAGAGGTGGCAAAAATTGAGTTAAGGGATTCTACGGTCAAACTGATCACTAGCATACAGTATAAAAATACCAATAAGTCAGCGATGGCTAGTTTCTTCAATTCTCTCGCCAATTTAAGTGCCGAAGAGAAAAGCATTCGTATTTTACATTACGGAGATTCGCAAATAGAAGGTGACCGGATCAGTGACTACCTTAGATTGAAACTACAAAGCCAGTTTGGAGGGGAAGGACCAGGCCTGATTTCTTTTATGCCGGTAGCGCCAAGCGTTGTCAATAAAATTTCCTGGAGTCCGGGCTGGGACCGTTACCCTGTTTTTGCCGGGAAAGACAAGCGGGTAAAACATAATAATTTTGGAGCTTTAGCACATATTACACGCTTCTATAATTACGCTCCTATTACCGATACGACGCAATTTAAATCCGCCTGGGTGAAGGTAGTAACGAGTAAAAATGGCGGGCCAAAAGCGGCTGCCTATAAAAAAATAAAATTGTTTTATGGCGGTGCCCAGGCAAAAACGCATGTGGAATTGTACGAGAATGGAACTCTGAACGCATCCGATTCTTTAGTTGCTGGCGGGAATTTTAATATCAAAGAGTTTAATTTGAACCAGGGCGCTTTGCTTCAGGAATTTAAATTCAGAGGAAAGGATAGCCCGGATTTTTATGGTGTTTCACTGGAGGGAAGCAAAGGTGTAATGGTAGATAATTTTGGATTACGCGGGAGCTCCGGTACTTTTTTTAATCAGATTAATTTTGGACAGTTAAAACAATTTTATGATTACCTGAACGCAAAACTGATCATCTTACAATTTGGCGGTAACTCCTTGCCATACATTACCACGAAGGAACAAGCTGATGGATTTGGCGGTTATTTGAAATCACAGATTCTGATCATCAAAAAACTCGCGCCACAAGCTTCTATTTTGGTGGTGGGTCCCGCCGATATGAGTGTGAAAATGGGGACGGAATATCAAACACACCCGCAACTGGAGAATCTGCGCGACGCCATCAGAAAATCAGCATTCGATACCGATTGTGCTTTTTTCGATATGTATAATTGCATGGGCGGGAAAAACAGTATGCTTGCATGGGTGGAGCAGGGGATTGGTGCTAAAGACTATATTCACTTTAGTTCAGGAGGCGCGCGAAAAATTGCAGTGTTGTTATATTCTTCGTTAATGAACGATTATAATGAGTTTACAAAGAAGAAATAAGTTTAGGATTAAGCAGAAAAAATAAATGATAAAAGATAAAACAGTTCGTGCAAAAAACATCCATTTAATTTTCACTTGCCTTTTGTCATGTGTCTTTTATCTTGTGTCCCATCATTCAACTGCTCAGCAGTATCCTTTCATCAACTATGATCAGAGTAAATTATACATGGCAAAGGACAGTTCCCAGATCATGAAATTTTACAAAAAGATCGATGAGTTAAGGGATGGAAAGCGTAATAAAGTAACGGTGGTTCACTTTGGAGGATCACACATACAAGCAGGCTTCTGGACCGAAGTACTAATGGATGGATTCCAGGGAATGGGAAATTTTAAAGGTGGAGGTACATTTATTTTTCCGTTTCGGATTGTGAAGACTAACAGCCCGCATTTTTTCAAATCCTTTACAACCGGGAAATGGATCCGGAAGAGGAGTGCCCTGGCAAAGGAAATGTGCGACAATCTTGGTTTAGCCGGAATGGCCGGCATCACGAATGACAGCGCCAATACATTTGGATTTAATATTTTAAAAAACAATCATCACCAGTCGTTCAACTCATTAAGGGTATATCATAATTTCAACCCAAGTTTCGAATTTTCAATTCCCGAACGGGAAGATTTACATTTTGTAAGAACAGATGATGCGAAACTGGGATATACTGAATTTAAATTTGAAACATTTATTGATTCTGTAAATTTTAACCTGGTTAAAAAAGATACCCTTATTAAAGATTTTATGCTCCGTGGATTTAGCATTGATAATACAAACCCCGGATTTTATTATGCGGCTATTGGCGTGAACGGAGCAAGTACTTCTTCTTATTTGCGTTGTCAGGAGTTTGTGAATGAATTGGCAACCATTCCACCCGACCTGGTTATTTTTTCTTTGGGAGTGAATGATACCCATGATGCTAATTTCTCTAAAGAGCGGTTTATTACGAATTACGATAGCTTAATTTCATTGATAAAAATCGCTTCACCACGCTGTGCTTTTTTATTCACCACGGTGACGGATAATTATATGAGCAGGAGGGTTGCCAATAAGCGCCCCATAAAAGCCGAAGAAGCTATGTTTGAATTAATGGAAAAACACAATGCGGCGGTGTATGATTTGTATGCTGTGATGGGCGGGTACAAATCCATTTACAAGTGGCAGAAGGCGGGCCTTGCTGCCAAAGATAAAGTGCATTTTAACGGCAGGGGTTATAGAATTTTAGCTGACCTGATGTTTGACGCTATCAACCGAAGCTATCGATACAACAGCATAATCAAATAGTGATCAACGATATTCTCACATATTTAAAACCACTGTTCGTTTATGTGAAGGGGCAGCCCGTAATTTTTACCCAATTGTATTTCTGGGGATTTTTTTCCGTGGTGCTCGCTATTTATTCATTGCTCTATAAGAAGAATAACTTACGCACCTTTTATTTATTGCTGGTAAGCTTTTTCTTTTATTATAAAACAAGTGGCATTTTCCTGATTCTCCTGATTTTCACAATCGTCAGTGATTATAATTGGGGAAGACTCATTCATAAAACAGAATCAGTTAAACGAAAGAAACTCTACGTCACTATAAGTATGATACTCAATTTAACGTTGCTGTGTTATTTTAAGTACGCTTATTTCTTCGTGGAGAGTGTCAATCAGCTCGCGGGTTCTGATATTCATTTCTTTAATTATTTCACTCAGTTCAGTAACACTTATTTTTCCACCAATGATCCTTTAAATAAACTGATTCTTCCGGTGGGTGTTTCTTTTTTCACCTTTCAATCTATCTCCTATACCATTGATATGTACCGGGGAAAAGTAACGCCTGTAAAATCGATTTACGATTATGGATTCTTTGTTTGTTTCTTTCCTCATCTGGTAGCCGGACCAATCGTAAAAGCCAACGAATTTCTTTACCAGATATATCAGCCTTACAATTTAACACGAAAAGAATTTGGTTACGCTGTGTTCTGGATCATCAATGGTTTGGGAAAAAAGATCCTGGCCGATTATATTGCCGTTAACTACATTGATCGTGTCTTTGACAATCCTAATTATTATTCCGGTGTGGAAACGGTCTTTGGAATTTTCGGTTATTCTTTACAGATCTATGCAGACTTTAGTGGTTATACCGACATCGCCATCGGTATTGCATTATTATTAGGCTATCGTTTAAAAACAAATTTTAAATCACCTTACAAGGCGCAGGACGTGAGCGAATTCTGGAAGCGCTGGCACATTTCTTTATCCACCTGGTTAAAAGATTATTTATACATCCCGTTGGGTGGAAATAAACAGGGAACCATCGGATCATATATCTGTATTGCATTTTTGTCTGTTGTGTTGGTCATGCTCACCGGAAAGATCTGGCTGTTGCTGGTTTTGTTATTGATGGCGATAGTGCTTGTGCTGCTTGCTTATTTTTTTCCAAAGGTCAAACAAAGCGTGAACACCAATATCAATTTACTGGTTACCATGTTACTGGGAGGCTTTTGGCATGGAAGTTCCTGGCTGTTCATTATTTGGGGCGGCTTAAATGGCTTGGGGCTTGTGGTCCACAAACTATGGCATAAAATTTCTCCTTTCAAAGAATCCAATTCATTTTTTGTAAAAGGTTTTTTGGTATTGTTAACCTTAACGTTCATCAGCTTTACCCGTATTTTTTTCAGGAGCGACAGCCTTGAAACCGTTAACCTGATTTTTGACCGTATCACCAACCATTTTGGGGCCGCATTAATCTTTGATATTATCAGGGGATACGCTTTGGTGTTTTCCGTTATGTTGCTTGGTTATCTGATTCATTGGATCCCTGAATCAGCGAAAGAAAGATACCGTTCACGTTTCGCTGAGTTGCCATTACCTGCGATGAGTATCTCGGTGGTTGCTTTTGCATTTTGTATCTATCAAATGGTGAGTGGAGAAATGCAACCGTTCATTTATTTCCAATTTTAAGAATTTATCCCAGGGCTGCTAAGATGCAGAAATTTTTTTAAAACAAATTTTTGTCAGTTCGAGCGAAGTCAAGAACATTTTTAATTTTTAAAAGGTAATTGCCAGTGAAGAAGTGATCGCATAATTTTCACGCGACGGCCTGTGATTCATTAAAAATATCGGATCCGCGCTGTTTAAGCCACGCCCTTCAATTCTCCATAAAACATTTTCGTTTACAACATAATCGAAATTTATGGAATATCCGAAAGTCTGAAATCCATTAGGTGTTCCCGTCACAACGATAATATTTTTTTCATCTGAGTAATATTCACCGCGCACCGCAATATGTATTCTTTTAGTGGGCTTATACTGAATGATTAAAACAGGGGAATACCAATTATTGTATACGGCCGAGTTATGTTTTATTTGTTGCATACCGATATCAAAACCTGCAGTAATGCCAATTTTTTCTGTGATTTGTAACTGGCCATACAGGTTATTGAATATCCTGAGTTGCGAAACACTGTCTGGTAAGTCACTGCCAGTATATGTGCTCCAGTTAAAGGAGTATTTTGAATTCGGTTTATAGGTTAGCTGAGTACCAAATGCGGGTGTTTGATTTCCCGGTCTTTTTTGAATCCTTTGCCATCCATTTAAGTACATTGCCGCCACGTACAATTTTTCATTCTTAGAAGTGTAACCCAGTTTAACGCCGGCTTCATAATATGGGGAATTCTCTGCCAACATACTTCGGGTTAAGTTCCAGCAGTCTTTGCCAATAGCGCTTTCAAAACCAATGTGAGATGGGAAGACACCCGCATCTACCCAAAGGTTTTTGTTTTTTGAAATTCGAAAACCGGCATTTGCTTCAAAAATATTTTTCAGTAAGCCTGGCTCGTTCGCCATATTGTATTGAGAGTATGTTCCTGCCATTAAAGCAAAATTTCCCCGTACCTTATTTGTAAGATAACTTGCTTTTACAAATCCCAGATTTAAATTGACTTCATTATGCCTGTTAAAGTTGTACAGGAATGAAGGTTTTTCGTGATTGGTGGGTTTACTCAAATCATAACTGTAATAGGTTTCAAGGTAACAGGATAACGTCAAGGGGCTTTCTTTAACGGAATCCTGCGCCCGAATCTCAATGAATCCAAAAGCCAAAACAATAAGTATGAGAAAATATTTCAATTTGTTCTAATTCTTTAAACATTACTCGGCAACGCTATTTATTAAAAATAACCTTTTGTTCGATTTATATTTAAATAATTCGTTTAGCCCTGATTCGTTTAGCCTGACTTATCAGTTTGGAAATTTATTATATAACCTTATAATTCTTGTACTCTCCTACCTTCCAGCCGGTTGTTTTTTCAATAAATAATAAGAATTTATCTTTTGAGCTGAGTTTTATCTGAGAAGGATCAAAGTTGAATTTCCAGTCAGCGCTGGCAACACGGTTTTGAAATACGTTTGGATGTGTACCTTTAAATTCTTCCAGGCTATCGATCTGTGAGTAATCAAACTCTGCAACCTGAGCAATGTTTTTTTTCATCCATTCATCATCATGCCACATCTTATGGAAATTTTCCTGCTTGGCCTGTTGCGCCTTCGGTGGTTTAACCCAACCGTAATGATAAATTTCCGCGTTAACCGGTTTGACGTTTAATTTGGAATTGTCCGTTTTACGAAAGCCCTGCGCGTCTTTATATGAACGAATGGACTTATCATTTTTAATGATGCGAATCTCTTTTCTATACCAGCGCCTTGAATTGCCGACATAATAATAGGAACCATAAAAGTGAACGTAATTCAACAGCAGGCCATCCACCTGTTTATCATCCTTGTATTTCAGCATGGCTTCTTTAATAGAAGCCAAATGTTTTTCGTGAACGCACTCGTCACTCTGAATGTAAAAGCACCAATCGGTATCAGGACTGACAGCGTCAAAAGCTTTGTTGGTCTCAATGGCTAATACCTGTCCCCCCTGGCGAAGTGAATCATCCCAGACTGTTTCAATGATTTTTATTTTCTGAGAGTTGATACTTTTGATCAATTGCAAAGTTTCGTCCTCAGAGTTTCCAACGGCTACAATAAACTCATCACATACAGGAAGGATCGAAGTGATCGCTTCCACAACCGGGTAGTCGTACTTGATGGCATTGCGTATGATGGTGAAACCGGTTACTTTCATTTATTTGTTTTTTGTTCTCGATTTCGCTCGAACTGACAAAATTATAATCTGCGTTTGTCTGCGAAATCTGCGGGAACGTACTCTAAAACTCCGGATTTCGCCCAATGAAGTTTTGTGGGGTTATCTGTAATAATTCTGTTTTGACTTCCTCGCTTACGTTTAATCCCTTGATGAACGTATGCATGGAATCTTTTGTGATAACTGAATTGGTTCTGGTCAGATCTTTCAATGCTTCATAAGGTTTAGGATATCCTTCACGACGTAAAATAGTCTGAACGGCTTCAGCTACCACGGCCCAGTTATTTTCTAAATCGCGGTTAAAGATTTCCTCGTTTAAAATTAATTTGTCCAGGCCTTTTAAAATGCTTTTGTAGGAAATTAAAATATGCGCAACCGGAACTCCTAAATTTCTTAATACAGTGCTATCCGTTAAATCCCTTTGTAAACGCGATAATGGTAGCTTAGCAGATAAATGTTCCAGGATCGCATTCGCCATTCCTAGATTACCTTCTGCATTTTCAAAATCAATCGGATTCACTTTATGCGGCATCGCTGAAGAACCAATTTCTCCGGCTTTTAATTTTTGTTTGAAATAATCCATGCTTACGTAGGTCCAGATATCGCGGCACAAATCCAGTAAAATGGTATTGATTCGTTTCAACGCATCACAGTAGGCTGCAATGTTATCGTAATGTTCAATTTGTGTAGTGAACTGACTTCTGTTTAATCCTAATGTGTTATTGACGAATTCGTTTCCGAATTTAATCCAGTCATTCTTTGGGTAAGCCACATAATGTGCATTGAAGTTACCTGTGGCTCCGCCAAACTTGGCAGAGAATGGAATGGCATTTAACTGCTTGATTTGAATTTGTAAACGCTCCACAAACACATAAATTTCTTTTCCCAAACGGGTTGGAGAGGCCGGTTGCCCGTGTGTACGCGCCAATAAAGAAACGTTTTTCCATTCTTTCGCTAAGCCCAATAATTTGTCGCATACCTGTTTTAAATTAGGTAACACGACTTCGTTGTTCGCTTGTTTTAAAGATAGAGGAATAGAAGTATTATTAATATCCTGGGAAGTTAGTCCGAAATGAACGAACTCTAAATAGTTTTCTAAATCCTGTGCTTTTAATTTTTCTTTAATGAAATACTCTACCGCCTTTACATCGTGGTTGGTTGTTTTCTCTGTTTCCTTAATTACCTCTGCATCCGCAAAAGAAAAATTTTGGTAAACTGATTTTAAGTTAGTGATCTGGCTTTCGTTTAATTTTGGTAACTGAGGCAGTCCCTGTTGCGACAACAGTATGAAATAATCAATCTCCACTTGTACACGGTAACGGATCAATCCGAATTCAGAAAAATAAGCTGCCAGTTCGTTGGTTACCTTGCGGTAACGACCGTCAACGGGTGAAATAGCAGTTAAAGCATTTAATTCCATAATTTTAAAAATAAAGGGTAAATATAGGGAAATTTGAGAGAAGAACTCAGGGTTTTAAATTTTGAATAGCTTCGAAACTTATTCTGCCACTACAATTTTCTTAAACTCCACTTTTCGATTTCCAATCAATTTCATAATATACATCCCTTCTGAAAATCCTGATAAATCCAATGTTTGAAGAAGGCCCTGAATTTTATTTTCATCAATACGTCTTCCGTTTACATCATAAATTTCATACTGATGAAAGATGGCTTCGGTTTGCGAAATCGTAGTGCTGTTTTTAGCCGGATTGGGATATAACTTCCAGTTGGAATTTGATAAAACAGATTCATTTAACTTGGTTATTAATCCGTCGTATTTAATCTGCGCCTGTTGAGCGCCGGTAATTAAGTTCGCTAAACTGTCGCCACCAATTAAGGCAAAAGCAACTTTCACAGAGTCACCCGGCGCCAGTTTAAACGGCCCTGAACTCATTACGTTGATCACATCCGTGCCGGTTCCGGAAACCCCGGCCGCTAAACGCTGAGTAGAAAGACTTAAATATTTTTCCCTGGTGTCAAATCCATTGGCTACGTCGAGCCCTCCATTTCCACCGCTCACATGGTCAATGGCGTAAAAATTTGGCGGCGCCGTACCCGTCAACAATTTAATGCCGGCGTATTTTCCTCCGCTTGCGGTGTAATAACTGTATCCCATTTTTGTGCCTACATCGTAGGCGCTCCTGTTTTGTGCAAACGTGCCGCCATCAATATCCCAGTCAGCAAAAATCCCCGCGTATAGTTTTTGAATTGTGTCAGTAGCATGACTGTTAGTTAAAACATATTCCCATATCACAAATTGCGTGTTCGGAACGGTTGCCCAGGCATATGTATTTTGCGCGATGTTAACTGGAATAGGTGAAACCGAAAGATTATCGTTCATCCTGGCTTTGGTATCAAAATCAGAAGTAACGGATGGGATCTGTAAAGCGATACGATTAACGGTACTAAAATCAATATCACCCGCACTTGGATTTAATCCCCGCACGCAATCTGACACTTTCGTCGTATCGCGTCCAACCATTAATCCCCCCTCATATAGAAGTTCGACACTGTTATATTTGAACCCCAGTCCCTGAACCTGCGCATCCTGGTTATAACCGATTTTTCCCTTACTGGTGGCAGTTGTGCTCACATCATTGATATCAATATTGATATAGTCCACATTGATGAAAAGTGTAAAAAATTGCTTGGCCTGGTAAGTTCCGTCATTCATGAGGACTTCAAAATCAATCGACTGATTGATAGGAATGGATCCTGTCAGCTTAAATGTAAAAGGGTCCAGGGAATTGGTGGCAATTGCCAGTGTATTGATGGCCCCTAACGATGTGACATTATCCAATGCTGTGGCATAAACAGATAATGGTGTTACCGTAACGTTTAAGGCTGAAGTTGGATCCAGGTAGTTAATAAAGGTGCCCGCGATGAAAAGCGTATCTCCATTGATAAAAGACAAATCATTATGATCCGTTACTGTTTTATTCGTCATTACAACACTGGGGCTGGATGGATCATTTAACGCTCTGAATAAATTGATCCGGCCATTGCCTAATTTGTTTAAATAGGAAGGATTTAAAGCATAGATATCATCAGAAGTAATTTTCAAACGTTCGCCAACCTGCAAACCGTTATAAGCCGGAAAATGATTTTTAACGATGCCTGCTGCGCCGGCTACAATTGGAGAAGACATCGAAGTTCCTGATGATGTAATGTAAAGACTTCCGGGCCAGGTAGAATTGACATTGTCTCCGGGAGCACAGACATCCACCATATAGCCATAGTTAGAAGAGCCCTGTTTGGTATCGCTGATGGTCGTATTGCCCACAGACAATACATAGTTATATGCTGCAGGAAAAAAATCTCCATCGGCATTATTATTTCCTGCGGCGCACACCACCAGGCAATTTTTATTGATCGTAGCGTAGTCAATAATATCCTGGCCGAACTGACTGGAACCACCTCCGCCCCAGGAGCAGTTAATGATCTGGCATCCGTGATCGGCTGCGTATTTTATTCCTTCATAAGCAGCAATTAAGGCGCCACTAGCATTTGAAATCTTGACTGGCAAAAACTTGCAATGAAATCCGACGCCTGCGCCACCTAAGCTATTATCGGCGCTAGCGGAAGCTAAACCGCAAACATGAACACCATGTGCATTGGTTTCCCATGAAGCATCCCGGTCATTCATACCCATATCCCAGCCAAGATAATTGTCCGTATAATTATCTCCATCGTTATCTATGCCATCCACAACATCGGCGTAATTGCGTTTCACATTATTAAACAGATCCGGGTGAGTAAAATCAGTACCCGTATCCGTAATGCCAATCACGATCGCCGAATCTCCCCTGTTAAGATCCCATGCATTAAAAGCATTAATTGTCTGTAAATGGTACTGGCTGGAGGAGTTAGCCAATGGATCATTTGGACTATAGTTTGGTTTAGGAATAAAATGAGGTTCTGCATAAACAAGAATGTTGGATAATAATAATTTGCTGATCGCTTTTTCTATTGTAAGATCAGTCGTGTAATTCAATTCATAAATCAGGGAGAGGTCCGCGTAAGCTTGTCCGGCTTCGTTCTTTGTGGCTACAGGACTTTTTTCGAACGGAAATTTTTTATGAAGATTGGTTACTCCGATAAGAGTGGATAAAGAAGTGAAGGCAGAATGATCTATATGATTTACGGAGCAAACACTCGCAAATTGGGGCTTCACCTTGATAATAATGGTTTTAGGCATATAATCATCTGCAACAATTGATGCAGGTAATTGATAAGTTTTTTGAGCAGTTGCCAGGAAACAAAGCAGAAGGAAAACGATAAAATGAAAGGCAGGTTTCATGTGAGAGGTTTAAAAAATTAATCCAGCAGGTAGCTTTGATGTTTGTTATATTTTTCAAGAGTTCGGATACCGGAAGAGCTGATGTGTTCAAATTCTTTATCACAAAAGATATTGATGATCTTGATGTCAGGTTTCAATTCCTGGATATAGCGGTATTGGTTTTGTTCATATTGAAAGTCGGTGGAATTTCTTAAGCCCCTTACAACTGTTACATCGTATCCGAATGCTTCGATATGATCAGTCAGCAAACCATGATACTCAGTCTGCTGGCGATTGGAAATTGTTTTAGGAATGGGCCAGCTGCGATCTGTTTTATCAGGGTTTTTCCCGAAGGCAATGATCACTTTGTCAAATAACCGTTCTGCTTTTTTTAAGACATTATAATGCCCTTTGTGAAAAGGATTGAAGCTTCCGGCAAAGACAGCGATTTTTGGTTCTACCGAATGAACGTAATCAATCAGATGATTTAAATTTCCACTGGTATTGAAATGTTTTAAAACTTCAATACGTTTTGGTTTATAATCTTTATAGTCAACGAATTGAAATTCTTTAAAAATCTGTTTTTCGTAAGTTATTAATTTATCAAAGGACGAATTTAAAATAGCCAGATCGGCCTTAATAAATTCTTCCGAAAATTTAACTGTTGGCTTGTGATGTTTGGTGTCGAGTATTAATTGCCGGATGTGTTCTTTCTGATCAGTTGTTAACGAACTGGATTTAGCGGCATTTAAAAAAAGGTTTGCAGAATCCTCTTCGTTTGTATTTGACTGGGGATTATAAACAATATCATGAAAAACAGCCGCCAGAAATAATTCGTCATGTTTCAGCAAATCACTATCGTGGAGTTGTTTTAAAATATCTTCTATGTGTGCCAGAGTGTGATAGAAACGATGCGGCTCATCATACAGGTTAATCACATCAGAGTCAAACTGAAGATTATTTAAGCGAAAGGATATTTCAGATATGGTCATGTTAAAATTTTTGTCCCGCTGATCCCGGAGATTTTCGCGGATTTATTTTATATTTTTTTATCTGTGGCTTCTGCATTATCTGAGGTAAGCCTATTTCTTCTTTAAATAAAATAATGTTGAACAATTTGTTTTCTGTAAAATTTTATTCGCCTGTTCTCTGATTTGTTCTGCTGTTACTTTCTGGTAGTTTTCAATTTCAAGATTGATCAGGTTCGCATCACCCAATAGTTCTGAGATTGCCAGGTTAGTTGCTTTATTCAAAACATCCGCTTCACTATAGGTTACGGTTGATTCTACTTTATTCTTACATTTTTGCAGTTCATCCGCCGGGACCAATTCCGTTTGCAGCTTTAGAATTTCAGCATCAAGGCCCGCTTCTGCCTGTTCGATGCTAACACCATCATTAATTTTACCAGAGATTACAAATAAACCCTTGTCAAAATCTCCCATCACATAAGCATTCAGGTCTGAAAATAATTGCTTGTCTTTGATCAGGGTTTTATATAAACGTGAAGAATTTCCTCTCGATAAAATATCAGAAATCAAATCAATGGTATGGTATTCAGGATCAACTCTTGCGCACATGCGATAAGCTCTGTAAATGGAACTGATAGGCACATCACGCTCTACGGTCAGGCTTCTGTATTCTGTTTGTGGGGGTTCAGCAGGTAAATTGCGTTTTGGTTTTATCCCGGCGTCAATGGGTTCAAACCATTTTTCCGCCAGTTGTTTTACCTGTTCAACTTCCACATCTCCAGCCACTACTAACACTGCATTGCTGGGATTATAATGTTCTTTAAAGAAGGATTTTACATCAGCCATGGTCGCGTCTTCAATGTGTTTGATCTCTTTACCAATAGTTGCCCATTTGTAAGGATGCACTTTATAGATCAATGGTCTTAGGAGTAACCACACATCTCCATAAGGTTGATTGAGATAACGTTGCTTAAACTCTTCGATAACCACACTGCGTTGAACTTCCAGGCTTTTAGTATCAAAGGCGAGGCTTAACATGCGATCACTTTCAAGCCAGAAAGCTGTTTCCAGATTTTCCGAAGGAACAGTACAATAGTAATTGGTAATGTCGTTGGTTGTAAAGGCGTTGTTCTCGCCGCCCACTAATTGCAACGGCTCATCATAGTTAGAGATATTTATACTTCCACCAAACATCAGGTGCTCAAATAAATGCGCAAATCCTGTTTTGTTTTCATCTTCATCACGCGCGCCAACATCATAAATAATATTAAGGCAGGCCATCGGCGTACTTTTATCCTGGTGAACAATGACAGTAAGGTTATTCTTAAGTTTGAATTTTTCGAATTGGATCATAAATAACTAAAAAGGTAAAATTTATGAATAAAGATAGTAATTAATGCATTTGTTTCCATTAAAAAGCTTGTCAAAATAACCTGATTTTAGACTGGAAAATATAAAATATTAAAAATTTTTCAGGATACATACAAAAGCTTAATTTTAGTGTGATTTTATGGATTTACTCAACAGAATAAAACATTACGAATACCTGCATATTGTTTTTTGGCTGATCAAAGACAGTTGCTGGATGATGGAGTTTAAAATTCCCGGTACCATTATGATACTTCCAACCATAGGGCTGGCCATTATGATAGTTTACCATACCTGGAAAACCATTGACGTTTATATCAACATGGCTATTTTATTCTGGATCGTGGCCAACAGTTTCTGGATGTTACTCGAATTTTTTGACCATACCAACATGAAAATGTATGCCTCGATTCCTTTCGTGCTGGGTTTTGTATTCGTTGGAATCTTTTATTACAAGCGCTGGACAGGCAAAGAACCACTTGATCGGTCACCGGAAAATTAATCATTTGCAGTCTCTTAAAATCGACTAAAATTTCTCCTGAAACCGGAAAAACTATTATATTAGTCAATTCTATTTTAATATTTTTTTCGTTCATGGAAACTACACCTTATCAAACAAAACATAAAGTTCGTATTGTTACTGCCGCTGCCTTATTTGACGGACATGATGCCGCTATCAATATCATGCGTCGTATCATTCAGTCAAGTGGCGCCGAGGTTATTCATTTAGGTCATGACAGAAGTGCACAGGAAGTGGTAAACTGTGCGATTCAGGAAGACGCGAATGCGATTGCTGTGACGAGTTACCAGGGCGGACATGTGGAATATTTTAAATACATGTATGATTTGTTGAAGGAACAAAACTGCACGCACATTAAATTATTTGGTGGTGGAGGCGGAGTAATTCTTCCTACGGAGATCGAAGAATTACATACCTATGGCATCACACGGATTTACTCTCCCGATGACGGAAGAGAATTGGGGTTGCAGGGAATGATTAACGATTTATTGCGCCAGTGTGATTACGCCACAGGTAAAGATATTAAGGAAGATGCAGCAAAAATTGCTGAAAGAAATTATAAATCCCTTGCGCGCATTATTTCCGCGGCAGAAAATTTCAATGATGAAAACGCGGGCTTGTTAAATGATCTAAAAGCTAAAGCTGAAAAGTCAGCAACCCCGGTTTTGGGAATTACCGGAACAGGGGGTTCAGGAAAATCAAGCTTAGTGGATGAATTGGTGCGTCGTTTTTTAATTGATTTTAAAGACAAACAAATTGCCATCATCTCCGTGGACCCTTCTAAACGTAAGACGGGCGGTGCCTTATTAGGTGACCGAATCCGGATGAATGCAATTAAGAACGATCGTGTGTATATGCGCTCTTTAGCAACGCGTCAGAGCAATTTAGCATTGAGCAAATATGTACAGGATGCGGTAAACATTTGCAAAGCTGCTAATTTTGATCTAATCATTTTGGAAACATCCGGAATCGGGCAATCGGATACAGAGATCATTGAACACTCTAATATGAGTTTGTATGTGATGACACCTGAGTATGGAGCCGCAACTCAATTAGAAAAGATTGACATGCTGGATTTCGCCGATATCATTGCTTTGAACAAATTTGATAAGCGTGGTGCCCTGGACGCGATCCGGGACGTGAAAAAACAATACAAGCGCAATCACAATTTATGGGACATTGCGGATGAAAATATTCCGGTATTCGGAACCATTGCATCTCAATTCAACGATCCGGGTATGAATCGTTTGTATAAAGCGGTGATGAATAAAATGGTTGAGAAAACAGGTAACAAAGCCCTGGCGTCTCAGTTTTTTATTACTGAGGAAATGAGTGAAAAAATTTATATCATTCCTCCTTCCAAGACACGTTATTTGTCTGAGATTTCCGAGAACAATCGTGGCTATGATAAGCGTGCGAACCAGCAGGCGGAAGTAGCTCAAAAATTATACGGTATTCAGAAAACCATTGAAACGATTTCTGAATCCAAGATGGAAGACAGGGACCGTTTAATCAAAGGCTTACGAGAAGCTTTTGAAAAAACAAAATTAGACCTGGATCCATATAATTTATTGATGATCGAGAATTGGGAAGCAAAGAAAAAATTATTCAGCAGTGAATTCTATGAATTTAAAGTGCGCGATAAGGTACTGAAGATTGCCACACATTACGAGTCTTTGTCTCACACACAAATTCCAAAAATTGCTTCGCCGAAATACACGGCCTGGGGTGATATTTTGAAATGGAATTTACAGGAAAATTTCCCGGGCGATTTTCCATACACAGCAGGAATTTATCCGTTCAAACGTGAAGGCGAAGATCCAACCCGTATGTTTGCCGGCGAGGGAGGACCAGAAAGAACCAATAAGCGTTTTCACTATGTGAGTAAAGGATTGCCTGCAGCACGTTTAAGTACTGCTTTTGATAGCGTAACCCTTTATGGAAATGACCCTGATTACCGTCCGGATATTTATGGTAAAGTGGGTAACTCTGGTGTGAGTATTTGTTGTTTGGATGATGCCAAGAAATTGTATTCAGGATTTAATTTAGCTGATCCAAAAACATCGGTATCCATGACAATCAATGGACCGGCACCAACCATTGCGGCATTTTTTATGAATGCGGCCATTGATCAACAGTGTGAGTTATACATAAAGGAAAATGGTATTGAAAAGGAAGTAGAAGAAAAAATTACAGCCATTTATAAAACCAAAGGAACTGTAAGGCCAGCTTACCAGGGCGAATTGCCGGCAGGTAATGATGGTCTGGGATTAATGCTTCTTGGTGTCACCGGTGATATGGTGCTGCCAAAAGAAGTTTACGAAACAATCAAGGCAAAAACTTTAACCCAGGTGAGAGGAACCGTGCAAGCGGATATTCTGAAAGAAGACCAGGCGCAAAACACCTGTATTTTCAGTACTGAATTCAGTTTGCGTGTGATGGGTGACGTACAACAATACTTTATCGATCAGAAAGTGCGTAATTTTTATTCGGTGTCAATTAGCGGTTATCATATCGCAGAGGCCGGTGCGAATCCTATTTCACAATTGGCATTTACCCTGGCTAATGGCTTTACGTTTGTGGAGTACTATTTAAGCCGCGGAATGAACATTGATGATTTCGCGCCGAATTTATCATTCTTCTTCAGTAATGGTATTGATCCTGAGTACAGTGTAATTGGGCGTGTTAGTCGCCGTATCTGGTCAAAAGCCATGAAACTGCGTTACGGTGGAAACGAAAGAAGCCAGATGTTGAAGTATCACATCCAGACTTCGGGACGTTCTTTACATGCGCAGGAAATTGATTTTAATGATATCCGCACAACGCTTCAAGCCTTGTATGCAATTTATGATAACTGTAATTCATTACATACCAACGCATACGACGAAGCGATCACGACTCCTACGGAAGAATCAGTTCGTCGTGCAATGGCCATACAACTGATCATAAACCGTGAATTAGGTTTAGCGAAGAACGAAAATCCGTTACAGGGCTCATTCATCATTGAAGAGTTAACGGATTTAGTTGAAGAAGCTGTGTTAACCGAGTTTGATCGTATTTCAGAACGTGGCGGAGTGTTAGGTGCCATGGAAACTATGTATCAACGCGGACAGATTCAGGAAGAAAGTTTGTACTATGAAACTTTAAAACATAACGGAGAATACCCGATCATTGGCGTCAACACATTCTTGTCAAGTAAGGGAAGCCCAACGGTTATTCCGCAGGAAGTGATCCGATCAACATCTGAAGAAAAAGAATATCAAATCACGATGTTGAAGGAATTGCAACAGACCCATAAAGAAGAGCATGATGAATATGTAAAAAAACTTCAGCATGCGGCTATCCAAAATCAGAATATTTTTACGGAGTTAATGGAAGCGGTAAAGTATATGTCTCTGGGACAAATCACTCGAGCCTTGTTTGAAGTAGGAGGACAGTACAGAAGGAATATGTAGGATATGAGAAAATGTATTATTTCTTGTTTTAATTTTTTAATGTGTTTTGGTTATAGTGCCTTTGGCCAAAATTCACCAGAGAATAGCCTGGTTTTTTTGAAAGCACCTATCAAAATTATTGCCCATACTGATTCAAATATATTTTTGTTAGGTAAAAAACCTGATTCAAAAGGGCTAATAGATTTCTATGTTTCTAAACATGGGATTGGAAAAAATTCTGTAAAGTTTGATGTTTGTTTGAACTATAATAAATTATTTGATGGAAAATTCGATCCTGATAATTTTAGGTATAAAACTTTTCAATGTAAAAATAAAATCATAATTCTTTTTGACGTAATTATTTCTGAAAAGAAAACGCTAATTGGCAAGTGGATTGATTTTAACGGGAATGTTTCTGAGGCTGTTGTTGTGGATGATATAGATATGAAGGATGATAATTTATCTTCCTGCAAATATAATTTAGATATTACTGACAAAGGCGACCTATTTGTCTCCATAAGAAGGGTATATAAAAGTGGATATCAACGCGACAAATGTTTTTTAGTGGATGAGAATTTTTCTAAATTATGGCAGTATGATTTTCCGAAAATCAATAGTTGGAAGGAAGTAAATATTATTTCGGATATTGATAGAAACTCGAACTTAATTTATTTTATTGCAAATGAAAAAAATATAATGTTTGAGCGAGATCCTAACAATAGAGATACAATCGTAGATAAAAAAATTGGCAGATTAGAATATAAATTGAAGGTCAGACAAGACAGTTTGGAACTAATTTCAGTAAATCCTATCACTTCGGCTGTCAAATCGTGCAGGGTTTACTATCCTTTTCTCGATTTTCCTTCTATTAGATCTATATCCTCTTCTCAGATATTATTGTATGATGAAGTTAACATTGATGACGAAAAATTTATATTGCCCTCTAAAAAAGGGATGTATTATAAAAGAATAGATATCAAGAACGGTATAACATTATTAGATACTCTTTTTGTTTTCGATGATATGGTTCAGCAAGGATTAACTTATTGGATGCCGGAAAAGACAAATCGTCCAACTAATAAAAGATTCTATTTGACATATGAAAAAATTATTGATGGAAAAATGTACTCTGTTTTTGAAAATCTGGGGTCAGAGGTAGGATGCTTGGAGATTTTCATCTCATGTTTAAATATTTCAGAGAATAAAATGGAGTGGGCCAATTTTATTCCTCGGAAAGTGATTCATTCTCAAAATATAAATGCTTTAACGCTTACTTATGTAAATAAAAAACTCAACATTTCTTTTTACGAAAGAAAAGAAAATTATGCTACGCAAAAAAACAGATATGATTTTGACAAGTACAAATTAGTTAAAAAGGAAGAGGATTCGAACTTTGTAACATATAGTATTTCTTCGACAGGAGACATGACTAAAGCGATAAGTAATGCTGATAGTGAAAGCTTTATTTTCCCCTGGCTAAAAGAAAATCAGAATAAAATTTTATTTGAAAGTAGGTCGTTTCTTCCAATTAATTTTTTGTATAATCATAACTGATTTGAAAAAGAAGATTATGCCATTGTTTTCATTCATCCGGCGCCTTAAAAACAGAATCTATCTTAATTAGTGAAACTTAATCTTAAAAGCTCTATAAATTCTGTTTTCAAGCTATCTAAGACAAACTTTTTTTGACATGTATACAGCCGCTCATCAATAAATCACTCACGTATATAATTTTTGTTTACTTTTGCCCAAACATTAAAAACAAAACTATGAAAAAAATTCTTTACGTATTATTAGGCTTAGTGGCCTTGTATTTTATTTTATGTATCGTTGGACCGGGTCATGTTAAAGTGGAGCGTTCCATCGACATTAATGCTTCTACAGATTTAATCAAAGCTAAACTGGCTGATTATAAATTTTTCCACGAAAGCTGGAGCCCATGGACAGAAAAAGATCCGGGGATGAAAACAACTTATACAGGCGAAGCAGGTAAAGAAGGACATTCTATCGCTTGGGAAAGTGATAAAAAAGATGTTGGAAAAGGATCTATGACTTACAATGGCGCGCATGGTGATACTGTTATGCATACATTAAGCTTTGAAGGGCAAGGTGACGCTAAAATTTATCATGTTGTGGCAGCTAATGGTTCAGCTTCTAAAGCTACATGGGTTATGGAATCAGAAACACCTTTCATGTTCCGTGCCATTATGTTATTCATGAACATGGATAAAATGGTAGGACCTGATTTCGAAAAAGGTTTATCAAACTTGAAAAAGGCTATAGAAGCTTTACCTGCTGAAACAACTGTTCATTATGATGTAACGGAAATGAACTGGGATGCTAAAACATTTTATGGTAAAAAAGAAACTCTTGCTTTTGACAAGTTAGCAGCTTTCTTTGGAGCATCTTATGGAAAAATTGGCGAAGCCCTTGGGAAAGCAAAAGCTCAGCCTATTGGAATGCCAAAAGCGATTTATTTTACATTTGATGAAAAAACAATGACAACTGAAGTTGCAGCGGTTATGGAAGTGGCAAACGGAACAAAACTGGAAGGCGTTGAAAAATTTGAAACTCCTGCAGGCAAAGTATTGAAAATAGAATATTTTGGAGCATACGATAAGTCCGCTAACGCACATTATGCAATGGATGCATATATGAAAGAAAAAGGATTAACACAATCTTATGTGCTTGAAGAGTATGTAACTGATCCGGGAACTGAAAAAGATACTGCTAAATGGCAGACGGATATTTTTTACCTGGTAAAATAATCTGAAACTATTTTTCTAAAAAGCTCCGGCGATTGTCGGGGCTTTTTTTATTCGATCTGGTGTGAACTTCTTTTTTATAAATTAACATTTTCTTATACCTTAGTATATAATCAACAAGCCATTTATTAAGCGATTACATTACATATTATTTGTATTCATTGCAACTTCTGTTTTTTCACAGAATATCGATAGCTTATATTCCAGCTATCGGAGTCAAACTGAATTAGCAAAAAAAGCAAGCGCATTGTTAGCTTATGGAAGAGAATTCCTCCATCAGGATATAGATTCAGCAATGACTTGCGGGACGATTGCACTGGCGAATGGGCGATCATTAAAAGATACTTTAATCATTGGAGAATCCCATATGTTATTGGCTTTCTGTCATGAGGCAAAAGCGAATTATAAAGCGGCATTGCAAAATTTTATGATTGCTACAGACCTTTTTAAAAGAAGCAGGAATAAGATTAAACTTGCCCAATGTTATACAGGAATGGGTATTGTATATTGGTACCAGGGCTTTTATGACAAGGCCATAGAGTATTATAAGAAAAATATTTCTATTTGTGCAGAACAAAAAGATGAAAGCGGCATGGCAACGGGCTATGGTAACATCGCAATCATTTTTGATGAGCGCGGAGAGCTGGACAATGCCCTGCTTTATTATAATAAGGCCCTTGTAATTTTTGAAAAAGAAAAGCAAGCTATGCATACTGCGGCTTGCCTTGACAACATGTCATTGGTATATAAACAGAAAAAAGAGTTTAAGTCGGCTCTTGATTTAAACACCAGAAGCTACAAGTTAAGGGAAAGTATCGGTGACACATTAGGCATGTTGGCAAGTATGGAAAATCTGGGAAGTATCTTCATTGCTTTAAAAAAGTACGATGATGCAATCGCTATTAGTGACAGGGTCGTTAGCATAGCCATTAGGCTTGGCGCAAAAGAAGATCTGAAATATGCCTACCTTAATTTAAAAGAGGCATATGAAGCCAAGAAGGATTACCTGTCTGCTAATCGGGTATTGAATAAGTTAATGGATATCAAGGACAGTTTGCGAAATGCGGACAATGCCAATCAAATTGCGGAGCTGGAAGCTAAATTTAAAAATAAGGAGAAGGAAGTCGAGCTGACGGAAATCAAGTTGACGCAGGAGTTAAGGGAAATTGAAAATGCAGAACGATTGAAGAAAAAAAACTATTCGATAATTATTCTTTCCATTGTTGGTGTTTTTATTTTGCTGTTGGCCGTACTCTTATTAAAGCGTTTTAAAGAGAAAAAACAGGTGGCAGAAGAATTCAGCGAGAAGAACAAAGCGATAGAGCTACAGAAGACGATCATCGATACTGCTTACCATGAACTATCGGAAAAAAATAAGGATATTACCGATAGTATTAAATATGCTAAAAGAATCCAGGAAGCAATCTTTCCTTCAGTAGCGTATTTTTCGAAATTATTGCCGCAGGCGTTTTCTTACTTCAAGCCAAAAGACATTGTCAGCGGTGATTTCTATTGGGTAGATGAAGGATTGGATGGGTCAATCCTTGTAGCTGTGGTGGATTGCACCGGGCACGGTGTTCCGGGGGCTTTTATGAGTATTGTAGGATTTAATTTACTGAACAAAGCCATTCATGAAAATAAATGTGACGATCCGGCGGACATTCTGAACCAGGTAAACATTGATCTGAATGAAACCCTGAAGCAGACCTTAGAAGAAAGTGCAGTGAAAGACGGTATGGAAATCTCTTTATGTAAATGGAACAAGGAAAAAAATGAACTACTCTTTGCCGGCGCCAATACGATTATTTATCACATTAACAATGACCGGATAAATATCATCAAAGGCAATAAGCACCCGATTGGTAGTTTTTACGGAGAGACACTGAAGCCTTTCCAGACAACTAAAATCATAATAAATCCTGGAGATTGTGTGTATTTATTTTCAGATGGTTATGCCGATCAGTTTGGTGGTGAGAAAGGAAAAAAATACAAATACAAACAGCTGGAAGAGTTTTTATTATTGAACTCAACAAAGCCTATCCATGAGCAGGAACATTTATTAAATACTGAATTTGAACGCTGGAGAGGTAACCTGGAACAGGTGGACGATGTCTGCGTGATTGGAATTAAATTTTAACGGGAACACATGAAAAAACGTATCAATTCAATTTGGACTTTATTGTTTGTATTTATTGTTACTATGATGTCGGCACAAATTGATTCGCTGGCAAAAGACCCTTTGTATACGAAACATCTGACCCTGAGTGAAACATTTTTCGGAAATGAAGATATGTACCAGGTTTGTTATCCTAAAGATCACCGGTCTGTATTTTCATTTATCATCATTTTCTCAATCACGTCGGTGGTTTTGGGTTTATTAGTGATTTATGTTAAGCATAACAGCAATAGAAAGTTAAAGGAGAAAAACAACATTATTGCTGAGCAAAATAAAGATTTGATTGATAGCATCAATTACGCCAGAAGAATACAGCAGGCTATATTACCCGAGAGAATTTTGGAAGAACACATATTAAAAAATGGGTTTGTGCTATACAAACCGAAACACATTGTGAGTGGTGATTTTTATTGGCTGCATAAAGCGGGCAACGAAATTTTTATTGCCGTGATCGATTGTACAGGTCATGGGGTTCCGGGAGCACTATTGACAATGCTCGCGCATAATGCCATTAACAGGGCAGTAATTGAGAAAGGATTAACGGACCCTACTTTGATCCTGGATGACATGAATACGGAAGTGAAGTCGTCACTGAAACAAAATCAAAACACGGAGATAAGAGATAGCATGGAGGTTGGTATTGTTCATCTTAATACTCTGACGAACCAATTGCAGTTTGCAGGAGCAAATACGTCCTTAACCTATATTCAGAATGACGAATTAAAAATTGCGAATGGAGGTAAATGTTCTGTTGGATCTGTTCAGGAGGGTGAAATTGCATTGCCGGTTACGCACACCATTGGTTTGAAAGCGGGCGACAGTTTTTATTTGTATTCAGATGGTTTTGCTGATCAGTTTGGTGGCCCTAAAGGGAAGAAGTATAAATACAAACAACTGGAAGAGCTAATGAAAGAAAATTGCCATAAATCCCCGCTTCAACAAAAAGAGAAATTAAGCAACAGTTTTGAAAACTGGCGTGGCGACCTGGAACAAGTAGATGACGTAACGGTCATTGGCTTCACCGTGAGTTAGTAATTTTGAATAGATTTTTTCACTGCATCGAGCTCCACGCCACAAAACAGTTCATATTCACCGATTCTTTTAGGTAAGGCAAAGCAAAGTTCAGAACCCTCATTTTTTTTATCATGTAAAATAAATTTGAGAAGCTGTGATTCGATTTCTTTGGTGATTTTTATTTTTTCATAGATGGATTCAATATACCCGGTGATTTCTTTCGCCTCTTTAGCCGTGATTTTTTTCAAGGCATGTGCAATACGTGATTCCATAATCATGCCGGCGGCAATAGCTTCGCCATGTAAAATATCTTTCTTGGATTGGATTAGTGCACTTTCTAATGCATGGCCGATATTATGTCCAAAATTCAAAGATTTACGAAGATCTTTTTCATGCAGATCTTTTTTCGCGATTTCATTTTTTAAAGCGATGGCTTTTGAAATTACTTTCTCTGTTTGAAATTGTTTTGGTGTTTTTAATTTTTTTAATTCCTTCCAGAAAACCAGATCGGCAATCAGAGCAACTTTAATAACTTCAGCATAACCGTTTCTGATCTGGCGCTCAGACAGTGTTTCTAAAAATGTAGGGTTGACATAAATTCCTTTGGGTTCACTCGTTGTTCCAATGTGATTCTTAATGCCTTCAAAGTCTACTCCGGTTTTACCTCCTACACTCGCGTCCACCATGCTGAGTAAGGTAGTTGGAATATTAATAAAATCAAGTCCGCGTTTAAAGGTCGAGGCTACAAATCCTCCCAGGTCGCTAATAACCCCACCTCCTAAATTAATAACCAAACTTTTTTTGTCGGCGCCAGTATCCGTTAAAGCGCCCCAAACCTGTAAACAGGTATCCAGTGTTTTTTTATCTTCGCCGCTTTCCAGTTCAATGATCTCCGCTTCATTTAATATAGGCGAGTGAAAAAGCAGAGTGGGCAGGCAGTAGGTAAAGCTGTTTTCATCACAAATAATAAAATAGCCGGAATACTTTGATTTCGAGAGAAAAGTATTCAGAGCATCAAAACAGTTGTCTCCAATATGAATGTTGTAGGTGGTTGATTTAATGATGGCCATTTTGTGCTTGTTTTAGTTGTTGCAAAGCCTGCCTGGCTTTTCCATTTCCGGGATTTCGTTTCAGGATTTTATTTACATAGAGCTCTGCCTGTTTAAAATCTTTTTTATACGCATACAGACCGGCGATATTCATTAATAACGGTTCATAGTCCGGATCCAGTGTCAGTGCTTTGAAATAGAGCTGTTCAGCTTCCTGAATACTGCCTTGTTTTAATTTCACAAAGCCCAGGTTGGTTAAAGCAGATACATGTTTTGGGTTTTCTTTGAGAATTTCCGTCAGTTCTTTTTCGGCATTCGGCAACAGACCTTTAGCCGCTAATGCAGTACCGAATTTATTTTTAAAATCCGGTTCATAAGGCGCTAAATCAACGGCTTTCCTGTAATAATTAATTGCCCTTTGCACTTCACCCAGGTTATAAAATGCTTCGCCAATCCTGTAACTCGTCCAGGCATGATCGTTGGAGTAAGATTTTCTAATTAGAAGATTGTTTAAAATATAGGTGTCTGTTAAACGATTCACATATTCGATCATCTTACCAAAATCATTTTTAATAAAACACAGTTGCACCAGCAGAGCAAAATTTGTTTTTAAATTTATTTCCGTTTGATCGTTTAGATAAGAGGCCGCACTGTCTAAATAGTAAGCTTTGTTTTCAAACTTTTCGTATTGATTCAAATAGGCTTTAGCCCTGGTATAATGACCTGGATTTTTATCGTTAATCGCATACAAACCAATAAATTCTTTAATTGCGTCTTTGTCTTTTTTTGTCATCGGTTTCCGTATGTAATGATCATGAACCGTTACGTGAGGAATGTCGATGGAACCTGACTTTGGCATATGGCAATTGACACAGTTGGATATTTTCGTAATTCCTTTTTTACTGCAAAACAATTTTGATATTGTTCCCTCCTTCTCTTCAATCCCTTTCGCCTCTCCAATCCCTTTTGTTTTTTGTGTCCCTCCATCATGGCACTTAAGACAGGCATCATTAAAAACGTTGGGATTCGTTTCTCTAACGCTCACGTGCGGGTTATGACAAGTTACGCAGGTCAGGGCATCTTTATAAGGTTTTAGCTTGTGACTTTCTTCCTTTGAAGTTTCTGATGTCGCTTTCTCTAAAGATTTAACAAAGCAGGCGCTTTGCTTCAACCGGTCCGCATGCGAAGCCATGATGAATTCATCATCCGCGTTTTTGTATTTCGGTAAAAACACCGTCATGAAATCGTTCAGTTTCATTCCCGGTTTAAAATCATAAAATGATTTTCCTTCTTTCAAGATCGTATTACCCTGTAAATGGCATCTCTGGCAAATATCAAACTGTGCGTCAATGCTTAATTTAGCCGGATTTACGATACTATAATCAATGTATCTGGAAGTGTCAATCCGGCTTCCCGTTTGCCGTTGAGCTACATGGATGCTTCCAGGCCCATGACAGCGTTCGCAGTTAATTCCCTCGGGCACTGATTTAAATTTATTTTCGGATCCTATAACAAATTCAGGATAGGTATTATGGCAACTCATACATTCAAGGCCGATCTTTCGCATAAAGCGGCTGTTATGCCCATCTTCAAATCCGGGGGGTAGATCCCACTTTTTTTTCTGCGTGTAAAAAGTCATAGGCATTTGATTCAGGTAACCATTTACCGACTGAATATGTGAATTTGTATGTTGGCCCGATCCGACAATGAAATCAACGGTTTCCTGTCGCTTGTAGATGGTGTCTTTTCCTTTTAGTCGGTATTCCAGAAATTGCAGACTATCATTCAGCCAGAATGCTTTATAATAAAAATCACCTATTTTATCATAAATCGCAGCATGCTGGTAATCCCCGGAAGATTTTTCTTTCGTCGCTACATCAAATGATTGCCCCATTCCTGTTTTGATATAAGTGTTATAGATATCCTGGTGACAAAGCTTGCAGGTGTTTATTCCTACATATTTTGCCGAGTCCGAATGGTTAAGGTACAGGAGCGTATCGTTTTTAACCATCGTTTGTTGCCCAGAGTTTCCTTCGGGGCTATGGCAGGAAAATACAATCAGGCCGATTGTTAAAATCAGCGTTCCGGTTAAATATTTAAAAGAATGGGCCAATTGAAATTTATAGCTTCAAAATTAGCATAACAATTTGTAATTGCATTAAAACAGGAAAATGAGCGATATGACCTTAAATTAAGGATTATTTAACGATAAAGTGTAGATTTCCAGCAAGATAAATTGGTTTGTCGCTTAAAAATAACTACTTTTGCGCCCTTATTAAAATATAACATGTCAGAAATTAGAAACATTGCCATTATTGCCCATGTCGATCACGGGAAAACTACTTTAGTAGATAAAATTTTACACCAGTGTAATTTATTCAGAGAAAACCAGGCTTCAGGCGAGTTAATCCTGGATAACAACGACTTAGAGCGTGAGCGTGGTATTACTATTTTAGCGAAAAACGTATCAGTTACTTACAAAGGAACTAAGATTAATATTATTGACACACCGGGTCACGCCGACTTTGGAGGTGAAGTTGAACGTACGTTAAACATGGCGGATGGTGTTATTTTGTTGGTAGATGCTTTTGAAGGCCCAATGCCTCAAACGCGTTTCGTTACTCAAAAAGCCATTGCAGCTGGTAAGAAAGCAATCGTTGTAATCAATAAAGTGGATAAACCAAACTGTCGTCCTGAAGAAGTTCATGATAACGTGTTTGATTTATTCTTCAATTTAGATGCGACTGAAGATCAGTTGAATTTCCCTACAGTATATGGTTCAAGTAAACAAGGCTGGATGGCTGGTGATTATAAAACACCAACAACAGACGTTACTTATTTATTGGATACAATCTTAGAAAGTATTCCTACAGCTCCTGAGCGCGTGGGAACTCTACAAATTCAGATCACATCATTGGATTATTCATCGTTCATTGGCCGTATCGCAGTAGGACGTGTTTTTCGTGGTATTATTAAAGAAAACATGCCTGTATCCGTTGTTAAGCGCGACGGCAGAATTCAAAAATCCCGTATTAAAGAGTTATACGTTTTTGAAGGCTTAGGTAAAGTTAAAGTTACTGAAGTTCAAACGGGTGATATTTGTGCCTTTACAGGAATCGAAGGTTTTGAAATTGGCGACACGGTTGCTGATTTTGACGCTCCGGAAGCAATGCCAACAATGAAAATTGATGAGCCGACAATGAGTATGTTGTTTACTATTAACAACTCCCCATTCTTTGGTAAAGATGGTAAATTTGTTACTTCCCGTCATTTACGTGACCGTTTATACAAGGAATTAGAAAAGAATTTAGCGATGCGTGTTGAAGAAACATCATCTCCTGATTCTTACTTGGTATTTGGCCGTGGTATTCTTCACTTATCAGTTTTAATTGAGACCATGCGTCGTGAAGGGTATGAGTTGCAGTTAGGTCAGCCACAGGTAATCGTGAAAGAAATTGATGGTGTGAAATGTGAGCCAATTGAGGTATTAACAGTAGATGTCCCACAAGAATCAGCATCAAAAGTAATTGATCTGGTAACTCAGCGTAAAGGTAATTTACTGATCATGGAAGCTAAAGGAGATTTAACTCACATTGAGTTTGAGATCCCGTCTCGTGGAATCATCGGATTACGTAATAATGTATTAACAGCGACAGCTGGTGAGGCGATTATGGCCCACCGTTTTAAGGATTACGAACCATGGAAAGGTCCAATCCCAAGCCGTATCGCGGGTGTATTGATCAGTAAAGATAAAGGAACTGCAGTAGCTTATTCTATTGATAAATTGCAGGATCGCGGTAAGTTTTTCGTTGAAGCAGGAGATGAGATCTATCCGGGAATGGTTATTGGAGAGCATATCCGTCCGGACGATTTAGTAGTAAATATCTGTACAGAAAAGCAATTGACCAACATGCGTGCATCAGGGACTGATGATAAAATGCGTATTGTACCAAAAATTAACTTCAGTTTAGAAGAAGCAATGGAATACATCCAGGGAGATGAGTATGTAGAAATTACCCCAACTTTCATCCGTTTACGCAAGATCTATTTAGATGAAAACGAGCGTAAGCGTATGGGTAAAACATTGGTTTCTAAATAATAAAATAATTCGTAAGCTTATTAAAAAGGCAAAGAAAACATTGGTTTCTTTGCCTTTTTTCTTTTTTATAAAAGCAATAAAATACAACCTTTTGAATTATATATTCTCTAAAATTTACTGATATTTACCAATTATATGATAAAACCGAGTTACGAAGAAATATACATGGAGTTAGCCGAAAAGCTTGCTTTGCGATCTCATTGTGTGAAAGCACAGGTTGGAGCGGTTTTAACCAAAGACACGCGTATTGTTTCGATTGGATATAATGGGCCTCCTGCCGGAACTCATAATTGTGACCAGGAATGGCCGGAACATGGATGTGCGAGAGACAGTAAGGGAAGTTGCTCATTAGCCTTACATGCAGAGCAAAATGCTATTTTGTATGCGGTTAAGAATAATATGGCAATAGAAGGAACAACCTTGTATGTGACCTTATCTCCTTGTATCGCATGTGCCAGGGTAATTTTTACCACTGGTATAAAAAAAGTGTTTTATAAACATAGTTACGCAGAATATAAAAAAATTGCCAGTGATGAGGGAGTTGATTTTTTAAGGAAGTTTGGCGTCGAAGTCGTACATTATAAGTAATTAGGCAATTCGTTAACCGTTATGTAAAATTAAAAAAATACAATTATGCTTTTAAGGTTATTACTTTTTTTATTTTTTAGCGCTGCGCTTCAAAATACTTGTCTATCACAGGAAGGCGGAGGAAAAGCAGATCCTCCTAAAAAAGATCAGTCTATCAAAAGCAAAAGAAAACAACATAAAGCGGATAAAAAAAAGTGGAAAGAAGATCGAAGAAATAAACGTGCTGAGGAGAAAAAAATCCGTGACCATCACAAGCGCATTCAAACAAAAGAAGTGCGAAAAAGGATGAAGAAGAGTAAAGGCAAAGCAATTCGTAATAATACACATCAGCGCGAGCCTTTTTTCCAGCGCTTATTTCAGAAAAAGAGAGGCAAAGGGTCAAAGCAACCTAAGGAAAAGACATCGAAAGTACAGCAGTACTAACAGGGGGTTAAAAAATCTGATTTTTTTATTAAAAAGGCCTCTTTTTTACCACTTATTTCAAAAAACCCACCACTTATCAATTTAGTACCCCCATTTATTAGAACGCTAAATTTATGCTTTGGACTATTCGTAATATTGTGTTAATTCTTGTTAAGTTTTAATACCCTTTAACGAAAAAAAGTTGGAAAATAACAACCACATAATCAGAATATTACAAAAATCTACTAGAAATATTTGCACTAGTTACCTATCATTTATATATTTATCCGCTCGTACAAATCGAACGTAATTAAAAAACTATCAATATGTTAAGAAAAATTTACTTTTCAATCGTAACACTTTTAGGGGGTTGGAACAACGGATATGGACGGTTATGCCATGATCAAGCCACTGGCACCGGGTAAATACGATGTAAAGGGCATTTATGTCGGATACCAGGCTCAGGAGATAAAAGGTATTGTAGTTGGAGAGTCAAAGACGGCTTATGTAACTATTGAATTATCAAGTGGTGATGGTGTGAGACTGGATGAGGTTGTGGTAGTTGAATATCAGGAGCCTTTAATTGATAGCGATATGAAATCAGGTGGTACAGTAACACGTGAAGAATATCAGAATATGGCTACAAAAAACATTAACTCGGTAGCGGCAACTACTGCCGGTGTTTATCAGGCAGATGAAGGTGGTTCTTTAAATGTTCGAGGTGGTCGTTCTTCATCCACCATTTATTTTGTAGATGGTGTAAAAGTTTTAGGTGGCGCAACAGGTGTTCCTCAACAGGGAGTTGAACAAATCAATGTAATTACAGGGGGTGTGCCGGCCCAATATGGTGACGCAACATCAGGTATCATATCTGTTACAACCCGTGGGCCACAAAGTAAGTTTTTCGGGGGCGTTGAATTAATTTCTTCTCAGTTAACTGATAAATATGGCTACAACTCTTTAGGTTTCTCAATTGGTGGACCGATCTTTCAGAAAAGAGATTCAACCGGGCAAAAGAAACCGATTATTGGATTCATCTTATCTGGACAAGGAACTTATGAAAAGGATCCGGACCCTTCTTATGTTAAAATGTGGAAGTTGAATGACGACAAACTAACTGAGTTGGAAAAAACACCTTTAAGGATAGTGACCGTTGGCGCTGAAGATAAATTTTACCGTCAATTGGATTATGTGACTAAATCAGATATGACTCAGACACCGGTACGCCAGAATGTAGCAAACCGTTCAGTGCAATTAAACGGTAAATTGGATTTTAAAGTAGCGCCTAATACTAATTTAACCATTGGTGGTGCTGTTGATTATGGAAACAGGCACGATTTTGTTTATGAATATTCTTTATTTAATCCTCAAAATAATCCTCAAAGTATTAATACAACCTGGAGAACATTTGCAAATATTAGACAAAAATTTGGCACAAACCAGACAGGAGCTGAGAAAGAAAAATCTCAGGCATTAATCTCCAATGCCTATTTTACGTTCCTGGCGAGTTATGAAAAAGCTAAGTCAAAAACACAGGATGATACACATAAAGACAAGATTTTTAATTACGGTTTTCAGGGAAAATATAACTGGGCGCCTGATACTTCCAGTAATTATATAATGAAAAGTAATCCTTCATTATTGTATTCATGGATGGATTATCAGGGGCCTAAAAAAGGTCCGGTTACATTTGAAAGAAGTGAGTTAAATCCTACTACAGCGAATTACTCATCACAGGTATTTGGTTTCAGAGGCTCTGTGCCAACTATTCTGGATGCACAAACCGATAATGCTTTTGTAAACGGAGATAGACCGGAAAGTATTAATAGTTTGTTTTTCCCTGTTGGACGCCAGTATGGTGGATATAGTTTTACTGAATCAACCCAATTACGTTTTGCTTCAAGTTTTTCAGCCGATTTTAAAAACCATGCCATCATGGTGGGGGTTGAGTACGATCAGCGCAATCAAAGCGGCTATTCTGTCAATCCCATTGGGCTATGGGAGAGGATGAGGAATTTAACAAACACTCATTTAACTACATTAGATAAAGAAAATCCGATCATCATCCCGGGACAAAACGGAGAATTAGATAAACATTATTACAGGTATATATATAATGCCGAGAGTCAAAACCAAATTGATAAATCGTTAAGGGAAGCATTGGGATTATCGGCCGATAATCAAACCCTCATCAATTCTGATGCGTTTTCTCCGGATGATCTAAGATTAGATATGTTTAGTGCTCAGGATTTATTACAAAATGGGGCAAATTCTTTAGTGGATTATTATGGGTTTGATTACCTGGGTAACAAGGATAAGAATTCTACAAATCTCGATAAATTTGTAAATGATAAGGATGCCAATGGAAATCAAACACTGCATGTAGGTGCTTACAAGCCAATTTATGTGGCAGGTTACATCCAGGATAAATTTGATTTTAAAGACATTAAGTTCAACGTAGGTGTGCGTGTAGATCGTTTTGATGCAAATCAGAAAGTCTTGAAAGATCCGTATTTATTTCATGAAGCTTATACTGCCAAGGATAAACCGGATGGAAAACCGGATAACATTGGAGACGATTACGTCGTGTACGTTGATAATTTGACTAGTTTGAATGTGAAAGGATACAGGCACACCGATGAAAAAACCGGGAATACTACCTGGTATAGCTCTGAAGGAAAGGAAACATCTGACCCTAAAGGTTTAGCAACTGATGGTAAATTAACTCCGTGGTTAAAAGATGGTGATTTTGCCAGCAAAAATGCCTTCAGCGCCTCCGCCTTCAGAGATTATAAACCACAAATTAACGTCATGCCTCGTGTGGCTTTCTCTTTCCCTATTTCAGATGTCGCCAATTTCTTTGCCCATTATGATGTATTGACTCAGCGCCCTTCTGACGGGTTAATGCGTTTTGACCCGAAAGATTATTATTTTATATCTAATTATAATACAGGAAGTATTATTACTAATTCAAACCTGAGACCGGATAAAACCATTGATTATGAAATTGGTTACCAGCAGGTATTAAATCAAAAGAAAAATGCCTCTCTGAAGCTTACCGCATTTTACCGTGAATTGAGAGATCAGATTACACAGGTGTCTTTAACGAATGCTTACCCGAGAACTTACAGAACATACGCAAATAAGGATTTTGGTACTGTGAAGGGTTTAAGTGCTGAATTTGATTTACGCCGCTCCGGTGGAGTATCTTTAACGGCTAATTATACTTTACAATTTGCAGATGGATCCGGTTCAAATGCTAATTCAGGCGCGGAACTTGCATCATCCGATCAGCCAAATCTTCGTATCACTTTACCATTGGATTATGATCAGCGTCATACCATTACCATTAATTTAGATTACCGTTTTGGTGAAGGAAAAGATTATAAAGGACCGCAATTTAACCGCAAAAAGAAAGATGCTGTGCAAACTGTACAGATCTTACAAAATGTTGGAGCTAATTTAAGTTTCCTGATTGGTTCTGGTACTCCGTATACGCGTGATGTAGCTGCCTCACCAGCTGGCGGTCGATCTCAGATCAATGGTTCAATCAATGGATCATCCAAGCCTTGGCAGTTCAGAACAAACTTAAGAGTTGATAAGAACATTGAATTGACCTGGGGTAAAAAAGACGGGGATTCTAAAAAAACGGCCAATTTAAATATTTACATCCAGGTATTAAATCTATTGAATACAAAAAACATTCTGGGAGTGTATAACTATACCGGTAACCCGGAAGATGACGGTTATTTGGCATCTTCTCAGGGACAATTGTATGTCAACAGTAACCCTGCAACCGCAGCTTCTTTCACTGACCAATACAATATTTATATTAATAACCCAGGCAATTACGGAAGACCCCGTACATTCAGAATTGGGGTATTATTAGATTTTTAATTATAAAACGAACTTACAATGGAAATTATGAATAAGTTAAACAAACATCTTTTGATTGCAGCCGTAACACTAAGTGCGATGTCTGGAAATGCAAGAGAAAAATACGGAAACGTTTTTAGAACTGCAACAGCCCCTCAAAGAGTATTGGCAGGTTGTAGTCCGGCTCAGTCATCTGCGGAATTAGCCGTGAATAATGTTAGAACCATTATCTTTTCCGGTTCTGATATGTGGTGGGATATGTTTGGTACCACAAATGCCTGGTATTTAGTTCCTAAGGTCGAGGATCGTTCAAAAGGCGCAAACTCCAATTTTGCCGGAAACGTATGGTTTGGCGGATTGGATGTAGGGGGACAATTGAAAATCGCAGCGCAAACCTACAGACAAAGTGGTGTGGATTTCTGGACTGGACCATTAAGTACCCAGGATGCAACCATTTCCTCGGATGTTTGTAATAAGTATGACAAAATATTCAGGTTAAAACGTTCAGAAGTTGATGCATTTGTATTAGAAGCAGGACCAATAACTGCGGGGATGAGAGACTGGCCGGGTAACGGAGACATTTCTTTAAATCAGTCCGAATTATTAGCACCGTTTGTGGATATAAATGGTGATAACCGATATGTTCCTGAAGAAGGGGATTATCCGTTTTATGATGTATATAACACAGGATTGAAAGATAATTTGGGTGTATGTAAAGCCCGTGTTTTTGGTGATGAAACTTTGTGGTGGGTGTATAATGATAATGGAAATAATCATATCGCAACCGGTGGAAAAGCGATTGGTATGGAGATTCGTGCTCAGGCTTTTGCTTTCAAAACAACGGATGAAGTGAATAATATGACTTTTTATAACTACCAGTTAGTTAACCGTTCTTCTTTTGCTTTATTAAACACTTACATGACTGTTTGGACAGATGCTGATATGGGTTACTATGGCGATGATTATATTGGCTGTGATGTGAAAAGAGGTTTAGGCTATATTTATAACTCGGTTGGACCTGATCCAACGGTCGGTACAGTTATTGGTTATGGTGCTTATGTTCCTGCTTTAGGTTGCGACTTCTTCCAGGGTCCAATTAATACAACAGATACAATTGACAACGATAATGATGGTCAAACTGATGAGCCCGGCGAACAAATGGGCATGACAAAATTTTTGTATTTCAACAACGCTTTTCCAGGTGTGCCGATTCAAACAACTGACCCGGACAATGCAGCTCAATACTACCAGTATATGACTGGTTACTGGAGAGATGGAACACCGTTTACATGTGGTGGAAACGGGTACGGCGGAAGTATTCCGACAAGTTTTGTTTATCCTGCTGATACTTACACATCAGGTGTTGGATCTTGTGGAGTTTGGAATGAATCAACTGTTGCAGGCGACAGACGATTCATGCAATCGTCAGGACCATTTACTTTATTACCGGGTGCCGTAAATTATATTACGGTTGGTTTACCTTGGGCGCGTACCACATCAACTGATCCTAAAGCATCAATCCCTTTGTTGAAAATTGCGGATGATAAAGCTCAGGCATTATTTGATAACTGTTTCCGTGTATTAAGCGGGCCTGAGGCGCCGGATTTAACGATCCAGGAATTGGAGAACGAATTAATTATTTATTTCTCTAACAAGCCGGCTTCAAATAATTATTTAAATCAGTATAAAGAGTTGGATGTTTCTATTATTGTTGACCAGACTCATTTCCCTCCTACTCCAGAATATAACTATTATAAGTTTGAAGGGTATAAACTATATCAGTTAAAAAACAATTTGATTACCCAGGAAGAGTTAATTGATCCGTCAAAAGCGAAATTGATTTTCAATTGCGATGTTAAGAACGGTGTTACCCGCCTGGTGAATTACGAGTATGACGCTGCGACCGGCGGAGATGTACCTAGAGTTAAAATCGATCAAAATGATTTAAGCGATAAGGGGATAAAATCTTCCTTCCATTTTACGAAAGATGAATTCGCAACGTCTCAGAGTAAAAAAGTAGTCAATAACAAAGAATATTATTTCTTTTGCGTAGCATACGGTTACAATCAGTATGGAGAATACAAAGAAGATCAGATATTTACAACACAGGGAGTTGCCAGTAGCGAAGGTCAGAAAAAACCATATTTAGAAGGTAGAAAATCTAAAAAAGCTTTCGGTATTCCTCATAACCCGGCTCCGGAAAAATCAGGATCAATTATGAATTCTGCATATGGGTATGGACCAAAAGTAACGCGTTTGGAAGGACAAGGAAATGGCGGAAATAATTTAGAATTAACTCAGGAATCCGTTAATGATATCTTAAACAGTCCTACCGGCAGACAAAAAACAATTACTTATGAGAATGGTCGTGGGCCAATCGGCATTAAGGTAGTGGATCCCTTGAATGTGCCTAATTCTGAGTTCACTTTGAAGCTCATCAGCAGAAATTACTTCTATAGAGGCGATACGCTTACCGGATCTTCAAATGCCGTTGCTTTGAATAATTATATCAACAGCGTAATTGATGCGGATCCGTGTAAGACATCTACAGTTTCTGTGATGTCTCAATCAGGCCCTCTTCCTCCGCACAGTTCGCTTCCGTTTCCTAAGTTGACGAAAAACAGCAATGTACACGGGCAGGTTAATCAGGATACTGCTACATGGGTGTTAACGGACTTAAGTACTCAGAAGAAATATTATTCCTGCAAATCCATTCGTATTGGGGAAGAGTATTATTTCAGTGACTTAGGCTTGTCAGTTTCAATTGGGGGCGCAAACGATATCGCTCACATCAGTAGTCCGTTTAACCCGGCAACAGACAGGTTTTTGAAGAACGATGATATTATCAGCGCGTCGATGAGTTTTGCAAATTCTAATGAGACCTGGTTAAGTGGTGTACCTGATGTGGATGGTGAAAATGCTTTTAACTGGATCCGTTCAGGACCCTTTAGAGATGATCTTAACTTTCCTGTCAGCGATTACCAAATGAGTAACGGGGCGACCGGTAACAATTTAGTTTTTGTAGATGAAAATCAGTATTTTGAGAATGTATTGGGTGGAACCTGGGCACCATATCCTTTAGTTGCGGCAAGCAAAGCGGGTGTTGCAAGTACAGATGCTGCTCCTGGTTTCTCTGGTCTAACCAATTCAACGGCTGCTATCGCTTCTGTATTTGATTTAAGAGCTTTAGCGAGTGTAGATATTGTTTTAACAAAAGATAAGAGCAAATGGACCCGCTGTTTAGTGTTGGAAGAAAGCGATGAACCGGCTGCTATTCCTACAAAAGCAAGCAAATTGGAAACCAGAAGACATAAGTCTGTTGATAAACAAGGAATTGCATTGGGCGATCCCGGATGTAATACCGCTGAAGCATCATACGATTCATTGCCTGGTATTCCTTTCCAAACAGGTTTAAGTTGGTTCCCTGGATACGCTATTAATTTAGAAACAGGAGAAAGATTAAACATCGCTTTTGGAGAAGATTCCTACCAGATTAAAAATAATGGAGACGATATGATGTGGAATCCAAATGACGTGGTTTACGACCCTCTTTATAATTATTCTTTTGGTGGAAGACATTATATCTATGTTTTTGGAAATAACCGTAGTGGGACCAGATATGCGAAAGCTACTACAGGGCCTGTAGTAAACCAGTTTGTACCTGCTGATTTGGATGGTAAATTAATTGGTTCCGGAACATATGCTGATTTCCATGATTTTGCATATACCTACAAGTGGGGAGCCCAAAAAGCGTTGAGTACTAACAATACAATCAAAAACAGCGGAAATGTTGTATTAACAAATACATGGGCGGATGCGATGTGGGTTAATATTCCTATCACAATTAATCCACGTTATAATTTTAAAAATCCTGCTGATATGCCTGGAGACGCGAAGGTTTCTTTAAGGGTTAAGAAGGCTTATAGGCCAAGTTTAGCGTCGCATGCAAAAACTGACCCGTCAAATTTTACCCAGGCAGGATATGTTACCGCTAGTACTGCAGTAAATTCAAACAATTACTGCCCTGTAATTATGCCGGTTTTCCCTTACAGTAATGCTTCCGGAACGACAATAAGTGGCGCTAATAATTTCATGAAAGCGAGCACAGATACAGTAACCGGTTCAGTAAATAATAACTATAACTTATACAGCTTTAATACATCGGATATCTTTACGGAGATTAATAATGCGGATAAACTAAAATCAGCATTGGACCTGATCAATATTGTTCCAAATCCTTATTATGCTTATTCTACCTATGAAACAGGAAGGATTGATAACAGAGTAAGAATTACTAATTTACCAAACAGGTGCAAGATCAAGATCTTTACATTGAATGGTACATTGGTGAGAACGTTTGACAGGGACTTGTCCGGTCAGGAAGACATCAATGTGAGTGAATCTGAGTTTATCCGTTCAAAAAGATTGCCTTTCCAGGATTGGGATATGAAAAATCAAAGCGGTATTTCTGTTGCCAGTGGATTATACATCATTCATATTGATGTACCGGGTGTAGGAGAAAAAATACTTAAATGGTTCGGTGTCATGAGGCCTTTAGATTTACAAAGTTACTAGTTGTTAAACAGCATTAATAAAAATAATATGAAGTCATTTTTAAATATATCATTAGGAGTTGTTTTAACGGGTAGTTTCCTCATCTCCGGTTATAATGCAAACGCGGGAAATCCGGAACGAGCCGGACAGGCCGGTGCCTCTCAGTTATTAATAAATCCCTATGGCCGATCTGCCGGATGGGCGGGTTGTAATGGAGCGCGTTCAAGAGGATTGGAATCTCAGTACACAAATGTTGCAGGTATTTCATCAACCAAAAAAACGGAGTTAATGTTTATGCGTTCCGCATGGTTAGTTGGTACAGGGATCAATATCAATACCTTTGGTTTTTCACAACGCGTAGGTGAAACCGGAGCGATTGCTTTAGGGATAATGTCCATCAATGCAGGCAAAATTGAAAGAACTACCGAAGATCTTCCGGAAGGCGGTTTGGGAACTTTCACCCCTCGTTTTACGAATATTGGTTTATCCTATGCAAAAGGGTTCTCTGATAACATTGCCGGAGGGATTACGCTAAGAGTCATTTCTGAAGGGATTGATAACGTGAAAGCCCAGGGTGTTTCTATTGATGCGGGTATTCAGTATCACACAGGAAAATATGATCAGATTCATTTAGGGGTAGCTTTGAAAAATGTTGGACCAAAAATGCAATACAAAGGCGACGGTTTGTCTACTCAGGGCACTGTTGAAAATGCATACGGAACCGAGTATCAGTTAACTATCAATAATAAGTCTGCTGCCTTCGAATTGCCGGCCTTATTAAACATTTCCGGAGCATATGACATCTATTTGTTAAAAGATTCAACCGGCAGATCAAAAGCACACCGTGTGACTCTGGCAGGAAATTTTACATCTAATTCCTTCACTAAAGACAATTTTTTAGTTGGTCTGGAATATGGCTGGAAAGACATAGTTATGGTGCGTGCCGGTATGGTTACTGAAAAAGGAATCTTTAAAGGTGAAGGAAATCGTACGACAGCTTTTACAGGACCTTCCTGTGGAGCGACTATTGAAATTCCTTTTGGAGAAAAGAAGTCAACCTTTGGTATTGATTACTCATACCGTTTCACAAATCCATTTGGCGGCGTTCACTCATTTGGCGCGAGAATAAATTTATAATTACTATATTTGTTTAACGCAAATTTTTAAGAGTCCCGAATTTATTCGGGATTCTTTTATTTTAAAAAGAAATAGAAAATGGCTACAGTTGCTTACTACACAGAAGAAGGATTGCAAAAACTGAAAGATGAATTACAACAATTAAAAACGGTTGAGCGTAAGTTGATTATTAAAGCAATTGCTGATGCAAGAGATAAAGGTGACCTGTCTGAAAACGCTGAATACGATGCAGCTAAAAACGATCAGGGATTATTGGAAATTAAGATCTCTAAACTGGAGGAAATTGTTTCAAACGCCAGGATTGTAGACAGCTCTAAACTGGATATCACTAAGGTGAGTATTTTAACAACCGTTAAAATCAAAAATCTGAAAAACAACATGGAAATGAAATACACCATTGTTGCTGAAAATGAGGCTGACCTGAAAGCAGGAAAAATATCCATTGATTCACCTATAGGTAAAGGTCTGGTTGGTAAGAAAGTAGGAGACAAAGTGGATGTTACTGTTCCCGCAGGAGTTATTCCTTTTCAAATCATTGAAATTTCCATTTAAATACAAAAATGCCGAGTATTTTTTCTAAAATAATTAATGGCGATATTCCCTGTTATAAAATTGCGGAAAGTGAGCAATTCATTGCTTTTTTAGACGCGTTTCCGCTTAAGAAAGGACATGTTTTAGTCGTTCCTAAGAAAGAAGTAGATTATATTTTTGATTTAGAAAATGATACTTATATTGGTTTAATGGCTTTTGCCAAACAAGTGGCTATTGCTTTGAGAAAAGCAGTTCCCTGCAACCGAATTGCCGTTAGTGTTATCGGACTTGAAGTACCCCATGCCCATGTGCACCTGATTCCAATGAACACTACAAATGATGCCAATTTTGCCAATGAAAAGCTTAAGCTAACGCAAGGCGAATTTGAGGCGATAGCAGATCAGATTAAGAAACACCTTCCTTCGCTATAATCTGAATTTAAGGCTTATTTATGCTTTTTTGACGGATTCCCGTTAATAAAAACGCTTATATTTGCAGCCTAAAAAATTGTTCCCATCATGGATAAAAAATCGCTTATTGGTTTAGGATTAATTGCAGCCATTTTAATTACCTGGCTTGCATTAACAGGACCAAGCAAAGAACAAATTGCCCGTAACAAACAAATCAAAGATTCAATTGAATTGGCAACCAGGATGAACCTGGTTGTTGAAGAAGCTCAAATAGCAGCGAAAAAACTGGCTGTAACAAAAGATACAGTGGCAAAAGTGCCGGTATCTGATTCTGTTCTGCAGATTGCCAATACTAATTTATACAAGGACTTTGCGGTTTCCTCAACAGGGAAATCAGAAGTAGTGACTATTGAGAATGAAAATATTAAAGTTTTTATTTCTACAAAAGGAGGACGGGTTGAGAAAGTTATTTTGAAAAACTTTAAGCGATACGGCTACACTCAGCCTTTAGTTTTATTCGATAAGGATTCTACTTCACAGTATCTGGAATTTAATGCATATGCCAATAATATGCGTTTCACTACGGATAGTTTTTATTTTAAACCTTCATCAGTTGCAGAAGTAACCAATGGGGATGCCTCAAAATCTATTGTCCTGAAACTTGAAACATCAAAGCCTGAGAGTTATATCGAGTTTATCTATTCTTTAAAAGGAAATGAATACATGCTGGATTATGATGTGAATTTCGTGGGTATGCAAAATATTATTTCTGCCAAGGATAATAAAATTAGCTTACACTGGTCACAGGCACTGCCATCTCAGGAAAAGCATATTACTAAAGAGCGCGAAGCTGCTACGGTTTATTATAACGAGGTAAACGATGGCGTAGATTACATAAACGCCCGTAAAAATGAAGAAAAGTTCTTTGTAGAAAATAATATAAAATGGGTGTGTTTTAAGCAACAGTTTTTTAATTCAACGTTGATTGCTGATACAGAATTTTTAAAGGAAGATAGTTACGTGAAAACTTCTGAGAACCCGGCGTCCAAGGATTTTGTTAAAACCATTACTGCTGAAGTTTCTATTCCATTTAAACATAGCCCATCTGAAAGATTCGGCATGGCTTATTATTTTGGACCTACGCAATACAGAGGATTGAAAGCTTACGACATGGATCTTGAAAAAATTATTCCATTGGGTTGGAGTGTTTTCAGTTACATCAATAAGTGGATGATTATTCCATTGTTTAGTTTGTTATCCGGACTGAATAGCGGTATCATTATTTTAATTCTGACGTTGATTCTGAAAGCGCTGTTATTTCCGATTGCTTATAAAACATACATGAGTAGTTCAAAAATGCGCGTTTTAAAACCGGAGATCGATGAAATCAATGCGAAGTTTGAAAAGAATGACGACCCTATGAAAAAGCAGCAGGAAACCATGGCTTTATACAGAAGAGCAGGAGCCAATCCTCTTTCCGGGTGTTTGCCAATGTTGCTTCAGTTTCCAATCCTTATTGCCTTGTTTGGTTTCTTCCCTGCAGCAATTGAATTAAGACAAAAAGGGTTTTTATGGACGGACGACTTATCGACATATGATTCAGTATACAATTTCGGATTTGAAGTTTGGGGTTTTGGAGATCACGTGAGTATGTTCGCTATTCTGATGTTTGCCTCAACAATTATCTACACCTGGATGAATCAGGCAATGCTTCAGCCACAGCAAACGCAAATGCCGGGAATGAAGTACATGATGTATTTAATGCCGGTTATCTTTCTTGCCGTAATGAATAGTTATGCGGCAGGCTTAAGCTGGTATTATTTCTTGGCAAATATTATCACATTCCTTCAAACATGGTTAATGAAAAAATTCATTGATGATGGGAAAATCAGGGAGCAGCTTTTAGCTAACATGAAAAAACCGGAGAAAAAATCCGGATTTCAGGCTAAGTTAGAAGAGATGGCAAAACAACGCCAACAGCTACCAAATAAAAAGAAGTAATAAAGAAAGTCTGCTACCTGGCAGACTTTTTTGTTAAATACAAAGTCTACTACAATAATTCTACAGTTTATTCGCCGTTAAGAGCCCAATACATAGCTTAATTTAACTGTGTTTTCATTGGTTTTGAGAAATTATTCTTTTAAATTAGTAGAATAAAAACAAAACATCAAATCCCCGATCCATGAAGTTATTATTTCGACTCTTGCCCATCTTATTTTTATTGCTGCAATTCTCAGGTCATGCCCAAAGCTGGGTAGACAAAATGCAGGACTCATCACAAAACTTTTATACCATACAGCAGGACTTTAATAATTTCTGGAAAAACAAACCCTATGAAAGAGGCAAAGGATATAAAGCTTTTAGGCGTTGGGAATGGTTCACAGAGCCAAGAGTTTATCCGTCGGGAGATTTAAAATACGGATCGCGCTCAAAAGCGTTTGAAGAATTCAATAAGTATTTGGCACAAAATCCAGGCTTCAAACAAAAAATTAATTCAACTACTGCTACAGCATCAACGGGAAGCTGGACACCCATGGGCCCTTTCGGCTCTCCGATAAATGGCGACGCCGGTAGGCTTACGTTTATAAGGTTTATGCCGGGAAATACGAATACGATTTTTGTTGGTACGGGAGCCGGTGGATTATGGGTGTCTACGGATGCAGGAGCCACATGGACAACTAACACGAATTCGTTGACGGTTTTAGGCTGTTCCGATCTGGCAATAAATCCGCTAAATACGAATATCATGTATTTAGCAACTGGTGACGTTGATGCAGGCGATACTTATTCAACCGGTATTTTGAAATCAATCGATGGAGGTATTACATGGAATACCACAGGCTTAAACTGGTCGGTAGTAAACGGACGAAGAATTGGTCGGTTATTGATTAATCCATTAACTCCTAATGTTTTATTCGCCGGTACTTCACAGGGTTTATACAGATCGAATAACTCAGGAGCAAACTGGACCTTATTAAAAGGCGGAAATTTTAAAGACATGGAATATAAACCGGGAGATACCAGTACAGTGTACGCGGTAACGGCTGGAACTCTTTTTAGATCTATCACAGGCGGAGCCACTTCGACATCCTTTACTCAGGTTACAAGTGGTATTACATCGGCCGGGGTGAGAATGTGTATTGCGGTTACACCGGCAGATCCGAATTATGTTTACATTTTAACGAGCGCAGCTAATAATGGATTTGGCGGCGTATTCAGATCAACCAACTCCGGTACAAATTTTACTTTAATGTCTAATTCACCTAATATCTTTGGTTGGGACCCATCCGGTTCAGATTCCGGCGGTCAGGGTTGGTATGATATTGCCTGCGGTGCATCCCCAACAGACAAAGACGAAATTACCTGTGGTGGTGTGAATAGCTGGAAATCTTATGATGGAGGTGCAACGTGGAATTTAAATACTCATTGGTACGGCGGCGGAGCTCCCTATGTTCATGCGGATTTACATGCGGTAGAATATGTGAGTGGAACCACATGTTATTTAGGAACTGACGGAGGAATTGCCCGTACAACGGATGGTGGAAATTCATGGACTACAATTAATGGACAGATGAATATTGCTCAGTCATATCGTATTGGACAATCGGCAACAACGGCAAATTTTGTACTCTCGGGACATCAGGATAACGGAACAAACCTATTGAATGGAACAACCTGGAAAGAAGTGTATGGTGGTGACGGGGCTGATTGTTTTGTTGACTGGAGTAATAATAACACGATGGTTGAAAGTTATGTTTATGGCGATTTTAATTTATCCACAAATGGAGGAAACAGTTGGTCCGGTATCACAAACGGTCTCACTGGTTCTGCTGCTTGGGTAGCTCCGATTATTCAGTCGGCACATGTTGCCAATACGTATTATTGCGGATATCAGCAGGTTTTTAAAACTACAAATAAAGGTTCTTCATGGACGCAATTAGGGAACATCAGCGGTGGCGGAGAGATATTATATTTAGCGACCGCCGCGTCAAATTCCCTGGTATTATATGCTGCGACCGGCGCCAATTTATACAAGACAGTAAATGGCGGTTCTACCTGGGTAACCATTACAGCCGGTTTGCCTGTAAGCAGTGCAGTGATTACAAGAATGGTCGTTGATAATACTGATGCCAATAATGTTTTCGTGACCTTTTCAGGCTATTCCGCGTCAAACAAAGTTTTTTCAACCAACGACGGAGGTTTAAACTGGACGAATATCTCAACCGGCTTACCTAATTTGCCTGTAAACTGCGTGGCCTTCACAAACAATTCAAACGACGCTATATATGTTGGGACCGACGTAGGAGTATACTACAGAGATGCCAGTATGAGTGCGTTTATTCCATTTATGACCGGCCTGCCAAATGTGGTGGTGAATGATTTCGAAATTTTTTATCCAACTAATAAAATACGCGCTGCTACATATGGAAGAGGGGTTTGGCAATCAGATATGTTTTCTGATCCTTTAGCTGCGCCAACAGCATTTTTTTCATCTACACATTCGTCAGCATGCGAGAACGTGCCTTTTGTATTTAATGATTTGTCTTCTAATATGCCCACAGCATGGAGCTGGACTTTAACCGGCGCGTCAACGCAAACATCCACCGTTAAAAATCCCTCTGTGACGTACACCGCCGCGGGAATTTATACGGTTTCACTAATGGCAACAAATGCTAACGGGTCAAGCGCAGTTTACTCAAAAACGGTCACTGTTATTCCGCCTCCTGTTATTACTTTAACAGCCTCTACGTCTTGTAATGGCCAACCTGCAAACCTTGCAGCGAATGGTGCCACTTCTTACGTTTGGTCAAGCGGGGATGTAGGGTCTAATATTGCAGTAACGCCGTCTGTAACTTCAGTTTACACATGCACCGGATCAGTAGGTGCATGTGCTTCAACGCAAACTGTTATGGTTTATCTGGATGCAACAACTTCACCTACTGTTACACAGACAGGGTTAGTCCTTACTTCGAGTGCTTCGAACGGAAACCAATGGTATTTAAACGGTTCGCCTATTACGGGAGAAACTGCACAGACATACACAGTAACTCAAAATGGTTACTATTCCGTGTGGATTACTTCAGCTTTGGGTTGTCAATCATCATCTTCTGCGACACAGGTCACGATTACAGGATTGGAAAATTATGCCCTGATTAATGGAATTTCTATTTCTCCTAATCCGGCAAAAGACATGTTGTTCATCAATTCCAGTGTAAAAGATCAAAAGAAACTGGGGTATTCGATTTATTCGATAAAAGGCCAGCTTATAAAAAATGGAGAAATTTTATCGAATAACCATGAACCAATTTCCATATCCGATCTTGCCCCAGGCGTTTATGAAATCAGGTTTAATCTTAATCAGTCTAATGCAACCTACAAATTCATAAAAGATTAGAAAATGTTTGTTTGAAAGCCGTCAGAGAGTTCTCTGACGGCTTTTTTTTTGTCTTTTTTAAACATTTGAGTTGTAAAAAAATAGACCGAATATTTGATGTTTTCCGTAAAAATGGTTAACCTTACATTCACTAATTAAACTAATAATTATGAACTCAGCGTCATCCCCTTTAGATTATTTACCAATTGTATTAATGTTCATCGTTGCTTTAGGATTCGTAATAACTACAATGCTTGCATCGCACTGGTTAGGTCCTAAACGTAAGACAAAAATCAAATTAGAATCCTTTGAATGCGGTATTGAGTCAGAAGGAAATGCGCGTGTACCCTTTGCTATTAAGTATTTCCTGGTGGCTATTTTATTTGTGCTTTTCGACATAGAGGTAATTTTCATGTATCCATGGGCGGTTAACTTCAAAGAGTTAGGTATGCTGGGTGTTATTGAAGTATTCACATTCATCATATTGTTATTAGTTGGATTTTATTATATGCTTTCAAAAAAAGCATTGAAATGGGAAGAATAAGTATAGTTTTTAAATTTTAGAACAATGGCAAAAGAAATCATAAAACGCACAAAACCGGAAATCGCCAAGAGTCCTGAAGGACTTGAGGGGCCAGGTTTTTTTGCAACCAAATTAGAAGATGTAGTTGGAATGGCACGTAAGAATTCCTTATGGCCTTTGCCGTTCGCAACTTCATGCTGTGGTATTGAATTCATGTCAACAATGGCCTCTCATTATGATTTAGGTCGTTTTGGATCGGAGCGTTTAAGTTTTTCTCCGCGCCAGGCAGATATGTTGATGGTAATGGGAACGATCGCAAAAAAAATGGGACCAACCCTGCGCCAGGTATATGAGCAAATGGCAGAGCCTCGTTGGGTATTGTCTGTTGGAGCATGTGCATGTAGCGGTGGTATTTTCGATACGTATTCTGTATTACAAGGAATTGATAAAATAATCCCGGTGGATGTTTATGTGCCGGGTTGCCCCCCACGTCCTGAGCAAATTTTAGAAGGGGTTATGAAAATCCAGGAGATGGCTCAGAATGAATCCTTCCGTAGAAGAGAATCAGAAGAGTATAAAAAAATGTTGAACTCATACGGAATAGAATAATTCAAAACTATGGAGCTTTTAGAAATTGTCAGTGCAAAATTAAATGAGCGTTTTCCCGACGAAATTGAATCGGCTGCGCTTCTTTATGATTATCCTGTATTTACTGTAAAAAAAGACAGTATGCATGATGTTCTTAAATTTTTAAAGGAAGATGAGGAATTAAACTTTCACTTCCTGACGACTTTATGTGGCGTGCAAACCCCAGATGAAAAACAACTAGGGGTAGTGTATCATTTGCACAATATGCCAAAGAATTACCGCATCCGTTTAAAAACATTTTTTGACATCAATAAACCGGAGATCCCAACTGTAACAGATCTGTATCCTACAGCTAACTGGATGGAAAGAGAAACCTATGATTTTTTTGGTGTGAGGTTCAAAGGGCATCCAAATTTAAAACGTATTTTGAATGTGGATGAAATGGACATCTTCCCGATGAGAAAAGAGTACCCATTGGAAGATCAGGCCAGAACTGACAAGAAAGATGATATGTTTGGACGTTAATTAAGTTTTTGAAATAAGAAAACGAAACAAATTAAAAGATGAGTAAAAAAGAAACTGTATACTCCATTAACCAGGAAGTGATTGAAGAGAAAGAATACTCTACATTAAACCTTGGTCCTACACATCCTGCAACACATGGTATTTTTCAGAATGTATTGAAAATGGATGGTGAGATCATTCATGAAGCAACGCCAACAATTGGATACATTCATCGCGCCTTTGAGAAACTGGCAGAACGCAGGCCTTATGCGCAAATCACACCGATAACCGATCGAATGAATTACTGTTCATCACCCATCAACAATATGGGGTGGTATATGACAGTAGAAAAATTAATTGGCGCAGAAATTCCAAAGAGAGCGCAATACCATCGTGTGATCATCATGGAATTAGCACGTATAGCGGATCATATCATTTGTAATTCAGTGATTGGTGTGGACACTGGGGCTATGACCGGATTCTTATACATCTTTCAATGGAGAGAAAAAATTTATGAGATCTTTGAAGAGATTTGTGGAGCGCGTTTAACAACCAACATTGGCCGCATCGGAGGTTTTGATAAAGAATGGAATAAAAAAACCTGGGATTTGCTCGACATATTTTTAAAAGACTTTCCTGCAGGCTTAAAAGAATTTTCAAATTTACTGGAGCGTAACAAAATTTTCATGGACCGTACTGTAAACTGCGGACCAATTTCAGCTGAGAAAGCGTTGGGTTATGGTTTTACGGGGCCAAATTTACGTGCTGCCGGCGTTGATTACGATGTGCGTGTCATGAACCCATACTCTTCTTACGAAGATTTTACATTTACAATTCCTGTAGGAACACAGGGAGATACTTATGACCGTTTTATGGTTCGTCAGCATGAAATGTGGCAATCATTAAGCATCATTGAGCAGGCTATTAAAAAAATGCCGGAAGGGCTAATGCATGCTGACTTACCTGATTTCTATTTGCCACCGAAAGAAGAAGTATATAACAACATGGAAGCGCTGATCTATCATTTTAAAATTGTGATGGGAGAAACTGACGTTCCTGTTGGAGAAGTATATCATTGTGTAGAAGGTGGAAACGGAGAATTAGGTTTTTACTGTATCAGTGATGGCGGAAGAACACCTTACCGTTTACATTTCCGCAGACCATGCTTCATTTACTATCAGGCTTATTCTGAAATGGTAAAAGGAATTATGTTGTCCGATGCTATTTTAACCATGAGTAGCATGAACGTAATTGCAGGCGAGCTTGATTCTTAATTATAAAACAAAAGATTGAATAAATAAATATGGGTTCACAAGTACACGGAGCACAAAAATTTGATGAAGCTAAACGCGCTGCAACGGTTTTCAGCGAAGAGGCTATGAAAACAGTGCAAACGATCATTTCACATTATCCACCTGAAAAAATTAAATCAGCATTATTGCCTGTATTGCATGTTGCACAAGCGGAGTTCGGCGGCTGGTTAAGCCCTGAAACAATGGATTATGTCGCATCTATTTTAAAAATCAAGCCGGTTGAAGTATTTGAAGTAGCATCGTTTTATACGATGTATAACTTAAAACCAATGGGCAAATGTGTACTGGAAGTTTGCCAGACAAGCTCGTGCTGGTTGAATGGTGCCGAAGACATAGTAAAATATATCGAGAAAAGACTGAACATCAAAGTTGGAGAAACAACCAAAGATGGCATGTTCTCCTTAAAAGTAGCTGAATGTTTAGGTTCTTGCGGAACCGCACCAATGCTGCAATGCGGGGCCAGTTACCACGAAAACTTAACCTATGAAAAAGTGGACAATCTGTTGGAGACTTACAGAGCAGACGGTAGATTAAGAAGTTATACAGATATGGATTATAAAAACACGTTATAATTGTAATGGGAAGAAAATTATTAATACATAACGATCACGTTCCTAACATTCATACGTTGGAAGTATATCGTGCACACGGTGGTTATGCTTCTGTAGAGAAAGCTTTAAAAACAATGCAACCGGACCAGATTACTGATGAGGTAAAAACATCAGGATTAAGAGGTCGTGGTGGAGCAGGTTTCCCAACAGGAATGAAGTGGAGCTTTTTGGCAAAGCCGGAAGGCGTTCCTCGCTATTTAGTTTGTAACGCTGATGAATCAGAGCCTGGAACTTTCAAGGATCGCTATTTGATGGAGAAAATTCCTCATGCGTTGATCGAAGGGATGATTACTTCTTCCTATGCATTAGGTGCAAAAACGTCTTACATCTATATCCGTGGCGAGTATTTTTATGTAGCTCGTATTGTAGAAGCAGCTATTGCAGAAGCGTATGCTGCAGGATGGTTAGGGAAAAATATTTTAGGTACTGATTTCTCTCACGACTGCTATGTACAGGTTGGAGGCGGAGCTTATATCTGCGGTGAAGAAACGGCTTTATTAGAATCACTGGAAGGTAAGCGCGGTAATCCACGTATCAAACCACCATTTCCTGCTGTAGCCGGTTTATGGGGTTGTCCGACTGTGGTAAATAACGTTGAGACCATTGCCGCTGTTGTTCCTATTGTGAACATGGGTGGTGAAGAATACGCTAAAATTGGCGTAGGAAAATCTACCGGCACAAAATTGATTTCTGCTTCAGGGCATATTAATAAACCTGGTGTTTACGAAATTGAATTAGGGATCACCGTTGAGGATTTTATTTACAGCGATGAATATTGTGGAGGAATCCGTAATGGAAAAAAATTAAAAGCAGTAGTAGCAGGTGGTTCTTCGGTGCCAATTTTACCAACTGAATTAATTTTAAAAACAGCCAAAGGTGAGCCCCGTTTAATGACTTATGAAAGTTTAGCAGACGGTGGCTTCCAGACTGGTACTATGTTGGGTTCCGGTGGTTTTATTGCTATGGACGAGGACACCAGCATCGTGAAAAATTTATTTACGTTTGCCCGTTTCTATCATCATGAGTCTTGCGGACAATGTTCACCTTGCCGTGAAGGAACAGGTTGGATGGAAAAAATATTACAAAAGTTCTTAAACGGAACAGCGAATGAAAGTGACGTGGAATTATTATGGGACATTCAAAGTAAAATTGAAGGGAAAACCATTTGTCCTTTAGGAGAGGCTGCGGCATGGCCTGTGGCAGCAGCCATTCGTCATTTCAAACATGAGTTTTTAGAAATCGCAAAAAATAAAAAGTTTGTGGACATTTCACATTACGATAGATTAAATTTAGTTAGAGCATAATGAAAGTTACTATTGACGGAATAGAAATTGATGTGCCTAAAGGCACCACAATTCTGGAAGCAGCACGAATGATTGGCCCGGAGGTAGCTCCGCCCACCATGTGCTATTATTCTTCACTAAAAACCAGTGGTGGTTACTGCCGTACCTGTATCGTAAAAGTTACACAAGGTAGCGCTGCTAACCCAACTCCTATGCCTAAGCCGGTAGCAAGCTGCCGTACAGAAGTAATGGACGGAATGGTTGTTGAAAATACCATTAACAAAGATGTTTTGGAAGCACGTAAAGGTGTGGTTGAATTTTTATTAATGAACCATCCTTTGGATTGCCCGGTGTGTGACCAGGCAGGAGAATGCAGTTTGCAGGATCTTGGTTATGAGCATGGAGCAGCAAAAACGCGTTATGAATTTCCGCGCAGGGAGTTTGAACGCATTGATATCGGTAAGTACGTACAGCTACATATGAATCGTTGCATTATGTGTTTTCGTTGTGTGAAGGTGGCTGAGCAATTAACTGATAACCGTGTTCATGGTGTGATGCACCGTGGAGATGCGGCGGAAATCTCTACCTATATCGAGAACGTGATTGAAAATGAATTTTCCGGTAATGTGATTGATGTTTGCCCTGTAGGTGCTTTGACAGATAAAACTTTCCGTTTTAAATCACGAGTGTGGTTCACCAAACCTGTGGATGCAACCTGCGACTGCAAAAAATGTTCAGGAAAAGTGCGTTTATGGATGAAAGGTCCGGATGTATTGCGTGTGACATCCCGTAAAAACATTTGGGGAGAAGCAGAAGAGTTTATCTGTAATACCTGTCGATTTGAAAGAAAAAATGTATCCGACTGGAAAGTGGAAGGTCCTTCTCAGATTCACAGATCTAGTGTGATTTCTCAAAATCATTATAATCATTTAAATGAACTGAAAGTGCAAATTATGAAACAACAAAAAGCACTTGGTTTCATGGATATTAATAAAAGACCTTAATTAACTATATGACAGCATTTATAATTTACAAAGCCATCATGTGCGTAGGGGTGTTTCTTCTGTGTCTTGGTGCAGCAGCATACGCTACGTTATGGGAAAGAAAGTTTGCTGCTTTTTTGCAGGATAGAAAAGGCCCGAGTCGTGCCGGATGGGGAGGAATTTTCCAGCCATTAGCCGATGGTGTAAAAATGTTCATGAAGGAAGAGATCATTCCGAATGTATCCAATCGTTCCTTGTTTATTTTGGGACCATGTTTGTTCATGATAACAGCAGTTATCACGAGTGCCGTGGTGCCCTGGGCCAAACCGGTTATGATTAACGGGCATATGTATGATATGCAGATCACGGATATTAATATTGGTGTGATTTATTTATTGGGAGTTGCTTCCATTGGAGTATACGGAATTATGATCGGGGGATGGGCATCCAATAATAAGTTTGCTTTATTAGGTGCCGTTCGTGCTTCTTCTCAAATGATCAGTTACGAAATTCCAATGGGAATTGCATTGATCGCATTAATTATTTCTTCCGGTGGTTCATTAAGTTTAAAAGAGATCGTAGAACAACAGGATGCAGGTTTCGCAAATTTTGTTTGGCAGCCTTTAGGATTTTTAATTTTCTTTATCTGTGCGCTGGCAGAAACCAATCGTGCCCCCTTTGATTTACCGGAATGTGAAACTGAATTAGTTGGCGGATACCACACCGAGTATTCCTCTATGAAACTCGGATTGTTTTTGTTTGCAGAGTACATCAATATGTTCATATCATCAGCGGTGATTGCTACAATGTATTTTGGAGGCTATAATTTTCCGTTCGCTCATGAGCTGTATGAGAAATTAGGATTGGCTGATGGTTCTGTCTGGATTTCCTTAATCGGATTTGGCGTTTTAATGGCCAAAATATTTGGATTCGTTTGTTTGTTCATGTGGATCCGTTGGACCTTACCGCGTTTCCGTTATGACCAGTTAATGAACTTAGGTTGGAAAACGTTATTGCCATTATCATTATTTAATTTATTATTAACGATAGTGATTGAATATTTTAGAGGAAACATTCATTTTTAGAAGGAGTAGAAAATGCAATTAACAAATAGAAAAGTAGTCGTATCAAATAAAAAGCAAAGTTTTGCTGAAAAATTATATTTACCGGCTATTGCCAAGGGAATGATCATTACGGCAAGTCACTTGTTTAAGAAGCCACCAACCATTATGTATCCGGAGCAAAAGCGTCCAATCGCACCTGTGTGGCGCGGACAACATGTTTTAAAACGTGATGAGAATGGCGCGGAACGTTGTACCTCTTGCGGGATGTGTGCGATTGCTTGCCCTGCTGAAGCAATTACCATGACCAGCGGTGAACGGAAAAAAGGAGAAGAACATTTATACCGTGAAGAAAAATATGCGGCAACCTATGAAATTGATATGCTGCGTTGTATTTTCTGTGGTTTATGCGAAGAGGCTTGCCCTAAAGAAGCTATCTTCTTAACTGATCGTTTAGTGGATGTTGAATTTGAGCGTAATGATTTTATTTACGGAAAGGATAAGTTGGTGGAAAAAATTGACAAACGCATTGACGTCACAAAACGCCAGACTCCGGAAGTTTTGGCTTTTAAAAAAATCCCGGGATTAATGCACAATAAATTGTTTGACGATAAAAAATTAAATAAAGGCAACAAACACTAAAATACATTTATGTTAGGATACACAATTACACAATGGCTTTTCGGGATTTTATCTTTCCTTGCTATTATGTTCGCGCTCATGGTGGTTTTTACGCGTAACCCCGTTAATTCAGTTTTATATTTAGTATTGACGTTCTTTTGCATTGCCGGACATTATTTATTATTAAACGCGCAGTTCCTGGCAGTGGTTCATATTGTGGTATATGCGGGTGCTATCATGGTGCTCTTTCTATTCATTATCATGTTAATGAACCTGAATGCGGACACGGAACCACGTAAACATATCGGTACCCGGTTCATTGCCGGCATGGTTGGTGGTATTTTACTATTTGTGATGGTAGGTGCTTTAAGAGGTGCAGAACAACTACAATTGGTACAAGGTGGCGCTTCACAAATTGGTTTGGTTAAAAACCTGGGTAAAGTATTGTTCAGTGAATTCTTATTTCCATTCGAGATCGCTTCTATTTTATTACTGGCTGCCCTGGTTGGTGCCATTATGATTGGAAAACGCGATACCAATATTAACTCAAAAGAAAATACAAATTCATAAATTTAAAATATTATGTTAAACGGAATTCCTATTAATTTTTACATCATGTTGAGCGCCGTGCTTTTTATCATTGGTGTGGTGGGTGTTATGGCGCGCAGAAACGCGATCATTATTTTTATGTGCATTGAGTTAATGTTGAATGCGGTGAATTTATTATTGGTGGCTTTTTCAACTTTACATAATGACGCTTCAGGTCAGGTATTTGTATTCTTTATTATGGCGGTTGCTGCGGCTGAGGTTGCGGTTGGTTTAGCTATCTTATCGATGGTGTATCGTAATTTCAAAAGTATTGACATTGATTTATTAAGCAGATTAAAGAACTAGTATATGATTAAATTAGTAGCACTTATCCCATTATTCCCTTTATTAGGATTTATAATAAACGGATTCTTTGGAAAAAAAATCAGCAAAAACGCTTCCGGATGGATTGCGAGTTTAGCTGTATTAGCATCCTTCATAGTGTCGGTATTAATCTTTATCGATCTCGAGGAGCATAAAGAAATGACCTCTCATGTGGTGCCATTATTTTCGTGGATCAATTCAGATACATTGAAAATCCCATTTGAATTTTTAGTGGATCCTTTGTCTTCATGGTTTTTGCTGATCATTACCGGTATCGGTTTCCTGATCCATATTTATTCTATCGGGTACATGCATGATGATGAAGGATTCTCCCGTTTTTTCACGTATTTGAATTTATTCGTATTCTTCATGTTATTACTCGTGTTAGGTAATAATTACCTGATCATGTTTGTGGGTTGGGAAGGTGTTGGTTTATGTTCTTATTTACTGATCGGTTTCTGGTTCAAAAATACAGCTTATAACAATGCTGCTAAGAAAGCCTTTATCATGAACCGTGTGGGTGATTTAGGGTTCTTGTTAGGGATCATTTTAATATTTGTGACATTTGGAAGTATTTCTTTTGGTGAAGTATTTTCGATTGCATCGAGCGGAAGTGAAACGACAGTAACAGCAATTGCTTTATTATTGTTTATTGGTGCTATGGGTAAATCAGCGCAGCTGCCATTATACACCTGGTTGCCTGATGCGATGGCGGGTCCGACACCTGTTTCTGCCTTGATCCACGCTGCTACCATGGTAACTGCCGGCATCTATATGATCGTTCGTTCCAATGTATTTTATTCCATGTCAGAAAGTGCTTCTCATGTCGTGGCGGTTGTCGGTGTAGCCACTGCCTTATTTGCTGCGACGATTGGGTTATTTCAAAACGACATCAAAAAAGTACTGGCATATTCAACAGTCTCTCAATTGGGATTAATGTTTTTGGGATTAGGTGTTGGTGCATACAGTTCATCAGTATTTCACGTTACTACTCACGCATTCTTTAAAGCTTTATTATTCTTAGGCGCAGGATCTGTGATTCATGCCATGGGTGGCGAGCAGGACATTCGTAAAATGGGTGGTTTATGGAGACATTTGCCAATCACAGGAAAAGTAATGGCAATTGGGACTTTAGCTATTAGTGGATTCCCTTTATTATCAGGTTTCTTTTCAAAAGATGAGATCCTGGCACATACGTATGAGCATAGTCCAACCTTGTGGTTTTTTGGCCAGGTAGCTTCGATTCTTACTGCATTTTACATGTTCAGATTATTATTCTTAACATTCTTCGGTAAATTTAGAGGGACACACGAACAGGAACATCATTTACACGAGTCGCCAAGCACAATGACAATTCCATTAATTGTTTTAGCAATATTATCAATATTTGGCGGTGTATTAGGCTTACCTGAATTTTGGGGAACAACCAATTGGTTTCATCATCATCTAGATCCAATTATAGCACATAAAAATCCTAGTATTTTAAATCATGCCAAAGAATGGACTTTAATGTTCATAGCAACAGCAGCCGCTTTAGCAACTATTTTCTTTGCTTACATGGTGTATATTAAAAATCAGATTTTACCGGAGACAAATGATCAGAAATTAACCGGCGTTAAGAAGTTGATTTATAATAAGTATTATGTGGATGAATTATATGATGCTGTAATCCGGAAACCGTTAGATGTTCTTTCCGTTGCGTTCTATAAGTTTATGGATTTGCAGGTGGTTGACGGTATTGTAAATGGCGTTGGAAGTGCGGTTAATGGCATCAGTTCGGTTGTGCGTAGAGTGCAAACAGGCCATATCGGATTATACATTTTTGGGATGGTGGCAGGGATTATTGCCATTTTATTTTTCACGTTCATAAAGTAATTTAAATAATAAAAGAAAATATATGTTAGTTGGCTTATTAATTATTATACCTCTTATTGCAAGTTTATTGGTGTTTTTCACTAAGGGAAACACCAGCAGAACCGTTGCACTGGGTTTATCCGTTGTTGAATTTATCTTAGCATTAGCCGTATTATTCCAGTACAAGCACAATCCTGCAAGTGCCAGCCTGATGCTGAATTGTCCATGGGTGGAGTCTCTTGGAATTTATTTTGCCGTAAGCGTGGACGCTTTATCCATGTTAATGGTGTTATTAACCACCTTCTTAGTACCACTGATTATTTTATCGTCTTTCAATACCACGTATGAAAAACCAAATTCATTTTATGGATTGATCTTATTAATGCAAATGGCTTTAATTGGTGTGTTCACTGCGAATGATGGATTTTTGTTTTACGTATTCTGGGAGCTTGCTTTAATCCCTATCTATTTTATATGCCTGGTTTGGGGTGGAGAAAACAGGGGTCGCATAACATTCAAATTTTTTGTTTATACATTACTAGGATCGTTATTCATGCTGGTTGGTTTAATTTATTTATACAACCACACAGGCTTCGATACAGGAATAAAATCTTGGGCCGTTAATGATCTGTATATTGCCGGTAAGTCTTTAAGTTTAAATCAGCAGTCATTTGTATTCTGGTGCATCTTTTTAGCTTTCGGAATTAAGATGCCTGTTTTTCCTTTGCATACCTGGCAACCTGATACATATGTAACCGCACCAACTCAGGGAACCATGCTCCTTTCCGGTATCATGTTGAAAATGGGAACCTTTGGTTTAATTAAATGGTTATTGCCAATTGCACCGTTAGCATTAGAGAAATGGGGCGGTTTAGTGATCGGCTTATCAGTGTTTGGAATTATTTATGCTTCCTGTATTGCCATCGTTCAAAAGGATTATAAACGTTTAATTGCCTATTCATCCATTGCGCACGTTGGTTTAATTGCAGCGGGAATATTGTCCTGCAATCAGCAAGGTATCCAGGGAGCCGTGATGCAAATGTTAGCACATGGTATCAATGTGGTTGGTTTATTTTTGATTGCCGATATACTAATGCGCCACACCGGAACACGTGAGATGGATAAGTTAGGAGGTATCAGAAACATGAATGGAAATTTTGCCGTTTTATTTCTGATTATCATGTTGGGTTCTGTAGCGTTACCGCTAACCAATGGGTTTGTTGGCGAGTTTTTATTAATCAATGGTGTGTATCAGTATGGTCCGTGGATCGCCGCATTTGCAGGGTTAACGGTAATATTGGGTGCTGTATATATGCTACGCAGTTACCAGGCTATTATGTTGGGAGAGAGAAGAGACTCAGCCATTGCTTTCGGCTCACTGGCATCTTCAGACAAATGGGTGTTGTATATTATTTGTTTCACAATCATTGCTTTCGGAGTCTATCCAAAGCCATTGAATGATCTGGCAGAAGAAGGAACAAAAGCAATTTTAACTTATATAAAATAAAAAATCAATTGACGGTTTTAAGTCATAAATCTTAAGTAAATATATGAAAGGTCTTTTTATTATTAGCGGATTAGGGGTTTTAGCCATGCTGGCCGAAATTTTTAAATTCAAAAAACTACTGTACCCATTAGTGCTGATTGGAATTCTGGCTGCTTACGCAACAAATTTCATGGAATGGAACAACAATCTTAATATTCCAATGTTCAGTAACATGATCCGTTTTGATAACGTAGCATTGGCATTCAGTGGAGTGATATTAGTAACTGCATTTTTCTGGTTTATTTTAGCGAATGATTATTTTGAACAGGATCACGTAACCGATCATTTCGCTTTGGTATTATTTGCATTGGTGGGAGCAATTATGCTGACTGCTTTCAGTAATATGACCACGTTGTTCTTAGGCATTGAAATCCTTTCTATACCAATGTATGTTTTAGCTGCAAGTCGCAAACGCGATCTGGCATCTAATGAGGCAGGCTTTAAATACCTGATCATGGGGTCATTTGCTTCCGGTTTCTTATTATTTGGTATCGCTTTGATTTATGGAGCCACCGGTAGTTTTGATTTGATGGCGATTCGTTCTTTTATTTCTCATGCTCAGGGTAGTTTACCTGTATTCTTTTACGCAGGCGTGTTAATGGTTTTGGTAGCCATGTTATTTAAAGTAAGTGCGGCACCCTTTCATTTCTGGGCACCGGATGTATACGAAGGCTCTCCAACAGTCATTACTGCACTGATGAGTACCATTGTCAAAACGGCGGCCTTCGCAGCCTTTATGCATTTATTCTTAGTTGTTTTCGGTGGTGTGAGCCAAACCTGGAGTATGGTATTAGCAGTGGTAATTGCATTATCACTGGTTGTATCAAATATCACGGCTGCTACACAGGAAAGTGTAAAGCGTATGTTGGCTTACTCAAGTATTAGTCATGCGGCTTTCATGTTAATGGCAATATTGGCTAATAACAGAGGATGGGCAAGTATCAATGCGATTCTTTATTATTCGTTAGCGTATTCTATTGGTTCCATTTTAGCCTTTACCGTTTTGTATAACGTGTCTAAATCAAGAAATAGTTCAAATATTGAAGCGTTCAACGGTCTTGGAAAGCGTCACCCTTTTATGGCTGCCTGCATGGTCATTGCCATGTTGTCTTTAGCGGGTATTCCGGTAACAGCAGGTTTTTTTGCAAAGTATTTTGTGTTTTCAGTAATGATCGGCACCTCTTTTAAATGGTTGATTATTCTGGCAATTTTAACTTCTGCCGTTGGTGTATACTATTATTTCAAAGTGATCATCGCGATGTACTTTAAAAAGGACGACTCACAGGAAGACGTGGTCATGGAAACATCACATGTTTTATTGTTAGCCATCACAGCATTATTTACCATAGTGTTGGGGTTGATTCCAAACTATGTGATTGAAATTTTTACCTAGTCTTGCATTAACTTCGGATTTTTTAATATTTTAATTGAAAACCTTTTTTATTGCCTATTTTAGTATTTAGTCTGCTAAAATTTGACATTCATCGATTTATTTTTATCTTTGTTTAAAACTGCTTTTTATGCTTCTAAAAGAAAATAGTTCTATTTTAATCCCGGTTGATTTCTCAAAACAATCTTTAATTGCAATTGAGCAATCTTATAACCTGGCTAAATTCTTAAAAGCTAAAATTATCATCATGCATGCTGCTCCTAACAGCAACCATGAGCACGATAAAGAACTGGAAGAAATCGTATCGAAAGTGACTAAAGAAAGTGGTCAACCTGCCGAGTTTTTAAATCTCAAGGGAGATATTTACGAGTTGATTGATAAAAAAGCAGAGGAATTAGGTTGCGCCTTAATTGTCATAGGATTAGATACACAAGTCAGATTCAGAAGTTTCTTAGGTGGTACAAACGTGAGTAAATTCATTAAAAATGCTCCTTGTCCTGTTATTACTATGCGTTCAAAGGATCAGCGTAATAGCTGTTCCAATATTTTAATGCCCATTGATATGAGTGCCGAGAGCCGGGAAAAGGTTGGGATTACAGTGCAATTGGCAAAACATTACAAAGCCACTATACGAATTGTTTCCGTGTTTAGCCCAAATGATGAGAAATATGAAAACAACCTGTTGCCATATTTAAACCAGGTTAAAAAATTCATAAAGGAACGTGGTGTTGAATGTACGAACCGATCGATTCCTTCAAACAATCCGGCAGAGGCAATTGTTACCTACGCAAATAACAATGACATTGATTTGATCGTTTTGATGAATAAGAAAGACACAAGCATCAATGAATTGATGGGGGGCGCCTCTACTTCCATTAAAATTGTTGAATCCAGCAATGTTCCCGTATTATCCGTTCACCCGATGAAACGTGAGAGCATCAGCAGTGGTATTCACTAGTCTCTAAGTCCTATATCCCTTCCCTCTTTATCTGTAAAATATGCAAAACATAATTTGTAGTTTACAAGTAATTTGACCGGAAATTTTAGTTCTTTATACTGTAACTTGATCCGGTAATGAAATTTGTAAAGAGAATTATACTGATTCTTTTTCTGTTAGTATTTTTAGCAATAGGAACAGTATTTGTCACAGTCACCTTTTATAAAAAGGAATTGGCAGAAATGCTTATTGCGAATTTAAAAGAGAGCTACGGCTTAACTCTAAAATCCGAATCCATTCGCGTTTCCTTTATAAGTAACTGGCCGAATACTTCAGTACAATTTAAAAATATCTCCCTTTCCAATGATGTTCAGCCTGATGAGCCTTTGTTAAAAGCTGCTTCTCTTTCATTGTCATTTAACATTGAAAAGCTTCTGCATAAAGAGTTTATAGTAAATTCCATTGCAATAAAAGATGGAGAATTAAATCTTGTGAAAGGTAATGAAGGTATTAAAAATTATGAGTTTGTAAAGAAAGATACTTCAACTCAGACGAGTTCAGGCATCCATTTTGAAATTACAAAAGTTGGAATTGCAAATACAAAATTCAAGTTTCTCAACAAACGCTACAATAAAAGAATTGAGTTCCTTTTCATAAATGATGAAGTTGAATTAAAAAATTACGCGGATGGGATGGAGGCGCATTTAACCGGCAATGTATTTATCAATGGCTTATTATTCAGGGCTGAGAAAGGAGCCTTTCTTAGTAACACCCCGGCAGATTTAGATCTGACTGCAACGATTTGTTACCCCCGTAAAGAAATATTTATTCATCAGCCATCCTATGCAGAGATTAACAAACACCGGTATAATATTTCAGCATTTGTTGAGCTTAAAGACAAAAAACATTTGTCATTGAGTATTGAAAACAAGCAGGCAGATTATTTTAATGTGATTTCACTACTGAATCCGGGTGTCAAAAAAGGGTTATTAAAAATTAAAGTGAAACACCCGGTAGATGCAAAGGCCCTGATTATGGTTGAGATTGGCGAACAACAGGAACCAATTGTTATCGTACATATAAAAAGCTCTAAGAACAATGTAGAAATTGGAAATTCAGGCGTGCCTTATTCTGATATTGCTTTTAATGCTGCTATTATCAGTCTGGACTCTTCATTAAAAACAGGAGACGGAGATCATGCGAAAGTGATTTTAAAACCCCTGACCGGTAAAGTATATGATTTTGGATTTAAGGGAGCCTTAACCGTGCATAGTTTTACAAATCCTTTTATTGTCGTGAATGCCCATCTCCTGATTGACGCGAAAAAGATAAAGTTGAAACCGGCTAAGGAGTTTGCGTTAAAAGGTTACGCGGATATTGGTTTAAATTACACAGGCCCGGTTAACAAATTGAATGAAAAACAATTTTTAGACAAGCCAATGAAGCTAAACGCCAGCATAAAATTCAAAAATGTCTGTTATAAGGAAAAACTCAAACCTTATGTGTACTGTGTAAATGGGTCCGCTACTGTTGTAAATAATTTTTTGAAGTTTGATAACCTGGATTTGAAAATGGATGGCGGAGATTTGAAACTGAAAGGGTCTGTAGATAATTTCACGAAATATTCATTGGGCTTCGCCAACGGGTTTAAAGCTGCATTAAGTGCAACAACAGATCATTTTGATTTAACGGGGTATTTGAAAAAATCTGTTCAGGATACTTCTTCGAAAGAAGAAAATCAAGCCAAAATGGAAAAAAATGCCACAGATTTAAATGAAAGTAATTTTGAGTTTGATGTTACTCTGGCAGCAAAAAAATTAATCGTGCGTAAGGTGGAGGCCAGGGAAGCGAATATTAATTTGTATTATAAGGATAAGTTATTGGATATCCGGTCACTGAATGCAATTACATGCAACGGAAATATTTTTTTGAAAGGCTCTGTATATAATCTCCAAAAAATAAACGCCACAATTACTACTGAAAACATTAATGTAAACCAGTTATTTGATCAGTTTGAGAACTTTGGCCAAAAGGCAATAGAAAGTGATAACCTTCAGGGAAAAGTTTCTCTGGATGCAAAAATAAAAATGGATCTTGACGATAAAATGGAAGTCATTGGGAATTCAATGAGAGGCCAGGTTAATTTTAAAATTAAAGACGGGCATTTATTGGACTACGAGCCACTACAGAAAATGTCACAGTTTATTTTCAGAAACAGGGATTTCGCGGATATTTCTTTTACAGAACTTAACGAAACCCTTTTGATTGATGGTTTTAAAATGGATATCCGTGAGATGGAAATTGCTTCAAACGTGCTCAACCTTTATATGAGCGGGATTTATCATTTTAAAGAGAAGTCAAATATTAATATTCTTGTCCCATGGAGCAACCTTAAGAAACGCGGAAAAAATTATATCCCGAAAAATTCAGGTAAGAGTGCAGAAGACTCCAAAGGATTAAAGCTTAATTATTCTGGTTATCCGGGTAAATTAAAACTGGGCCTGGGGCATCATAATGACAATGAGTAAGCCATTAAATTTTAACTCCTATCACCAGGATATCATCCACCTGTTCCAGTTCCCCTTTCCAGGTATTTATTGTATTGGATAATTCGATTCTTTGTTTATCAAAGTCCAAATGGGAATTGTTGATCAGAATTTCTTTGAATTGCTTGTGCATGAATTTCTTTCCATTATTCCCTCCAAACTGATCAGGGTAGCCATCAGAAAATGTATAGATACAATCGCCTTCAATTAACTTAACTGTATTTGTATTAAAAGATTTGTAATCATGATAAAAACCGCATGGCTGTTTGTCGGCTTTAAATACATGGAGTTCTTTTTCGTTCCTTGACGTTCGTACAATGTATAAAGGGTTATTTGCAGAGGCGTACCTTAACTCTTTATTAATTTTATCAATGCAGCATACGGTCACGTCCATTCCGTCTTTACTTTCCCCAAAATTTCCATTTTGCTTTAAAGTGCTGATTATTTTATCACGCATCAGGTTGAGAATTTGTCCCGGGTCTTTTTCCTGTTTAACTTCAATAATATCATCCAGGTAAGATATACCAAGCATTGTCATAAATCCACCGGGTACACCATGTCCGGTACAATCTCCCGTCGCATAAAAAATGAGCCCGTTTTTTTCATAGATCCAGTAAAAATCACCACTGACAATATCTTTCGGCTGAAACAATACAAAACTATCTTTGAAATGTTGATTGAACACTTCTTCCCTTGGGATTAGAGAGCGTTGAATACTACGGGCGTAATTAATACTGTCTGTGATTTCTTGTTTTTGTTTAACCACCTCTTCGTGTTTCTCTTCGATGAGTTCTTTGGACTTAGCTAGTTCCAAACGGCTTTTAATCTCTTTATATGTTAAGCGATACCGGCTTCTGATCAGGAATACACTAAAGATTACAACAGTTAATACGAGAAGCCCTCCATTGGTAATAAATTCATCAACCGTTAATGGGCTGTTTAAAACATAAAAGACAATATTGCTGACAATCGTGGCCGCTAATAATAACCAGGAAAGTTTTTGTTCCCATAAAACCAGCATGCCGACACCAATGAATAATACCATATAGGCGAAGGCATGTTTTTGCAAATGCGGAATGTCCATTAGGCTCCACATATAGGCGTTTTGAATGGAAATGCCGAGAACTAAAATGAAGATGCAGGTGTAGATACTGATATTTAAAACATTCTTCAGTAATAAGGCTCCAAGACTGATCCCTGAAACACAAATTCTAAAAATCAGGAAAGAAACCCAATATTCCGGAATGCTTAAATAATCTCCTACAAACCATACCAGATTTAAAGCAATACCAATCCAGCAGGCAATCGCATGAAATTTTTCAGTTGATTTGTAAAACTCTGCTTTTACGAGAGTTTGTGGCACAGAAGTTTCTTCCATTAAGACTCTAATATACAAAAGTTTGGAGATAAAAAGAATCTGCCGAATAAATTAAAATCAATTTTCAGAAAGAGAGGCAGTATGTTTTTAAACTGCGGCTTCTTTATATTTCTCCATGAACTCCATGGATTTTTTCATCATCTCCGTTGAACCTAAAAATAACGGGGTGCGTTGATGCAATTCAGAAATATCCAGATCCATGATACGTTTATAACCATTTGTAGCAACACCACCTGCCTGTTCAATAATGAACGCTAATGGATTACACTCATACAATAAACGTAATTTACCGTTTGGTGATTTGGTTGTTTTTGGATAAATGTATATTCCACCTGTAATTAAATTACGGTGTATGTCAGCCACACCTGACCCAATATAACGACTTGAATAAGGTCTGTTAGTAGCTTTGTCTTCTTCCTGGCAATACTTAATATATTTTTTTACGCCTTCCGGGAAATGCAAATAGTTTCCTTCATTGATGGAATAGGTTTTACCATCCTTTGGCATTTGCATGTTCGGATGAGATAAACAGAATTCACCAATACTCGGATCCAAAGTAAATCCGTTCACCCCTTTTCCCGTTGTATAAACCAGCATGGCTGAAGAACCATAGATAATATAACCTGCTGCAACCTGTTCAGTTCCACGCTGCATGAAATCTTCATGAGTTCCTGGGCCATTCAGACTTACACGACGATAGATTGAAAAAATAGTACCAATGGAAACATTCACGTCAATGTTCGATGAGCCATCCAAAGGATCCATGGCCACAACGTAACGTGCGTTTTTTGAAATTTCAGAATCAATAGGAATAATGTCTTCATTTTCTTCGCTAGCGATAGCACAGCATTCGCCGCCTGCCTTTAAAGCAGCAATAAATTGGTCATTTGCAAAAACGTCAAGTTTTTTAACCCTTTCACCCTGTACGTTAGTGTCACCTGTCTCACCTAATATTTCAACTAAACCTGCTTTAGTTACTTCACGGTTTACAATTTTAGCCGCAATGGCGATATCTCTTAATAAACGTGAAAGCTCACCTTTAGCGAATGGAAAATCGTTTTGTTTTTCAATGATGAACTGGCCTAAAGTTTTTGCGTACATGGTTTGATATTTATGGTTAAATTCTTTATTTAAATGTAACTGCACACGCAGCCTTACAAAGATAAATGTATTAATTAATATAAAATAAAAAAAGTGCTTCGAGCGAGAAGCACTTTGTTGCATATTTTAAATGTATTTATTTGCTGTATTCGTCCTTTAGAAACTCTCTCCAATCCCCCAAATTCGAAATAACCTGGATCTGGCGATAGTTTAAATGAAATTGCTCTTCATTTTCCTGTGAATTTAGAATATTCAACCGGTATTTATCGAAGTTGGCAAGAGCAAATTTCTCATCAGCCGTCAGTGATTTTCCGCTGAATTCCTTATCGCGCAGGTCGTTAATGCTTTCAGCACCACCAATATCCTGTTTGGTAAAAAAACGTTTTGCTATGTCATTCTTAAAGTCCATCAACTTCAAAGATATGAAACGGATTGAGTAACTTCGTATTTATTAAGATACTCTTGCTAACAAACGGATGTTAAAATCGAAATGTATAATTGCCATATTCATTTGTTGTTTTATTGCAAGGAATGCACTGTCACAGCAAGAGGTTAGTAAATACGAAATGCGCTGGGCAATATTTCATCCGTTCGCTGCAAAAAAGATTAAACGCTTGTTGCCAGAAGCGATGTTGGTTTATGGTCAGGTTAAAAATGGAGGAATTCTGGATACGTTTGAAAGTGGTGGAAAACTCGATGCATTCAGACACGTTTTTACGATGGCTCTATTATCTCAAACGATCAAAGTCAGAAAACTTAAAAAACTTGGAATTGCGCATGAAAAAGGGAACAGGCATCATTTTTACAAAGGCCATCAGGAATTTGGTGAACGAGCCGACAGTCTGGCCTGTATAATGGATCTGCGGAATAACGAGCTTGGTTTTGAGATAGGATGTCATAATCAATTAGTTACGGGAAACGAATTAAAAGACCTGGTCATAACCCGGATAAAAGCCGGAAATGCCTGGTATCTGAAGAGAAATGCAAAAAACGAGTACGTTTCCTGTGAATATATCCCGATAAATATGGAAAATTACGGCAAAAAATGGTTTTTGCCTAAATGCCTCATTAAGACGAATGAGTAGGCGTAATGATCTAATCGTTAAATCTTTAAGTATTTTCAAAAAATGCGGGTGTTTTTTGCTAAATTGTTGATAAGATTGAAAAAAAGCGTATATTTGCCGTCCATTTTGGAATAAGCTATGGGTAAAAGTCAGTACAAAATACAGTTTGGCGGTTTATCGATGGGTGAACACCAATTTGAATTTGATGTTAAGAGTAAGTTCTTTGAACAATTTAGTGAAAGTGAAATAACCGAAGCCGATATACAGGTGAAGGCCAATTTAGTAAAGCAGAATACGCTGATGCATATTTTATTTACTTTTGAAGGCACTGTAAAATTAAACTGCGACCGGTGTTTGGTGGATTATAACTGCCCTGTTAGTGGACAGGAAAAATTAGTCATCAAGCATGGTAACCCTGAAGAAAGCAATGATGAAATATTAGTGCTGAAAGAAGGAGTGGAAGAAGCAAACTTCGCGCAATATTTATACGAATACATTGAATTAGCCATTCCAAGCCGTAAAGTGCCTTGTGAAGACGAAGAAAATGATATTGATGTGGATTGTGATGATGAAACCTTAGCTAAATACAACGAACTAAAAATAGAAGAAGAACCGAGTGAAAATCCTGAATGGGATAAATTAAAGAATATAAAGTTTAACAATAATTAAAATTAAATACCATGCCTAATCCAAAACGAAAACTATCCAGATCCCGTAGAGACTCTCGTCGTTCTACATACAAAGCGCCTTCAATGACGATTGCAAAAGATACAACCACAGGTGAAGCACACTTATTTCACCGTGCACACTGGTTTGAAGGGAAACTTTACTACAAAGGAAAAGTAGTAATGGAAAAAGCAGTAAAAGCTTAATTTTTTTGAATTTCATACATTCAAAAACCTTCTCGGAAACCCGGGGAGGTTTTTTTGTTTAGTTTTGTCAGTCTGAGTGTCGCGATAACTATCGAGAGAAGACCAACATAACTTTTAATTTAAAATATGCAGCCGAATCCACCATTAAACAGCAAAACCTGTGAACGCTGCCAGCAGCCTTTTATTTGCAATCCTGCTGATATAGTAGCATGTTGCTGCACGAAAGTTTATTTAACCCCGGAGGAATTAAGTTATGTTGCAAAGCAATATTCAGATTGTGTTTGTAACACATGTTTGTTACATTTAAAGGATGAATTCCTGTCATTATAAATGATCTTTGCATCCTATAATAATATCATTAGCCCTTTGGGATTTTCCACGAAGGAAAATTACGAAGCCGTTTCTAATTCGGTTATTGGTGTAAAGAAAATAAAATTCCCTTTTTCTGAAGATCCATTTTGCGTGGCTAAAATTGATGATGAGCAAATCAAACAACACGTTAAAACAATTGAAAATTATGTCTCCTACACTAAACTGGAACAGTTAAGTATTTTGTCCATTCAGGATGTCATCCAACAAAGCGGTATCAATCCTGAAAGTGAACGAACCTTATTAATTTATTCAACCACTAAAGGAAACATTGATGTCTTAGAGAATATATATAAACATATTGATCCCAAAAGGGTTTATTTATCAGAGCTTGGCAAACAATTACAATCTTTTTTTAAATTTAAACATACACCGGTGATCTTATCTAACGCCTGCATCTCCGGCATTTTAGGAATCATCATTGCTAAACGTTTTATTGAACAAGGATTGTATGATAATGTGCTAGTGTGTGGTGGAGATATTTTATCTGAATTTACAATCAGTGGATTTAAATCTTTCAATGCACTTAGTCATGAGCCCAGTAAACCGTTCGATGCAAACAGGGTCGGAATCAATCTCGGCGAAGCAGTATCAACGATTCTCATCACAAATAAAAAGGAACTGGCAGTTCCTTATGATACTGAAATTGTGAGTGGTGCTTCGGCTAACGATGCGAATCATATTTCCGGCCCATCCCGCACGGGCGACGGCTTATATCAGTGTTTAACAGAAATTTTAAAAACAAACAACAGTGAAATTGGTTTTATTTCGGCACACGGAACGGCAACCCCGTTTAATGATGAAATGGAATCGATTGCTTTCGAAAGAGCCGGACTGACAAGCATTCCGGTGAACAGCCTGAAGGGATATTACGGGCATACATTGGGTGCAGCCGGGGTTTTGGAAACGGTATTGTCCCTGGAATCGATGAAACATAAGCGACTGATTAAGTCCGAAGGCTATGAAGTGCAAGGTGTTAGCGGAAATATTACCATGATTGAAAAACATGAACCAAAAACATTTACTGCCTTCATTAAAACAGCATCCGGCTTTGGAGGATGCAATGCAGCGGCTCTATTTAGAAAAGTAAAAACAGTTTAACCACATAGAGGTATAGAAAATCTATGTGACTATGTGGTTTAAAGAACGAAACTATGAACAATATTATTTCATACGCACACATCAAAAACAACCAGGTTTCGGTGAATGGTTCTGTCATGTTTCAATCTGCGCATTCAGCATCGGTTAGCGAGTTTTTGTCAGAAGCCTACAAATCACTTGAATTATCTTATCCAAAATTTCATAAAATGGATGCACAATGTAAGCTTGGTTTTTTATGCGCTGAATTTGCGATGCGAGGGACTGCTTTTTTAACTGAACATGAGTTGTCAAGAACTGCCATTGTTTTATCCAATAATGCCTCAAGCCTGGAAACCGATCGAGTGCATCAGCATTCCATTGATGATAAATCAAATTATTTTCCTTCACCGGCGGTGTTTGTTTATACGCTCCCAAACATTACTATTGGAGAATTGGCCATTAAACATAAAATTACCGGTGAAAATGCATTTTTTGTTTCCGAAAAATTTGACGCCGATTTATTGGTCAATTATACGGAGTCATTGATGGATAATGTAACAGAGGCGGCTATTGTTGGTTGGGTGGATGTAGACGGTTCGAATTTCGAAGCCTTTATTTTTTTGGTTGAAAAGCAAAAAGATACAAATAAAAATGCTATTTTTAAACCTCTTAATCAAGCAAATATTATAACACTATATAATCAAACCAAATGGACGCATTAATCGAAAAATTAAAAGGACAAATTATTGAACAGTTAAATTTAGCTGAGGTAAAACCGGAAGAAATCAACCCTGATTCTCCATTATTTGGAGAAGGTTTAGGCCTTGATTCAATTGATGCTTTGGAGTTAATAGTATTATTAGAGAAACACTATGGTATTAAGATCCAGGATCCGAAAGACGGGAAAACAATTTTTCAGTCATTAAGAACAATGGCTGAATACATTAAGTCTCAGGGTAAATCATAGTTTTACATTGTCTCAAAAAGTTTATATTACCGGGTTGGGAATGATTTCGGCTATTGGAAACAATGTCCCGGAATCCTTTTTGTCCTTAACCCAATCCAAAACCGGTATTGGAAAGATTCATCATTTGACCACTCGTTATAAAGACGAATTTTTAGCAGGTGAAATCAAATTATCCAACAGTGAGTTAGCTGACCTTGTGAAAGATAACAATCCTGCTTTAAACCGTAATTCATATATTGCGATGCTGGCAGCTAAGGAAGCGGTTATTAATTCCGGTATTGATACAACAGATGGGTTACGAACGGGCGTTATCTCTTCGACAACTGTTGCGGGGATGAGTAAAACAGAATTGTATTACAAGGAACTGTTTGAGAAGGACGACCACCTGGATGTATTGGACACCCATGATTGTGGAGACAGCACAGAGCGTATTGCAGATTACCTTGGCAATGTTGACTATGTGACGACAATTTCCACAGCTTGTTCCTCAGCGGCAAATGCCATCATGTTAGGATGCAGGATGATCAAACATGGTCAGTTGGACCGGGTAGTTGTTGGCGGTGTTGATGCTTTATCGAAATTTACCTTTAATGGATTCAATACGCTGATGATTTTGGATCGTGAATGGTGTAAGCCATTTGATGAGAACAGAAAAGGATTGAATTTAGGAGAAGGTGCGGCTTTTGTCGTGATAGAAGGAGAGAATGCGTTGAACCTTAGAAAAGGAAAAGCCCTTGCTGAAATTATTGGTTATGCCAACACAAATGATGCATATCATCAGACAGCTTCGTCGCCGGAGGGTTATGGAGCAACGATGGCTATTCAGCAGGCATTAGAAATGAGCGGATTAAAACCGACAGATGTTGATTACATTAACATGCACGGTACCGGAACTCCAAATAATGATTTATCTGAAAGTAAGGCAACCATCGCGGTGTTTGGGAATCAGGTGCCAAAATTCAGCTCAACTAAAGCTTTTACCGGGCATACACTGGCAGCGGCGGCAAGTATCGAAGCCGTTATATCCGTTCTGTCGTTACAAAATAGTATGATTTTTCCGAACCTGAATTTTACCACTCCAATTATAGAAACGGGCTTAATCCCGGAAACAAAATTAGTGAATATTCCATTGAACACGATTCTTTCAAATTCGTTTGGATTTGGAGGAAACTGTTCATCTTTATTATTTAAGAAAGTATAATTTGGTTAAGGCATACATAAACGGTACTGGTTGTATTTCACCACAAAACTCAATCGATAGTGAGTGGTTTTTTGATGATGTTAATCCTGCTAAAGGTGACTATTTTGATGCCATTGAACCTTCCTATAAAGAATTTATTGCCCCCAATTTATTGCGCCGCATGGGCCGTGCAATTAAAATGGGTGTGGCTGCGGGAAATATCGCTATACAGCAAGCTGATGTGAAAAAGGTGGATGCCATTATTACCGGCACAGGTTTGGGTTGTTTTGAAGACAGCGAGCGATTTTTATTAGCCATTTTAAATAACGACGAACAATTTTTAACACCGACGTCATTTATACAATCCACGCACAATACAGTTGGCTCTCAAATAGCTTTGATCATGAAGTGTCATGATTATAATTTTACATATGTACACAGAGGTTTTTCATTTGAAAGTACCCTGCAGGACGCTCTCATGTTATTTGCAGAAGGAAAAGAAACAATCTTGATTGGAGGTATTGAAGAGCATACACCGAACTTTATCATACTGAACAGAAAAGCACATAAATTTCAGGTACAAAATCCCGATAATCCAATTTGGAAATCAACGACTCCGGGAATTCAATTGAGTGAAGGCACTGCCTTTTTTGTATTGAATAAAACAAAAACGGAGAAGAGCATCGCACGTGTTGATGGGATTCAAACCTTGTATAAGCCCAAAACATCTGATGACATTTGGAATAAGTTACAGGCTTTTCTAAAGCTACATGATTTAACGCTGTCGGATATTGATGTGACGCTTATGGGCTTTAGCGGAGATGTGAATTTTGATTCCAAACTGCAGGAGTTATTGCCTGCGATTGAAAAAGAATCGGTCGCTGCTTGCTATAAAAACATATGTGGAGAATATCACACCGCTTCAGCATTTGCCATGTGGACAGGCACCAAATTAATTGAAAAACAAAGCTTGCCGAAAGCATTAGCGATTAGTGATAAATCGCCTTCCCGTATTAAGCATGTGTTAATTATGAATCAGTACCTGGGTATTAATTATTCTTTTATGCTCTTAAGCCAGTGCTAAAAATCTGATGTATTTTAATGATTAATAAACCACATAGGCACATAGGTTTTATTAATGAAATACGAGAGGATATAGAAGCTTCGCTTTGCACAGTGTTCACTATGTTAAAAACATGTTTTTCTATCGCTTTCCTCTCAACCCGAATAAGAACTATGTTTCTATGTGGTTTCAGTTTTTCTAATTCAACAACGTAGAAGTAAGTTAAATGTCATCTAACCGATATATAAAATTTTGGCCAGTTACTATTACGTTCTTAATTGGATTGACTGGCTTTTTTATTTTTCAACCTGCTTTTCGCTTAAACTATTGGTATTTGATCTCTTGGATTAATCTGTTTTTATTTATTCAGTTTTGTGGAGCATATTTCATCGGTCTTAACTTTCATTTATCTTCTATCAACCGTTTAAGCACAACAAAAAAAGAAGTATTACTCACATTTGATGATGGGCCCCATAATCTTAATACCTGCAAAGTATTGGAGGTATTAAAACAACATAATGTGAAAGCTGTGTTTTTTTTGATTGGTAAGAACATTGCCGGCAATGAAGAAATTGTGAAGCAAATTGTAGAGGAAGGGCACCGGTTAGGTAACCACAGTTTCTCTCATCATAACTGGATCGATGTTTGGTCAACCAAAAAAGTAACAACAGATTTTGAGAACTGCCAGGAATTAATTCAAAAGTATCAACCTGGAAATAGATTATTTCGTCCGCCGTATGGAGTTACCAATCCAAATATTGCGCGCGCTGTTAAAACACTGAATCTACAATCCATAGGTTGGAATGTACGGAGTTATGATACCTCTATTAAGGAGGTGGAAAAGATAACACAACGCGTACTTTCTCAATTAAAACCGGGAGCTATCATTTTACTGCATGACCGTCTGGATTTTATGCCTGAGCTATTGAATTCTCTTATTCCGGCGATTAAGGAAAAGGGCTATGAATTTGCAACCGGCATCAATTAGCGTTTTTTTCAGAACGCCAGGCGACGATACTATACTTTTACCGTAGTAATTTAAAGTAGCCCGTTTTCTTGATAGGAGCAGTATCAACGTAGGTTTCCACTTCGGCCTGGTAGACATAGGTTTCCATATTTTGCGGAACACCTTTGTAGATTCCATCCCATCCGCTTTGCGGGTCTGTGGTTTCATAAATTAATTCACCCCAACGGTTAAATACCCGGAAGTAGTTTAATTTTTTTATACCCCAGCCCGCTACGTTGATCAAATCATTTACACCATCACCATTTGGAGTAAACGCTGTAGGAACATCTACACTGCTTTTTGGTTCAATATAAACGGTATAAGTGTTCACTCTTTCAAAGCACCCGTGTGAGTCTTTTACAGTGACGTTATAAATGTATTCTACTGTAGGGGAAGCCACAGGATTGACACAGGTCAGACAATTCAAATAATCTCCGGGAGTCCATGTATAACTGAATCCAGGACCCACATAGCCTGGCAAAGTAGCCGTTTGACCTATTACAATACTTGTGTCCCATGATATTGGTGTAGGCGGTTCCTGTATAGTGACCAGTAATGTATTTGTTCCAACACAACCGAAGTTATCATTTGCTGTTACTGAAAACAATGTAGTTGCACTAAGGGTTGCCACCGGGTTTGAAATATTAGAATTATTCAAATCAATTGAAGGTGACCAGGAATAAGTCGTTCCACCCGTAGCCAGTAACTGCGTTGGTTTATTCTGACACGTGTCACGGCCGCTTAAACTTAACAGAGGAACCGGGAATATCTGCATGACCTTTTTTAGAGTGTCCTTGCAATTATGAACGTTATCTGTTATGGATAAAGAGACGGTATAAGTTCCGGCACTGCTGTATGTGTGCGATGGACTATTAACCGAGCTTGTCGATCCATCGCCAAAATTCCAGGACGCGGTATTGGCGTTTAAGGAGGTGTTACTAAAGACGTCCGATGTTCCAATGCAATGCGCTGTATCTGAAAGTAAAATCTCATTATTTCGGTCAAAATCAGCTATCACCTGGTAAATATTTATAGGGTGAGTCTGAGGAAAGGTGCAGGCAGAATCAGTGGAATAATAAGTCAAACCTACTATTGTTGAGCCCCCTGGAGGATGATAATTATAAACGTGACTTATAGGTGATTGAGAAGTTGAATTATAAACGACTCCATCTCCAAAATCCCATTCCCATGCCAAGACATTGACCGTATCTTTTATGGTAAATTTAATCGCTTCGCCTTTGCATATGTTTAATTTATCCAGACTGAAATCCGCTTTAGCATCATATACTTTTATCGTCTGAGTTGCAGTATGGCAGCAACCAAATGGCGTACAATTAATTAATGTCACGGTATAAATTCCGGCACTCGTGTAGGTAGTCCCCACCGTATCATTTCCAACGACGATACTGCCGTCGCCAAAGTCCCAGTCTCTGGTTTGAGGGACATATGGATTGATCGAATTATCGGCAAACTTAACGGTCTGACCTGCACAAGCATTTTGTTTGATAGGATTGGTCAGGTTTGATATAATTGCAGTAGGATAACTCTGAACCTGAATGACATAGGGAGCTGAAGTCGCTTTACAGCCTGCGGCATCAGCTGAGACTAAGGTCACATTGTAATTTCCTCCCGATAAATAAGGATGTGTGACACTCGTGCCGGTTGTAACCTGAACGGGGCTGCCATCTCCATAATTCCAGGTGTAGGTATTAACACCTGCAGCCGTCGTAGACAAAGTTGTGGTATTACCGGCACACAGCTGAAAAGGTGAAGCATTGATATTTGGAGGAAAAGGAGCGTTCATCCTCACTGGAAAAATTTTAGTGTCTGTACAGCCATTAATGTTAGTTACTGTTAATGAAATATTATAGATAGTAAACGGAGGGCTTGCGGTTGTATACACATGCGAAGCGTTAGGTGTGTTAACCGGAGAGCTTCCATCACCAAAGTTCCAGGAATACCCGGTAATGGTTGTATTGGACGTTGCGCTTTGCGTGCCGGTTAAACTAAAAGACGGCACACACCCAATGGTATTGGAAAGTGTTGCATTGGTGGTGACAGCGCTTACAAAAATAGTTGTCCTGCTGGTGTCACGGCAACCGTTCACATCTTTTACGACCAGTGATATAGTATGGGTTCCTCCTCCCAGAGCATAACTGGTTGAAGCGTTATCCGTAATTACCGGCGGCTGATTTCCAAAAAACCAGATGTATCCCACACCGCAAACGCCATCTACATCCTGGCTGCCGGAAGCACTGTAATTAGTAGAGACACCTGCGCAGGTAACTGTAGGGCTTGTGATCACAGATTGGATGTCTCGTACCCGTACTTTTAAGCTGTCTATGCTTGGCAAACATCCTGTAGCCGAATTCTCACCTTTTATGACAGCATCATAATCACCGGTTGCGGCGTATGTATGAAAAATCGTATGTGGCCCTGCTGCCAATACCGTGTCTCTTTGTCCATCCCCGTAATTGATTTCGGCAAAGGCAGCGTCCTGTAACAGTATATCAAATTTGACCTCTTTAAATGCGGAATCACAGCGGGTAAAGAATCTTCCTGACACAATGGGGCCTTTCACGAGAACCTGTGCAGGCAAGGTGGTATCATGCTGACAACCGAAGCTATACGCAGATAAAGTCAGAGGATGATTACCTGTATGTGTAAATTGCCAGCTAGGATTAGGATCTGAAATACAATGTGAGAAGTAACTCGCGTCGGATGTCAGGTGCCAGTGATTAACGGAATCAGCTAAAGGTGTAAGGTTTGTTATCGATACCGGTTCGTATGGACAAACAACACTTGGAGAAAAGGAAAAACTACTATGTGGTGGTGTAGCTACATGAATTGGCCATCTGAAAGAAGTGTCCCTGCAGCCTGGTGTATTTTGGATAATGAGCGTTGCATAATAAACACCGGGTACAGTATAAGTATGCGTGACGTTAGTATTCGTAGCAGAAGAGTTTAGCGGGCTGCCGTCACCGAAATTCCAGGTGTAATTTACAATGGGCGTTGTTGATTGACTGCTATCCGTAAAGTTTACAGTGAGTGGGTTACAGCCCTGAATAACATCTGTGAAAAAAAATGCAGTCGGACGGTGTAAAGTGTCCAGTGTTTTTACGATGCTATCTCTGCAACCACCTGGACTAATGGCAATCAGTGTAGCTGTTAATGGCAATGGTTGATAAATCGTAAACGGATTTAAACTGCCCTGTGTGAACGTATGAGTTGGATTAGAGAGTGTTGATGTAAGGGTACTTCCTGAAAAAGACCATACGTAGGAACTGGCACCGGTTGAACTATTAGTATAAGAAACGGTCAATGGTGAACTACAACTAAATGGGGGAACAGCAGTAAAATTCGCTGTGGCCTTTTCTACATTCACCGTAAATGTTTTGGTTGAAAAACACGAGCCTAAAAAAGTGGTTGCTGTAATCGTAAACGTTCCCGTTGTGCTATACACGTGGTTAAAAGTGGTTGGCGGAAAAACAGATTGCACAGGAGTGCCATCGCCAAAATTCCATTGAGTTACAGAGGATGCCGAGGTGTCTCTCACACTGAATAGTTTGTTGAAACAGGCGAAGTTTTTTACCAGGGCTTTTACGGCAGGATTAGCAACATTAACTGTTACCGTTTTGGTATCACTGCAGGAATTGTTATCGGTACAGGTCAATGTAATGGGAAATGATCCGGTTGTTGTAAATGTGATGGGAGGCGGGTTAACAGCAGTAGACGGAGTGCCATTTAAGTTCCAGCTATAAGTTAACGCTGTGCTGCCGGTCGTACTGTTACTGGTTGAGGATGAACCACTGAAGGTAGCTGTGAATGGAGCAGCGCAGGCGCTGATACTGGTAGGTGTGTTGGTAATTACAACGGTCGGTTTATTCGAAACTTTAATCAGGGCAGTCTTAGTAATGGAACTATCACATCCGTGACCATCTTTATAAATTAAAGTCACGTTAAAAGTTCCGGGAATAGTATAGATATAATTAGGATTCTGAACGCTGCTCACTCCGCCATCACCAAATGACCACTGCCACTGGGGAACAAGAGTCCCTGAATTAACGGACAGATCGGTAAATGTTACTGGAAGCGGGATACAACCCTTGGTAATATTTAAAGTGAAATTTGGTGTTGGTTTTCCGTAAACGTTCACACTTAAAGTTTGTGAGACAGGGCTTCCTGATACAACCGCCGAATAGGTCGCTACAAAATTACCGGGGCTACTGAATGTATGAGTCGGATTATTGATATTGGAGAAGGTTCCGTCGCCAAATGCCCATTGAATTGAACCGGCACCGGTCATTCCGGTAAATTGAACTCCCACGAGCGGAGAACAACCAACAGAGGGTGTAGCAGTAATCGTTTGACAATATTGCTTTAGCGACAATGCAAGGAACAACGTAAAATAAATAATATGCTTAACTTTATGCATTGCGGATTTTTGCTACATTTACTTTAACAAATATAATTTTATTTATTTTAAAACACTATCAAATGCTTATAAGAATAGCAGTTATTATATGTTTTGCTCCATTTATTCTTAAATCCCAAGTTAATTCGAAATGTGGTTTCAGGATGTCTGCGACTGAGCTGCAAAATCACTATGCACGAGTACAGAGTTTGGGCACTTTGTTGCCTCATGATACCTGCCTGAACAGGGAACTTTCTCTGGTGTTTCATATTGTATTGGATAGTATGGGGCAGCCCGGTGTCACAATCGCTGATATTGACGCCTGCGTTAATAGATTAAATGTAGTTTGGAAGCCTATCTGTATTTCATTTAAACGATGCAGTTTGAATTATGTGCCAAATTATAATTATAACGAATGGCATGATATTTATGATGAACCCACCTTTGCAGGAAATTATTATGTAGATAACACCATTGATGTTGTGTTGGTAGAAAACATTGTTCTGCCAAAAAAGGCCGCTGGATATGCTGATCCGATGGGACATATTGTGATGAAAAAAAATTCTCTTGCAGGAGTAGTACCAATTCATGAAATGGGCCATCTGTTTGGATTACCTCATACATTTGAAGGACCTGCTCCTAATGCAGCATCAACTGAATTAGTAAAACGGACAAACTGTTATACCGATGGTGATGGATTTTGTGATACAGAAGCTGATCCACATCCCACCGGTGAAGTATCAGGAGCTCATTGTAGTTTTCAACCGGGTCCTAAAGACGCGGCGAATGATTACTATACTCCACCTCTTGATAATTACATGACTTATTTTAGTGGTTGTGAATGTCGGTTTACCCAGGAGCAATATAATTTCATGGCTTTGACTTTTATCCTGGGAGGCACTCAGTTACATTAATCAGTTTCAGAAACCAATTTTTCGCTAGTCTTCTTCCCCAAAGTTGGTGATTGTGCCTACAATCTTAAAATCGGTTCTTCTGTTTTTTGCTCTTCCTTCAGGATTATCGGTTCCGTTTTTGTTTTTATTTGGAGCTATCGGCATGGATTCACCATATCCTTTTGGCCTAAGCCGGTTTTCGTCAATACCTTTACTAATTAAATAGTTTACAACGCTTTCAGCCCTTTTTTGCGATAGTTTCTGGTTATACTCTTCGCTTCCTTTGTCATCTGTATGCGAAGAAATCTCTACGATAATATCCGGATTAAGGGTCAAAATCTTTAACAGGGTTGTGTCAAGAGCCAGGGTTGAATTTTTCATAATATCTGACCGGTCAAACTCGTAGTTAATATTTTCGAGCGTAATAGCTTTGTTGGAAGATTTGGACAATTCAAAATTGTTTTCAAATGTTTTATCCATACTTTCTGTTCTGGTATCAATGGAAGTAGATTCGGAGGTGTTTAAATAGCCCGGCTTTCTCGCAATCACTTTGTACTCATTGCCGGCTTCAAGAGAGGTTTTATAATTTCCTGTTTTATCAGTGATAATGGTTTTTACTAAAATCTGTTCATTGGTTTTTTTGTCAACCAGGTATATGTCCACTAAAGCACTATCTAAAGCACCTGCCGAATTAACGGAAATATCTTTTACATTTCCTGCAACAAATAAATGAATATAAGAAGTTTGTTTGTGACTATAGATATCGTCACAGCAGGTTGAATTTTTCAGACTTACCCCACCTTTTCGATTTGACACTAAAAATCCTTCTTCCCTGTTTTTTGAAATGGTATAATAAATGTCATCAGCTCCCGAATTGATTGGTTCTCCCAAATTTTCAGAATTGGTCCAGGCTTTGGTGCTTCCGGTTACTTTGAATATATCCAGGCCGCCCAGGCCGCCTAATCCCTCGGAACTAAAATAAAGTGAACGCGTATCGTTATCGAAGAAAGGAGTTAATTCATCTTTCGAAGTATTGATTTTTACACCTGCATTTTTCGGCGCTTTATAAATTTTCTTTTTCTTGTCGTATACGAAATACCAGATATCCATTCCACCTTTCCCTTTTGGCCGGTTGCTGACATAAAAAATCATTTCATTTCCTTTGACAGGATCAATCGATACCGCAGGTTGGGTATTCGTGTAATTAGGGTTATTAATGGTTTTGCTTAATTTCAATGGCTCGCTCCATTCCCCGTTTACTTTCTCAGTCATGTAGATCGCACAGACAGTGATACCCTTCCAGTTCGGTTTACAAACCGTATAGTACATTTTATTGCCATCCGGTGTAAAACTGGCATTTCCTACATTATCACCGGCTTTGTTGTAAGTGCCGGCCATGAATTCATCTTCAAAAACCCAGTTGTTATTGATTTTTTTAGCGGTATAAAATTTCCTCACCGGAATATTAGCACTGTCTTCTCCCTCTGTTACATATTCTTTTTTATTAGTTCTCAGCGACGCAAATAATAAGGTATTCTCATCGATGGATACCGGAGATAATTCAACATGAACTTTATTAATCGAAGTGTCCAGATGTTGAATGACGAATTTTTGCGATTGGCCGATAATCGTTTTTATAGAATCGCAAAAGACAATTTCCCGTTTAGCCTGTTTTTTCAGAAGCGTCTCCTTGCCTTTATATTCTTTGGCAAATTTCGCGTAATGCTCTTTGGCCTTTTCGTATTTACCATTTGCTTTGCACATATCAGCATAGTAATATAGCGCCAGGATATTTTTTTCCGGATTAGAAGTATAAGACTTCAGGTAAAATTTTTCAGCCTTTTCATAATCTCTTATTTTTCGATATGATTCAGCAATCCGGTATTGAATTTTACTATCGTTAGGCACATAACGGAGATAAGCATTATAATAATCAACGGAAGAATTAAAGTCATTTTGTAACACAGCATTGTTGCCAAGCTTTTTAAGGTCTTTGGCATTCATTCGGCTCAACGTGATACTATCCGTTTGCGAATAGCCAACAGCGGAAAATAAAATACTGAATATTATAAGTCTAATACCTGTCACAAGGAATTTGTTTTTTATGGATCCGTGAGTTTTTTCCTGTATAGATCAAAGCGATCTCATATGCGCCTTTTGCGCCTGTAGCCGTTTTTAAAGGAGATACATTTACATCGTAACTGAACCCAATTGTATATTGACTGTATTTTACGCCAAAATTAACAATGGCTGCATCAGAAATACGCTGCACGCCTTTTCGCCACATAAAACCACCAAATATTTTATTTTCAAAAAAACTGGTTTTGCTTAATGTATATTCTAGGTTACCTCCGAAAATCCAGTCGTTGGCTTTTGTAGTTACGTTTACCACCATGTTTGGAACAACGGCAATTTTAGCGTTCACGAAATATCTTAAAGAGGCAAAATAAATCTGGCGAATGGGTAGTTTGTTTGCTTGGGCATAAAACGATTCATTCGGTGAGTTAAGATGGAAAAAGGATGCTCCTATTTCGGGTTCAAATTTTTTCATACGCCTGCTAACATTGAATCCGGCGTTGGCGTCAAAATAAACCAGGCGTTGTTTTGTGAAAGGTTCGTTATTTGGTAAAGAGTTGTCGAAATTGCCACTACCCCAGTTCAACTGATTTGGAAACGTATGAGAATTAAAATCAATCGTTTTTATAACCAGGCCGGGCTGGAGGCCAAGACTTAGTTTAAATCCTGCTATCTTTTTATGAAAAGCACCGGAAACAAATATTTTATTGATACTAAGGTTTCCTCCGGATTTATCATTTAAAAAGAAAATTCCCCCAGCCACATTCTGATTAAACGGATAGAAATTCATGTCTCCTCCGATTGAAAAAGTATTATATGCTTTTGAAATTTCTCTCCACTGGCTTCTATAGTTGCCCATCAAACGCCAATCACCGTTGTAATTTCCGGTATTGGCCGGATTCATCGTCAATGGTGAAAGATTGTACATTGAGAAATGTATATCCTGAGCTTGTGATACAAGCACCTGAAAAACGAACCCAAGAATCAACCTTTTCTTCATTAAACAAATATAATTAATTAAACCACTTTCAGAAATAAAATGAAAATTTAGTTCTTAGTGAAAGCAAGTGTCAAAGACTTAGTGATATTGCATTTTTCTGTGCTTTTAAGTATATGAAACACGTTAGGATATTCAAGGCGCTTTTTTTCAATCTAAAAGCGGCTTTTTGTTATTCGAAATTTTTCATTTACATGAATAAGATTAAAATTTTGGGAAAGTGAAATGCATTATTTTACTGTGCTTTGCACAAATCCTGAACAAAGTTTTATCATTCGCCTGCTATTGAATTTTTGAGCGATTTAATTTCTAAAGCGGACTAAAACTTCTCATCGACGCTATTACCTGTTCTAACTTTGCTATATAATTTAGTGATTAACGCACATGAACAAACTACTATTTCCTTTGCTAATTTTATTTTGTAAGACATCTGCTTTTTCACAATGTGTAGCAGATGGTCCGAGAAATGCAACAACCTTTACGACTAATGCAAGTGTTGGCACCAATAACTGGAGTGCTGTTACTAATGTGAAGTTTTCAGATAACCAACGCTCAGTTTCCTCTGCTTTCGTTGGTGTTTTAACAACCATCAACAGTAATTATCTTGTGGAAACGGGTTTTGGCTTTGCCGTTCCTGTTACAGCAACAATTTGTGGTATACAGGTGGATGCCGAGAGACGCCAACAAGGAGTTGGCGTTGGAAGTTCAGTGAAAGACAATACAGTTAAAATTGTAAAAAACGGTGTCATCTTAGGTTCCGAACATGCTTCAGGAGCTAACTGGCCGGGCTCCGATTCATATATTTCTTATGGTGGCCCAGGAGATCTTTGGGGGACTACGTGGACTCCTGCAGATATAAATGCTTCTGATTTTGGAGTGGCGTATTCCATATCCTGTTTAAACTCAGGATTGGCCGGATTATTCTTGTCCGCTGAACTTGATCATGTGCAGGTCACAGTTTATTATGTAGGCAGTGTTTTGCCCGTAGACCTTATAGAGTTTCATCCAGTCTGCCAGAAGAATAAAGTAGTAGATCTGAAATGGTCTGTGGCAAGCCAAGGTAATAATGATTATTTTACCATAGAACGCTCTCATGATGGATTGAACTTTGAACACGTGGGACAAGTTGATGGTGGAGGAACGACTCATGAATCTAAACAATATGCACTCCGCGATGATAAGCCCTATGAGGGACTGTCTTATTATCGGTTGCAACAAACTGATTTTGACGGACAATCAAAAAATTTCGAAATCGTATCAATAAATTGTGATTTTAATTCGGGAAAAATTGCCCCAAATCCTTCATCGGGCATATTTACTATCGAAGCAACCGGCGATTTAACCATTTATAACAGGAATGGAGATAAAGTTTATTTTAAAGAAAATATTTCAGGAAAGACCAGGATTGACATGCAATCGCAACCATACGGTGTTTATTTTTATCAGTTAACATCAAACAATGAAATTATCGCCTCAGGTAAGTTACTGATACATTAATAAAAGGCAGGCTGTTTATTTTTAATACGGGCTTTGTTTACGAATCAACTTTCCAAAAAATTTCGGTAAAAAACGTTTGATTTTTACAATGAGCAGCTCTTTACCCCCCACCAAAATTTCTTCCTCATCGTGCAATATTCCCGAAATAATCTGTTGGGCGCATTCCCTGGCGCTCATTGCGTTTTCATGGCTTTCGTCCATTTTATTATGTGTGCCGCCGTCAGCGCTCATAGCATTTACAGAAATTGTGGTTTTTATTTTCCCCGGGCAAACCATGAGTACGCTCAGGCCTTGTTTTTCAACTTCCAGGCGCAGGCTTTCAAAGTAACCGTGCAGGGCATGTTTGGCGGCGGAGTATGTAGAGCGTAAATAAAAACCAAACTTTCCGGCAATACTGCTGATAACAACAATTTTACCGGAACCGTTCTTTAACATGAATGGTAAAACAGCTTTTGATAGGTTAACGGCGCTGAAATAATTGATCTCAAACAAATGACGTTCTGTTTCCATTGAAGTTTCAATGGCTTTTCCACGTTGGCTTTGTCCGCCGTTATTAATGAGAATATCAATTTTTCCAAACTTGGAAATGATCTGTTGCGAGTACTCATCTGCCTTAGCAGTATCAGCTAAATCGAAAGGGAGGACTAAAATTTTTTGTTCACTTAACTTAGCTTGTGATGCCACACGTAGCAACTCTGATTCCCTTCTCGCTGACAAAATGATAATGGCGTTTTGTTTGGCACATTCATGAACAAGAGCTTCGCCAATACCTGAAGAGGCACCGGTGATCCAAATAACTTTATTGCTTAAATCGTTCATTATTTTTCTATCAGTTTAATGACTGCCCGGGTTTCAATTTCACGGATGCAATGGCAATCCATCGTTTTTCGGCAATCGCTGCAGTTTTTATTCAATACCAGAAATTCTGCATGTTTACCAATAGGTTTCCATCTTCCCGGATGAATTGGCCTCATTGGAGCAAATAAACCAATGGCCTTTTTTTCTAAAGCTGAAGCAATATGTAAAGGACCTGTACTGGCGGCTATCAGCGCATCACAGTGATTAATAAAGGCGATGAATTGTTGTAGCGATAATTTTCCGGTTAGATCGACCACTTCAGGATGTTTATGAATCAGGGCATTTACCAGTTCCCCTTCCTGGGCTGTACCGCTAACAAATATCTGGTGTTTCTTTTTGTCTAATTCATTGATCAGCTTTGAGAAATTATCCAGGCCCCATTCGCGCGCGCTTCCTTTTGATTTTGGATGAAGGATGACGTGCATTTTATTTTGATCGATCAGATCTTTATGGCGTTTTTCTAATTCGGGTAGTTTTGTAAAACCATAATGATTCGCCAATTCGAACGTGCTATATTCTTCATGAATTCCTAAAGGTACTAATAACTTTGTGTTCAACTGCGCTTCATGCAAATCAGAATTTTTCCGCGAAAGCTTGATTCTGGTATTGCAGGTAAACCAATGCCAAAGACGATTCGTGGTTCCGATCCTGTTTTTGATTCCTGCCTTTTTAGAAAGTACTGCAATCTCTCTTACAGGAAAAACATGAATGATGTGCGTGGCATTTAATTTTTTAAATGCGTCAACCTGTTCCTTCGCATTTAATTTTAAAACATCATCATAACTTAAAAATTCATCCACATGTTCCGATAAATGAATAACGTCCCGGGTGTAATTTCTCCCGAGGAAAATGACTTTACTTCCGGGAATATTTTTTTTTATTATACCAGCCATTGGCAAGGTTAATACCACATCGCCAATGCTATCCGTACGACTGATTATTATAACCGGATTATTTTGCAAGGGCTCGTTGATTATTAAGGGTCCTGATTTTTTTGTATTTTAAATAAGTGGCATAAGCCGAAATCTTGGAGATCAGATAACCGGCCTTTCCATCTAAAAATCCTAAATGCAATAAATAATGATCAATGAACTTTGCAACCGGATTGGCAATCAGCTTATAAAAAGGTGCTTTTTTACCGGCTTCCACAAAAGCCTTGGAGGCGATATTGGTAAAATATTCTACCTGTTTATAATGATCCTCCAGGGTATAATAACTGTAATGCAATATATCGCCCTTAATATGTTTGGTGTTTTTATCTCCCTCTGTCAATTCATATTTATCATGCGGATTGATACCAGTCCAGGAGCCTTTGCGGCTGTCCCATAAGCGCATCTTTGAATCCGGATACCAATTGCAGTGTTTTACCCAGTGCCCGCAATAATTAGTCAAGCGGTTCATGTAATAACCATCATGGGTCCAATTTAGTTTTACTTCCAGAATTGACTTTTTTAAAGTTTCGTCCAGTGCTTCATCAGCATCTAAGGATAAAATATGCGGATAGGAAGCGTAAGTGATCGCTCTGTTTTTTTGTTGGATATGCCCGTCAAAAGCATGCTGATAAAATTTTACACCAAAAGAGGTGCATATTTCCGGTGTTTTATCCTGGCTGAAAGAATCGAGCACCACAATTTCATCAGCGATGTCTTTGACCGATTCCAGGCAACGGGCTATATTCTTTTCCTCGTTGAAAGTGATTATGACAACAGATAAGTGGTGCATGATGTAAATTTAAGATTTGTATAGAAACAAACGAAGTAAATCTTAAATTTGTTTACCTTGAGAACAAACAATATACCTATGACGTTTAAGTCTAAGATTTTATATCTGACTGGACTCTGTTTACTTGTGGCACTTGTTTATTTCAAATTGTTTTCTTCCCATTTTATCAGTTGGGATGACGGTGATGTGGTTCTGAATAATAAAGACGTTCATCATTTTGATGTTAAAGCGTTTTTTACCAGCTACTATGTCGGTAATTATGCACCTATGAGTATGATTGCTTTTGCTGTTGACTGGCTGATTTTTAAAGGAAATGCTGCCGGCCATCATGCCATGAGTTTGTTGTTCCATGCCGTGAATACCATACTGGTTTATCAGTTAGTAGCTCTTGTTTTAAAAGATAAGGTTAAAGCGATTGTTTGTGCTATGATATTTTGCTTTCACCCATTACAGGTAGAAACGATAGCCTGGGTATCGGCAAAAAACAACCTCGTTTATAGTTTGTTTTTTTTATTGGGTTTAAAGAATTATACTAAATTCCTGATTAACAAAACCAAAAATTATTACCTGTATGCCCTGGTGTTTTTTATGTTATCTGTTTTGAGCAAACCTTCTGCTGTTTGTTTCCCGCTTGTATTGATGCTTTTGGATTATTTAATGAATGTAAAGATTAGTTTCAAAACTGTATTACTTAATAAAATTCCTTTCCTCATCATTGCCATCATTCTGGGTGTTGCAACTATTTATACCAGGACAGAAGATAAGTTCATTAATCAGAATCATGCCTTTGCTTTTCATGAAAGGATTGGCTACGCGGGTTATGCCTTGCTGCAATACTTATATAAATTTTTTATTCCCATAAATTTATCGGTGATTTATCCTTATCCACAAAATAAGATGCTAAGTATGGCTGTAGGATATGGAATGATAGTTTTATTAGTATTTGTGTTTTATAAATTCTTTCGATCGGCCAAAGTCCTGGTATTTGGTTTGCTGTTTTTTATCACGAATTTATTATTGGTGTTGCAGTTCCTACCATTTGGTGAGGTTTTAACCGCTGATCGGTACATGTATCTTCCCATCATTGGTTTGTCAATTGTTTTATTATCTGTTTTCCCTCCTAAAGAAAATGCTTTAAAAATTATAGGTGTTTCCTTAACCCTTATTTTTGGAACTTTGACATTTGTGCGCACCGGCGTTTGGAAAAACAGTATTTCTTTGTACTCCGATATTCTCAAAAAATATCCCCATTCCTTTGTGGCCCTAAATAGTTTGGGGGCCGAATATATGCTGAATAAAAACTACGATATGGGACTTCGTTATCTGAATGCTGCCATCAACGAAAATACGGAATATTTTAAAGGCTATTACAACAGGGGTTTGTTATACGCGCAAACAGACCGAATGAAAGAAGCCCTGCGGGATTTTGATAAAGCCATAGCTCTCAAGCAATATCAAAAAGCATATGTGGCACGCGCGAATGTTTATTATACGTTAAAGGATTTTCCAAAGGCAATCAGTGATGCAGAAACCGTTTTGGAAAAAGATCCCGGAAATCCGAAAGCAAATTATGTAATAGCCAATTGTTATGATGATTTGAATCAGTTGAACAAGGCGATGATTTACTACGATAAGGTAATTTCATCGAATCCGGAAAATCCTTTATATTTTTTGAGAAGGGCTATTGTATTTGGCAAAATGCAAAAATTTGAATCCTGTTTGAAAGACCTCGAGGTTACAACTAATCTCGCACCCGGGTATGCAGAAGCCTATTACTGGAAAGGTGTAGCCAAAGTAAACTTAAAACAAAGCCCTTGTTCCGATTTAAGAAAAGCAGTAGAATTGGGATTTGCTGCCGCTCAGCAGCCTTTGGAGAATTATTGCAGATAGAGCGCTCACTTTTTTTACAAGACTTTTTTGCATGGATCTGCCTCTTTTTTGTTTACTTTGTGACCTGAAAACGTGAACATTCAACCATTAAATAGCTGGATCACCAAAGGTAACGAACCATTACTCATTGCAGGTCCCTGTGGTGCAGAAACTGAAGAGCAGGTACTGCAAACGGCAAAAGAACTTTCACAAATCAATGGGATTAAGTTATTCAGAGCAGGTATATGGAAACCCCGCACCAGGCCAAATGCATTTGAAGGCGTTGGAGAAAAAGGACTGGAGTGGTTAAGAGAAGTTCAGAAGCAATTTAATTTAAAAACAACCGTTGAGGTGGCGAATGCAAACCACACGGAATTAGCTTTGAAGCATGGTGTAGATGCGTTATGGATTGGTGCCCGCACGACAGGTAATCCTTTTAGTGTGCAGGAAATTGCAGATGTACTGAAAGGAGTGGACATTCCCGTGTTTATCAAGAACCCGATTCACGCCGATATGCAATTATGGTTGGGAGCCATTGAACGCCTTTCCAATTCCGGGATTACAAAATTGGCAGCCATTCATCGTGGTTTTCATTATGCCGGCAAAACGAAATACCGCAATAAACCATTATGGGAAATTGCTATCGAGCTTAAAACCCTATTGCCCGAATTGCCTATTATTTGCGATCCCAGCCATATTTCAGGAAACAGGGAGTTGATTCCGGGCGTGGCTCAAAAAGCATTGGATCTTGGAATGAACGGTTTAATGATCGAATCACATATAGATCCTTCGGTAGCTTTAAGTGATGCTCAACAACAATTGACGCCTGCCGCGCTGAAACAGTTACTGAACGAATTGGTTTATCGTCAGGCTTTTTCGCCGGATCCAGAATGTTTGGATAAACTGCATCAGTTCAGAAACATGATCGATGAGGTGGATGATGAGCTGATCAACGTTTTGAAGAAGCGAATGAATATCATAGAGCAGATTGGAGAATACAAAAAAGAAAAAGGCATCACCATTTTTCAATTGGAACGTTGGCAGGAAATTTTACGCACACGTTCTCAATGGGCAGAAAAACTTGGAATTCCCAGGGCTCATACAGAGAAGCTTTGTCAATTGTTACATGAAGAATCCATTCGGATTCAAACTGAGGTTATGAATAAAAAGTAATTATTTCTTAATCCCTTCTGTTTCCCATAAATCTCCAGATATAATAAGCTAAGGTTGCAATGGAACCCAATGCAGAAATAAAATAAGTGTATGCGGCCCATTTTAGTGCGTCCTTCGCATCGGCATTTTCCTGTCCCCTGGTTATTCCCGATTTATCAAGCCAGACCAGCGCTCTTTGGCTGGCGTCTACCTCTACCGGTAAAGTAATAATGCTGAATAGAGTAATAATGCTTTGTAAAACAATGAAGAGTAGTAACATGCCATTGGTGAGGGAAGGTATAGTAAATGCAATTAAGGCAAGCCCAAATGTCAGAAAGTTCATTAGGGTCGAACTGATCTGAACAGCAGGCACTAACTTACTTCTTATGGTTAACCACTGATAAGCAGTAGCATGCTGAACCGCATGGCCGCACTCGTGAGCGGCAATAGCGGCGGATGCGACATGTCGTCCGTGAAACACATCACGACTTAAATTGACAGTTTTATTTGCAGGATTATAGTGATCGGTTAACTGGCCTTCCACTGATATAACATTGACATCGTAAATGCCATTATCATGTAACATTTTTTCTGCGATGTCTTTTCCGGATAAGCCACTGCTCAGGGCTTCCTGTGAATATTGTGCGAATTTGCTTTTCAATCGGTTACTGACAAGCATACCGATGCCGATAAATGCAATACTGATAATTAATAGAATTGGGTCAAACATGATTTGTTTTTTATAATCAGTTCGTCAATTTGAATACCAGAATGTTTTTTTATGACAAAATATCATTTTTTTGACAGGATGAATTATTCTGCAACCCTTTTCCCTAATATAATAAGACCTCTTTCTGCATCAACCATATTTGCAATTTTGGGTAAATGCGCCCATTTTTCGAAACCCATTGTATAAAAGAGTTTTAAACTGGGTTCATTGTGATCAAAAATAAAACCTAATAAAGTTTTAACGTTCAGTTCCGGACAGACATCAATTGCTTTCTGCAGGCAAAGTTTTCCGAGCCCTTTTCCTCTTGCCATTTCTTCAAGGTAAATACTCACTTCTACGGTCCCATCGTATGCCGGCCTTCCATAAAACGAATTGAAACTCATCCAGCCTGCATAACTTCCATCCACATTCACGATCCATAAAGGACGACGATTGGGACTATGTGCATCAAACCATGCTTGTTTACTTTCAACTGTGACCGGTTCCAGATCGGCTGTGACCAGGCGGGAGGGTACTGTTGAATTATAAGTTGCCACAATTCCCGAAAGATCATTTTGTTGGGCAGGTATAAATTTTACAACCATAGGATATCAACTAAAAACCCTTGAAATTAATAAATTTCAAGGGTTTAAGCAATTTGATTTTCTAAAGTATCAATGGTTATTCAATAATAATTTTTTTAGTGTAGCCTTTTCCGTCTTCATCAATCTTTACGAAATAAATTCCTTTACTAACATGAGACAAATTTATTTCACCTAATTCGTATTGTTCCAGAATTTTATCTCCCAAAAGATTATAGACTTCGACGGTTATATTTTTTGAAAACTTATTATCTGATTCGATTTTAAAAGTACCTGCACTTGGATTTGGGAATAAATTAACATGAGATTTTTCAAGCTCCTCGACACCTACAACCATTTCGGATAACGCACGCTTCCAAACGCCATTGCCATAAGTTCCACAATAAATATCAGAGCCTACAATAACTAATGACCTTATGTCGTATGGTGTTAAACCTGTATTCACGGCCGCCCATGATGTTCCATTATTTGTAGATAAACGAACTCCACCACTGGAGGTACCGGCAAAAACATTGTTTCCGATTCCAACGAGCGCGTTAAAACCGTTACTACCAGCACTTTGAGTCCAGTTAGCTCCATTATCAGATGACATATATAGACCTCCATCTCCTGAAGCTGTTCCTGCAAACATCATCGATCCGTTTATTAGGAAAGAATAGAAATTTTTATTTGTTAGTCCATAAGTAGTCCAGCTACTACCGCTGTTGGTCGATATTCTCACGCCGCTTCCCGGACCTCCATTTATACCAGTAAGAATGGTTGAACCGCTCGTTGCTAATGCCCATACTGATCCGGATAGTATGTTGCTCCAGCTGCCGCCAGTATTAGTTGATAACAATACTCCACCATTTGTTCCGGCAAATACATTAGATCCACTTATTGATAAGGCATTATAGGTTCCTCCGGGTGTCTGGTTCCAGGAAGTTGCACTATTGGTAGATGTAAATACTCCCCCGTTAGTCGCCCCGGCAAAAACAGTTGAACCATTCACAGCAATTGCATTTGCATTATAACCTAATCCGAGTTGACTTAATGTCCAGGTATTTCCATTATCGGTAGATACGTGTACTCCATTTGGAGAGCCGGCATAAATAGTCGTTCCATCAGAGGCAAGGCTGCTGATAACCCCTGTAGTAAAGGAAGTTTGTGCCCATTGGGCGTGTGTTGTTATGTTCCATCCGAAAAAGATAAGCATGAAGTAAGTAAATTTTGTTTTCATATGAATATATTAAAATGTTTATACAAACTTCCTGATAATATTAATTTTGGAAAATAGTGCATTTGTACTAGTACAAGAAAACCAGAATGTAGAGAGAAAATATTTCAGGAAAATAGTTACATTTAAATCAATGCTTTGTCGTATAAAGTTTATTTGCTTGTTGTTTATTCTGTCGTCTTCCATGTTGATGTCACAGGTAACTTTTAATGATTTCATCAAATTGTCTGATAGGAAATTGGACGAAGGTGCTATTGCCGAAGCGATGAAGAGTGCTATTAAAGCTTTGGAGATCGCAGAAAAAGATAAACGCTGTGATCAGGTGGTAAAATCATTTTTAAAAATTGGACGCGTTCACTATCGTATGAGTGATAAAAAGCTGGCATTAAAAGACTGGCTTCATGCAGAACAGATGCTTGATTCCTGTCAGATCGATAGCCTTAAGTCAAAAGTATATTACCACATTGGGAGCTTGTGTTCGGAGATAAATATGTACGATTCTTCACTGCTATACTTAAATAAGGCAGCATTGACTTTGAAAAATACAACACGCTATACGGAGTTATCAAGGTTGAATTCTGTATTGGCAGATTTTTACATGCTTAGAAGAGTGGACCTTGATGAAGCTGAGAAGCATATCATAGAAGCGGAGAAATATGCGAAGCTGGGTGGAGATCCGGGATGGCTTTCTTTTGCAACATCAAAAAGAGCCATATTTTATAGCGCACGTCATAATTATGCTGAGGCATTAAAATATTGGCGAATTGTTTTAAGTCAATGCGAAGCAGGCGGAGATATGGAAGGAACATTAAGTGCTATGAGAAATGTTGCAGAGAATTTAGTTATGTTAAGTGGACAACGAGAAGCAAAAGATGTTTACGGGCGTTTCATTGCATTAAAGGATTCTTTATTTAAAGCCGAAACTGCTTCCAAAGTGGCAGAGTACGAAACACTTTATAAAACTGAAAAAAAGGAAAGGGAAAATAAAATACTTCAACAGGAGAATAGTTTAACCCAGGCAAAACTGCAGGCAAGAAATAATACCATCATTGGCCTGGTTATAGGTATTTTATTAATTATCGCCTTAGTAGCATGGAGAGTCAGTGTAATGAATTTAAGAAAAAAGGAAAAAGAGCTCGAAACATCCAAAGCGATACAAAAGGAAAAAGAACGTATATCCAGGGATCTGCATGATAATGTAGGCGGTCAGCTCTCTTATGTTCTTTATTCAATTGATGGCATTAATGATCAGGATGCAGCAAAGCGATCAGAGATTGCAATTAGTATTAATAGTTCTGTAAGAAACGTGATCAGTAATTTGCGAGAAACGATCTGGGCCATAAGTGATGAATCCATTTCTGTGAGCGATCTTTCAGATAAATTAAAGGTGTATGCAAGAGCAATGTTTAAGAATACAGAAACTAAACTTTCATTCTCTGAAGATATTCAAAATGATCTTAAATTAAATTCTTTATTGAGCTTAAATGCATATCGCATTTGCCAGGAGATTATTAATAACGCTTTTAAACATTCAAAAGCAAGCGAGCTTAAAATCGGTATTTATTGTGATAAACAATTAAAATTAGTCATTAGTGACAATGGAATAGGTTTTGAAAGTGCGATGGACAATGAAGGATACGGCATATCTAATATTACTAAGCGTGCAGAGGAAGTCGGGATTACAATTGAATTGATGTCGAAACCGGGAAAGGGAACCCGTTATTCGCTTATGGTATAAATGTACTATTTTGTTTAATGAAACTAAGCAGCACTTTTGATGAAAAATAGAAGAATGACATACATAGCAATTGTTGATGATAAGAAAGTGTTGAGAAACACACTGAAAGAAAAATTAAGTGTGTTTGAAAATTACGAAGTTTTATTTACAGCAGAAAACGGGAAAGATTTTTTGGAGAAGATGACAGAAGCACATAAGGCAATTGATCCGGATGTTATTTTGATGGACATTGATATGCCTGTTATGAATGGCATTGAGGCTGTTGAAAAAGGTAAAGAGCGTTATCCAAACTCAAAATTTTTAATGTTGACTATTTTTGATGAAGACGATAAGATTTTCAACGCTATTAAAGCCGGTGCCGATGGTTATTTATTGAAAGACGAACCGGTGGAAAAAATCAAAGAAGCTATCAGTAATTTATTAAATGATGAAGGTGCGCCAATGTCACCAAGTATAGCGAGGAGAGCACTTAAATTATTGATGAATGCAAAAGTGGACACTAATGCCTCACCACCTGTTCAAACTGATTATCATTTGACTGAGCGCGAAAAAGAGGTGTTAACTTTATTAGTTGAAGGGTTAGAATATAAAGAGATCGGTAACAAATTGGATGTTAGTCCAAATACTATCAGAAATCATATCAGCAATATTTACAAAAAGTTGCACGTAACGTCAAAAACACAGGCAATCAGGGTGTTTTTGAACAATCAATAGAATTATTTGAAGCAAACCCTTAAAAATTTTTTTAAAGCCTGGTTACTCCGTCGCGGACTTTCTAAAAACCCCATGTGTCCGTCATGCTCTAAGTACAGGATATGTTTGTCTTTTATAAGCTCGCTTTGCTCTAATAGCTGTTGATAGGGAAGGACATTGTCCAATTCACCAATAACCATCATAACCGGATAATGAGCCATGCCTAAAATAATGTCCCTGTTGGGCCGGTCCTTCATGCCTTCCAGGGAAGCGATGATGGATTGTTTGGATGTTTTAGCAGCAATTTTTTGAGCGAAGGCAATTTCGTCTTTCAGGTATTTGAAATTCTTTTTCGCAAATAAATTTTTGACGACCTCTGTGGTATAAATTTTATGGTTCGCTTTTACGACTTTAATGGATCGTGTCCGGTCCCTTTTCTTTTCTTCACTATCGGCATAGGCTGTAGAGTGGTATAAGCACAGTCCTTTTAAATTGTCAGGAAAAAGATCAGCGAATGCCAACGCTGCATAGCCGCCCATGCTATGTCCGATAATGACATATTTTTTTAAACGCAGACTATCCATGACTGCTTTTACACATTTCGCGATCAATTCAGAGGTATGCACATAGCCAAAACAATCTGTGTCGCCATGGCCAGGAAGATCAATAGCAATTACACGATACGAGTTTGAAAGACTTTCAATTGTGCTGTCCCATATTTGACGCGATCCCAAAAAACCATGAAGAAGAACAACGGCTCTTCCTTTACCGGTGTCGGAAAAAGTAACGTTTCCTTTTTTAAATATGACGGTTTTCAGCATGTTATTTTTTAAAAAAATCAGCCTCGTTACTAATGTATTGCTTATGTTTTGATTTTGCATCAATTACATATAGAAGATTTATTTCTTCATCATTCAATGGAAAAAGTGTTGGCGTTTTTTCCCAGTTCTGATATTGAATAATACTATCAAATCCACCGGAAATTTTATTGTCATATAAGATTTTCGTGTTATTCCAGTTTTTTCCTAACACGCATTTCCAATACACCCCTGTCTCTGGTAGGCCTGAAAATTCAGCCGAAAAGCTATTTTTTAAATAGGTATGCTGAATATGTTGATGATTTTCTTTGTCAAAGATCACGATAACTGCATCAAAAGAACTGGAATTATTTATTTTTAAACTGTTCTGAGTATCAAAGATTTTATTCGTCCCAAAATAACTGCTATATGGCCTGTCTCCATTGGAGAGTTGTACGGCCGGCTTTTCTATTTCGTATGGAGGTGTTTCTTTTTCAGGAGTGAGTTCTGTTTTTGGTTCAGAACCAAATATGGATATGATCAACATTAGTAAACCAACAGCTAGCGGGGTCGCGAATAACACATATTTATAATCGGTATAGTTTGTTTTAGAATTTACTGTTTGAGCAGCTGCCGTCTTTTTTTTTACCTGTTGGTAATGCTTTTTATAATAATCCCTTCTCTTCTGATCTTCCTCCGTAACAGACCATTCTTTCTGTCCCTTTTGCCTCGGATGTTTCGGGTGCGTTTTTTTTGCAGGTTCTGAGAAATGGGCATTGTCATAACGTTTTCTCGAGTGAGGATTGATCAGCGTATTATAAGCTTTTAAAATACTCTCAAATAAATGCTTTGCATTAGGATCATTTGGATTTTTATCCGGGTGGTAAATTTTGGCGAGTTTTCTGAAAGCAGTTTTAATTTCAATCTCACTAGCATTTTTTGAAAGCCCGAGTATTGAGTAGTAATCTGCCATTAAAATAAAAACACGTTATCTAATAAATAAAAATGAAATACCCTTAATTTCTTATTTCACTTTATACGTTTTTGTCAGATCATAATAACGCATAGCATTTAAATATAGTCCCTTCACGTTGTTGGTTAATAAGCGGTATGAACCTTCGTACCAAAGAGGAATAATGACTGCATCATCCATTAATACCTGCTCAGCTTTCATGAAATAGGCGTAGCTGGTATCTTTATTATTAGAATCACGACCTTTTTTAAAATACACATCATAGGCCATGTTTTGATAGCGGGATGTATTTGGGAAGCTCGCTGTTTCGAAGTCTGCCGGTACGCCGTCTCCTGAAAATAAACTTAAAAAAGATTCAGGACTTGAGAAATCCGCAACCCACGCGTCTCTATAAAGGTCGCTCTTTCCATGCATTTGCAGTTCGTATTTTTGAATATTTGGTAATGATTCGAAATTGACATTGATATTTAAGTTTTCCTTTAACTGTTTTTGCAATTCCACGGCCACCGTACTGTTTCTTGAATTCCCGGAGTTCACGAGAATTCTGACTTCAGGAAATCCTTTGCCATTTGGGTAACCGGCTTCACTTAGTAGTTTTTTTGCTTTGTCAGTGTCCAGCGTATACCCTTTAATTTTTTTAATATCGTAACCGGCAAAAGTGTTTGGTGTAATGCCGTGAACTGCAGCGCCAATTGCCTGGCCCTGTAAAACATTATCTACTAATTTCTCCCTGTCTATTGCGTAGTTAATGGCTTGTCTGACTTTAACGTCATCAAAAGGTTTTTGTTTTGTGTTGAATACATAAAATTGGCTAAACATTTCAGGCTCTCTTTGTAAAAGAGACTTTGGCGGATGACTAACAAATTCTTTGATGTTTTTTTCAACCACATCTTTAACCCTTAATGAAGGTAAAGTGTTAATCAGGTCTATTTTTTGATTTTCGAAAAGAGACAATCCATCTTCTATGGAAGGCGTTATTAACACAATAACTGAATCTAAATAAGGTAGAGAGTATCCGGCACTGTCTTTCAGGAAGTAGTCCGGATTTTTAACCAGAACTATTTTTTCGTTTGAAGAAGAAATGTCATACATGAACGGACCCGCGCCCGTTTTCAGATTCTGGCCGTAAGCCTTAACAGCGGTTTCATTAATAACTGCAGCAGCAGGGTTAGCAAGTAATTTGATAAAACTCAGGCTTGGATTCACCAATTCCAGAGAAAAAGTATAATCATCGATGATTTTGAAACCGGAAATAGAGGTGCTTTTTTTGTCAAAAAATTCATTGGCACCCACTAATCGGTCTTTCAGAATCATATTAAACTGATAGTTATTCTCAGTTTTTGTAGCCATGTTTTCAAGAGTGAATCTCACATCCTTACTGGTAATTTCAGGACCTTTTCCATCTTTATAACATTTGTCATCCTGAAAATGAGCTCCTTTGTGGAGGTGGAACGTAATTATTTTTCCGTCAGCAGACATTTCCCATTTTTCTGCTAATCCGGGAATAACCTCTAACGTCTTAGGATTCAGCCTGACAATGCTTTCGTGAATTTGAGAAGCAACAAGTCCTTCAACCTGGGATGTAATAGAAAGCGGGTAAAGGGTGGCAATCTGATTGTCTTCTGCCATGACAAACGTTCCACCATTTTTATCGGATTGTTTGCTAGTTTCATGATTCTTGCAACCCACGAATAAAAATGACAAAGCAAGAACTAAAAGTGAAATGTTAAAATTCATATTTATCAAAAAAAGTTTAAAACAGCCTAAATATAACAATTAATCGACTGTTTTTGGAAAATTACAGACTATTTACATTTTTTAAATAAAAAACTCATTTTTATTTTGTTTTTCTCAAATATCGTTTTAATATTGCAAGACTTTTTGCAGACGTGCTAAAACAAACAGACTATGAAACAAATTTATTCAATATTAATACTTTCTTTAATCCTTTCAA
>JAJNBG010000054.1 GCA_021155905.1 Bacteroidota bacterium
CAATATTCCATGAATACGTTAAATTGGAGCCTGTTGATGTATTAATAAAATGTGTCACGCATGTTGAATCTCTATAATAAGTATAAGAAGCCTGGCAGGCTGTTGTCGTGCCGCCACCAGCGCAACTTACCGCTACATATTGAGAAGTAGAATCACAAAAAACCCCATTTGAAAAAGAACGTAAACTTACAGAATGAGTACCGTTTGCCAAACTAACAGATGGATTTACGGCCATAGAATTCACACCATTAATATCCCAATAGTAAGTTAAGTTAGTCCCGGTTGAGGTATTTGTAAAATGTGTTACACAATTACTATCGGTATATGAAGTAAATGCGGCATTGCATATTACTGGTGGCATATTAGAAATAGTTACTGAAGTGCAAAACTGATTTGAAGAACAGCCAGCCAATGAATCAACGAATGATAGGCACACAGAATATGTCCCATTACCGGGATATTGAAATATTCCGACGGATTGATAGGATTGAGATGTTTGGGTCACATTTGAGCCTGTTAACCAATAGTAAGTCGTTAAGCTAGAGTTTACGGTTCCATTAATAGTTGGGGTAATTGTTGCGGTACCAGGCGCCCCATAAGCCACGCTTAAATTTGTGATGGACGGACATTGCGCCACCGACTGTAAAGACAGCACACAAAGCGCTATTCCTAAAATTGTTTGTTTGATTGTTTTCATATGATTAAATTTAATTTATAGTGATATGTTATTTTTTGATGAAAGGAATCCGGTATTCTTTTGTGTCTGTGCTAATCAGTAACCAATAAGTTCCCGGGAGCAGATCAGATACTTCAATACTTTCGTTGAATGAAAGCTCTTTTACTTTCCGGGCAAAGACATCGTAAACTATTAATTTATCGGGTCTATTTTGTTTGGTTGTTTTTATATGAATTTGACTGGTTACCGGATTCGGATATAGCTGAAATGGAATCTCGGAAAATTCTTTAACGCTGTTTACGTCGCGGATCCATAAGATGGGACGAACGCTATCTCCAGGCAATGCACCTGTTACAATTGGCCATACCACAATCGTATTGCCGTTGCCAGCCACTTTAAAGCCGGTGGGCCCGATGGTTGGAGTAAAGGTAATGACAGTGGGAATACTGTCTCCCGGCTGGAAACCGGAAGCTATTACAGTAGAAGATCCGCAGCTGGCACCCAAGGTAGTATCTCTTTTTGCCTGGACATTAATAAAGCCTGAAAAAACTGAATTACCGGTATTTTTTATAAATACAAATATTTTTACCGAATCACCGAAATTGACCGTGTCATTTGGCATGATAGAATAAGCCTTGCTCATGCTAATCTGCGCCTGACTTCTGCAAATTAAATCTGTTAATACAAATAAGATAATGAGAATACGTTTCATTGTTTTGCGTTTTGCTAGTTTAAAATTAATTAAAAAACTCACGGAAAATAATGTACTTTTATATTTTATTACATGTTCAAATATGGATATATTGCAGGGCCTTATCAAAATTCTCGGAAAGGAAGAATTGAAAAGCTATAAATTATACGCTAAAAAGTCCCATGACTTTTCTGATAGAAAGGATATTAACTTGTTTGAGTCTATTAAGAAAAATGAAATGGCTTCCGATAAGGAACATGCGAAAGCAATTTATAGCATTGCAACCCCTGATCAAAAATATTACAGACTCAAAAATAAAATTGCAGATGATATTGGGGTCGTTTTGATAAATTTAAACCATAAAAAACCGGAAATTGATATTTTGCACCTGCTTGGACTTTCAAAAATATTTATTTCCAGGCAGCATTATTCTCTTGCTTTTCACTATTTGAAATTGGCTGAGAAAAGGGCTATTGAAAAAGAAGAGTATGCATTGCTGGAAGCTATCTATGAGCAACAGGTACGATTAAGCATCCGTAATATGGAAGAAAGCCCGGCGAAGCTTATTGAAAAAAGAAATGAAAACAGTCAGCGTCTGATATTATTGCAGGACCTGGAGAATAACCTGGCTGTTTTATCACATGAGGTGAAAACCACACAGAATTTAACTACCAAAAAAGAAATTACAAAATGGTTGAATCACACATTAAAAAACACGATTAAACTTTCTTATGTGAAGAATAGCTCACAGTTGAGAATACGGATTTTTCAAAATGTGAGTCGTTTGATGTTATTGCTGAAGGATTACACGTCTTTGGAAACTTACCTGAAGTCCTGTTTGGATGAATTTGAACATGATCAATTGTTTGTAAAGAAAACCCACGAAGTAAAATTACAGTTATTGGTATACCTTTGCAATGCCTCCTACATGCTTAATAAGCACTCCCAGGCAATTCAATTCGCCGGCACATTGCATAAAGCCATTTTTGGATTTGACAAAATATTATATGATCAGTATATATTTTATTATTATAATATCTTAGTAAATAATTATAGCAAAACCAATTTGAATAAAGCAATTGAAACGTTGGAGGAAGCCCAGAACGAAAAGCAAATAAGAAATAATCCTCATCAGTATTTTATGTCCTGAATAACCTGGCCATTCTGAATTTTGATTTGAAAAAACACAAACAGGCGGGTAAGTTCTTCAGCCAGATGTATGTGTCGCAAAATTTCAAAACACTTGACAAATCGTTTGTAATTAAACTATATGTATTCGAATTGATTAACAGGCTGGAAATGCATGAATACGAATTATGTGACAGACAATTAAATCACATTTACAAAGTTGTGAAAGAAGTTAAGGAAAAAGAATCTGTAAAAATAGATCTTGCTGTCATGGATATTATCGGCCAGTTTTTAAACAAACACGAAAAACGCTGGAGACCTTTAAAAACGACCATCCAGAGTTTTATTAAAAAATTTCAGTCAGATCAGGAAGGTGCCGGTTTGATCAATTACGCCCAGTGGATCGGTTCAAAAATCTGATTACTGTTTCCAGAAATCATAATAGTTGAACCATTGGTGCGGATATTTCCTGGCCATGCTTTCAACGTGAAAAACATATTGCTGTAAAAGGTCCATGCAGACTTTTTCCAATTGCGCTTCGCCTCTTACCCTGTCGACCTTAATAGGTTCTTCAATGGAAAATTCATAAGTGTGTTTGTCGGTTTTCACCGCAAATACGATACAAAGAGGAACACCAAACTTCGCTGCCATGATAAAAGGCCCGGCCGGAAATTTTGCAGGAATACCAAAGAAATTAGTGGTGAATGTTTTAGCGCCTTCACGGTAACGGTCGCCATGCATCACTACCAGTTCATTATTACTAAATGCTTTGTGTAATTCAATAATATGGCTTTTGGTTTCTTCATCAATGGAAATGATGTTTATTTTTTTTTCTTTCATCACACCATCCATGTATTCTTTCACATCTTCTTTTTCGTTAGTGTACATAAGGATATTAAAAGGAGTGCCTAGTCTGTTTAATCCCTGGCCTGCCACTTCCCAGTTGCCGATATGAGCACTCACTAAAATACCGCCTTTGCCAATGGCAGAAAGATCTTCCAGCATTTTTCCGTTTTTATGAATGACCTTGAATGGATTTTTGGCACCGGCCATCACGGCGACTTTATCAATGATGGTTTGACCCAGTAAAAAATTGTTTTTATAAACTGCCAGGCGGGCTTTGAAGCTTGAGTAACCATGAGCCTTCATGAAATACTCTTTAATATATTTGTTTGGCTTTGAGAATAGGAAGTAATAAAATGCCACCAGACGCAGAAAAAAATAAGCAGGATTCAATCCAAATGTATTCAGGATAAATACAAAAATTTTAAATCCAAGAACCTTTGCCTGAGATTGCCCATCCCAATTTGAGTTATTTGCCATTAGTTTTGGTGTTGCATTAAATAAAAAAACAAAACACCGGGTGTTTTGTTTTTTAAGTTTTTAAGTATCAAAAAATTAAGCGGCTGCTTTTTCCTGAACTTTATTAAAACAGTAGGTGTAAAAATCCTGGAATGTATGGATATTAATAAAATCTTCTCCAACAACTTTAAATCCAAAATGGCTTTCAATTACAACAACCAGATCAACATAATCCAGGCTGTCCAATTCTAACGTATCACGTAAATTTGCTTCCGGTGTAATTTTTGATTCCTCAACTTCAAATTCCTCAACTAAAAACCCATTAACGGTTTTTATAATTTCTTCTTGTGTCATGCTGTAATTCTTACTTATTAATTGTTTTACTACAAAATTAGGCAAATTTTTTAATAATCAAAGTAGAATTTGTGCCTCCAAAGCCAAAAGAGTTGGATAAAACAATATTTAACGGAGTTTGTTTAGTTTCTGCAATCACATTGATTTTTTGAGTGTCCTCGTCCGGATTTTCGAAATTAATATTAGGAGCAATGAAGCCGTTTTGCATCATTAATGTGCAATACACAATTTCACTTGCGCCTGCCATCCAGCATTCGTGCCCGGTCATTGATTTAGTTGAGCTTACCGGAGTTTTACCTCCAAATACCTGGTCAATTGCTTTTGCTTCAACCCTGTCTCCGCCAGGTGTTGATGTTGCATGGGCATTGATATACTCAATATCTTTCGGGTCCAATTTGGCATCTTTTAACGACATTTCCAGGGACCGAACCTGCCCGTCAACACTTGAATTACTGATATGATCGCCGTTGCTTGAAAAACCATAACCGATTACTTCTGCCAGGATAGTTGCGCCACGTTGCTGTGCTGATTCTAAACTTTCGAGAATCACTGTTGCCGCTCCTCCGCTCGGAATCAATCCGTCACGATCTCTGTCAAACGGACGGGAAGCTTTGGTTGGTTCACTTTCGCGCACGGAGAAAGCACTTAGGCCGTCAAAGCTCCCAAATGTATAAGGGTTTACTTCCTGGGCACCACCACAGATTACTTGTTTTTGAAGGCCTGTACGGATTAGCAGATAACCCATTCCGATGGAATGAGAACCACTGGCACAAGCAGCAGCTAATGTAAAATTGATTCCTTTTAATTTGTAAATGGTAGAAAGGTTCATGGTAACGGTTGAGTTCATCGACTGAAACGTAGCTCCTGAACCAACCAGCATGGTGTCTTTTTTTAATCTAACTGTATCAATGGCTTCCATGGTAGATTGTGCGACGCTATCATTACCGTAGATGATCCCAACTTCCTGGTTAGCGATCCAATCCGGATCCATTTTAGCCATGCGCAATGCTTCAGATGTTGCCATATAAGCAAACTCCGCAGGCTGGCCCATGCTCACCCTGGCTCTTCTGTCTAACAATCCTTTTAAAACCGGAGTTTCCACAATGCCTGTTAAGGCAGAGCGATAACCCATGTCTTTTCTGATTTGCTCAAACCCTATTCCTGATTTCCCCGTAAATAAAGAATCTTTTACCTCGTCAACGTTTTTTCCTAAACATGACCATGCGCCTATTCCTGTTATAACTACTCTATTCATTTTCTACTACTAACTATATAATCCTCCGTTAACTGAAATTACTTGTCCCGTTACATATGTGGAATCTTTGCCTACTAAAAAAGCAACAACTCCTGATACCTCTTCTGCTTCACCGAATCGGTTCATTGGGATCATGAATTTATAATCCTCTTCTTTGATATCTTCTGTCATATCCGTTTTGATAAATCCCGGTGCCACAGCATTGACTGTAATGCCGCGTTTACCAACTTCCTGCGCGAGGGCTTTGGTAGCTGCAATCACGGCTCCTTTCGCTGCCGAATAACTCGTTTGTCCCGGTAAACCTTTTAATCCCGATAGAGAAACAATATTTACGATGCGCCCTTTTCTCTTTGTCAGCATGCTTTTTACTACATGACGTGTCACATTATAGAAACCATCTACGGTGATATCAATCACGCGCTTCCAGTCTTCAGGTTGAATAAATACCATGATATTGTCTTTACGAATCCCTGCATTATTCACCAAAACAGAAATGGATTTGTCTTTATTCGTATTGATCCATGTTTCAATATGGGCATCAGCTTCTTCCGTGCTGCTTACATCAAATTTCATTAATATAACATCCACTCCTTTTGCAGTCAGCAGGTCTTTTGTTTTATTTGCTTCTACATCATTAGATGTATAATTCAAAATAATATTGTAGCCCATATCGGCCAAACGTAAACAAATTGCTTTTCCAATCCCACGGCTACCGCCGGTTACTAATGCGTATTCCATTTATAAAATTTCTATGTGGTTATAAAATATATAATCTCTCACTGCTTTCACATCTTTGTATTTGGTAGAATCCTCAACAAAACATGGAAATATCTCACGTAATTTTTTGTAAGCGTCTTTTGATTTGGATGATAATTTATCCTGCATTTTCAAATAATCAATGGCCTGTAAAATCGTCATCCATTCAATCGCCAGAACTTCGTAACTGTTTAAAATAACTTTTTTGCAGATAAGAGATGCATTTGCTCCCATGCTTACAATATCCTGGTTGTCATTGTTGCTCGGAATGCTATGCACATACATAGGATTGGATAGCATTTGATTTTCTGCAGTGGTTGAAGTTGCTGTAAACTGAACGCCCTGCATTCCTAAATTCAAGCCTAATACACCATGATTAACAAACGGCGGCAAGATATTATTGAGTTTGTTGTTCAATAAAAAATTCAGTTGTCTTTCAGCTAACATGGATAGCTTGGTAATGGAAATTTTTAATTTATCCATTTCCAAAGCCACATAGTCACCGTGGAAGTTCCCGCCGTGGTATACGTTCTTACGTTCCCAATCCACAATAGGATTATCATTGGCTGAATTGATCTCATTGATCAACACTTCTTTGGCATAATTAACCGTATCAACGATTGGCCCGACAATTTGTGGTACGCAACGGATGGAGTAATACTCCTGCATTTTTTCCACCAAAACATCCACTTCTACTTTTTGATTGTAGTGGTGTTCTTCGCGGCTTTTTACCAACTTACTGTCTTTCAATGTTTCCTGTAGAGCCGTAGCAACTCTGTTTTGTCCGTAATGATGTTTTACTTCATTTAAGGGAGTAGAGTAATGATCATCAAAACTCTGTACCAGTTCCATAATGGTTGCTGAAGCTAAAAGGCTCCAGTTCATCAGGTTTTCGGCATAAATTACATTTAACATCCCGATTCCGCTCATGGCAGATGTTCCGTTCATGAGGGCTAGGCCTTCACGAATATGAATTTCCATCGGAGTAATATTTTCTTTTTTAAAGACTTCAGCCGTGTCGGTAATTTTACCATTGTAATATACTTCACCTTCACCAATCAATGTCAGTGCTAAATGTGCTAATTGAACTAAATCGCCGCTGGCACCTAAACCTCCGTGTTCATAGATAACAGGAGAAATATTTTTATTAATTAGGTCTTTAATCAGGATCAGCGCATCCGGGTGAATGCCTGCGAAGCCCTGCATCAGCGTATTTAAGCGAGCCAGCATCACCGCTTTACAATCAATTTCAGGAATCGGATTTCCTGAACCCGAACAATGACTGCGGATCAGGTTATACTGCAATTTCATCTGATCGTCATGATTAATACGGTACTGAGCCATTGGCCCAAAACCAGTGTTAATGCCATATATTAATTTTTCACGAGTGAACTCTTTTAAAAAATAATGACTGCGGTATACTTTTCTCAGTGCTTCTTCGTCTAACTGAAGCTCCAAATTACTTATTAAAACCTTGTAGAAATCATCCGCTGAGATTTTCTTGTCTCCTATCTTTACCATAATTGTGTCTGCAATTTACAATATTACGAACTATTTTACTATCAGTGGAGATGGGTATTTGTATTTTATTAAGAAAATAGCAAAAAATAAATAATCTTTTCCTTATTTTGGTGCTCTTATACCAAATGCAATAATTGTAAGAACATGACTTTTTTCACTAAAGATACCAAATCCGCTTTCGAAGCCATCACCAATGCTCAGTTTATAGCGTTTGCCCCTATTGTTTTTCAGGCTACAAAGTCGTTAAGAGACCTTGGAATTCTGGCCATGGTTGAAGAATCGGGTGAAAACGGTGTAACATTGGAAGAAATATATCCTAAATTAAAATTGTCGGAATATGGCGCAAGAGTTCTTCTGGAAGCCGGATTGGGAATTGGCCTTGTGATCAAAAATGATCATAAATATACAATCACCAAAACAGGGTTGTTTATTTTAAATGACCGCATGACGCGTGTTAACATGGATTTCACCCACGACGTGTGTTACGAAGGGATGTTTACTTTGACAGATAGTATTAAAGAAGGAAAACCAACAGGACTAAAAACATTAGGCGAATGGCCGACGATTTACGAAGGACTGGCGCATTTGCCTAAGCCAATACAGGATAGTTGGTTTAATTTCGATCATTTTTATTCTGACGGCTCTTTTGACCAGGCTTTAAAACAGTTATTTAAGCACAAACCAAAACATATACTTGATATTGGCGGGAACACCGGAAAATTCACCACGAAGTGTTTGAATTATGATGCAGATGTGAAAATGACGATGCTGGACCTGCCGGGACAATTGGCTATGGCTAAAGAAAACATTGCGAAAACACCATTTTCAGATAGGGTCACATATCATCCCATCAATATTTTAGATGACGCACAGCGTTTTCCGAAGGGAGCTGATGTTATTTGGATGAGCCAGTTTTTAGATTGTTTCAGTGAAGATGAGATCGTGAGTATTTTAAAACGATGTCATGAAGCTATTGCGGATGGAGGAAGTATCTACATCATGGAAACTTTCTGGGATCGTCAAAAATTTGAACCGGGAGCTTTTAGTTTACAAATGACCTCTTTGTATTTTACCAATATCGCTAACGGCAACAGTCAGATGTACGACAGCGAGGTGTTTAATCGTCTGATCGATAAAGCAGGATTCAAAGTCGCAGAACAAATTGACAATGTCGGCATCAGCCACACGATCCAGATTTGTAAGAAAAAATAAAGCTTTGGATTCAGTATAAACATTGGATAATTAAAGGAGGTTGCTCTTACATTATTCCCATTAAATTTGGCTGACTCATTTTTGCTTATCACTTTTACTGTATGAAAAAAGACATTACAACATCAGCGGACGCCGAATTGATGGTAAGAACATTTTACTCCAATTTATTATTAAATGAGGATATAAAACCAATTTTTGCCAATGTGGATTTTGAAAAACACATGCCTCACATGATTGCTTTTTGGGAATTTGTTTTGTTAGATAAAGAAGGGTACACCACCAATGTTTTCGATAAGCATGTGAATTTGCCATTAAAACCGGAGCATTTTACAATCTGGCTCAAAACATTTGAAAATACCGTTCATAGTTTGTTTGAAGGCGAAAAGGCCGAAATGGCCATACAGAGGGCCCAAACCATAGCCTATTCCTTCGAAACCAAAATGAAACAAATGGGGAAGCTTAACCGCTAAGAAAAAGAGAAGGCGCAGAGTTCGCAAAGTATTATGTTTCGCATCCATCTTTTGTTGTTAAACCATTTTTTTGTACATTCGCTACCCTTAATTTATTAAGCAACAACCCTTTGCGCCCTTTGCATAAAACATTGCGCTCTTTGCGGTTAAATTCAAATAACAAATGAAAAAGTACCCTACATACAGCCAACTTAACTTATCACAAATAAGCAAAGACCTTTTAACTTACTGGAAAGAAAAAGACACTTTCGGTAAATCCATTTCTACCCGCGAAGGAAAAACGCCATGGGTGTTTTATGAAGGTCCGCCAAGCGCGAACGGCATGCCGGGTATTCATCACGTGATGGCACGTACGATAAAAGATATTTTTTGCCGTTATAAAACATTACAAGGGTTCCAGGTGAAACGGAAAGCAGGGTGGGATACTCACGGTTTGCCAATTGAGTTGGGCGTAGAAAAATCTTTGGGAATTACTAAAGAAGATATCGGCAATCCGAACAGCAAAAAATTTATTTCCGTAGAGGATTACAACAAAGCCTGCCGCAAGGAGGTGATGAAGTATACCGACAAATGGGAAGACGTAACAGCGAAGATGGGTTACTGGGTAGACATGAAAGACCCCTATATCACTTATGATAACAAATACATTGAAAGTGTTTGGTGGCTTTTACAAAATTTAAACAACAAAGGATTATTATATAAAGGCTTTACCATTCAGCCATATTCGCCGGCAGCAGGAACAGGCTTGTCTTCTCACGAATTAAACCAACCGGGTTGTTATAGAGATGTGAAAGACAGAACAGCTACTGTTCAGTTTAAAGTTTCCCCCTTTGAAGGGGGTGCCCAAAGGGCGGTGGATGTTTTATCAGATTTGGCAAAAAAGGAAAATTTGTTCATCCTCGCATGGACAACCACTCCCTGGACTTTGCCTTCTAACACTGCTTTGGCAGTAGGAAAAGACATTGATTATGTGTTTGTAGAAAGTTTTAACCCTTTCAGCGGCACTCATCAAACCGTTGTGTTAGCAAAGGATCTGGTGAACAAATATTTTTCTGAAAAACATACTGATTTAAAATTCGAAGATTATAAAGCCGGAGATAAAAACATTCCGTTTAAAATTGTTGGTCATTGCAAGGGTTCTGATTTAGCAGGCCTTTCATACGAACAACTATTGCCATTTGTTCAACCAACAGATGGCGATGCTTTTAAAGTAATCATTGGGGATTTCGTTACTACAACAGATGGTACGGGTATCGTTCATATTGCGCCAAGCTTTGGTGCGGATGACTTTAGAGTCGCCAAACAAAACGGGTTTGGTTCTTTAACCATGGTGGATAAACGTGGCCGTTTTTTACCTGAAATAAAAGACGGAACGTTTTTGTATGGTGAAGAATACGTGAAAGAAGCTTATCACACCGACGCGGAAAAACAAGTTGAGTTTGAAAAACAAAAACAGATTTTAGAAGCTTCCGGAAAAATCAAAGAATTAAAAGCTTACTTAAGTGTTGATGAACGTATCGTTTTAAAATTACAGGAAGAAGGAAAATTATTTAAGAAAGAAACCTACGAACACAGTTATCCGCATTGCTGGAGAACAGACAAACCGGTTTTATATTATCCTTTGGATTCATGGTTCATAAAATCAACAGCGGCAAAAGACCGCATGATCGAATTGAACAAAACCATTAACTGGAAACCGGAAGCTACCGGAACAGGGCGTTTTGGCAACTGGCTCGAGAATTTAAACGACTGGAATTTATCTCGCTCCCGTTTCTGGGGTATTCCAATTCCTATCTGGACAAGCGAGGACAAAACAGAGCAAATTGTTATTGGAAGTGCAGAGGAATTAAAAACAGAAATTGAAAATTCTGTTGCCAAAGGTATAATGACGGAGAATCCGTTAGGGAAGTTTGTTCCAGGAAACTTTACTGCAGAGAACTACGATACATTTGATCTGCACAAACCATACGCGGATAATATTGTATTAGAGAAGAACGGTAAAAAGTTATTCCGCGAACCGGATCTGATTGATGTGTGGTTCGATTCGGGCGCTATGCCTTATGCACAGGTACATTATCCGTTTGAGAACAAAGAATTAATTGACGATAAAAAATATTACCCGGCTGACTTTATTGCCGAAGGTGTTGATCAAACCCGTGGGTGGTTCTTTACCCTGCATGCTATTGCTACGATGAATTTCGATTCCGTTGCCTATAAAAATGTGGTATCGAACGGATTGGTATTGGATAAGAACGGAAATAAAATGAGCAAGCGTTTAGGTAACGCCGTTGATCCTTTTGAAACTATTGAAAAATATGGCGCAGATGCAACCCGCTGGTATATGATTGCCAATGCGGCGCCATGGGATAATTTGAAATTTGACGTAGAAGGAATTGGTGAAGTACAACGCAAGTTATTCGGTACACTTTATAACACCTACGGATTCTTCGCGTTGTATGCAAATGTAGACGGTTTTGTTGTTGATTTAAGCAACACGGTAAACGTTAGTAACCGTTCAGAACTGGATCGTTGGATCTTATCCAAATTAAATTCATTGGTAAAAGATGTGACCGAACAATACGAGGCATTTGAACCTCACAAAGCCGCTCGTTACATCGAGGAATTTGTAGACGAGCACTTGAGTAACTGGTACATTCGTTTGTCCCGTCGCCGTTTCTGGAAGGGCGACATGAGCGATGATAAAAAAGCTGCTTATGAAACCTTATTTGAGTGTTTAAATACATTATCTCAGTTAATGAGCCCGATCGCTCCGTTTTTTGCGGACTGGTTGTATCAGAACTTAAATGATGCATCTGGTGAAATTGATTCCGTTCATTTAACGAATTATCCAAAGGTTAACTTAAGTGTAATCGATGGTAGTTTGGAAAAACGCATGGAAATGGCTCAGAAAATCTCATCCATGATCTTATCGATTCGTAAGAAGGAAAACCTGAGGGTTCGTCAGCCCTTACAAAAGATTCGCATCCCTATCCTGGATAATGAATTCAGGCAGCATGTGGAAGCTGTGAAAGATATAATATTGGCGGAGGTCAACGTTAAAGAATTAGAGTTTGTAACCGAGGAAGAAGCGCATATTGTAAAAAACCTGAAGCTGAATTTCAAAACCCTGGGAAAAAAATGCGGTAAACATATGAAAACGGTTCAGGCTTATGCCAACGATAATGGGCCTTTGATCATTTCCGGCATCGAAAAAACCGGGGAATTTAAAATGAATGTAGAAGGGGAAGAGATCATCCTGGAAGGAGAAGATGTTGAAATTATTCCGGTTGACATTCCGGGCTGGAAAGTGGCTAACAGCGGGCAAATAACAGTTGCTTTGGACGTCACTCTATCAGAATCATTAAAAGAAGAAGGACTGGCCCGGGAACTAGTGAATCGTATCCAAAACCTGCGAAAAGACAGTGGTTTGGATGTAACGGACAAGATTTTGGTAAAAATACAACAAAATGATGCGCTGGATACCGCCATTCAGAATAATTTAAAGTATATTTGCGCCGAAACTCTAACAGGAGACCTACAAGT
>JAJNBG010000028.1 GCA_021155905.1 Bacteroidota bacterium
CGTGACACATTTTATTAATACATCAACAGGCTCCAATTTAACGTATTCATGGAATATTGATGGAACAACTTATTCAACAGCCAATCCGGTAGTTTATCTCTTAAGTGGTTACCACAACGTGTCTTTATATACTTATTCAAATGGTTCCTTCTGCGACTCCATTGGTGGCTTAAATAGTTACCTGGTAAATAGCTGTAGCACAAATACAACAACCCCTGCTGGTTGCCAGGCCAATTCACAGTTCGTTATTTTTGCAGATTCTTCTAATACAGGGAATTATTTTGCATACAATCTGTCATCGGGTTCTGGAAACTTATCTTACCTGTGGAACTTTGGCGACGGAACCTCTTCCACCCAGCAGTACCCTTTCCACCAGTACGCAGTGCCGGCTCAGTATATTGTATGTTTAACCGTAACCGGTACTTATACTAACACATTTGGCGGAGTTACAACATGCTCTGATACTTACTGTGATTCATCCAGCGTGCAGAAGACTGCTGCGTTTTTAATGAGTCAAATGAATGTTATTCCTCAAAGTGTCACTGGAATTAAACAAACTGAATTTTCAACCCTTATAAATGCCTATCCAAATCCCATGACGGATGAACTAACAATCGAATCCTCCGTTGTAGACAGTAAATTAACGTATATATTGATGGATGCTTTGGGCAGAACTATATTAAGCGGTAATTTGGAAAACTCCAAAGCGACTTTGAATACTGGTTCCCTGGCAAAAGGGTTCTATAGTCTCAGTCTCAGCAATGAAAAAGGTAATGCTTTAAAAACGATTAAATTGGTGAAGTAACTGTTTAAGTCAAATACAGGGCGTCTTGCAAAAAATTGCAAGACGCTTTTTTTATGGAATAAATGTTTTATCTTAGTAGAACAAACATATTATCATGAGAAATTTTTACTTATTGTTTTGCTTCACCTGTCTGAATATTATATGCATGGCACAAGTTCAAATGCAGATGAATCCATTAACCATGCAACCAAAAAAACAATTCGCATTTGATAAATCTTCCTTTACAAAAGATAAGTTCGCAAAAACTTCTACCAATATAAATCAGGGTTGGTTTAATTATGGGCGTGCTACAGAAAATATGCTTGGAGTTACCAGTGATCTGTATTCGAATTATTTATTCCCGGATTCTTTAGGTTACGGTGAATTTGGCGTTGGAAACTTCGCGCCATGCTGGGTCCATCATCTCGCAGAATTAGTGGATTTCAGATCCGTGATGTTTTCAAACGACATATCAACTAATTGGTTAGCAAATAGCACGTCTCCTTTTGCCATAGATTCTATGTCGATATTATATGCTTACACAAGAAATCATCCTAATCCAAATATTGTAGATACCTTAATTTTTACCGTATTTGATAATACAACACCTGGCAATATGATGTTAGAACATTTTACCGGTACAATAGCTGCCAATTATGGAGTTGACACGCTGCCGTTTGAATTGTTAGGATATAACTCTGCCAATAATATAATTGCTACTCCAACCATAAATACTCAACCACAAAATACCCCGGCGGGACAATACAAATTTAAAGTTTTATTAACCATGGCAGATACTGCTGTTGTAATGTATAAAGAGAAAAAATTCAGCTTGCCAATTCCTTTTTCTTCAAATGCAGGAAAGCTGATAGTCGCTGATATCATGTTTAAACCAGGTTATGCTTATAGTCTTGGGGATCATATTGGCACAACAGGAAATGCTTTCTATTTTACTTCATTGGAAGAAAATGGCGGTGGAAGTTTCATGAATCATATCGATTGTAGTTTTGGATCATATCTGTGTGACAACAGTATGTCTTATGTTATAACCCAGGATGTTCGTTATGATAACGCTGGCGCTTGGAATTTCTATTATACCCCTACTATTGCATTTACGGCGCCGTACGCATTTGAACATCATCAAATCTCATTTCATCTGACCGATAGTGTTTCTTGCGTAGCAAATTCTCAATTTTCGGTGGTTCCCGACACAACAACTCTCGGCAACTATTCCGCTTACAATAATTCATGGGGGACAGGTGCGCTCACTTATGTTTGGGACTTTGGCGATGGCAATACTTCAACTCTGCAGTATCCCTCACATCAATATGCAGTTCCCGGTCAATATATTGTTTGCTTAACAGCATCATCTAATACTGGAAGCATGACCTGTTCAGATTATTACTGCGATTCGTCCAGTGTACAAAAGCCTGCTGGTTTTTTGATGAGTCAGTTTAATGTGATACCACAAATTGTCACCAGTATAAAGTCAGAAAGTGATTTTAAAATTAATACATACCCAAACCCAATAGCTGATCAGTTAATCATTGAGACCAATTCCAATGATAACAAATTAACTTATGCGTTGATTGATGCGCTTGGCAGAACAGTGCTAACAGGTAACATCGAAAACTCTAAAGCAACTTTAAATACAAGCATACTGGCCAAAGGGTTTTATAATTTAAGCATTACGAACAAAGAAGGCCGTTCGCTAAAAACGATCAAATTGGTGAAGTAAGATTCTTCACATAATAATAAAAAAGCCCGCTATCAAATAATAGCGGGCTTTCTATATGTATAAATTTCCAAAATTAAATCACTATTTCGTCCAGATCCTTATTTAAAAAATGGTATTCCATAAACGCATAGCTATCGGATTTGATGACCTTGATCCACTGTTTGTATTCAAAGTACCATTTCCATTGCTTGCTTCTGAAAAGACCACCTTGCTTTAAATAACCTTCGATATATGGATGCACGCAAAGCGTGATATCTTTCGCGGCCTGCTCCTTAACAATAAAACGCAAAGCATTCTCTATTTGTTCAACAAACAAAATACTTGGCTGAACTTTACCGGTTCCATTGCAGCTAGGGCAGGATTCCAATACCTCAACATTTACCTCCGGGCGTAAGCGCTGACGGGTAATCTGGATCAGGCCGAATTTACTTGGAGGTAAAATATTGTGCCGGGCTCTGTCCGACTTCATTTCTTCTTTTAACTTGTCAAACAGTAATTTTCTGTTTTCCGGATTATGTAAATCGATGAAATCAATTACAATAATTCCACCCATATCTCTTAGTCGTAACTGACGGGCCACTTCAACAGCAGCTTCTAAGTTTACTTCTAAAGCATTTTCTTCCTGGGACTTATCACTCTTCGAGCGGTTTCCACTGTTCACATCAAACACGTGCAATGCCTCGGTATGTTCTACAACGAGGTAAGCACCGCTTTTCATGAATACGGTTTTCCCGAACAATGATTTTATCTGGCGATCGATTCCAAAATTATCAAAAATAGGAACCTTGCCTGTGTAATGCTTTAAAATGTCAACTTTATCCGGAGAAATGGTTCTGATATAAGATTTCAAATCATCATACACTCTTTCGCTGTTCACATGAATCGCATTGAACGAAGCATTTAAGAAATCTCTTAAAATGGCATTTGTTCTGTCTACTTCTCCTAATAAACGGAAAGGTGGTTCAGACGTTTGCAATGCCTTAAAGCATTCCTCCCATTTGGAAACCAGGTCAGCAACGTCGCCTTCAATATCAGAAACTGATTTTCCTTCCGCTACCGTTCTTACAATTACACCAAAGTTTTTTGGTTTAATGCTTTGAATCAAGGCTTTGAGTCTTGTTTTTTCCTCACTGCTCCTAATCTTGGAAGAAACAGATACTTTATCAGAAAATGGGATCAATACGATGTATCTTCCCGCTATTGAAATCTCAGTTGTAATTCTTGGTCCTTTAGATGAAATAGGTTCTTTGGCAACCTGGACTAAAACATACTGTCCCGGTTTAACTGCCTCATTGATCTTCCCATCTTTATTGATGTTCCCTTCATTTTTAAAATACATTAAATTGCTCACATTCTGTTTACCGGAACGAACAGCATCAACGTATTTAAATAACGAATTGGCCTGAGGGCCTAAATCCAGATAATGCAAAAATGCATCTTTCTCGTATCCCACGTCCACAAAGGCTGCATTCAATCCGGTCATTACCTTCTTAACTTTGCCCAGGTAGATATCGCCTACCGAAAATTTTATGTTATTTTTTTCTTTATGAAGTTCTATTAAACGCTTATCGTTCAATAGCCCTATAACAACTTCGTTAGGCGTAGAATTTATTACTAGTTCTACGTTCACTTTTAAATAGTTTTAATGGCCGCTACGAAAAAATTGCTTTTTTGTCGTTAAACTTCATTTTTCAAATGCCCATTTACAAAGGTAAACTGCGCTTTTAAAAACTCGTTTGCCTAAAAAAATCAAATTTTTAGAGGCGTCCTAATTTATATATAAATAACGTTTTGCCTGCTTCAACGACAATAAGTGCCAGCAAACAATAACGTACACAAATAACACAAACGGTAAGACCAAATTGTCTTTCCGTTTGTGTATAATCTTTTTAGAAAAATCTAATCAGCGTCAGCTGATTATTTTTTCTTATGACGGTTCTTTCTCAAACGTTTTTTGCGTTTGTGTGTCGCCATCTTATGTCTTTTTCTTTTCTTTCCGCTTGGCATAATCTGCCATGGCATCCTCTGTGACACCCGCGTATTTTTCCAGCATTTCTATTGTTTTGTCTTTTCGGCCCTGCTGCTCATAAGCATCCGCCAAATGCAAATAAGCTTCAATGTATAAAGGATCAATACTCAATACTTTTTCAAAGCGCCTGATTGCCTTATCCCACTGCTGTGATTTGACAGAAAAAAAAGCAAAGCTCAACTGCAGTTTCACATTATTACTGTCTGTTTTTTCAACCTCACGCAGTAAACCGATTCCTTTCATCGGATCTTTTCCGTCTTCTACGAAACAAGCCGCCAACTGAATCTTCGCATCCACATTTTTTGGATCTTTTTCAATTGCTTTTTCATAACAACGGATAGCGCTTTGGTACAAAGCCGGTATCTCATTATTATCTTTTGTAAAACGCACCGAGTAATAATACCGGTCACCTGCTTTACTATAAGCAGAAGACGTTTGTATTCTTTGAGCAGTTTGTTCTACAAAATAAGCCGCAAAATCAGGTCTTTTTTGTTTATCCCAAAATTGCACAACAGGAACAAAAGCAGTATCAGCTTTCGATGAATTAGCATTTGCTAATAATATATCGTAGGCAGATTTTTCTTCCGGTTTCAGGGATTTGGTAGCCGCTGTGATGAATGTTTCCAAACTAAGAGTTTCAGTTTTAGAAGCGGCATTCTCATGGCTTTCCAGTTTTCCCGGTTGTGTTTTTGGTGCAAGAAATAAAAGAACGAATAAAACAACAGCTGTTATTAATAACCCAATCTGCGTTTTACGAGTTAATGTCATTATTCAATTTGTTTATTATCCAGTGGTTCAGCCACTTTCACATTACGTTTTACTCTTTCGCTAAATGTTTTAGCGGGTTTAAATGCCGGGATAAAATGTGCCGGGATAACAACAGTTGTATTTTTTGAGATGTTACGGCCAACTTTTTCAGCACGTTTTTTCACTACAAAAGTTCCAAATCCGCGTAAATACACGTTTTTTCCTTCAGTCATGGAGGTACGGATAGATTTCATGAAAGCTTCCACGGTAGTCTGTACAACTATCTTCTCAATACCTGTTTTTTCTGAAATTTCGTTTACTATATCTGCTTTAGTCATTTATACAAAATATTTACAATCAGCGATTTAAAATTGAAAATCGGGCTGCAAAGATATGCTTTTTATTGTAAATCAAAAATTTAGGCGGTTTTTTTTGAATAATTTTCGGTGATTCGATGCATTTTTAACGAAATACCTCTGTAGACCAAATATAAAACTTTAACCGCGGCCTTGTTTAATTCACTTACCTCCACCCTCTCTTTTCCCTATTTTGAGTATATTAGCACTCTGTATCATTATGAAGGATTTTTTCGGATATATCAAATCAAAAGTTTTTGTTAAACATTTTATACTTGCCATCGTTTGCCTGGCTTTTGTTTTATGGGCATTATTTAAATTACTGGGTGTTTATACCCATCACGGGGAAACTGCTGAAGTGCCTGATTTTAAAGGAAAAACAATTTCTGAATTGGATGCTTTTGTAACCGACAAACATGTTGGCTATTTAATCATTGACAGTATTTATGATCCTAAAGAAAAATCCGGAATTGTTATCAAACAGGATCCGGAGGCTAAATCACTGGTAAAACACAATAGAATTATCTATTTATACGTTACTAGCACACAGGCGCCGCAAATGGCAATGCCCAAGCTGGTTGACAGAAGTACGCGCCAGGCAGTATTTATGATTGAAAGCTATGGTCTCAGGGTTGGAAAAATTACGGAAATAGCCGGTGATTGTAAGGGTTGTGTATTGAAACAGTATTTTAATGGTAAAGAAATAGCTCCCGGCGACGCTATTAAAAAAGGAAGTAAAATAGATTTGGCAGTTGGAAAGAAAGAAGAGGGCTACAATGTCCCGGTTGACTCCACGACTGCTATGAATGAACCTGAAGAAAATTAAAGAAATTCCGAAGATGCACTTAAAGACATTGGTTAAACATATTTTTATTCTACTCAGCTTTGTAAGCACTGCTTATGCCCAGGAACAACTCGTGCCATTAAGCAGTAATATGGAGTTATCTAAAGTTATTTACTCGAAAGCTTTGAATAAAACCACAACCACAGCCCCATTAAATCTTCCTTTCTTTGACGACTTTTCCTATGCGTATAAATCACCCAATCCTTCATCGGCTAATTGGATAGATTCTTCGAGTGTGTATGTAAACACCGGTTTTGGTATTGCTCCAATAACCTTAGGCGTGGCTACCTTTGACGGGCTTAACAAAAAAGGCTTTCCTTATTTCATCAATAACCCGGTAAGTTATTCCGGCCCTTCCGATTTTTTAATATCAAGGCCAATCAACCTCGAAGCAACTTCTTCCCACGTTTACAGTCCTGCTGATACGATTTATATGAGCTTTTATTACCAGGCCGAAGGGAACGGTGAAGCGCCAGAGCCTAATGATTCTTTATCTCTTGATTTTTATAAGCCCAGGCAAAAGGCCTGGAAAAAAGTTTGGGGCGTAAAGGGATATAATCCCAGTGCCACGGATACTAATTTCTATAGAGTGAGAGTGCCGATTGCTGACACCTCCTATTGCGATAGTTTATTTCAGTTTCGCTTCAGAAACAGAGGCACAGCTAGCGGAAGCCTTGATCACTGGCATTTGGATTATGTGCAAATCAAGATGTCGTATTTTTATAACGATACAGTTCCTGATGACATTGCTTTTGCTTATAAACCCAGCTCCTTTTTAAAAAATTATTCGGTGATGCCATACAGGCAATATGACACCTTAGAAAGAGCGCCTAAATTCAGAAACTATATTCGAAGTAATTTTAAAGACCCAAAGGCCTGTGATTATAATTATACGATAAGTTCTAATACCGGGACTGTTGCGACTGACCCATACGGCGCTTTTGACAACCCTGGAATTTTGCCTTTTTTAAATAATGGATACTATATTGGAAATGCCGCTACTCCGATATTTACCTTACAACCTTTCCCTGTCTCCTTCAGTGATTCAGCAATTTATACGATTAAGCATGTGTTGTCAACCACTGTTGCCAGTGACACTAAAAAATCGAATGATACCGTCGTTCACATCCAGCGATTTACCAATTACTATGCATATGATGACGGAACTGCGGAACTGGCATATTACCTGAATACTTATGGCGCCAAAACAGCCGTTCGTTTTGAACTGAATGTTCTGGATACGTTAAAATCCGTACGTATTTATTTTGACCCCGTTATTGATGGCGGGGCTATCCAGCAGTCGTCATTCAGAATCGTGGTATGGGATAATGGAGGGGGCATGCCCGGAAGTATTATTTACAAAGACAGTCTAATGTATCCGGCTTATATTTCGGGTTGTAACAACTTAATAAAGAACTATAACTTAACGTCTTGTTTACCATTGACCGCAGGCACTTATTACATCGGTATTCAGCAAACTACCGATCAGCCTTTAAACATCGGCTTTGACAGGAACACGAATCATAAAGATGCTTTATATTACGATATTTCCGGAAGCTGGGTTCAATCAGAAATTGCCGGCTCCATCATGATTAATCCGGTCATGGGCTGCGCTATAACTACTGAACTGGTAGATTGTAATACGCCAACGGTTGGTGTTACTGAACACACGAAGAACAATGAAATAAAATTGTATCCTAATCCGGCTCAAAATTATTTTACGATCACTGATAATGCAAATCAATTAGAAAACACAACCATGGAAATTCTCAACTCATTGGGCCAACTTGTTCTTACAAAAACTATTGATAGTAACGCGCACATAGACATCAGCAATTTACCGGATGGTTTATATTTTATACATTTAAAAGGCAGGGACAAAAACTTTAGTTCACAAAAACTGCTTATTTCCAGATAACATGAAACATCCGTGTTTGCCATATACAACATGAGTAACTAAACCCGATATACCATTTTATTACAAAAAGACAATAATCAAGACTAAATGAAAGACGATATTGAAGAGGTTGAATCAGGTGAAGAAGACAAAGAACTTTACGAGCACCATAATATTAAGGTAGAAAAAGGCCAGGTCATGATGAGGATTGATAAATTCTTAATGATCCGGATTCAGAATGCTACCCGTACCAAACTACAACAGGCCTGTGATGCTGAATGCATTTTAGTAAATGAAAAGCCTGTAAAATCCAGCTACAAAATAAAACCATTGGATGAGATTTCCATCCTGATGACCACGCCACCGCGTGATGTGGAAGTGTTGGCAGAAGATATCCCTATCAACGTTGTTTATGAAGACGACTACATTTGTGTGGTAAACAAAGAACCAGGCATGGTGGTTCATCCTGCATATGGACATTATTCAGGAACCTTGGTAAATGCTTTAGCTTATCGTTTTAAAAATCTGCCAACATCAAAAACGCAGTTAACCGAAAATTTATCTATTGATCGCCCTGGCCTCGTTCATCGTATTGATAAAAATACATCGGGGATTATCATTGTTGCTAAAACGGAATTAGCGATGACCCGGTTAGCAAAAGATTTCTTTGACAGGAATCTGGACCGGAAATATGTAGCCATTGTGTGGGGTGACGTAAAGGAAGATGCAGGCACCATTACCTGTAACGTTGCGCGTGATTTGAAGAACAGAAAAGTGATGGCTTGTTTCCCTGACAGCGATCACGGTAAGCATGCAATCACTCATTATAAAGTTATCGAGCGTTTCGGATATGTTACAGTTGTAGAATGTAAGCTGGAAACAGGCCGTACACACCAGATCCGGATTCACATGAAACATCTTGGGCATCCATTGTTCAATGACAACGAATATGGAGGAGATCGAATTTTAAAAGGGTTGTCAAGCAACAAGTACAAACAATTTATTGAAAATTGTTTTCAAATTCTACCGCGCCAGGCGCTTCATGCCAAAACATTAGGCATTACACATCCAATCACTAAAGAACCCATGTTTTTTGAAAGTGAACTGCCGGATGATATGCAGCAGGTGATAGAAAAATGGAGAAAATACTCTTATAAATTTGAAGAGGAATAAAAAACGCAACTGCTTATTTATTTTTAGCACTAGTAACAGCTTCGTCGAATTCCAGTTCAATAGTTTCTGATTTTATCTTTACAAGGGGGGCCTCAGTAAATGTGGCATTCCATACAATCTCCATGTTTACTTTTTGCATATCCATCGCTTTTCCACCTTCCATCTTTTCCCATAGTAAAGTTAAAGTTTCCTCACCGCCTTTCATGACCAAAACTTCTTTTGATTTAGAATCGAGCAAACCCGGCTTTTTTTCGTTTGCATATTCTTTGCCATCGGGCATTTTTACAGAGGCTCTGGTATAATGCATCACTCCTACTTTATCACCATTATAAGAACATTTGAATTTTGCTTCAGTTTTTCCACTGGTTTTTGTTAAACTTGACATATTACAGGCAAATGCCCCGGCCTTAAAATCATTTTGGGCAGCCGGTAATTTGAAATTGTTGGCAGCAATGATTTGCCCGTCCGTTGCAACTCTGTATATTCCTTCCATTAAAAAAGAATAACTTTTTATCTTATTATAACCTTCCCCTTTTAAATTAATCGTTACAAAATCCGATCCATTCGGTTTAATAATAACCATTTTTTCAGAGGCTTTTATCTCCTTACCGTCAATCGTGAATTTACTTTCAGTAGGTTTATATAAGATATAATCATTTGTTTTGTTTGTAATCTTCAGTTTAAACTTAGTTTCCCCTGCAGTAGAAACAGCATTATCAACAGAAATGCTGATATCATCCATTTCTTTATTGAGATCTTTATAATATAACTTTTCAAAGTTCTGAGAACTCGCGGCACTTCCTAATAAAATAGTTGCTGCTAACACTAAAATGGCTTTTTTTTATAAGAATATTCTTTTAATTTATTTTTGTCAGATATAGCAAATGTAATCCCAAAGTTTATACAAATTATCAAGATATACAAACATCCTATTCTTTCAACCACATAAACACTTTACCATTGTTTTTATACTGGTCAAAATTTTTATCAAAGGTGATGGCGCAAAAATCTATAAATGGCAAAATGCCAAACACGCCACCAAGACTGGCAATATAGGCTACCGGAACGTATGGTTTCGTTCCTAAATAAATGCGATGGAGGCCCACCATTCCAAACGGAAACGGAAATGCCAGAACGGCTGCCGTAATTCTTTTATTTAGTTTCTGCTTTTTACGAAATAATTGAAAAATAGGATTTGGTTTTTTATCACTTATAGTAATATTTTCCAAAGATATAATAACGGAAGCGCTGTCAACATAATAGACTGTGACGACTCTGTTTTCTGAAAACAAATTCACAGACGCCATAACACATATCATGATCAACAAAAAACGCATATGCTATTCTTGTTTTAAAAGATGAATATCAGAGATCAATTTAACAACAGCCACACTATCCGTTCCGTCATACATTCCCCGAATACGTTTTTTTGCATCCACTAAAATAAATAATTCACTATGCAAAAAGCCTTCGGCACTTCCATCCTCTTCTAATGCGTTTACTAAATAACTATACCTTGCCATATCATAAATGGCTTTTTTATTGCCGGTCAGAAAATGCCATTTGTTTTTTAATGCTCCATAACTTTGCGCATAGCCACTTAACACCTCAACTGTGTCATGTGAAGGATTCACCGTGTGGGATAAAATTAAAACACTGCTATCGTTTTTAAATGCATTTTGCACATGAACCAATTGCGAACTCATTTTGGGACAGATACTTTGACAGGTTGCAAAGAAAAAATCGGCCACATAAATTTTATTTTCAGTAGTTCTTTCTGTGATCGTTTCATTGAACTGGTTAACCAATGAAAACGGCTGGATGGTATGATAAATTGTATCTGAGCCATCTGTTCCGGCTAGTTTTTTTTCTCCGATCACCGGTAATACCAATGCATTTCCTTTAGTTGTAGATGTCTGACAGCCGACAAAAAACAACACAAAACTTAATCCCAAAAATTGTTTGATCATTTTATTTACGTTCTATTTTATTTACCTTAACCATTTGTTCTTTCTCTTCTTTCAGCCTTAAATGCTGATATTCTTCCGTCAATCGTTTAATCTCGGCAATATACCGGGCATCGTAGTAACCGCGGATATGGCGCTTCTTATCCACTAATACAAAAAAACTATAGTCAATATACATTGGTTTTTCCTTAAAATAACTCTTGTTTAAACTATCAAATGAATTCGTTTGCCAATAGAGATTTAAAATGTTTTCATTTCCAACAGATAGCTTTCCCATCTCTTTTAAGCATGCAGTATCTCCCGAACCATCACAGGGAGTAACAATGATAAAGGGAATATACTTTATTTTGTCTTTTTTATACTGAGCGTATTCAGCCAGACCCGCCATTCGGTAATCGTCTTTTTTATAGCTCTGTTTGATAAAACAGACAGCATACAAAGGAAACGCAACTGTGTCCAACTCTATCTGTTTCATTGACTCAACAGAGTTAGCTGGTAAGGTTTTAAATAGAGAACCTACCTTGTAAAACACCGTGTCCACACCAACAGCTGTTTTAGGGCCGTAATACGGTAACTTCCGGGAATTAATAGTCGTAAACTCAAGAATTATTTTTAATAAAGCAGGGAATAAAAGGATAACAAAAAAAAGAAGCTTTTTATTTTTCATTGATTAACTATTGTGCTTTATATCGGCCATTGATAGACTAAATCCTCTTTTAAAAATTTCGGTTTTTCAGACTTTCTACAATTTTATCGTTCAGGGCCTCCCGGAATTTCTGCTTATGTGAGTCTCTCATCCCAATCAATGGCAGTTGTTCTATATCATCATCGTTATAAATTAACTGAACAGAATTTGATGTTTTTTGAGCAATTGATTTTGCATCTAAATAATAAAACTCCTTATTATATAACAGAGATTGTTTGATTTCAAAACGGTTTTCATAGACAACGGCATACGGATTTACTATAAACCATAAGGCTTGCAGCGTTAATATCAATCCCGGAATAGCAGTAGCTGTTCCCCATGGATTAACATCGAGCAGCATTTTAATACTAAACCAATCAATCGTTAAAGCAGCTACGGTCATGATAATTACTAATGCACTATTCCGTTCAAAATATTCTTTGGGTTCCTCGTCCTTGTTTTTCACAGCGCAAAGTTAAAAATTAAAGTACTTTAACTTTTGTTTATTGAATATATTTTTTATACTTGTATATAAAGAATTATTAATTTTTGTAACGTTTTGCTGTTTATTACGTTACACAGATAAACCACTTTGCGATGTCCACTACTACTAAACTAAAACATACACTCCAAAAGGCACTGTTAGTGTCTGGATTGGCTACCGGAAGTTTGTTTGCTCAAAACACGCTAACAATGACTGATAATCCTGTAGCAGCGATGCTGGATAGTCTTGCAAATCAAAAAGTTCTTGAAAAAGCTTTGTTAAAGCCAGTTTACCCTAAAGTTAACAAATACAAATACGCTGTTGACAGTGTTCCCCGTTTTGAGGATTTCGTGTACGAAAACCGCCTGGCGAAACTTGATGCGACGTCCCCGTTTGATTTAGTCTATAATCCTCATGTTAAAGGCTTCATCGAATTATATGCCGTTCGTAAACGCGAGCTGGTAAGCCGTATGATGGGTCTGTCTCAACTTTATTATCCAATGTTTGAAGAAGTATTTGACAAACATAATATTCCTTTGGAATTAAAACACTTAGCGGTAATTGAATCTGCGTTAAATCCTAATGCCCGTTCAAGATGCGGAGCAACAGGATTGTGGCAATTTATGTACCCAACCGGTAAAATGTATGGCTTGAATGTGAATTCATACATTGATGAGCGTTCTGATGTTTATAAAGCCACTGAAGCAGCTGCTGAATACCTGAAAAGTTTATATGGTATGTTTGGTGACTGGCAAATGGTATTGGCGGCATATAATGCGGGTCCAGGCACTATCAGCAAAGCAATTCGTCGCAGTGGAGGAAAAAAAACATATTGGGAGATCCGCCCCTATTTGCCATTAGAAACTCAGGCTTATGTTCCTGCTTTTATCGCGGCTAATTACGTAATGAATTATCCAACAGAACACAATATTTATGCGTCTACTCCACGTAAAACGTATTTTGAAGTGGATACCGCGGTTGTAAAAGAGTCCATGACCTTTAATCAGATCTCGTCTGCGTTAGACATATCCATCGAAGAAATTGCTTATTTTAATCCACAATATCGTAAAAGCGAAATACCTGCCGGTGGTAACTGTTTAACTCTGCCAAAAGCAAAGATCGGAACGTTTCTTTCAAATGAAACCGAGATTTATGCAGCGATTAAATCACAACACTTAGTAGCTTCTGAAAGCACCATGGCTGTGAAAGAAGTTCAGAAAACCCACACAGTAAGAAGCGGTGAAAAGTTAGGAACTATTGCCCGAAAATATGGCGTGACTATCGCTGATCTTAAATCATGGAATTATATTGGGAAAAAAGGAATTAAAGCCGGAAAAAAACTAATTGTTTATGTGAAGCAAGATGTAGCAGCTCCTGCCAATCAGGTTGCTAAAACAGACACGCCTAAAGCTCCACAAACAAATCTTGCCACTAAGGATACAACAACCGGTTCTCAAAAACTGGCCCTTAAATCTTCATCTGATGGTGTGAAAATTCATAAGGTAAAAAAGGGTGAGACATTATACGGTATTTCTAAAAAATACAATGTGAGCGTCGATAAGCTGATTGAAATTAACGGGCTCAAGAAAAACCCACAATTGTTGATGGGTCAAAAAATAAAATTAGTATCTTAACCTATATCAAATTACTTAAACCTTAAATCCTTTATGAAGCAGATAATTGCTTGTATTTTTTTCGCTTTTTTACTATGCTCATGCGGCCGAACGCATAAATGCAAATGTACCTACACCGACTCTTATGGTAATACGGTCGATGGCGGTTTCTCAAACCTGGAAGGATCGAAAAAGAAAGCAAAAGCCGCATGTGATTCTAAGTCGTCGGAATGGACTTCGGTTAACGGTAAATGTGAAATTCAGGATTAAAAAAATATGAAAAAATCATTAGCTATTACTTCAATTGCAGCTGCAATCATAATTTTAGTTTCTTGTAAAAAACCTGACACTTCCGATTTAAAAGCTCCTGGTAAAAGAGAGCTTTTAACATCACGAAAATGGGTTTTATCGTCCATGAACACTAGGTCTTCTGGAGGGGCGGTTACACCTGTTCCATTGACAAGTTGTGAAACGGATGATTATTTGCTTTTTGACGGTTATATGAATTTCAAAAGCGATCAGGGAGCATGTATCTCAAATACTTTTGCTCCACAAACCGATCTGGGCAACTGGCAAACCACTGATAATTTTAGTTCTATAAACTTGTTTTCAAACGGTGGTAGTTATACCTACTATGGAACTTATATTATAAATGAACTGACAGAATCTACCCTCATCTTTTCGGATAACAATAGCTCCACGGTAACCCAATACAATTTTAAGGCCCAATGATTTTAAGAAACCCTCTGATAATCAGGGGGTTTTGTTTTTTAGGCTAGCTGTAACTTTTCGATAGTAATCGGCGTCTTATGTATGAAATTTGACAGTAACAGAATATAATCAGTGCGTGGATAGTTACTCTGATTCTTTATATCGCTTTATTCTAAAGCATATCAAGGATGAAGACGTAGCGAAAGATATTGTGCAGGACACTTATGAAAAAGTATGGCGTAAAGTGAACGACATCGAGAGTACAAATGCCAAATCCTATATGTTTACTACGGCTCATCATACCCTCGTAGATTATACAAGAAAAGCAAAAAAACAGGGCGATTATAATGAGGTGGTTGAAAACACCTTAAAACACGAAAAACATTACTCAGATATCAAACAAATTCTTAATGTAGCCCTTGATAAATTACCGGAAATCCAAAAAAGCGTGGTTCTATTACGAGATTATGAAGGTTACGACTATTCAGAGATCGGAAAAATCACGAATCTAACAGAGAGCCAGGTTAAAGTATATATTTTCAGGGCCAGGGCATTTTTAAAAAATTACATAGGTCGCTTAGAGGCTGTTATTTAATGGGAAGAATTGACATACATAATTACGAAGCCTATCTATTGGATTTGTCCGAAGGTAATCTCCAGGAGGAATTTCAAATTGAATTAGAATTGTTTTTAATTCAGCATCCTGAACTTAACATTGATCTCGCTGAGTTATCTCCTGTCTCGTTAGACAAGGATGTTACTCGCTATTCAGAAAAAAATAATTTAAAAAAGTCGGAATCTGACCTGGTTTCGGACACTCAATTCATTGCGTATATTGAGCAGCAGCTTTCCTTGCAGGAACATCTCCATGTAGAAAAAAGTTGTGACATTAATCCCTTTCTGTTAAAAGAACTGGCTCTTTATAAAGCCACCATAACAACTGCTGATACTTCGGTAATTTACTCTGATAAAAGCGATTTAAAGCGTAAACCTAAGGTTATTTGGTTTGATTTCTCTTTTACACACTATGCCGCGGCTGCTTGTATCCTCTTTTTGCTTGGGTTGTTTATTGTGTGGCCGGGAACTGATGCCGAAAATCAAAACGAAAAACTGGCAATTAAATCCGAAACAAATTCCGGGTTAAAAACTACCCGGAATTCTTCTCAAAATAAATCACAAATAGCTGTAAAGGCAAGTACACAGAAAACATCCGCGTCAAAACAAAACAAACATATCATACGCAAGGAAGCTTTATCTGATCAAAAAGAAAATACCATGTTGAAGGACACTTCCTGTGAAGCAACAATACCTAAACCTGGTACAGAATTAAAGACAAACGAACCGTTCATTGCATTAAACACTCCTCCCGTTATTAAACAGGCCAATAATACGATTGTGCAGGTCATTATCGAAAATGAGGAAGATGTGACGGAAGCCAAAAAGAAAACAAAGAAAAAGGGTCTCTGGTCAGTTGCGAGCAGGGCACTAAAAAATCTGAATCATGCCGGAGTTAAATCAGTGAATGGCGATGAAAGTTCAAATAATGAAAATGTTGGTTACGCTTTAACTGTAGGAGGATTAAATATTACTCATAAACCCGCCAATTTATAGCGTCGGGTAAAAGGCCCCAACAAAGTGTTCAACTGTTAATTCTTCCGGATTCTGAATTACTGATACAATATCAAAGCGTGTTTCCCAATTTATGTTATTTTCCTTAATGTAAAAATCAGCTGCTTTTATCACTCTTTTCTGCTTGGTTTTGGTTACAAAATCTTCCGGATTTCCAAAGAAATTATTCGCCCGGAGTTTAACTTCAATCACAACCAGGGTGTTGTTAATGCTGGCAATGATGTCAATTTCAAGATGCTTATGCCGCCAGTTTTTTTCCAGAATCTCGTACCCCGATTTTAACAAGTGGGCAATAGCGATTTCCTCACCACTAATTCCTTTTTGCGTATTATTTGGCATAATTTTTATTTATAACTAAATTATATTATTTTAGTGTAAAATTTAAACCTCAAATTAAATGAATAAAATTAAATTATTAGTAGCAAGTCTTTCATTATCCGTAGTGGCAATTGCACAATCTTATGAAGGAAGTATCGAATTTAAGATGGAAACATCTAAAGATACAACCACAAACATTTACTATGTGAAAGGAAATGATGTAAAATTAGATCAGATTGGACGCAAATCAGGAAAAGTAGAAGGTAGTTTCGTTTTTGATTTAAGTTCAAATGAAATTAAATATGTGAATCCGGTTCGTAAAGTTTGGGGAGAACACAAAAGTGAAACGACTCCAATGATCAAAGGAACATGTGTTTCTGCAAAAGGAACTAATACAAAAATGGTCCAGGGTCAAAAATGTACAGAGTATACTGTGAAAAATACAGAAGAAAATACACAAATCACTTATTGGATTGCTTCTAACAAATATGACTTTTTTGCCCCGTTAGTTAAGCTTTGGAACAGAAAAGACAAACAGAGCATCTATTTTAACCAGATCAAAGATTTACCAAAAGGATCTATGCCTTTATTATCTGAAGAAAAAACTATTTCTGATGGCAAACTCGTTAGCAAATTAGAAGTTTCTAAAATCAGCAAAGCCTCGATTGACGCTTCTAAATTATCGATCCCTGCAGATTATAAAAAATTCGAACAAAAATAATATGTTCTTCTTACCTAAAAAAAGCCGCTGAAAAATATTTCAGCGGCTTTTTTATTTAACCAAACTTAACAATTCTCCCAAGGTTACTAAACATCCTGTTGTGGCATCAATAATAAAATCCACAATATGAAAAATTCCAAAACAACACTTTTAAAATTATCCGGGATAGTTTTAATTGCATCTATCGCTTTATTTTCATGTGCGTCATCCATGGAAGAAAAGTACACAGACGGATTAAGTTCTAAATCTCTCGCAGACTCTGTTTCTGCCACTGTTCAGGCTATTAAACAACCGAAACTGCCGGGCGATAGTAACCGCACATTTGTGAAAACCGCAGATCTTTCATTTAAAGTCAAAGATGTGAAAAATGCCACCTTCGATATCGAACGAATTGTTTCAGAACATAACGGCTATGTAACGTCCTCCGTTTTAGAAAGCAATGTGAACTATAAAAACTCTGTCAGGGTAAATAAAGACAGCATGTTGGACATTATTAATTATACTGTTCATAATAATCTTATCATGCGCATTCCTAATACCGAACTGGATAAAACATTAACTGAAATCTCGGGTTTAATTGATTATTTGGATTACAGAAAAATAAAAGCCGATGATGTTACCAAACAATTTCAGGCGGCCAAATTATCTGAAAACAGATTTGTGGGTCATAAAAAACGTTTGGAAAAAGCCATTGATCATACTGGAAAAAAACTGGGCCAAATAGTTGAAGCGGAAAATGAATTATTAGTAAAGCAGGAATGGGCCGATAATTCAAAATTAAACACGTTGGAGCTCGCGCATGATGTTTCTTACAGCACTGTGTCTATTAATATATACCAGAAAGAAACAACCAAAAAAGAAACCTATGCTTACACTTTTCCGGTTGAACCTTATACACCGAATTTTGGAGCAAAGTTTTTAACTTCTTTAAGTGGTGGGGCATCTATTTTTGGTGAGATCATTTTATTCTTTGTAAAGCTTTGGCCAATCGCACTTTTAGTGACCGGTATCATAGCCCTGATCAAAATAATACTAAAACGAAAGTGGCTTGTATCATAAAAATGCAACCGGCGTTGCTGGTATTGTAGAGATCTGACAACGCTGGTTTTATTTAGTTTTATTATTGCCGAAATCATTTATAACCGTATTTTTATGTTCTATTAAATGATTTTTAGACAATGATTACTATTAACGACCCTATCGTCAATTCTGATACTATATTGCAATATATCCCGCAACGGCCTCCTATTGTATTAATCAGTAGAATTTATAAATGCGATGAAGCCTCTGTGATCACGGGTTTTGATATTATCGATGAACATATGCTAATACAGAATGGAAAATTAACGGAGTCAGGGATCATTGAGAACATGGCCCAAACGGCAGCAAGCATGGCAGGTTACGAAGCCGTGATCAATAATTCACCACCAAGAGTTGGATTCATTGCTAACGTTAAAAATCTTGTTATCAACTATCTTCCTGAATCGGGAAATGAAATTTTGACTGAGGTAAAAACTAAAACTCAGGTCATGAACGTTTCCATTATTGAAGCAAGTTCTTATTGCAATAATAAGTTAGTAGCAACTTGTGAGATGAAAATATTTTTACAGGAAAACGCTTAACATGAGTGTTTTGGTTGACATACAACATGTATCCAAAAAATACAAAGATGCTCCAAAGGCGGCCATTAACGATCTTTCCTTAACTATTCAGAAAGGAGAAATATTTGGTTTACTGGGCCCTAATGGCGCCGGTAAAACAACCTTCATCAGTATGCTATGCGGACTGTTTCCTCCGGGCAGCGGCGAAATTTTAATCAATGGTCGTACTCATAAAACACATAGTAAAGAATGTAAACAGGTCATCGGTGTGGTTCCTCAGGAAATCGCTTTGTACCCTCAGTTAACTGCCTGGGAAAATCTGATGTTTCTTGGTCACATGTATGGCCTAAGCGGATCCACTCTCAAAGAAAAAATACAAAAAAATTTAAAGATACTTGGTTTAGAAGCCAACATACATCAAAAACTTATTTCTTATTCAGGTGGAATGAAGCGCCGTCTGAATTTAATAGCCGGGCTGCTCCATGATCCTCAGCTATTGATCCTGGACGAACCAACAGTTGGGGTAGATATTCAATCCAAACAAGCCATCATCGAGCACCTCAAAAAACTAAATAAGGAAAATGGGATGACGATTTTATACACCTCGCATCATTTGGATGAGGCTGAAGATTTTTGCTCCTACATTGCCATAATAGATCAGGGCCAACTCATCACTCAGGGACAGCCTAAAGAACTAATCATTCAAAACAATTGCAATAGTGTTGAAGAAGTCTATTTAAAAATGACAGGTGTCAAATTCAGGGACTAATAAAAATGAAATTAATTTACAGCTTATATAAAGAATATAAAGTGCTCATCCGCGACCGGGCTGGCCTTGCTATTACCTTTATTATGCCAACGGCTCTTATTCTCATCATGACTCTGATCCAGGATTCGACTTTTAAATCCGTTAATGAATCTGCGGTTCCATTGTTGTTTGTTGACAGAGACCATGATTCTTTGTCACAAACACTGGAAAAATATATCAACCATTCCAAATTTTTTACAATCACCAAAAAACAATTGAGTAACAATGAAGTAAAAAAACAGGTGGCACAGGGAAATTTCCTCATCGGCATTATCATCCCTGAAAACACCAGTAAAAGATTAAAAGAGCGTTCTACTGAACGCATCACCAATTTACTCAATAGTTTCAGTGGGGATTCAATAGAAACCCTTTCAACGGATACCTCAAAAATACAACTGAATATATTTTTCGATCCGGTTACCAAACAGTCGTTTAAAACTACCATTAGCGGCGCTATTGATCGGATCATCTCTCAAATTGAGATGCAGGGAATGATAAACGCGCTCAATGCAAAAATGAAGGAAACTTTTCCTGACTCAAAACCTTCCGCACTTGAAAGCACTCCATTGGTAAATATTAGTGAAGAGTATGCCTCTTATAATAACTCAGTCATTATACCGAACGCCGTGCAGCATAATGTTCCGGCATGGACCTTGTTTGCCATGTTCTTTATTTGTATTCCTTTGGCCGGAAACATTATCAAGGAACGCCAGGATGGAAGCGCCTTCCGTTTATTGACCATGCCTGGCTCTTACTTTATCGTTATGCTTGGAAAGCTACTCACTTATACATTGGTAAGTCTTATCCAGTTTCTATTAATGTTATGTGTCGGTGTATTCATTCTTCCTCTATTAGGAATGCCTCAATTAAATATCGGTGATAATTTACCGCTATTGTTCCTGATAGCCTTATCTGCAGGTTTAGCGGCAACCGGCTTTGGTTTATTAGTTGGAACCATTGCTACCAGTCACGACCAGGCTTCGTTATTTGGTGCTGTTTTCGTCATCATCCTTGCAGCTATCGGCGGCGTTTGGGTTCCAACGTTTGTGATGCCTGATTTCATGAAAACCATTTCAGTCTTCTCTCCTTTGAATTGGGGGCTGGAATCATTTTACGCGGTGTTCATCCGCAACTCCTCACTCAAAGAAATATGGCCCGAAATTTTAAAGCTATGGGTCTTCTTTATTGCTACTTTGAGTAGTGCTTTTTTATATCAAAAATATAAGAGATTAAATTAGTTCCCTCTTTTCAATTCCCATTGCTGGTAAACAATTGATTTGAAACCGGAATATAATTTCATTTACACCAAAAAGGCTTCCCGGAGAAGGAAGCCTTTTTAGAATTAAAATAGTATTAATCTAAAAATAAGATCCTGTTTTGTGTTTCGGTTTCTTCCCACAGATCTGTAAAGTGATTTCATACCCGCCACGTCTCTGTGTATAAGTACTAAGGTAAGATGTCGTCATATCATAACTCATTCTAAGAATATAGTTATTATACTTCAATCCCAGCTGGGCCATTGCGGCATCTTTCACACGGTAGTTCAAGCCCAAAATGACATCACATTCATCCTGTTTATTGAATCTGTAATAAGCAAGCGCTCCGACGTTCAACTCCGACGCTTGTGCCTGGTTCATATATAATGCCATTGGTACCACTTTCCATGTATCATTAATTCTTATATCCGTTCCTGCGTTCAAATTAAACCGCATTGGCAATCTCCTGTCGTTTCCGGCGAAAGATTCCATAGGCATGTTCACATGAAAAACTGAAAAGCCTAGAAACGGGTTTAGCGCTGATCTTCTGTCTTTGTATTTATAAAACACCCCGACATTGGCATCAAAATTCACACGACTCGTTTTATTAAACGATTCTCCGTTACTCATCGCGCCGTTGAGTTGTCCTGTTTCATTATCATACTGATTTTCGAATAGAACTTTATTATAATTAAAGGTTTTATAAAACAATCCCGCCTGCACGCCAACATTCAATGTATGCGGTGATGTTTCCGGATCCGTGATGTAATAAGCTCCCGACAGTTGAAAATTGAGGGTGTTAAAATCCAATCCTCCCGAGCGGTTATCCAATAAATAGCCGCCAATACCCACTCTTTTATAAGGCTTATCAAATCCCAGTCCATAGGTTTGATAAGGCTTTACAGGCAGTGTTTTCCATTGACTCCTGTAAACGGTATGAATTTTATAGCTCCATTCATCTCCTAAATATTCCCCGGTTAATGCCGGGTTGAGGTATAAGGAAAATGCATCATATTGTGTTAAATGGAAATCCTGTGCTTTGCTTTTCGCCGAAATAATCAAGGCTACTATAATGGGGAGTATTATCTTTGTTTTCATAATATCATAATTTAGTGATTCATTTAAAAAAATTTCAGAACTGGAACTTCATTTTATTTACCTGATAATATGAACTTCGCCTTTTAATTTCAGATCTTCTCCGTCTACAATTTTTCCGTTAAAGATGTATATGTAAGTTCCGGCGGGTTGTTGAGTGTCTTTATAAGACCCATCCCATTTATCATTTTGAGAGTTAGTTACGAATATCTCGTTGCCCCATGCATTGAATACTCTTAATTCATAGCTGCTGAATGGTCCTCCAAGAACAGAGAAGCCGTCATTCATGCCGTCACCATTCGGCGTAAAGCCCCCCGGAATAGCATATCCTGCAGGTTTAACATTCACATTGACACTAATACTGTCTTTGCACCCAATGCTGTTAGAAGCCACTAACATCACGCTATATGATCCTAAAGAACTAAACGCATGAGTAGGATCCGTAGAAGATGTTGTGGTTCCGTCTCCAAAACTCCAGATGTAATTGGTGGAGCCAGAAGATTGATTTGTAAATGCTATCGGTTGGTTAATCAGAAAATCTCCTCCACCCGGAACAAAATCAGCCAGTACAGGTGGAATTAAACTCACTACACCATTCGCTGCGTTCATGCATCCATTAGCGGCCCGAACCTGTAATGAAACGGTATATGAACTAACCTGCGAATAATTATTTGCCGGGTTCTGAATCAAAGAGTTGTTTCCATCACCGAAATTCCAGGTCCAGTCAGTGATACTTCCTGTTGAAATCGAAGATTGATCTATGAATTTAACGGAGTCTTTTGAACAACCTGTAACAAATTTAAAATTTGCGATTGGAGAGATGGTATCAACGAAAACCGTAAATATACTTGAAGCATCTAATACCGATGTACATCCTGTTACAGTATTAGTAACCGCAAGCGTATAGTTTCCTGATGCCGTAAAAGTAGCTGAGGCTTGGTTTGAAGGTCCTGAGATTCCAGCCCCGGTAGCTGACGTCCATGTGTATGATATATCATTAGCCGGTGTAACGGATGATGTAGCAATTACTGTTGAAGTTGAGCAAGTGATCGTACCGTTATTTACAGAACCGGTTAAACTAACAACTGGTATCGCATTATCCAATACAACTGTTACCACATTATTTGTAATAAACGTAGCGCAACCGCTATTTGTGTTTGTTACAATGGCGCTATATGTTCCCGCAGCAATAAATGAAGGGCTTGCTGTATTTTCAGTCCCGGGAACAATACCGGCAGCAGGAAGCCAATTATATGATACATTACCTATGTTTGAAGTAACAGTTACTGAAGGATTTGGATTGGCACAGGTGATTGAAGCCGAAGATGCTGATAAAATTGTTGTAGGGATACCAATATCCGGAATCACTTCAATGGTACTTTGCGAAACAGATGATGAAACGCACCCGGAAATATTATTAGTCACAACTACCGTAAAAACTCCGCTACCACTCGCTACAGGGTTAGAAATTGCGTAGTTATTCAGAGAACCTGTTGAAGGGGCTGTCCATGAATAGGTAACATCAACAGAAGGTGTTGACACGATGTTCAGTTGAGCAGTTGGATTTGCACAAGTAGTAGTAACTGAAGGAGAACCAATTAACACTGTAGGTGCCACTGTATTCTGAACAATCGATAAAGATCCGACTGTTATGCAATTATTGAATGTATTAGTTACTGTGTAGTTATAAGTACCTCCCTGGTTAACAGTTATTGTGCTAATATTGCCTGCAGAAATTATTCCTGATCCACTCCAGTTATAACTCACCGGAGAAGCAGAAGTACTGACACTTGCGTTTACTGCTAAGGTAGTACAACTCAATGAGCCGGAATTAGCTGCCATAACTATTGGTGATACAGTATCTTGAAAAATAACTACAGTTGAAATATCCGAGGAACAGTTCAAAGAGGATATAACCACCAGGCTATAAGTTCCGGGCTCATTAATAACAGGGTTTGAAGTACCCGCACCTGATACTATTCCAGGTCCTTCCCATGTATAAGTACCACCACCGGAACCAGTCAGCACCAATGTTTTGTTTGAACAAGTTAAGGTATTTGTAGACCCGGCTGATACAGTTGGTGTAGGGTTAATTGTTAAAGTCATCGCATCAGTAGCAAATGAGCATGGTCCGTTTGGATCATCCGATGTGATTGTTAAAACAACACTTCCTTTGCTAATATCGAAAGCTGATGGTGTGTATAATGATGTTGCAGAAGACGAGTTACTGAACACTCCTGAGCCGCTGGTGGTCCATACTAATGTAGAGGCGGCTCCCCCTACTCCGCCCGATAATGTATATGATTGATCAGCGCAAATGGTTGCATCAGCACCAGCAGATGCAGTTGGTATCGGATTGATTGTAACTATCGCGTTTGCAGCAACATCAGGACAACCATTAGATGCAGTGATTACATTTGTAACTGTATAAGTGCCGGCTGAGCATCCTGCTAAATCAACTTGCCCATTTGAACCGTTAATTGATAAAGCAGGTGTGGCAGAAAAAGTACCAGCCGCGCCTTCTCCGATATACGCAGGAGACGGGTTGCTGCCGTCAATACAATATGGCGTCGACGGGTAATCAAAAGTCGCTGATGGAAGTTTGGTTATGGTAACAGCAGATGAACCTGTAACTGCCGGACAACCGTTTGCGGCGGATACCGTATTTGTTACTGTATAAGTTCCTGCGGTACTCGAAGCAAGATCTATGGTTCCGGAATTGGCATCAAGATTCAATCCTGTTGGATCAGATGCGTAATTTCCGTTGGTTCCATCAATACTCAAAGTTGGTGTAGGATTCGCAGAGCTTGTGCAATAAGGACCTGAAAAAACGATTGCTGCATCCGGTAATTTAGTAATTGTAACTGAAGCGCTTGAGGCTACTGCCGGACAACCGTTAGCCGCCGCAATAGTATTCGACACGATATAATCCCCAGGCTGGCTATTTGAAATTTTAATTAAGCCCGTAGAAGCATCGATATCAAGGTACACAGACGATGCATTAAATGTTCCGGCAACTCCTCCTCCGGTAAACGATGGTAATGAATTGACTGAGTTACTGCAAAAAGGACTCGCAGAGTAATTAAAAGCAGATATAGGCAATTCAGTAATGGTTATATTATTTTCAGCAATGACAACAGGACACCCTCCAATAGCAGCAAGCGTGTTAGTTACTGTATATGAACCCGGCGTACTTCCAAGCAAATCTACCAGGCCAGTACCTGAATCAATTGTCAATCCTGAAGAGGAAGCAAATGTACCCGCAACACCGTTCGTTGTAAATACCGGTAATGGATTTGTTGAATTCTGACATATTGGAGAGGCGGTATAACTGAAGCCTGCTTCCTGCAATTGCGTAATTGTAACGACTGCGGTTGCAGTTGATGTTCCGCAAAGGCCTGACGGAGCAATTGTATTCATTACTGTATATGTTCCGGGGGTGCTGGCTGCCAGGTCGATTTCACCGGTAAGGTTATTAGCAAAAACTAATCCTGCAGAAGAGCTAAACGTTCCACCACTGGCACCGGCTGAAAATGTGGGCAAAGGGTTTGTTTCATTTTGGCAATACGGCGAGGCGCTATAATTAAAAGCGGCCATAGGTGCTGTGGTTATATTTATTGGAAAATCCTGTGAATTCGGACAAATTCCGTTTGTGGTGTATGTCACTGTATATGAACCAATCGTGCTGGCAGATAAATCAATTGTACCAGCTGAATTTAGAAATACCAAACCAGTTCCGGTTGAAAATGTACCGCCATTTAAACCGGTAATTGTAGCAACTGGATTAACTCCCGTTTTACAATTTGTGGAAGACGGATAATTGAACGAAGCATCATCTTTAGGCCTTACTGTCACATTTACGATCTGCTGATTACCAGCGCATGAGCCCGCCAAAGTTGATATAGGAGTAACAGTATAAACTACTATTTCATTAGTTGTTCCTGTATTAACCAATGTGTTTATTAAACTTGACGCCGTTTGCGTTGTAGTACTTTCTCCGGTAGTATTCGCGTTGTCTGAGGCCAGCCATGTGAAATCAGAACCGATTGAACTTGTTAATGGGATGTTGACCATATTGCCGCCACAGATCGTTGCAGTTGAAGCGCTTGTCATAGACGGAAAGGGATGAATAATTACAGTGGTCGTTGAACTTGATCCCGAACAAGCGCCGGAAGGCGCCACTGTATTTGTAACAACATAGGTCCCCGAATTACTCGCCATTAAATTAATTACACCTGTGCTGATACTGACAAATGACAAACCTACCGGTGTCGCTGAAAAAGCGCCAGGTTGGCTTGACCCTCCAAAAACGGGTGTTGGGTTAGGATCTCCTTTACAATAATAGGTAGCAGGATAGGAAAATGTAGTGACAGGAATTGTACCGATCACTTTCGTTAGTGTAATTGAAGGGCATTTTGTTTTATCCGAAATAATTACGCTATAGGTTCCGGCTGCAGAGACGGATGTCGTATATGAATTATTGGTGCCGGCCACATTACTCCAATCATATTTATAAGGAAGAGCACCACCAGAAATATTAGCAGTGAGAGTTAAACTTGATCCAGAAGTTGCACAGATAACAGGGTTTACCGGTGTGATTGTACCAGTCGGAACATCTACAAAATAAACACGGATAGTATCACTCGTTGAACCTCCACAAGCCACTACAGGTAAACCAGACACCTTGAAATCCACGTAAGGTGGCGGATTGGGGCCCGGAGTGACAATGCTTGAATTACAACCTGCCGTACAACTCAGATAAGAGTTATATGCGCCCTGTACACCTGGATAAATGGATGTCCATGTTATTGTTGAAAGATTGACGTTATTCACAAATAAAGTATCCTTACAGCCGGTTTTCTGCATGGTAATATCATTAGATCCATGCACCGCCTTACTTGCGCTAATGACATAATCAGGTGAATCTCCACCAGGCTTACAATACGTAATGGTGAAAGGCGAAACCAAGCCCTTAATACATAACGGTGTGCCAATTGACACAGGGGTTCCGCAATTTACCTGGTAGTAGGCAGAACCGGAAGGTGACGGGTTCGTCACATCAAATCCTATTAAATCCGAACTGCTGTTAGAGTAGACTAAAAAGGTTACACAATTGGATGACCCACAGCACACACCGGCCCTGGTTTTATTTTCAATTATCGCTGTGGTATCTATGGCTCCTCTTAAATCAACTGTGAAACTTGGAGCTGTGCATTGGGCTTTAACATTGCTGGCAATTATAAAGCATAGTAACAGAATAAATATTTTTTTCATGCATTAAATTTTTAGGAGACAGTTAAAATATTATTTCAAAGATGCATCCGGAAAGAGGCAATAACACTGTTATTTTGATAAAGCAACAGAATGCTTAGTCAAAAGAAATTAATTAATAGCTTAGTTTTTTTAATGAAAGTGGGCCGTTTATAGAATCAACATTTAAGTTTATACTCTTCTTTTTGATTTAACATTTTTGAGTAGCCGCATCGCTGAGATGCCTAATTTTACTGGCATTTCATTAAGCCATGAAAATTTAAATACTAAAAATAAAATTGAGTAAAGTCAAAATTATTTCTCTTAATATTTTAATAAATAAAAATTTAAACCATAGTGTTTATGTCTAAAGAAATATTTTTACGAATTCAACGTTACAATTGTAATCCATGGCGTTGTTAATTCCGACGTTCCTTCATCAGTATCGAAAAGGCTTGTATAAACTTGTATGGATATAAGCGAAACGGTAAGTCATAACGTTTCATGAATATTCAAATGATTGAGAATATATTTTTAGCGAATCAAGATGGAGTGCTTCCCGAAAATTCTAAAAAATTATAACAGAGTATCACAAAACACAACTGTACTCCCTATTCAGCGATGATTGTTCTGTTTTTAAGCTCTGATTCTGCGGTTCAATCTTATATGAACCTTTCATTCAAAAGCGAACGACCAGAAATGAAAATCTTTAGCTATACTTAACCGGGAAATAAAGATTGAATGTGGTGCCATCGTGGGAAGAACTTGCAACTTCAATTTTTCCATGATGGTTTTCCATAATTTTTTTACAAATGGCGAGGCCAATTCCATTGCCAAAAAACTCGTTTGGTGTTTGGGTTCTATGTGAAAATGTAAATATCTTTTTTAGCTGCTCAGGTTTAAGAGCCGTTCCACTATCGCGTAAACAAATGCGGTAAAATTTTTTATTTGGAAATTTTTTATCGACGCAATCCGTTATATCACCAATAAGGTCAATTTTATGTTTAGTGCCTGTCTTTTTATGCGTTATGGAATGTGCGATCAGGTTAGCAAATAATTGTCTCATCTGTACTTTAGAGCCCAACACTCTTGGAAGATTACTAAACTTCAATGAAGCTTCATGCTCTTTAAAAGAAATTTCAAGATCTTCCATCACTTCTGTTATCACCGCATTCAGATCTTCCTCTTTAAATTCTATTTTTCCGGAACTAATGGTATAATGCATCAGTTCATCTACCAAGGCTGTCAACCTTAATGCGGAAGTGCGAATTATACCAAGACTGTTGGTTTCCGGGTGATCTGGTTTAATTTCTTTCTCATCAGTAAACTGGGAGCTATATGTGACAATTTTCCTTAATGGTTCTTTGATGTTATGGGAAATAATGTGAATAAACTGCTCCAGGTGTTCATTTGATTTATTTAGCTCCTGGATTTTTAACTCCAGCTTCCTTTGATACAATTCGATCGTATCTTCCTGTTTTAATTTACTTGTCAGATCATTGATGATAATCCCTATAGCGTTTACCTGCGGATTTAAATCGGTCAGCGACATCATCACCGGTACCTTCCGCCCTTCTACGTTAAGTATAATTTCACCTTTGCTTTTGCCGCCTTTCAATCCTTTTTTAAGTTCATGAAACTGACCTACGGAGTCAATAAAAGAATTGAAATAGGTGCCAATAATTTTATCGGCCTCAACGCCAACTAATTTTGAAAAACTTTTATTACAGAACAGAATCAACCCGTTATCGGATACACTCAAAGCTCCCTCGCTGAATTTCTCTATCAGTAAACGGTAAGTATAATCGGCGCTTTCAATGGCGTACAAATTTGATTTTCCATTCATATTAAGTACAAGAGCATCTATGTCGCCATCTTTGATCGCCTCAATAATGCTGTTTGATTCAAATAGCTTCGCTTTTAATTCTGCTATTTCATCCAGTAATTTTTTATGTTCCGACACTTTCGGCATTATTCGGTGATTTCAAGAATTTTAAGCACTCTAGTTGTATCCGAAAGGTCGCCAACAATAACACGGCGAGGATCGGGACTTTCTTTTACTAAAGATGGTATGGCAACAATCTGATGTTTTGAAGCAGCAGCCTGATCTTTACTGATGTCAATAATTTGAAGGTCGAAATTATCGTTAAAATAGTCGGTTCCTATTTTTCGGATATTCTCGATTGCTCGTAAAGATTTAACTGACATCCCGGACACGAACAAAATGAATTTATAATTTTCTTTTATAAAATGAGGAGAAGCTTTTTTCAACTAACTAACGTTTTTTTAATATCCAAACCAACTAAAACTTTTTCTTCATTCGAAAGATCACCGATTATTTTACGAATAGGTACAGGTACTTTTCTTACAAGAGTTGGTACCGCTAATATCTGGTCGCCTTCAGCGAGCTGAGGATTTAATAAAAGGTCAATGATCTCAATGGAATATTTGCCTTTTAAATGCTCTTCTGCATATTTTTTTATGTTATCCAAAGCCTTAATGGATTTCGGAGTCTGGCCGGCTATATAAAGCCTTAATTGCCATTCCATTACTTTTTTGGTCATTTCTTCTTCTTTAAGTTTGATGTATTGTTTGTTGCTAATCTTGCATGAAGGTCTTCTGTCGCCTTCAGAATACTTAATTCTTCTTCCACGGATTCGAATTCATTTTTCAATGCATCAATGTTTGCCTCCAACACCTTCCGCTTACGGTAAATTTCCCTGTCTTTGCGGTCTAATTCGTTTTGCAGTTTGAGTGCTGCAATTTTTTTATTCAGTTCGCTTGTCTTGCGGGCAGCACCTGTTAATATTCCATTTGGACCAAACTCAACATCCAGTAACCGAATTCCGTCATCAGTAATCACAAATTCTCTTACCTGGTTTGAATGGCCCACTCCCCTTGATTTGATAATATAAATGCCCCTGTTACGCTCTCCAACACCCTCAATGTCACGAACCGTAAGCCAGGTATCCACTAAAGAAGAAACGGATTCTTCTCCAAGATCAGGCCGAATGTGTTCTGTTTGCTTACTAAGCGAAGTGAACATAGCCGTAATATTATTGATCTTCAACATATCAATCAGTCTGACTAACATTGATCTGACTTCATGGTCACTGCCCACTGTAATAAGGTTACTGATGGGATCAATAACAACTGTAGTTGGATTAAATTCTTTAATTAATTTGCGAAGGGTTAATAAGTGTAATTCCAATCCGTTTAACGAAGGGCGGGATGAATGAATCTGTAAATAACCTTTCTTAACATGTGGCTCAAGATCCAGACCGATTGATCGCATGTTACGTATCAGCTGCTGAGGGGATTCCTCAAAAGCAAAATAAAGCACACGTTCTTTTTTACGGCACTGTTCGTTGGCGAAGTACGCAGCAATGGTAGTCTTTGCAGTTCCGGCAGTTCCACTGATCAAAATATTGCTGCCGCGATAAAATCCGCCGGACTTAAACATCTCGTTTAGGCCAGGAACTCCGGTTGAAACAACATCTGAAGAAACTTCATTATCTAATTTCAGAGACGTAATCGGTAAAACGGAAATTCCGTTCTCATCAATCAGGAAAGGATATTCATTGGTACCATGTGTTGAACCCCTGTATTTTACAATTCTCAGACGACGTGTTGACACTTGCTCAATCACTCGGTGATCTAACAGGATCACACAATCGGAAACGTATTCTTCCAATCCTTGGCGGGTAAGTGTGGCCTCTCCCCGTTCTCCGGTAATAATGGCAGTAACTCCCTTTTCTTTTAACCAGTGAAAAAGGCGTCTTAGTTCGGCGCGTAATATGGCTTGATTATCGAGGCCCGAAAAAAGAGATTCGAGTGTATCTAAAACAACACGTTTTGCTTTTACCTTGTTAATGGCATACTCCAATCGAATGAACAAACCATCCAGGTCATATTCGCCGGCTTCTTCAATTTCTGATCGCTCAACCCTGACATGATCGATCACCAATTTTTTTTCTGAAGATAATCGTTCAAGATCGAAACCCAACGATTTAACATTGATAAAAAGATCAGCAGAAGGTTCTTCAAAAGACATAAACACTCCGGGTTCGTTAAACTCGGTAATGCCTTTAATTAGAAATTGCATGGATAGTAATGTTTTTCCACAACCGGCGCCGCCACAAACAAGCGTAGGCCGCCCTTTTGGTAATCCGCCCTCGGTTATTTCATCTAGACCTTCAACTCCGGTAGGAGTTTTTGGAAATTTAAACACACTGGACGCGTGTTTTTTTGTTTTAGAACTAGTACTCACAATCTTTTTACTTAGGTTACTTATTACAAAATAAATTAATTGTTTTTTATAAAACAACCTTTTAAGGGGGTATTTTTTCTCGTCTACGATTAAACGGTTTTCGGCTATTTTTATACTGTTGTCAGCCTAAACTATATCATCCCAATGTATGATTATTTATCAGAATTAGTTGTGCTTGTCGCGTTTATTCCTGGTATGTTGTCCTTTAATGCGCGGTCATTTTGATTATAGTTTTCTCCGGAAACATTTGTTTCTGAGTTGCTGTCCGCTTTGTTTAAGCTTTTGTCAGACTCCGTTTCGCTGCTATCATCGAACGAATAATACCCAAGAATAGTTGAAAATGATACGGAGGAGAGTGCGGTTTTCATGTCTTTTAGATTAAAGGTTTTAACCAAAAGTAACTGCAGTGGTAGGCATTAAAATAGTTTTTCGTTTGCAGCCCACATAAAATCGCCCGACAACCAGAATGAAAGATTATACACTTTCAATCGAATATAGTGTACTTCATAAACACCTCATGCCTGAAGTGTTTTTAATGTCATCCATGCCATCAGGCCCGTTGAGATTTCGAGCGCTTTTTCATCAATATCAAAAGTAGATGTATGAACTCCCGAAACAATTCCCTTGACTTTGTTTCCTGTACCCAATCTGTAAAAACAGCTAGGCACCTGTTGGGTAATATATGCGAAATCCTCTGCAGTCATTCGCAAAGGCAAATCTTCCACGTTTTCATTTCCCAGATATTCCGTGGCCGCTTGTTTGCATTGCTGGGTTATATGATGATCATTTACCAGGAAAGGATAGCCGTCCAGAATATTTATTTCTGCTTTCACCTGATATTTATCTGAAATGGTTTTTATGATTGTTGTTATTTTTTCTTTTACTTCTTTTCGCCAGTCTTCATCCATTGTTCTGAAAGTTCCAGCTAAATAAACAGTTTCAGGAATTACATTGGTTGCACCTTTTCCTTCGATTTTACCAAAAGCGATGACAGTTGGAATATTATTTTGAGTGTTACGTGCAACACCTTCTGAATCTATTGTAAACGGAAATTGTTTTTCAATCTCCGTAATAATATGAGCAGCCACGACTAAAGGGTTTTTATAATCACCGGCCATAGCTGCGTGTCCACCTTTTCCTGTAATAGTTATGTGTAACTCGTCTGTACTCGCCATGTACATTCCTTCTCTGAAACCCACTTTGCCGGTTTCCATACTTGGAAAAACATGCTGTGCAAGAGCTATATCCACACGTGGATTATCAAGCACACCTGCTTTAATCATTAATGAGGAGCCGCCTGGCAAAACTTCTTCGCCCGGCTGAAACATAATTTTAATGGTACCTTCAAACTCTTCCTTCAATTGATTTAAAATAATCGCTGTACCCAACACAGAAGCAGTATGAACATCGTGTCCGCAGGCATGCATAATACCATGGTTTCTGGATTTATAGTCTACCTTATTGTTTTCTTCAATCGGCAGTGCATCCAGATCCGCGCGTAAAAGAATTATTTTTTTGCCGGGATTTTTCCCTTCGACAATAGCGACAATGCCGGTTTGTACAATACCTGTTGTATGAGATATGTTATATCTTTTCAATACAGAGCTGACGTAGGTGCTCGTTTCAAATTCCTGGAAAGATAATTCCGGATGCATGTGTAATTGTCTTCTATAAGACACCACCTCATCAAAATAATCCTGAGCCAACTGCTTTATACGATCAACTGTAATCATAATTTAATCTACTTTACCATTAGCCTGAATCACACTCAATTTATCAAGGACTTTCTCGTAAACGACCTTTAATTTTTTGGGGTGTCTGGTATAAAAAACCATAGTAGAATCAAATTTCGCTCTTTCAATATGATTGTCTTTTAATGGATTAAATATATAAGCTGAGTCAAACTTCTCACCGGCTACAGCTTTCACATTAATACCCGATGCACTTTCTGCAAGGTAGGTTTCCGTTAACACCCGGGTCAATTGTTCCTCGGTCAATAAATTTTCCGGAACTTTTTCATCCTCTTCGCTTTTGGGCCTGCAGGAAAAAAGCAAACACGAAATAACGATTAGTTTAATGAGCTTTGTATACATTCATACAAAGTTAACACTCTGCGGGACATTTTTAAATTGTTTGGGGATTTTGACTTAAAATAACGTTTTTTTGCAGATCATTTCTTTCTTTAGTTTCAAAACAATCCGTGGACAATACTCAGGGAACGCATTGCTTTTTGGGTAATAAATTATTACCCGGCCCAGCCTTCCCTGTCAAGGCTCCTGTATTGGATAGCTTCCGCAATGTGGTGCGTTTTGATGTCTGCCGATACATCCAGGTCTGCAATAGTTCTGGCTACTTTCAGAATCCGGTCATATGCCCGTGCCGACAACCCTAAACGCTCCATTGCTGTTTTTAATAAATTATTACTCGCCTCGTCAAGATTGCAGTACGTTCGCAAATCTTTGGTTCGCATTTGCGCATTACAATAAATGCCGTCCGATGTTTTGTATCTCTCGGTTTGAACGGATCGGGCGCGAATGACGCGATCGCGGATTTCTTTACTGGTTTCTGCTCTTTGTATCTTACTTAATTCACTGAAAGGAACAGGAGTTACCTCTACGTGCAAATCGATCCTATCCAGCAAAGGGCCGGAAATCTTATTCAGGTATTTTTGAACTACACCCGGAGCACATACACAATCTTTTTCCGGGTGGTTGTAATAACCACATGGACAAGGGTTCATACTGGCCATGAGCATAAAACTAGCCGGGTATTCTACACTAAACCTTGCTCTTGAAATGGTGACAATGCGATCTTCTAACGGTTGGCGCATCACCTCTAAAACTGTTCTTTTAAATTCCGGCAATTCATCGAGGAACAATACACCGTTGTGCGCTAAAGAAATTTCTCCTGGTTGTGCATTCATTCCTCCGCCCACCAAGGCAACATCGGAAATTGTATGGTGCGGGCTTCTGAATGGGCGCTTTGTTACAAGCCCCATGGTTTTTGAAGTTCTTCCGGCCACGCTATGAATTTTCGTTGTTTCCAGCGCTTCATCCAAAGTAAGAGGAGGCAATATGGAAGGAACACGCTTGCTTAACATCGTTTTTCCGGCTCCGGGAGGGCCAATCAGGATCACATTATGGCCACCTGAAGCTGCTATTTCCAATGCCCTCTTGATATTTTCCTGACCTTTCACATCTGCAAAATCAAATTCAATTTCATCTAATCTTGTCAAAAATTCCTGTTCAATGTCGATGGTCGTTCTTTCCAGAGTTTCCGTTTCATTAAAAAATGCAATCACTTGTTTAATTGTAGAAACTCCATATACCTCAATACCATCCACCACTGCTGCTTCTTTGGCATTAATGTCCGGTAGTATAATTCCTTTAAAACCTTCCTGTTTTGCTTTGATCGCAATTGGCAGAGTTCCTTTAATAGGCCGTAACTCCCCGTCCAGAGATAATTCCCCCATGATAATGTATTTGGAAATCTCATCATTTTTAATTTGCTCCGAAGCAGCCAGTATACCAACAGCAATAGTTAAATCATACGCTGATCCTTCCTTACGAATATCTGCCGGCGCCATATTGATTGTGATTTGCTTCCCGGGGATCTTCAGGTCATTGTTTTTTAAAGCAGCATCAATCCGCTGATGACTTTCTTTCACGGCACTGTCTGGCAGGCCAACCATGTAAAAATTTATTCCCTGTCCAATGTGCACCTCAACCGTTACCGTTGTGGCATTGATTCCGTGTACCGCGCTCCCAAATGTTTTTACCAGCATAAAATAATTTTTTCGCAAAATAACAACAAAAAGAAGCAGGCCTCTGCTATAAATTGTAGCAAATTCAAAAACACTATTTTTTTACAAGCGCTTAAACCTTACATTTGTTGTTAATCGGGTGTATGGTTCCTAAGATCAATAAAAAAAATAATTTACAACTCTCATTAACTATTTTGGCTTTTATGGGTTGCCTTATATATATTTTATATAAGGCTTTTCATTTGTCATTTACCCATGATGAAAGTTATACATACCTACACTATGTTCACCAGGGATTTATGGATATCATTTCCTACAAAACACCTTATACCAATAACCATATTTTAAATACCGTTTTAATTAAATACTGTGAGGAACTGTTAGGGAGCGCAGAAATTGTGTTACGTCTTCCAAACATCCTTGCGTTTATAGTATATAGTGTGTTTGCCATTCTACTCCTTCAAAAAAAATGTCCTGATTTACTTTTCCCATTCTATTTGTTGTTAACCATTCATCCATTTTTACTCGAGTTTTTTGCATTGGCAAGAGGTTATGGTCTATCCATTGGATTCCTGATGATGAGCCTTTATTTTATACGTCAATATTTAACGACGCCCAAACCGGGGTATCTGATCTGGTTTAACGTTGCTGCTTTCCTTGCCGTGATGAGCAATTTTTCACTATTGAATTATTATGTCGCTGCTCTGATTGCTTTCAATCTATATTCTTACCTACAGGTAAGGACGAGTCACAATGAAATACAATCCTTTACTTTTTTCAAATTAAATAAAATCAACATTATTAGCGTTTTAATTTCAGGAATGGTATTGTATGAGCCATTGCGAAGATTGTCGAAAAAAGGCTTGCTGGATTTTGGAGGAAAAAACGGGTTTTTGGCTGATACAGTTGGTTCATCCATTGATGATTTATTTTATGAAATGGCGGCACCGTTTTTATTGTCCGTTCTTATTAAGGTATTTATTGTATGTGTTTGTTTTGGCGTTCTGATTTTAATCTTCGCCAAGCTCATGAAAAGAAATTCTATTTTTTTTGAGCGCTATTCGTTTCTTGTCTTTGTTAACGTGACTCTTTTCTTAATTGTGTTTATCACTCAGATACAGCATCTGCTATTAGGAAATGATTTTTATGTTCACCGGTTCGCTTTATTCTTTTACCCTCTATTTATCCTGAATCTTATTGTTATCCTCAATTATGTCTATACAAAGAAAAGAAAATTCAGTGTATTTATCAGCTACAGTTTCGCTGGTCTTTTACTTTTCAATTTTTATGTAAATTATAATTTAAAACATTTCAAAGAGTGGCGGTACGATAAAGAAACGAAAATGGTTATGCAAAAACTTATCTCCGAACACGAAAAAGACCGCGGTAAACAGGTTCAACTCGGCATCAACTGGCTTTTCGAACCGGGTACTAATTTTTACCGGTACACCTGGGATTTGAACTGGATGATTCCCACACACAGAAAAGGTATTTCAGGCGGAGAGGATTACTGGTATTTATTTGGTAACGATCCGGAGTTTAACAAATTGAAAACAGGTGAAATCCTATTTGAAAACAAGGAAACAGACGTGTTTTTATTAAAAAATGTCGAATAATGAAAAAATCGTAAGAAGGCCGGTTTTTAATTTTAATAAAATTTTATATATTTATAACTCTAAAAAAACACGCAACATGATCAAAAATTTACTTCTTACTGCAGTTATATTAATTTCATCAGCACAGATTAAAGCACAGACCGAAGAAACAACCCGAGAATTAACCTGTTATAATAAATGGTCTCAAAGATTTGATGAACGTGGCGCAGATGTTGTTGAAGATGGTATTTACACGGATGTTATTATTTCTTCCCGTATTGGTTCCAAAGCAAATTGCTGGACAGGAAAAGCGGAAGTAAGACAACATAAACTGGTGAAGTTTTATATTATAAAAGAAGACAATACAGAAGAACTGGTGACGCGTACCTGGAAAAACAATTCCAATAAAGATGTGGATATCATTAACGGCATCAGTGAATCAATGATTACCGTTCATAATGAATTAATCAACGTACTGTGGCCAAACAAAGTAAAAGCTAAAAAAGCGGCAGCTAAAAAAGCACCGGATCCAACAGATGATTAACAATAATTAAAAAGGAGAAATTACATTTCTCCTTTTTTTGTTTTTAGGCCTCTTCTTTAAAAGGATTTCGTGGAATCCATTCCGTTGGTTGCAGGAACTGCATGAATGGTTTTAAGATCAGTTTAGATACTGTATTTTGGGGCTTAATATAACAAATCAATTCATGGGCTTTAGCACCAACCGTAGTTTTAATTTCAGAAGCGGTTCTCCCTAAATTAATTCTTCTTTTTTTAACCGCAATTGCCTGTTCAATATAGCTGTACAAAATGGTTTGATAAAGTTCGAACTCTTTATTGAGGTTATAATCCAATCCAATATAGTGAGCCTCTACTTCACTTGGCAGGCAAAATCCACAGGCAAAGGAAACCATGGTATCTTCTTTGAACCAGGCATCCATGTAAAAAGTGTCTGTTTTTGCTTCCACCACATCTTTAAAATAATTTCGGGATAGGTGAGCCAGTTTAAACTTGGCATGATTAAACACCTGGGTATATAAATCATAAATCACATCATTGTGTTTAATAATCTCTTCTGAAGTCAATCTTCTCTTAGTTAAGCCAGAGCTGGCTTTTAAAATGTGTTTTGCCCTGTTTCTGTATTTTTTTGAAAAATGTGCTATATAATCATTTAAATGAGTCAAACCATCCGGGAGGTCAATGATCATATTTGGCTCTACATTGAAATGTATGAACTTCGTACAGTACCAACAGTCCTTATCTCCAAAACCTTCTTCATAAAAATCCTTTACAAGTACAGCAGAAATTCTTCCTCTTAATTTTTCGGCACGTGATACTGAATCAATAACACCTTCTACTAATTTAAAAACGGTTTTCTTATGATTGACATCCAGGTAAAATCCATGTTCCCCGCTTATAAAATTATTTCCACAGGTTACAAGGCGCATAATCGTTTCGTTCTCATTCTTCTCAATGTACTTTTGAAAGACAGAAGCTTTCTTGCTTTTCAGTTCACTGATTTGCTTTTCAATCAACTCACCAAATAAAGACGCAGAGAAATCGTTGATTTGAAAATAGACAACGCCAATCGGATCTTTCCGGTTGTAGACAATCACATACCTGAATCTGAAATGCGGTGTTTTTTCTTTATGCAAAACACTTAAATACGAATAAGATAAAAAAACATTTTTATCGCCCAGGGCCTTTGTCCATTCCTGCTCCGGTACTAAACTGATTTCCTCGAAACAGGTATACGTATAACTACTGAATAGTTTCCTATTTGGCTTTAATATGTTTTTGGCTAATATCTTATCGCAGAGCAGGAACATCAAATAGCTAATAAAGGAAATATATCATCAAAGAGCATATCAACACTTTCCTCAATAGAAATTTCAGAAGTGTCGATACTATAAATAGCATTAGTAGGAGTTTCAAAAAGATCTGATATACCTGTAAATTCTTTTATCTCCCCGGTACGCGCTTTTGCATAATGCCCTTTGACATCACGCTTTTCGCAGATTTCCAGAGGCGTTGAAATGTGATAAAGTATAAAGTGCTGTTCGCCGATAATATCTTCCGCTAATTGTCTTAACCTATTAGTTGGTGTAATTAAACTACAAATAACCACTACACCACAACTCGTCAATTGCCTGGCTAATTCAGCGGTACGACGAACATTCTCCGTTCTGTCTTCCATACTAAATCCCAGTTCCTTGTTCAATCCCTGACGCAGGACATCACCATCCAGTACTTTGGTTAAAATCCCTTCTTCATGCAACCGCCTTTCTAACTGATAAGCCAGTGTTGTTTTCCCTGAACCGGAATAGCCCGTCATCCAAATTACCAATCCTTTATGCGACAGTAAATTCTCCTTATCTGAACTGGAAACCAGCTCAGATTGGTTTGAAAAAATATGATTTGAATAACTCAGATTTATACAATATTAGAATTTAAAAATACAATTAAATATCTTACTTTTGAAGGAATTAACCTGTTTTATAAAAAGATTAACATGGCATACGATTTTAAGAATAGCCCGGTGATTGACCAGGTTGGAATTGAGGAAAGGGTGGCTCGTTTTAATACACGCAGTATTAAAAAAGGAAGTAAAGTGCAGGCGTTAAAACTTGCCTTGAACATGATCGACTTAACAACATTGGAAGGAAAAGACACGGAAGGAAAAGTGAGGCAGATGTGTTATAAGGCTATTCATCCTCATATCGCTATGCCGGGCTTACCTTCTACCGCGGCCGTATGTGTATATCCAACAATGGTTAAAACGGCTAAAGATGCATTGAAAGGAAGTTCTGTTAAAGTCGCTTCCGTCTCTACTGCTTTCCCCAGCGGCAATTCAACCATGCAGATCAAATTACTGGATACTAAATTTGCATTGGATAATGGCGCAGATGAAATCGATATGGTAATCAGCCGCGGAGAATTTTTAAAAGGAAATTACAATTTTGTGTTTGATGAAATTGCTTCGATCAAAGAATTGTGTAAAAAATACGATACCCGGTTAAAAGTCATTTTTGAAACCGGTGAAATTTCCACTTTAGATAACGTGCGTCGCGCAAGCGATATCGCCATTTATGCGGGAGCAGATTTTATTAAAACATCTACCGGAAAAATCGGGGTCGCTGCGACTATGCCTGTTACGTTAGTAATGCTGGATGCCATCAAAGACTATTATTTTAAAACGGGTATCATGGTTGGAATGAAGCCTGCCGGAGGAATCAGTGCAGCGAAAGGTGCGTTACAATACCTGGTCATGCTTCACGAAACTTTAGGAAATGCCTGGCTGGATAATAAGTGGTTCCGTTTTGGAGCCAGTTCTCTGGCCAATGATCTGATTCTGCAACTGGAAAAAGAAGTGAGAGGCGTTTACTTTAGTAAAGATTATATTTCAGTAGATTAATTCGATAATGAGATAATGTGGCAATTTGAGAATTAGGCCGCAACTTCAAATCAAGTGTAAATAAAAAATTGACTAATTGTCGAATAGACAAATTAACTAATTAATAAAATGGCAAAAAAAGAAATTAAAAAACTGGAATACTTTACCGACTGGAAATATGCTCCGGCTCCGGAAGCTACTGATCACATCAGTTTAAAAAAACAATACGACCTGTTCATTAACGGTAAATTTGTAAAACCAAATTCCGGCAAACATTTTGACACCATCAATCCGGCAACAGAAGAACACATTTCAAGTATAGCTGAAGCCAATGAAAAAGATGTGGATAGTGCAGTAAAAGCAGCGCGCGGTGCCTATGATAAAACCTGGAGTAAAATGCCTGCAAAGGAACGCGCCAAATACATTTACCGTATTGCCCGTTTGATACAGGAACGTGCCCGGGAACTGTCAGTTATCGAAACGTTAGATGGCGGAAAATCCATTCGCGAAAGCCGTGATATCGATGTGCCTTTAGCAGCGAATCATTTCTTCTATTATGCAGGCTGGGCCGACAAATTAGAATATGCATTTCCAAATCGTAACCCGAAATCATTAGGTGTTGCCGGACAAGTGATTCCATGGAACTTCCCGCTATTGATGGCGGCATGGAAAATTGCCCCTGCATTAGCTACCGGAAATACCGTTGTATTAAAGCCTGCCGAAACAACTTCTTTAACCGCCTTAAAATTAGCGGAAATCATACAGGAAAGCGGATTGCCGGATGGTGTGGTTAACATCATTACAGGTCACGGACCGGTTGGCGCTTCCATGGTAAATCATAAAGACATTAATAAAATTGCTTTTACCGGAAGCACCGGTGTTGGTAAATGGATCCAGAAAGCGATTGCCGGAACCGATAAAAAACTAACGTTAGAGCTTGGCGGAAAAGCGGCCAACATTATTTTTGAAGACGCGCCGATCAATCAGGCGGTAGAAGGAATTATCAATGGAATCTTTTTTAACCAGGGGCATGTCTGCTGTGCGGGCTCCCGGTTATTTGTACAGGAAAGCGTAGCTGATGAAGTGATCCGAAAACTAAAAGACCGTTTGGAAACTTTAATTGTAGGGGATCCTTTGGATAAGAACACAGACATTGGCGCGATCAACTCTAAAATGCAATTGAATAAAATCAATGAGTATTTAAAAATTGGTGTAAACGATGGGGCTGAGATGTACCAAAGTTCCTGTTCAATTCCGAAAAAAGGTTTCTTTGTAAGACCAACGTTATTTTTAAACACCTCGCAGTCACACCGCATTTCGCAGGAAGAAATTTTTGGGCCAGTGTTAGCGGTCCAAACATTCCGTACTATTGAAGAAGTAATTGAAAAGGCGAACAACATACCTTATGGCTTAAGTGCGGGGGTATGGACTGATAAAGGTTCCCGCATTTTCAACATGACTTCGAAGTTACGTGCCGGTGTGGTTTGGGCAAATACCTATAATAAGTTCGATCCAACTTCTCCTTTCGGCGGTTACAAAGAAAGTGGTTTCGGGCGCGAAGGCGGATTGCATGGATTGATGCCTTATTTAAAGTTTTAGGAACCAGACAAAAGATGAAAGACTCAAGATAAAAGATTGTTTTATCTTAAAACAAAAACTTAGGGGCTTAGAGCCTCTGTGGCAAAATAAAAATAATAACATGGAAAGAATAGAAGTTTTAAAAACATACAAAATATTTATTGGCGGACAATTTCCACGTACCGAAAGCGGCCGCTACTACCCTTTAAAATTGAAAAACAACATGACCGTTAATGTGAGTTTATCGTCCCGTAAAGACTTTAGAAATTCTGTGATTGCAGCTCGTGGCGCCTTTAGCGGATGGAGTGCCAGAGCAGCGTTTAACCGAGGACAAATCTTATACCGCATTGCAGAAATGCTGGAAGGCCGCAAAGAACAATTCCTGGAAGAATTAAAACAATTAGGATATACTGCATCCAGTGCAAAAAAAGAAATTGAACAAAGCATCGATCGTTTGGTTTACTATGCTGGATGGTGTGATAAATACCAGCAATTATTCAGTGCTGTAAACCCGGTGGCGAGTTCGCATTTTAATTTTTCGGTACCAGAACCAATGGGTGTGGTTGCCATTATGGCGGATGAATCTACGGCTCTATTAGGCTTAGTTTCCGTCATAGCTCCTTGTATTGCAGGCGGAAATACTTGTATCGTATTAGCGTCAGAAAGCAAACCAACCTGTGCGATTACTTTTGCAGAAGTGATTGCAACGAGTGATGTTCCCGGAGGTGTGGTTAACATTGTAACCGGTAACCGTAAAGAATTACACGCACATTTCTCTTCTCATATGGATGTGAATGCTATTATTAATTGTAACTCAGAGAAAGATTTCAATAAAACGATCGGAGAAAATGCTTCCTTAAATGTGAAACGTGTTTTTACCTGGAACAAAAACTGGGCTGATGAAAATGAACAAGGGCCTTATTACATTACAGATTTACAGGAAATAAAAACCACCTGGCATCCGATTGAAAACATCGGAGTTTCGGGGATTAAATACTAGTCTCACCACAAGGCACAGAGAACCACAGAGCATTTACTTTGTGGTTTTTTTGTGTCAGTTCGAGCGTAATCGAGAACATACTATTTCTCGACAAAACTCTGTGCCTTAGCTGTGAATTCTTTCCGTTTTCATTTACAAAAAAGCTATCTTTACACCTCGTAAATCAACGATTCATGGAATATAATTTTAAAGAGATAGAAAATAACTGGCAGGCCTATTGGGCAAAGAATAAAACCTTTGCTGCAAAAGATGGTGGAGATAAACCAAAGTATTATGTATTGGATATGTTCCCCTACCCGTCCGGTGCGGGATTACATGTGGGACATCCTCTCGGCTATATTGCTTCTGATATTGTTGCCCGTTACAAGCGTCATAAAGGATTCAATGTATTGCACCCGATGGGTTACGACAGCTTTGGTTTACCGGCCGAGCAATATGCTATTCAAACGGGACAACATCCAAAAATTACGACTGAAAATAACATTGCTGTTTATAGAAGACAATTGGATAAAATTGGATTTTCATTTGACTGGGATCGTGAAGTCAGAACATCTGATCCTGCTTATTACAAATGGACACAATGGATTTTTATCCAAATCTTCAATTCATGGTACAATAAAGCAACAGATAAAGCAGAACCTATTTCCAGTTTAATTTCTGAATTTGAATTGAACGGGAACAAAAAAGTAAATGCCTGCTGCGACGAAGATGAAAAATCGTTTTCGGCAGCCGAATGGCAGGCTTTTTCAGAAAAAGAACAGTCTGATATTTTAATGGCCTATCGTATTGCCTATTTAGGTGAAGCCTTTGTGAACTGGTGCCCGGCTTTGGGAACCGTGTTGGCAAACGATGAGATCAAAGATGGTGTAAGCGAACGTGGCGGACACCCTGTAGAACGAAAACTAATGAAACAATGGAGCATGCGCATTTCTGCTTATGCCCAACGCTTATTAGATGGATTGGATACATTGGACTGGACCGATAGCTTAAAAGAAGCGCAACGTAACTGGATCGGTAAATCAGAAGGAACAAGTTTGAAATTTACTATACAAGGGTCAAACAAAACCATTGAAGTATTTACCACTCGTCCTGATACTGTTTTCGGCGTATCATTTGTGACTCTGGCACCTGAACATGATTTGGTGGGCAGCTTAACAACTCTTGAAAATAAAGCCGCAGTGGAGGCATATGTGACACAAGCCAAAAACAGAAGCGAGCGCGAACGTCAGGCTGATATTAATAAAATTACAGGTGTGTTTACGGGTTCATACGTCGAACATCCATTTACCGGAAAACTGATCCCTATCTGGATTGGCGACTATGTATTGGCCGGTTATGGCACAGGTGCTGTAATGGCAGTTCCCGCGCATGACTCGAGAGATTATAGTTTTGCCAAACATTTTGGTCTGCCGATCTTAGAAGTAGTGAAAGGCACAACAGATGTCACCCAGAGCGGAGTCGAAGGGTCATATGACGCCAAAGAAGGAATTTTAATTAATTCTGATTTTTTAAATGGCTTGCAGGTAAAAGATGCCATGAAATTAGCCATCCAGGAAATTGAAATTAAGCAATTAGGAAAAGGAAAAGTGAATTTCCGTTTACGTGATGCCGTGTTTGGCCGCCAGCGTTACTGGGGAGAGCCGATCCCGGTGTATTACAAAAATGATATTCCTTATGCTTTACCGGAGAACGAATTGCCTTTGGTATTGCCGGAAGTAGATAAATATTTACCGACCGAAGACGGCGAACCACCTTTGGCACGTGCGGCTTCATCCTGGAAATACAAAGGAGAATTTGATTACGAGCACAGTACGATGCCTGGTTGGGCAGGAAGTTCCTGGTATTTTTTACGCTACATGGACCCAAAGAACAGTGAAGGGTTTGTAAGTAAACAGTTAGCAGGGTATTGGAAGCAAGTCGACTTATACATTGGAGGAAGCGAACATGCCACAGGGCATTTATTGTACGTGCGCTTCTGGACCAAATTCTTAAAAGACCTGGGTTATATTGACATTGAAGAACCGGCAAAGAAGCTGATCAACCAGGGAATGATACAGGGTAGAAGTAATTTCGTTTATCGGGTTAATGGAGAAAATAAATTAGTTTCTGCGGGATTAAAAAATAATTATGAAGTTTCTGCCTTGCACGTTGATGTGAGTTTTGTAAATAATGATGTTTTAGATATTGAAGCATTTAAAAAATGGAGAGATGATTTTAAAAACGCCGAGTTCATTTTGGAAGATGGCAAATACATCTGCGGTGCCGAAGTAGAAAAAATGTCCAAATCAAAATACAATGTGGTGACACCAGATGACATCGGCGAAAAATTTGGTTCAGATACCTTGCGTTTGTATGAAATGTTTTTAGGTCCATTAGAGCAAAGCAAGCCATGGAATACAAATGGTATTACGGGCGTACATGGTTTCTTAAAAAAATTATGGCGTTTGTTCTATTCCTCCTTACAAGGGGGTGCCCAGGGGGCGGGGGATGTTGCTTTTAATGTTTCTAATGACGAGCCTACCAAAGGCGAATTAAAAGCCTTACATAAAACCATCAAAAAAATTACGGAAGACATTGAACGTTTTTCATTCAATACCTCTATCAGTAATTTCATGATCTGCGTGAATGAACTCACCGAAGCGAAGTGCAACAAGAAAGCAATCCTTGAACCTCTATTAATCTGCTTGTCACCTTACGCGCCACATATTGCTGAAGAACTTTGGAAACAATTGGGTCATACTGAAAGTATTTCAACGGCTCCTTTTCCTGATTTTAATGAGGCGTATTTAGTAGATGACAGCATCAACTATCCAGTTTCTGTAAATGGCAAATTAAAATTCACTTTGGAATTGCCGGCTACCTTAACTGTTCAGGAAGTAGAAGCGGAAGTGATGAACAACGAACAAACACAAAAGTTATTAGAAGGCAAACAACCTAAAAAGGTAATAGTCGTTCATAAGAAGATCGTGAACATGGTGGTATAATTATGTTTCTAAAACGGTTGAGTTCAAAAAACACCGGAACTTTTATTTTTCAAAAAAATGATTACCTTGAAACCTTTAACTGAACTATAAAGGTCTAATGATTTTTGGGAACTTAATAAATCTGGGGGTAAAAACCGAAATGGAATTTTATCAAAAAAGGGAAGCAAGAATCGTCAACCTTGTTGCCCTCATCACTCTTTTTGGTTTATTAATAGGTGTTTCTACAGTTTTTTTTATCAGTGGAGATTATGCTACAGCCTCCGTTGTTTTTACAGCAATCTCATCGCTCCTTAGCCTTTACTTTAATTATAAAGGACTTAATAATACCGCCACTTACGTGTTTGTCATCACAATCAATCTGACCGTTTTTATATTATGCCAACAGTACGTTCCAAGCGTTGGAAATTATCTTTATTATTTCCCTCTTATCTTTTGCGTGGCGCTAATTCATAATCCTACTGTCTCTAATAAAAGGACCGTTATCTTTTTCATTATTACTTTAGTTAGCTTTTTATGTTCCTGGATCCTTGATATTCCCTTGCTAAAAAATCAAACGATTACACCTGAAGACAATGCAACACTTTTAGTTTATAATAGTATCCTGGCTTTTATCATCACCATTATCCTGGTTTTCCTCGTTGTAAAATTAATTAACCGTCAGAATAACGAGGCCATTGCCTTATTGCATAAAGAACAAAAAGCGCAGGTTGTTGTTTCGCAATCGTTAAAAGAAAAAGACGTCCTGCTTGCAGAAATTCAACATCGCGTAAAAAACAATTTGGCCATCATCACAGGTTTACTCAACCTTCAAACTGAAAAGGCGCCTTGTGAAGAATCCAGGCAACTCATGGTTGAATCCAGGAACCGCGTTATGAGTATTGCCATGGTCCATGATCGCTTGTATAAAAAAGATAATTTGTCGAAAATCAATCTGCAGCTATACTTATCTGAACTGGTTAAAGAATTAATCAAAAGCTTTCCGATTAATGAAAAAGAAATCGAGATCCAGGAAGACCTTGATAGAGTAGAAATTGAAATTACGAAAGCCGTACCTGTTGGCCTGATCATCAATGAAGCATTGACTAATTCTTTAAAGCATGCTTTCAATACTCAGAACGGGAAGCCACTGATAAAAATAACAATGCAGCTTATTTATGACCGTATTAACATCAGTCTTTGTGATAACGGAATTGGATTTTCAGATACGACTACCCGAAAAGATACTGCTTTGGGCTTATCACTGATTGAATCACTGGCCGACCAGATCGATGCGAAAGTTGTCTTCAAAAACGATCCCGGTGCCTGCGTGATTATTGTATTTCCTGTTTAAAACAAGCCTGTTTGCCTGTTTTCCGATAAAGCTTCTTTGTATACTTTCAAGACTCTCAACCTGGCAGCGGCATGATCAACCATTGGTTTTGGATAATCTTTTGTATTAAACTCCGGTACCCATTTTTTAATGTACTTATATCCAGGGTCAAATTTTCGGATTTGTTCGGTAGGATTAAAAACCCTGAAGTAAGGCGCAGCATCACAACCACTTCCTGCGGCCCATTGCCAGCCGCCGTTATTCGCGCTTAAATCAAAATCCAGTAACTTTTGTGCAAAGTAGGCTTCTCCCCATCGCCAGTCTATTAGCAAATCCTTCACTAAAAAACTGGCAACAATCATACGGACACGATTGTGCATGAACCCGGTTGCATTCAGTTCACGCATTCCTGCATCCACAATAGGAAATCCTGTTTGTCCTTCACACCATGCTTTAAATTCAGTTTCATTATTTCTCCAAACAATTCTATCGTAAGCAGGTTTAAAAGAATTTTTCTCCACATGAGGGAAATGATATAAGATCATCATATAAAAATCTCTCCAGATCAACTCATTGAGCCAGGTTTCATTTAATAACAAGGCTTGTTTGGCCAACGCACGGATGCTGACTGTTCCAAAGCGCAAGTGTACACTTAAATGGCTTGTTCCGTTTAACGCAGGAAAATCCCTTTGTTCTTTGTAATGGGTGACAATGGGTTTGCTAATTGTTTTGGATGGGAATTTCAAGCCCGATTTTCGAAATCCTATTTCCTCTATGCTTGGAATTACAAAAGGCGTGAGCTTGATGAAATTTTTAAAATACTTTTTATTAGGATAAGACTTGACATAAAAATCGTTCAGCTTAGCCTTCCATTTTCGACTATAAGGTGTAAATATGGTATAAGGTTTTCCATCATCTTTAGTAACTTCTTCCTTTTCAAAAATGCATTGATCTTTATAGGTTTTAAACTTAACGTCGTTTCTTTTCAGGAGTAAACTAACGTTCTCGTCCCTCGTGCGCGCATACGGTTCGTAATCATGATTCGCGTAAACCGTTTCGATGGAATATTCCCTGACTAATTCTTTAAATACTTTTTCGGGTGTGGAATAAAACACCTTTAGAGATGATCCAAATTCCATCAATTGCATATTTAAATGTTGCAGCGCTGTATAAATGAAGTCAACCCGGGCGTCCTTTTTATCTTCCAGTTTATTTAAAATATGTACGTCGAAAATAAAGACGGGAAGCACAGCATTTCCTTTTTTAAGCGCCTGATATAAGCCGGCGTTATCCTCTAAACGCAGATCTCGTCTGAACCAGAATATGCTGATTTTTGGCATCCTATATTAAACAGATTATGTGTCTCAAAGTTTAAAAAAATCATGTAAATTCAGCACGTCAAATTAATCAATAAATACCGTTGGTCACTTATGGAATTAAAAGAATTTCAACAACACATATTACATGGCATTCCTTCTGAATTGCCCCAGCCAAAAACATACGAAAGCACTATCAACCATGCGCCAAAACGCAAAGATAGTTTGAACGCGGAAGAAAAAAAACTGGCGATCCAGAATGCTCTCCGCTACTTTGATTCAAAACATCATGCTGTTTTGGCCAAGGAATTTGCAGAAGAATTAAAAACTTATGGACGGATTTACATGTACCGCTTTCGTCCGGATTATAAAATTTTTGCCCGCCCCATCAACGATTATCCGCACCAATCCGTTCAGGCGGCGGCCATCATGCATATGTTGAGCAATAATCTGGATTATGCCGTCGCACAGCATCCGCATGAATTAATTACCTACGGAGGTAATGGTTCCGTGTTTCAAAACTGGGCACAGTATCTTTTAACGATGCAATATTTAGCAACGATGACAGATGAGCAAACTCTCGTTTTGTATAGTGGCCACCCGATGGGATTGTTCCCTTCTCATAAAGATGCGCCAAGAGTTGTGGTCACCAACGGAATGATGATTCCAAATTACAGCAAACCGGATGACTGGGAAAAATTCAATGCCCTGGGCGTTACTCAGTACGGACAAATGACAGCAGGTTCTTTTATGTACATTGGCCCGCAAGGCATTGTGCACGGCACTTGTATCACTGTGATGAATGCTGCGCGGAAGATCTGTAAATCAGAAGAAGAACGTAAAGGTAAATTATTTGTGACTTGCGGGCTGGGTGGCATGAGTGGAGCACAGCCTAAAGCCGCCAAAATTGCCGAACTGGTTTCAGTAACAGCTGAGATCAATCCTAAAGCGGTTAATACACGAAAATCGCAGGGATGGGTTGATGAAGTCTTTGATGATTTGGATGCCCTGATCCCGAGAATCAAAAAAGCACAGGCTGGGAAAGAAGCTGTGTCATTAGCCTACCAGGGAAATGTGGTGGATTTATGGGAGCGTCTGGTAAAAGAAAATATGCCGGTGGATATTGGATCCGATCAAACCTCTTTGCATAATCCATGGGCCGGAGGATACTATCCTGCTGGGCTTTCATTGGAAGAAAGCAATAAAATGATGGCAGAAAATCCGGATAAATTTAAAGAGGAAGTTCAGAAAACGTTAGTACGCCACGCAAATGCCATAAATACTTTGAATAGCAGAGGCATGTATTTCTTTGATTACGGTAACGCCTTTTTACTGGAAGCAGGAAGAGCCGGTGCAGATATTTATAAAACGGAAAAACCGGTGAAAGGTGGGCACGTTGGCGCTACTTTCAAATACAATTCTTACGTTCAGGATATTTTAGGGCCAATGTGCTTTGATTATGGCTTTGGGCCTTTTCGCTGGGTATGTACGAGTGCCAACGAAAATGACTTAAGGAAAACAGATGAAATTGCCTTGCGGGTTTTAGAAGAAATTTATAAAACAGCGCCGGCAGAAATCAATCAGCAATTAAGCGATAACATCATCTGGATCCGTGATGCGATGAAAAATAATTTAGTGGTTGGCTCGCAGGCACGTATTTTATATGCGGACAGCGAAGGCCGTGTAAAAATTGCGGAAGCAATTAATAAAGCCATTGCTGCTAAAGAAATTTCAGCCCCGGTTGTTTTAGGAAGAGATCACCACGATGTGAGCGGCACCGATTCGCCATACCGCGAAACTTCTAACATATATGATGGCTCGAAGTATACAGCGGATATGGCTGTTCAAAATTTTGTAGGAGATAGTTTCCGCGGCGCTACCTGGATCAGTTTACATAATGGTGGTGGTGTTGGCTGGGGAGAAGTAATCAACGGCGGTTTCGGCCTGGTACTCGATGGAAGTACTGATGCTGACAGGCGCTTAAAATCCATGTTGTTCTGGGATGTGAACAATGGTATTGCACGCAGAAGCTGGGCACGTAATAAGGAAGCGAACTTTGCAATCAAGCGAGAGATGGAACGTACACCAAATTTAAAAGTAACTCTGCCAAATATGGTGGATGAATCAATTCTAAATAATCTATTTTAACTATAAAATATGAAAAAACTGTTGGTATGTCTATCCATTCTTGTCCTTGCTTCCTGCGGAGGTGATCCTGTAAAAACAGAAACGAACACCAAAAACCAGGACGAAGCTTTTGATGGGTATAAAGAACGCTTCGTGCTGCGTCTATGGGAACTCTATCCGGGTTGGGCCAGCAGCCAGGGCTATCATAAATACGATAGCGTATTAACCATTCCAAATCAGGAACAACGCAATAAAGAACTGGCTTTTTGCCAATCTCATTTAGACTCTTTAAAAGCCTTTGATCTAAGCGCTTTGTCTGACAATAACAAAACTGATTACCATATGATCGAGGGCCAGTTGCATTCTACACAGTGGTATATCAATGAATATAAATCTTATGAGTGGAATCCTTCTGACTATAACGTATGCGGAAGCTTTGCCGAAATGCTTGCCAACAATTATGATTCCCTGGATACGCGTTTGCGCCATTTTTATTTACGGATGAAAAACGTGAAGGCTTATTATGAAACAGCAAAACAACAAATTAAAAACCCAACAGTAGAACATACACAATTAGCCATCGACCAAAATTTAGGAGGAGCATCTACATTTGATTCTGATTTAATCAGCGCTTTGGATAAATCTCATTTAGATGCAAAAGAAAAAGAACAAATTCTGGCAAGGGCATCCGAGGTTAAAGCATCGATAGGGGATTATGCGAAGTTCTTAAAAGACTTAAAAAATGAAACGCCTCGTAGTTTTCGTTTAGGAAAAGAATTATACGCCAAAAAGTTTGAGCATGATATTCAATCCAGTTATACTGCCAAAGAAATCTATCAAAAGGCACTGGAACATAAAACAGAACTGCATGCCCAAATGTTTGCCCTCACCAAAGAATTATGGCCCGCCTATCTGAAAGACAAAAAAATGCCAGAAGATAAACTGGTCGCGATTAAACAAATGATAGATGTTCTTTCCGTGAAGCATGTCGCAGCTGATTCATTCCAGACCGAAATCGAACACCAGATTCCCCGATTGGTAAACTTCATTAAAGAAAAGGATCTTATCTACATTGATCCTTCTAAGCCATTGGTGATACGCAAAGAACCGGCTTATATGGCTGGTGTTGCCGGTGCTTCTATTTCTTCTCCGGGCCCTTATGACAAAAATGGCAACACCTACTATAACGTGGGAAGTTTTGCAGGCTGGGATAAAGCACAAATTGAAAGTTACCTGAGAGAATACAATCATTATATTCTGCAGATCCTGAACATTCATGAGGCAATTCCGGGCCATTATACACAATTAGTCTATTCCAATCAGTCACCAAGCATCATCAAGTCCATTTTCGGAAACGGTGCTATGGTGGAAGGATGGGCCGTTTATACAGAGCGTATGATGCTGGAAAATGGTTATGGGAATAACCCTTCGACAGGCTCAGGACAAGCTTCCAAAGAAATGTGGCTCATGTATTTTAAATGGAACTTACGCAGCACCTGCAACACTATTTTAGATTATGGGGTTCACGTGAATAACCTCAGCAAGGAAGAAGCGATGCATTTATTGGTGGATGAAGCTTTCCAGCAAAAAGCGGAAGCTGAAGGAAAATGGAAACGCGTTTCAGTGACCCAGGTACAGCTTTGTTCCTACTTTACAGGCTTTAAAGAAATCTACGATTTCAGGGAAGAGCTAAAGAAAAAAGGAGGGAAGAAATTTAACCTGAAACAATTTCATGAAAAATTCCTGAGCTATGGAAGCGCACCGGTTAAATATATAAAAGAGTTGATGAATAAATAAATCACACATACACAGTCCCGATAGCTATCGGGACGTATATTCGTAAAAAAATTATAATAGTAGATGTTTACAATAGATACCCACACACACATTATTCCCAAACACATTCCGGATTTCACCAAAAAATTCGGGTATGGGAACTTCATCCAGTTGGATCATCATCAACCCGGCAGAGCATGGATGATGCAGGGTAATAAACGTTTCAGGGAAATTGTGGAAAACTGCTGGGATGCAGAAGTCCGGATTAAAGAAATGGCAGAACATAAAGCGGATATGCAGGTGATCTGTACTATCCCCGTAATGTTTAGCTATGATGCCAAGCCAAAGGATTGCCTGGAGATCTCACAGTTTTTAAATGATGATATCGCTAATACCGTCAATCAGTATCCCGATAAATTTATTGGACTGGCCACTGTTCCCATGCAGGACACAGATTTGGCAGTTCAGGAACTGGAACGCTGCATGAAGCTGGGCTTTAAAGGTGTTCAAATTGGAAGTAACGTCAATAATATTAATCTTGGCGAACCACAGTTTCATAATTTCTGGGCAGCTGCGGAAAAACTGAATGCGGCGATATTAGTTCACCCATGGCAAATGATGGGCCAGGAACATATGACCAAATATTGGCTCCCATGGTTAGTAGGTATGCCGGCAGAGATCGGCCGTGCTATTTGTTCCATGATCTTTGGGGGCATTTTTGAAAAATATCCGAATTTAAAAGTATGTTTCGCGCATGGCGGCGGTTCCTTTTTACCAACCATCAGTCGGATCGAACACGGCTGGGAGTGTCGCCCGGATTTAGTGGCCATCGACAATCCAAATAATCCAAAATCCTATTTAGGAAAGTTCTGGGTAGACTCTCATGTGTGCGACCACAAAATGCTTCAATACATTATTGATTTGGTCGGTGCGGATAAAGTAGTCCAGGGATCCGATTACCCTTTTCCTTTGGGAGAAGCAGTTCCGGGAACGTTAGTTCGTGAAGCGCCCCTTTCCGATGATACAAAAAAAATCATCATGGGCACCGCAGCAAAAGCATGGCTTTCAATTTAACATAAGGTTGTCACTTCGAGCGAAGTCGAGAAGCGTTCTTAATCCTCTTGTCTAGTTCTCAACTCCGCTCGAACTGACACTTCCACATTGTTCTGAAACTCTAATTTTTATAAACGGAATCGCACAGATTCGTATATTCGTACCAAATTCGTAATTAATTCGTATGTCCCATTTCACCGACCACCATTTAAAACTCTTAACCTCAGCAGAAGGCAAAACCCTAAAAAAAGTAGTTGTTTATTTTTGGGTTAACCGATTCGATCCCGATGCACATGTTGACCTGATCGATAATGTAGAATTAGTGTTTACGGATGAAACTACGTTGGTTATTACCACCAATGAGGAGGGAACCGGAATCGATACCCTGGCCGATTTCAATTTTGAAGAAGAAAAGGCACATCTCAAACAGGAATTCGGAGACAAAATAAAAATGATACCAATCGATGCTTCCACTACAAAAATGTGGACAGACGTGATCGGAGAAACTATTGAAGCATTTGAATTGAGCAAAGAAGACTCCCAGTTTTTAAATGACGCGCTCATTATCAGTTTCGGAACAGAAAAACGTTCCGTTGGAATCAGTCCTAACGATGGATTAATTATTGATTATTGGGAGGAGTAAATCTTTGGGAACTCCCAATTTTTAATTCTGATTTTTATTAACCAAACAGTCGTTCCTGAGATTAAAATTTTATAAATATTCGTTTTGTCTGTTAAAATTCAATCTTTATCTACGTAATTCAAATAACCGTCAAAACACAATAAATCTATGATCTTCGGGAACTCCGCACTGTTAAACACATCCCTTATTTAGAATTATTATAAATTACCCGGAATGTTAATAAAAATTAAAATTTCCATCCTAGTTATATAACATTCTGTTATTTTTGTCGGGAAATTTTTTGTCATTAAAGTGTCATTAAAGTGTCATTAAACTGCCATCATACACACAAAATTAGATATAATTCTATGCAAAATAATATGTCTCATTTCTCTTTAAAATCCTTATTTGGCGCGGTTTTCCTGTTTTTTGCTTTCTCCTTTTGCTAAATTGTTTAAGCAAAACTGTGCCGTTTGTCACACGGTGACGGACCAAAAATTAACAGGCCCGGGCTTGGCCGGCGTTTTCGACCGTGCGCCAAAAGGCCCATGGTTACATGACTGGATCATGGACAACACCAAACTAATTAAGTCTGGTGACGCTTATGCAAATAAAATTTACACCGAAAACGGTAAAGCTGCGATGACGGTTTTTGCCGGTCAGTTAACTGATGCGGACGTTGATGCTATCTTAGCCTATATCAAAAATCCTCCGGCTCCGAAAACCGAAGTTGCTGGTGGCCCGGCTGCAGGTGGTGGAGAAGTGAAAGAGGAAAAAGGCGGTATTGATCCATTATATTTATTATTAGGCGCTATTGTTATTATTGCGATTATTATTGGTGCTTTACGCAGCGTTCGTCATGCTCTTCAAAATTCTTACAATCGTAAAGAAGGAAAAGAAGACATGCCTGAGGTTACTTTTGGAGAAGAAGTAAAAGCATGGATCAGCGGTCACCGTCGTTTAGTTGGTGTTTTCGCTATTCTGATCATATTTGGAGGAATGAAGTCATGCTGGGATGCCTGCTATGATTTGGGGGTTTATTATGAGTGGGAAACTCAAAAAGGTTACCATCCGGAACAACCAATCAAATTCTCTCATAAATTACACGCCGGAGACAATGAGATTGCTTGTCAGTATTGCCACAATTCAGTTGAAAAATCACGTCATGCAGGAATTCCTACAGTAAATGTGTGTATGAACTGTCATAAAGGAATTCAAACAGGCCCTGAATTTGCAGAAAAAGAAATTTCAAAAATTTATGCGGCTGCAGGTTTTGATCCAAAATCAGGAAACTACACGAATCCTCAAAATCCTATCAAATGGATAAAAGTTCACACGTTACCTGATCACGTTTACTTCAACCACTCTCAGCACGTTGTTGTTGGTAAGCAGGAATGTGCGACTTGCCACGGTGATGTAAAGAAAATGACTACGGTTGAGCAAAAATCTCCATTAACTATGGGATGGTGTATTGATTGCCACCGTAAAACAGAAGTAGCTATGGAAGGAAATGCATACTACGACAGAATGCACAAAGCTTTAAAAGAAAAATACAAAGGACAATACGATGTTAAGTTTACGGTTGAGAAAATCGGTGGACTTGAATGTGCTAAATGTCACTATTAATTGTTAGAAACCGGTAATTACAAGAAATATCACAGATGACTATGTCGAAAAAATACTGGAAAGGTTTACCTGAATTAAACAACAGCGAAGACTTTTTAAAAAGCAA
>JAJNBG010000055.1 GCA_021155905.1 Bacteroidota bacterium
CAGAACTTTTTTGTGGATCCAGTTATAAAATTCCGGAAAAGCTGTCACCGCCCGGCTTACAATAAAATGAAATTTATCATTTATTTTTTCGGCACGTTCATGTTCTGCAAAAAGATTTGTTAAACCTATGCCCGCAGCCACTTCATTCACCACTTTTATTTTTTTTCCAATCGAATCTACCAGGTGAAACCTGGATTCAGGAAAAAGGATCGCTAAAGGAATGCCCGGGAAACCACCACCGCAACCAACATCTAAAACTTTTGTACCGGGCTTAAACTTCATCACTTTGGCGATACCCAGCGAATGCAATACATGGCGTTCATATAATAAGTCACTGTCTTTTCTGGAAATGACATTAATCTGGGCGTTCCAATGCATATACAAATCATACAATTGTTCGAATTGTTGTTTCTGGTGAGCGGTAATGTCGGGGAAATATTTAAGAATGATATCGATCTTCACGAATACTACATTTTACTTTCCTGGTTCTTCAGGATATTGTATAAAAAATCACGGGCTCTGAACAACTGTGCTTTTACGGTTCCAACCGGCAGATCCAGTTTCACTGCTATTTCATCGTAGCTCAATTCTTCATAGTAACGCATCTTCACCAATTCCTTGTAACGGGGTTTCAGCTTTTCCACGACATCATGAAGCATCTCGACCTTTTGTTTTTTAATGATATGCTCTTCCGGATCTAAAGTAGGTGAAATAATATTTTTAGAAAACTCCTGCCCTTCGTCATTTTCCATTTTGGTATCCAATGATAAAGCGGTATTCTTTTTTTTGTTTCTTAAAAAGTCAATGGCATTGTTACTGGCAATTTTAAACAACCAGGTACTAAAAGCATAAGTCGGTGTGTATTGTTCCAGCCGTTTAAAAGCGCGGCCAAATGCCTCAATGGTCAAATCATCTGCATCGTCCTTATTATTACACATGCGCAGCATGGTAAAATAAACCGATTCCCTGTAACGATGAAGCAGTTCGGCATAAGCTTTCTGATCGCCATTTTTCAGGGCTCTCTGAATGAGCTTATAATCATAAACTGCTTTGGTCGTAAGGTTTTCAGACGGATCTAACTCTTCCATTTGTTTGGCTTATGAAATAATTTACTGATATGAAAAACGGGGTACATAATTAATAATATAATCTCATAAAAAAATGATAAGGCCCAAAGATCAACTTCATTCAATTTTTTAGAAGTCTTTTTAAAGATAATCATTTGGATACATATCTTTAAAATAAATCCGACCAATGCCGAAATTATAGTGGTTTTATATAACAAAACAGCGAGGAACAAGAAATGAAATGCATATTGAAGAATGTAACCCACCATGATCCTGGTTTTACTTCCGGAATTATAATGAGGTGCCGTCGTCAGATGTCTCTGCTTCTGGCGCTTCCAATCCGTTAAATTAGTTTTGGCCAGAGAATAGGTAATGGCATTATGAGAAACCGCCACGTTGGTATTTTCCTCGGTGCAGGCCTGGTTAACGAATAAATCATCATCTCCGGAGGTAATATGGTAATGTTTGGAGAATCCCTTTTGCTTATAGAATAGCTCTTTTTTATATGCCAGGTTTCGGCCAACGCCCATGTAAGCCTTTCCTTTAATGGCGGCCGACAAATAATTAGCAGCAATTAAAAACGTGTCAAACCGAATTAATTTGTTAAGAAACCCAGGCTCTTTTTTATAGGCACCGTATCCCAGAACAATCTCTCGTTTATTCACGAAGCCGGCGCTCATATCCCTTAACCATTGTTCATTGGCAGGATAACAATCCGCATCGGTAAATAAAAGGTTATCGTACTTAGCACCTTTTATCCCAACCATCACCGCGAATTTTTTACCGTGTTTATAATAATCATCTTCTTTGATGGTCACTTTTTTGAGATTAGGAAAGATCTTTGCGAATTCGTCAATCACGTTCTCTGTGTTATCCATCGAACAATCATTAACAACCACTACTTCAAATTCAGGATAATCCTGAACAAGTATTTTAGGCAAAAATTCCGTCAGGTTATCGTCCTCGTTACGGGCGCAAATAATAATAGAAACAGGCTCCTGTGAGACACTGGCTTCAAGGGAAATAGTTTTTAAATTGCCCAAAGGCAAAACATTAGCAACATAGTGAATCACGATGCCAAGCAACGACACAAAAAAAGCAACCAACAAGAGTTCGTCTGCTCCTATCTCAACAAAATCAGGAAAATACATAAAGCAAAAATACCATCGATACTGCCAGGCTTTCAGGTATAAAAGCGGTCATTTTTGACATGGATGGGGTCATCATCGATTCTGAGCCATTATGGCGCAGGGCCATGATCCGCAGTTTTAGTGAGATCGGAATTCCTTTCAGTGACGACCATTGCAGAATCACAACAGGCTTAAGGTTTAAAGAGGTTGCAGAATTCTGGTTTAAGGAACACAACATTACACATATCACAGTGGAAGAATTTGACAAGCTTGTGATAGAACGTCTTTGTGAGTTGATTCAAATGGAAGGGAAAACGATGTCTGGCGTCGTAGAAGCTCTGCATTTTTTTAAGGAAAAAGGTTTGAAAATAGGAATTGGAACCTCTTCCAATACCAAATTAATGAACACTGTGGTAGATGTTTTAAATATTCGCCATTATTTTGATGTACTGTGTTCGGCAGAACATATGGATTACGGGAAACCGCATCCACAAGTATACCTGACATGTTCCAATGAATTGGATGTTCATCCCCTGCATTGCCTGGTTATTGAAGACTCGGTGAATGGAATTGTTGCCGGGAAAGCAGCGCAAATGAGAGTGCTGGCCATTCCGGAAGAGATCAATAAAAACAATCCCAAATTCATGATTGCTGATTATAATGTAGGCTCATTATTGGAAGTCATTAATTAAATCTCTATTCCATCGCTTTTCTCAGGAACTGGTTTAAAGGATACATTGCCTTAAACACCTTGCTTGCATAAACAGGGAAATTTTTATCCAATACTTCGCTATCCTGCAGGGGAATTTCTGCTATAAAGTGTTTATGCTGTAAGAGGTTCAAATCCGGATGATCTTTTGGATAACCTTTTGGGGCTGTTTTTAATTTATCATCCTGTGACAAATCCCTGAAATAAGTTTTAAAATCTTTGGCGTTGAGTACCTTTTTAAAATCTGCAGCGTGGTAATCAATTTCCTGGCGTATCTTTGCCAATGCTGCTGGCTCTGGCATATAGCAGCCGCCTGCCAGAAAAGATTTTCCCGGTTCAATATGGATATAGTATCCTGCCCCCATTTCTTTTTTTCCTCCCGGATTGATACTGGCGCCCATGTTTGTTTTATAAGGGGATTTATCTTTACTGAAACGGACATCCCGGTTGATCCTAAACATACATTTCTTTGCTTCCACGCCGGCAAGCTCTTTATCAAACGTAGTGCTCTTTTCAATAATCAATTTTACAATGGCTTCGAATTCAGTCTTAGCCGTTTCGTATGTTTTTCGGTTAGCATCAAACCATTCCTTTTGATTATTCTTCGCTAATTGTTTAAGAAATTTTAAAGTTGTTTCCATGACGTAAAAATATAATTAAGTGTTTTTCTCTTCGGCACGTTCTTTCAAATAGTCCATTATCAAAACAGTACTTAGCATTAATCCCAGGCAAAAGAATATTTCTTCTAAAGGAATTGTTCCCAGCCTTATATTCATGCTCTCTGAATTATCATAACTCACAATGGGTAATCCGCTGACAAATCCACTGAAAATCAGAAACGGAATAAGGGAAACCACAAAAGATAAATAAAACCGGCCCAGATTTCTGAATCGATAAATGAAAGTTCCTGACAAAATTAATGCAATGCAAATTCCTGCATTTACCAGGGTGAGTGTCCGGTCATAAAATATGAGGCAGGCAATTAAACTTAAAACAGAAAGCAAAATACTGACGCGGGTTCCGCAGGTGCCTATCACATCCCGCTTCACATACACGTTCAATACTTCGTATATAAACACACATGTATATGGAATGCATATAAAAAACAGGACTTCTTCGAGAGGCAGATTAAACAGGTAAATCCCGCTTATGTAATCCGGATTAAAACGTTTGATACCCTGAGAAGTAAAAAACATGCCCCATGAAATAAAAAACACGGTACTGGTGAACATTGCAGGAAATAGAAATTCCCATAACTTATAAAATGCTATTTTTTTATGGAAGCTTAAAGCCAATGGCAAAAACACAAAGGTGAGCTCCAATAATAAATAGGTATAATGAGAATTCATAGCTAATTTAATCGCATTAAAGATACTATTTACAGCTTACTAAACATTATCTCCTTTGGAAAAATATCATTAAAAATCATGGAATAAGATCTAAAATGTAACTAAAAATCAAAACACATTTACGGCTTAATGCTTATATTTGATAACTATTATAGCTGTTTGAACTTATGATACCAAAGAACAAGATCCCACACATAAACAGAGAAATTAGCTGGCTTTCTTTTAATGACCGCGTATTACAGGAAGCATCAGACCCATCTACCCCGCTTATTGAGAGACTCAAGTTTTTAGGTATTTTCAGTAATAACCGGGACGAATTTTATCGCGTGCGTGTTGCTACTATCAATCGTTTAACCAAACTCGGAAAAAAAGCAATCGCCATTTATGGTGATGATCCTAAAGATTTGTTGCAAAAACTGCAACGCAAAGTTATTGAACAACAACAACGCTTTGAGGAAATTTATCAGGAGCTGCTTCATGAGCTGGCCAAAGAAAATGTATTTATCATCAATGAAAAACAACTGAGTGTCTCCCAACAAACTTTCGTAAAAGACTATTTCCATAAAGAAGTTGTGAATATGTTGTTCCCGATGATGGTGGATGAAAATAAACCATTCCCTTATATGAAGGATAAGTCGGGCTACCTGTTTGTTCGCCTGATTTCGACTTCTCATAAACAAAAAAACAAATACGCCCTTATTGAAATTCCTTCAAGGGTTACAAGCCGTTTCATTGTTCTGCCACAGGAAAAAAACAAAAAATATATCATTCTCCTCGACGATATCATCCGTTTTAATGTTCATGAAATGTTTGCCGTGTTTGGTTACACAACCAAAGAAGCAATCAACATCAAATTAACCCGTGATGCAGAACTGGATATTGACCAGGACGTCAGCAAAAGTATGCTTGAAAAAATTTCCAAGAGCGTGAAAGATCGTAAAAAAGGTCAACCGGTGCGCTTTGTTTACGATAACACGATGAGTAGAGAAATGCTTTCGTTTATTATGAGGAAGCTCGGTATGGACAAAAAAGATAATGCCATTCCCGGAGGACGTTACCATAACTTTAAAGATTTTATTGGTTTCCCGAACATTGGGGAAAAGAAATTAGTATATGATCACCCGCCGGCATTGAATCATAAGTATCTGAACGATATCAATACCAGTATCCTGAACGTTATCAAGCACAAAGATATTTTATTGCATTATCCATACCATACGTTTGATCATATCATCACGCTACTGCGCGAGGCTTCTATCGACCCTATTGTTGAATCCATTAAGATTACCTTATACCGCGTCGCAGATTCATCAAAGATTGCCAATGCACTCATCAATGCCATTAAAAATGGAAAAAAAGTAACCGTGCTGGTTGAATTACAGGCACGTTTTGATGAAGAGAATAATATTTACTGGGCCAATAAATTGCAGGAAGAAGGCGCAACCGTGATTTACGGAGTTCCTGGTTTAAAAGTGCACAGTAAATTGTTTTTAATTACTACCCGCGTCAATGGTAAGGAAGTTCAATATGCTCATATCGGTACCGGAAATTTTAATGAAAAGACGGCACGCATTTATACCGACTTCAGTTTACTGACCGCCGACAAAAATATCACCCAGGAGATTGGACATATTTTTGATTTTTATGCGAATAACTTTAAAACGGGCTCTTACAAACACCTGGCTGTGGCGCCATTCTTTATGCGACAGACCTTCGTCAATTTAATTGACAAAGAGATTGCTAATGCCAAAGCAAAGAAAAAAGCCTACATGATTCTTAAAATGAATAGCCTGGTGGATAAGGACATGATCGGGAAATTATACGAAGCGTCCAGGGCAGGTGTGCAGATTACGTTGATCGTAAGGGGGATTTGTTCCCTGGTGACGGAAATTGAAGGATTCAGCGATAACATCAAAGCCTACAGCATCGTGGATAAATACCTCGAACATGCCCGCGTATTTATCTTCGGTAATAGTGGTGACGAAAAAGTTTATATTACCTCAGCCGATTGGATGAGCCGGAATTTAGATAGCAGAAGTGAAGTAGCTGTTTCCATTAATGATCCTGAAGTAAAAAAACAGATCAAAGACATTATCAATATCCAACTATCAGGTAATACGAAAGTGAGGATTCTCGATAAATTGCAACAGAACATATATAAGAAAGCTAAATCGGGTGAACGGAAAGTGAGAGTGCAGGATGAAACCTATAATTATTTAAAAAACGATAAGGAGATGCATTTCAAGAAACCAAAAAAAACTAACCCAATAACAAGCTTATGATTTTTGCTGCCGTTGATATTGGAAGTAATGCGATGCGATTATTGTTTTGCAGGGCATACGAAGTAAATGGTAAACCCCATTTCAGTAAAGAAGAATTGATTCGTTTACCGATTCGTTTAGGGGAAGATGTGTTTTTGAATGGAAAAATTTCTGAAAGAAAGGCAGAGAAACTGATTACCGCTATGCGTGGTTTCAGGGAGCTGATCAAAGTATACGAGGTGGATGATTACCGTGCTGTGGCTACCAGTGCTATGCGTGATGCCAGTAACAGTGCCGAAGTAATTGCCCGCATTAAAAAAGAAGCTGATCTTGAAGTTGAAATCATTGACGGCAAATTGGAGGCTCAATTGGTTTTCTCTAACCACATCGAAGAAATGCTGAATCCAAGGCATTCTTATTTATATATCGACGTGGGTGGTGGTAGTACAGAATTAACACTCTACAGTAACCACAAAGTAATTGCTTCCAAATCGTTCAATATTGGAACGGTGCGGATGCTCCTTGATAAAGTAGATAAAGACGAATGGGAACTGATGAAAGACTGGATCAAAAAATCAACATTAGGTTATAGTCCGTTACATGCGATTGGCTCTGGTGGAAATATCAACAAGATCTATAAGATGACCAAAAAGGACAATAAGAATATCAGCTACAGCAAGCTAAAAAGTATTAACGATATGCTGAATTCTTATACCTATGAGGAACGTGTAGAAGTATTGGGCTTAAAACCTGACCGGGCAGACGTTATTGTGAATGCTTCCAAGATCTTTATCACCATTATGAAAACAGGAGACATTGATGATATTTTTGTACCACAAATTGGTCTATCGGATGGAATCATTCATGACCTGTATGACAAGGCAAAAATGAAGTAAAAAATTTATATTGTATTGTTCTTGGTTCCAATTCCCCTCTTTAAGAGGGGTGTCAGCCAACTGGCTGACGGGGTGTTTAATTTATTATTTACACAATGGAAAGAAAAAACAAAATACTTAAAATAAAAAATACTTTTCTTCAACCTATACATGTAGTAACCCTTCCATTCAATCCAAAATTAAAAACAAGAGCTAGGGAATTACGTCAAGCAGAAAATCTATCAGAAGTACTATTCTGGATTCAGGTTACAAAAGGAAGGTTTCACAAAATAGATTTTGACAGACAAAGAGTGATAGGAAATTTTATCGTAGATTTTTATATAAAGCAACTGGGCCTGGTTATAGAAATAGATGGCTCCAGCCATGATACAAAAATTGATTACGATAAAATGAGAGAGACCTATTTAATTTCATTGGGATTGAAGATATATAGAATTAAGGTAGCGGACGTAATGCAAAACATGAATGCCACACTTACCAGGTTAGAAGAATACATCATCCAAAACTTTGGCATATTAGAACAGAAAACCACCCCGTCCGCTTTCGCGTCCACCCCTCCACAGGAGGGGAATTAGAACAAGAAATTACTTCTCAGCTAAATAGATTGCTGCCAATCCCAAACCCACAGAACTAAAAGACGCATTCTTGTATCCCACCTTTTCAAGAATAGCAGTAAAACGTTCATTATCAGGAAATGCTTTAATAGATTCCGGCAAATATGTATACGCACGCGTATCTTTAGAAAACATTTTTCCCAATGTCGGTGTAATGTATTTAAAATGGAATTTATAAAATTGTTTGATAGGAAAATGCTGTGGTGACGAAAATTCCAATACGCATAACTGACCACCCGGTTTTAACATGCGTAACATGTTAGCGAGACCTTTTTCAAGGTTTTCAAAATTCCTCACACCAAAACCAACTGTAATCGCGTCCATTGAGTTATCAGGAAGATCGCAGGTTTCGGCATCACCGTATTGCAAAGTAATTGTTTTATCAAGTTGCAGTTTTTGAATTTTTTCCCTGCCAAATTTCATCATCCCTTCACTGATATCAATCCCAATAACCTTAACAGGTTTTAGTTTCATGGCAGCAATTGCAAAATCGCCAGTTCCGGTAGCAACGTCTAAAATATATTTTGGTTTCTTATCAGCGATTAACCGAATGCATTTTTTCCGCCAGCCTTTATGAATACCCAAAGACAATAAGGAATTTAAAAAATCATAACGAAAAGCAATGTTGTCGAACATTTGAGCAACCTGCTCTTTTTTTGATTCGGAACTATTATATGGAGTAACTGGTTTCATTTTTTTTTCCCGCAGAAGTCGCGGATTTTCGCAGATTAATAAATTTAAAAATCATCAGCGCCGATTTGCGAAATCTGCGGGACAATTATTATCTCACAAATTCAAGCTTCAGTGCTTCTTCCAATAACTGTTCTTTCTTCACCGGAACAACTCCAATCTGTTCGCATACCAATCCACCAGCCAGGTTTGAAATAGCAGCCATGACAATAGGATTAACATGTAACGCCACTAATAGGGCAGCCACGCTTATCACTGTATCCCCTGCTCCACTCACATCAGCAATACTACGGATATGCGCCGGTGTATGATTCTTTTCAGAACGGGAATTAATCAAAACTCCTTTTTCAGCGAGTGTAACCAATGCAGTGTCAAACTTTTGTTTCACTCTGAAACTGCTGATAGCACGTTGTAACTCATTAATATTATCAGAACTAATGTCTAGTTTCAATCCCTCACGTAGCTCCTTTAAATTTGGTTTAAACAAGGTAACGCCTTTGTAGGCATTAAAGTTTTTCTTTTTCGGATCCACACAAGTCGGAATTCCTTTACTCTTTGCCAGTTCAACTACTTTACTAATTAATTTTGGAGTGATCAAGCCTTTATTATAGTCTTCAAATAAAATCACATCGATTTTGTCATGCTGAATAATGTAAGAAATCAACGTGATCAACTGCTGCGTTTCAGCGGGCGCAATATCTTCTTCTATTTCTTCATCAATTCTCAATAACTGATGGTTATTTCCAATCACACGTGTCTTTTCAGTTGTGATGCGGTCACGGGATTTTAAAATTCCTTTCTGGCTTAACTTTTGGGCTTTTAAAAGATCCATAAAAGCCTGTCCTTCATAATCTATTCCAATCACTGAACACAAAATTGGATTGGCACCCATTGCCTGGATGTTCAATGCTACATTGGCTGCCCCGCCCAAACGCTTTTCTTTTTTATTTACGGAGATAATCGGTACAGGTGCTTCAGGAGATATGCGGTTTACTTTACCCCACATATAACTATCAATCATCACATCTCCAATGATCAGTACATTCAGGTTATTGAATGATTTAAAGATCTCGCGGATGTGTTCTTTTTTTACGGATAATTTTTTCATTGATTACTTTAATTTCTCAATCGCCTCTTTCATTCTTCTTAAGGCTTCAGTTAATTTATCTTCAGAGGTGGCGTAAGAAAAACGAATGTATTTATCGTCTCCGAATGCAGCACCGGGAACTAAGGCAACGTGGGCTACATCCAGTAAAAACATAGACAAGTCAGTTGCATTATTTATTACAAACCCATTGTGCGATTTTCCAAATAAAGCAGATACTTCAGGGTACACATAAAAAGCACCTTGTGGTGTATTTGTTTTTAATCCAGGGATAGCTTTCATTAATTCCAACACTAAATTTCTTCTTTTTAAAAACGCATCACGCATATAATGGGTGCTGTCTGACGGTAAGTCCATTGCCGCATGCATGGCCTTTTGTGTAATACTGCAGGTACCTGAAGTAAATTGTCCCTGCATTTTATCACAAGCCTGCGCAATCCATTTTGGCGCAGCCATGATTCCACCTCTCCAACCTGTCATGGCAAATCCTTTAGACACGCCATTAATGGTAATCACTCGATCTTTGATATCAGGAAACTGAGCCATGCTCTCATGTCCGCCAACAAAATTAATATGCTCATAAATCTCATCGCTCATGATGTATAATTCTTCATACTGTTTTACAACATCAGCGATGGATCTCAATTCTTCTCTGCTATATACTGAACCTGTAGGATTACAAGGCGTACTGAACATCATCATCCGTGTTTTTGGAGTGATGTGTGCCTGTAGTTCTTCGGCAGTAATTTTAAAATCATTTTCAATAGTCGTATTGATAACAATCGGAACACCGCCTGCGAGTTTCAGTATTTCCAAATAACTTACCCAAAAAGGCGAAGGAATAATTACCTCATCACCCGGGTTGATCAGGCACAACACGGCATTTGCGATACTTTGTTTGGCACCCGAAGAAACAACTATATCATCAGCTGTATAATCCAGGTTATTGTCTCTTTTGAATTTGTGAGCAATGGCCTGACGCAACTCCACATATCCGCTCACATGAGTATAATACGTAAAATCTTCGTTAATAGCATTAATGGCAGCTTGCTTAATCACATCGGGCGTTTTAAAATCCGGCTCTCCTAAACTCAAACTGATGATATCCACACCCTGCGCTTTTAATTCACGGCTTTTTCGGGCCATGGCAATGGTTTGTGATTCTGAAATAAGATTTACTTTATCTGATAAATGTGCCATTTAGTTCTTTTTAAAATGCGTAACAAATCTAATAAATCCTGCAACAAATCACAGCTATTTTCGATTAATTTATTGGCTAAAATGTTATCAAATACTTTTGTAAATCTGTGGCTTATTGGTTAATTTTCAATTATAATTATTAATTACTTCGATGAACTACTGGCTTATAAAATCTGAACCTTTCAAATACAGTTGGGAACAGTTTAAAAAGGATAAAATTACTTTTTGGGATGGCGTACGGAACTATGCCGCACGCAACAATTTAAAAGCAATGAAAAAAGGAGATCTTGTTTTATTTTATCACAGCAATGAAGGGCTTTGTGTTGTTGGAATTGCCAAAGTTGCAAAAGAATATTACCAGGACCCGACAACAAAAGAAGAAGCCTGGGTGGCAGTGGATTTTACACCCTACAAAACATTAAAAAAACCGGTGACGCTCGCACAGATCAAGGAAGATGAATATTTAAAAGATATGCAACTGGTAAAACTGCAGCGCTTATCCGTTAGTATTGTCAAACCAGATGAATTCGACCGCGTTTGCATGTTAGGCGGAATGGATAAATAAGATAAAAAAAGAACTATGAAACATATCATCGCTATTACATTATTCCTTTTTTCATTAAGCTCTATAGCACAAACGAAAGGAAATTTTCCAACTTTAAGCGGCCATACCCTGGATGGAAACGCGGTAACATTACCGTTAGCCGGAACTAAAAAATTCACCATTGTAGGAATTTGTTATAAACGCTCTGCGGAAGACGATCTGAAAACGTGGATCCAGCCTATGTATGATGTATTTGTGGCGAAAGCAAGCGGAACAGATTATTTTGACGTTGGCAATTATTACGATGTCAATTATTATTTCATCCCTTTAATCAGCGGCTTTAAAAAAGCAGCAGCAGACTTTAAAGCAAGCACACAGCCCGATCTTTGGAAAAATGTGATTGATTGCGATACGGATATTGCTTTATTAAAAGTTCAGCTAAAACCCGCAGATGAAGGCATCCCTTATTTTTATGTGATCGATACAGCCGGCAAAATTGTAGAAGTAGTTTCCGGGAAATACAGCGAAAACAAAATGGACAAAATCCAGGATGCGATTGACTAAACAATTTATCCTGTCATTTACAAAAACCATCCTTTTATTTAGTTTCATGTAAATGAATCCATTGTGATCTGCTTAGATTTATTACTACTTTTATTTCATAAGACTGGTTTATGATAAAAGCTTTATCCAATAAAATTTATTTTCTTCTTATTACCTGTTGCTTTAGCCTATCCTCAAATGCTCAATTAAATCCCGTCACTGTTATATCGGATTATCTTAAAATCAATAGTGTTTCCGGACATGAAAAAAAAGCCGGGAAGTTCATGAAAAAGCTTTGCGATGAACTTGGTTTTCATACCACCGTTTTTTCTGATTCCGATTCCTCTTATAATTTCTGCGCTTCGCTGGTTCCTTTAAAGAAAAAACTTCCATCTGTATTATTAATAAACCATATTGACGTGGTGCCGGTGGATGAAAAAGGAAATTGGAAGCATCCAGCCTTTTCAGGTGCCATTGACAATGACACTCTTTATGGACGCGGCGCCATTGATATGAAAGGTTTAGCGGTCATGCAGATATTCGCTCTTAAAAATATCAAAGAAAGCATACAGATTGATTCTCTACGCAAAAATCTGGTTATTCTTTTTCTTTCAGGAGAAGAAACCGGTGGTATAAATGGGGCTAAAAAAATAATCCAGCCGGAGATCATTGAACAGTTGAATCCTATGGTCGTCTTTGGCGAAGGAGGTGGCGGTTTAAAAAATGTGATCGATGGGAAAGAAAACGAACTTTGCTTCTTTGTATCCAACGCAGAGAAGAAGAGTATCTGGATCAAACTGGAGGCTACGGTTAAATCGAGTGGTCACGGATCAGTTCCGTCCAGTAAAACAGCCAATAAGCTATTGTTAAAAGCTATCCAGAAAATTGAAGAGACAGAAGAACGCATCCTGGTGGACCGTAATGCAAAACGTACACTCAAGGCAATTGGAAAGATCATGGGCGGATACAAAGGATTTATACTGAAGCACTTTAACTGGTGGATTTTCAAACCTTTGAGAAAAAAGATTATTCATTCCAATGAAGCCTTGCAAACGCTGGTTACGAATTCTTACCAGTTAACACAAATACAAAATCCACAGGGGTCTATCAACCAGGTTTCCCAAACAGCCAGTGCCTATTATGATTGCCGCTTATTGCCCAACAGATCGGAAAGACCTTTATTAATGAAGCTACTGTTTAGAATAGTAGATCCAAGAATAAAGATCACGGTCGTTGATGAATCGCCGGAAGCAGATCCATCAAAACTGGATATCCATTATGAAATAATGAAAACCTCTCTATTAACTGTATTTCCTAGCGCTCATGTCATACCATTATTATTTCCGGCAACAACGGATAATAGTTATTTCAGAAGCATTGATATTCCTTCGTTCGGAGTTTTGCCGTTTGAACTAAACCGGGAAATGGTAGAAAGCGTTCACGCCAATAATGAAAAGATTCCTACCAAAGCAATTGATGATGGTATCAGGGTATACACTGAACTATTAAGGAATTACACCAAATAAAAAAACCCGTGGAGAAAAATTCACCACGGGCTCCAAACAAAACAAAACACAAAATCCAAAAACTAATGATTCTTTTGTTTCAGAAAAGCCATCATTAAAAAAATAGCCAAACCTAAAACACAGGCAACCGGTAATACAAAGTAAAATTTTTCAGAAGTAGCCAGTACAACTAATTTATTTTGAGAAAAGGCAGAAGAGTGAATAGCTAACAAAATCATGCATAGTATGATGCTTGTTTTGTTATTTTTCAAAAAGGAGTTTGAAGGTTTCATAACGTATATATTTAAATTGTTATTGAATTCTAAATGATTATACAGGCGATAAAACAAAAGGTTAGAGCCAATTGGTAACTGGCTGGTTTTTCCAATTAACTGGTTGGTTTTAGCAAAATAGCGGTAAAAAAAACCTGCCCGGAAATCCGGGCAGGTTGATAGATTTAATGAATTCGAAATTACAAGCAGATTACTGCAAGTTTATGAAAGGCTTACGATCGATAAATCCACCACCAATCAAATCGTCTCCTTCATATATCACGGCGCTTTGTCCAGGTGCAATGCCTGTAGCCGACTCATGAAAAATAATATTTAATTTATCACCAACTGCATTAATGGTACTTAACCGGCCTGCATCCTTGTAGCGGATTTTGGTTAAGGCTACATAATCCTGAGGTAATGATTCGTATTTTATTAGATTAAAATCGCGCACATTAATCTCCATTTCTTTTAGGTCTTCCAAGTCTCCTAAAATTACCGTATTGGTTTCGGGAATAATTTCTTTTACGAAAACAGGATCACCCATCGCCAGGTCAAGGCCTTTACGCTGACCGATTGTGTAAAAAGGGTAGCCACGATGAGTGCCTACTTTTTTTCCTTTGAAAATATAATCACCACCTTCAACACTGACCTCCAAATCAGGCAAACGGTGTTTTAAAAATGCACGGTAATCGTTATCAGGCACAAAACAGATATCGTAGCTTTCGCTCTTATTCGCCAGATCAATAAACCCGGCATCTTTGGCCATTTGCTTTATTTCAGGCTTTTTATAACCTCCCAAAGGAAACATGGTGCGTTTTAAACTATCCTGGCCTAAACCCCAAAGCACGTAAGTCTGGTCCTTTGTTTGATCTACGCCTTTAAAAATGACTTTACGATTATTTTCTTCTCGTAATTGAGCGTAATGACCGGTAGCAATAAATTCGCAATCCAACATGTCAGCACGTTTTAGAAGCGCTTCCCATTTGATATGGGTATTACATAACACACATGGGTTTGGAGTTCGTCCCGCGAGGTATTCTTCCACAAAATTATTAATAATATGATC
>JAJNBG010000029.1 GCA_021155905.1 Bacteroidota bacterium
TTCTTGGATATCGAAAGTAACATTGTCGTTTTCTCTAATTTTGTCTGATAAACCTGTTACGTGTACAAAGTACTCTTTTCCTGATTCGTCCTCTTTAATAAAACCAAAACCTTTAGTTTCGTTAAAAAATTTTACTGTTCCTGTGCTCATTTTGTTGTTTTAAAAATTGTTTATGCCCAAAGCTATAATTAATATTTTATAAAAAAAACTTTTTTTGAAAAAAAATAGCCATTACTGCTTATATGATTTATGGGTTATAAATTCACCCGATTTGAAAATGGATTTAGATGATTACATCATAAAATGAAATAAGGTTTTTTTAACAATATTGCTAAGAAATATGATTTTGGTTATGTTTTTAGGTCTTAAAATAGTATATATTTGTTTTATTATTAATCATAACTCAACCCAACCATGAAAAAAGTATTTTTAATGTTAGCTTTCGCAGGATTAGTAGGAAGCGTATCAGCATCAACTAATTTTGACGATAAGGATAAAGGAAAAAAAGAAACTAAGAAAGAAACTAAATCTTGCTGCAAAGAAAAAGCGGGAGCTGAAGGGAAATCCTGTTCGGGAGATAAGACAGCGACCACAGAGAAAAAATCTTGTTGCAAGTCTAAGACAGCTGAAGCAAAACCAACTGAAACGAAATAATTTTTTGTTTTTAAAGTTTAAAAAGCCCATCCGCCAACTGGCGGTGGGCTTTTTTTATGGAGCTAATAGGTAACGATGTGTTTATAAATCAATTTTGAATTACTCATATTATTTTGCTTTATTTGTTCAACTGATTTTCACACACATAATTTAATTGACATAATTTCAAAATTTTAAATATCTACCTATGAAAGTTGGAATTCCATCGGAAATATCCCCCAATGAGCTTAGAGTTGCGGCAACTCCAAAAACCGTTAAGAGATTGCAAAAGCAGGGATTCGAAGTTTACATACAGCATAACGCCGGGATCAAAGCAAATTTTTCTGATAAAGATTTTGAAGAAGCGGGTGCTAAAATAGTTCAAACACCAGCTGACATATATGGTAAATCAGATATTGTACTGAAGGTAAAAGAGCCTTCCATGGAAGAAGTGGATTTGATGAGAGAAGGTCTGGTGATGCTGAGCTATTTATGGCCGGCACAAAACCAACCTTTGCTTCAAAAATTAGCAGACAAAAAAGTTAACGCTATTGCTATGGATGCGATTCCACGTATTTCGAGGGCGCAAAAAATGGACGTGTTGTCTTCTATGGCTAATATTGCCGGATACAGAGCAGTGATTGAAGGGTCTTATCATTTCGGACGATTTCTGAATGGGCAAATCACGGCAGCCGGAAAAGTAGAGCCTGCTAAAGTATTGGTGATCGGTGCCGGTGTAGCAGGTTTAGCGGCTTTAGGCGCAGCCAATTCGTTAGGAGCTATTGTGAGGGCGTTTGATACACGTAAAGAAGTGGCTGAACAAATCCAGTCAATGGGTGGAGAATTTTTAACGGTTGAAATAGAAGAAGATGGAGCAACATCTTCCGGTTACTCAAAAGAAATGAGTAAGGAATTTATTGAGGCCGAGATGAAACTGTTTTTAGAACAGGCGAAAGAAGTAGATATCGTTATCACTACGGCACAAATTCCCGGCAGGCCTGCTCCCAAATTGTGGTTAGATTACCACGTGGCGGCTATGAAACCGGGTTCAGTGATTGTGGACTTAGCAGCATCAACAGGCGGTAACTGTGTTGATACTAAAAACGGAGAAGTTTACACAACGCCAAACGGAGTAACCATTGTCGGTAAATTAAACCAGTTGCCAAGCCAGGCATCTCAATTATACGGTAATAACTTATGTCACTTGTTAGATGACATGGGTAAAGCAGAAAAATGGAAGATTGACATGGAGGATGCCGTTGTGTCAAGAGCAATGGTAACTCATAACGGAAAAATTAACTGGCCGCCTGCACCGCTTCCGGTAAGCCCTACAGCGGGTGGTGGAGCTAAAAAAGTGGCCGCACCTACAGCGGAGGAAGTGAAAATATCCGACGCGGAAAAATCAAAAAAGGCTGCAACTTCCATGGTTATTCGTTTGGCTCTGGTTGGCGCTCTATTGCTTGTAGTAGGGAAGTTTGCCCCGGCTGAATTTATACAGCACTTTACAGTGTTTATATTAGCGGTGTTTGTGGGTTGGCAACTTATCACAAATGTGGCACATTCATTACACACGCCTTTGATGGCCGTGACTAATGCTATCAGTGGGATTATTGTGGTTGGTGGTTTATTACAAACAACGGATGATATAATGAACCCAATGACCATATTGGCATTCATTGCTATTTTGGTTGCCAGCATCAATATTGTTGGTGGTTTCGTAGTGACTCACCGTATGTTGAAAATGTTTAAAAAATAAGAAAGCGCCAGCTTCAATTAACAAAATAATAAAACGAGTTAAATTATGTTTATCGCAAAAGAAATACAAACAGCAGCATATTTATTTGCCAGTATCCTGTTCATTTTAAGTTTAGGAGGATTGTCCTCTCAAGAATCAGCAAAACGCGGTGTACTATACGGAATCGTTGGTATGATCGTTGCCATCATTGCCACCGTTTTGGGAGAAGGCGTTTCAGGGCAGGTCTACATTATCGTGGCTATTGCCATTGCGTCGGCCATTGGTTTGATGCTGGCCCGCAAAGTAGAAATGACCGCAATGCCGCAGCTGGTTGCTATTCTTCATAGTTTTGTAGGATTAGCGGCTGTATTGGTTGGTTTTGGTTCGTACCTGGATCCACATACACATACATTAACAGGTGCTGCACATAGCATCCATTTATGGGAAGTATTTATCGGTGTCTTTATTGGTGCCATTACTTTTACAGGCTCTATTATTGCCTGGGGAAAACTGGAAGGTAAAGTTCGCAGTAAAGCTTTGATGTATCCTGGCAGACATGCGGTTAACATTGTGTTAATGATTACATGTGTAGTGCTTGGTGTATTATATGCACAACAGGAAGGCACCGGTGGTATGTTGCATTTGGGAATTATGACTGCCATTGCCTGCTTTATCGGTATTATGCTGGTAATGGCCATTGGAGGCGGTGATATGCCTGTAGTTGTATCGATGTTAAATTCATACTCAGGATGGGCAGCATCTGCAGCAGGTTTTATGTTGGGTAACGACTTATTAATCGTGACCGGGGCTTTAGTGGGAAGTTCGGGGGCAATTCTTTCGATTCACATGTGTCATGCCATGAATCGTTCTTTCTTCTCGGTAATTTTAGGTGGTTTTGGAAATGCGCCGGCCTCTAAAGGCGAAGCTAAAGTGATTGAAGGTGAAGTAACAGCATTGAATCACGAAGAAGTTGCCGGTTTGTTGAAAGAAGCAAAATCAGTTGTTATCGTTCCGGGTTATGGGATGGCGGTTGCCAAAGCACAGTATCCAATTTATGACATGGTACAGTACATGCGTAAAGCTGGAAAAAATGTGCGTTTTGCTATCCATCCGGTAGCAGGGCGTTTACCGGGCCATATGAATGTATTATTGGCTGAAGCCAATGTTCCTTATGATATTGTAATGGAAATGGATGAAATTAATGATGATATGCCGGATACCGATGTGGTAATGGTGATCGGAGCTAATGACGTGGTAAATCCAAGTGCTAAGGATGATCCTGCAAGTTCGATTTACGGAATGCCGGTTATTGAGGCCTGGAAGGCGGAGAAAGTTATTATTATGAAACGTTCAATGTCAGCGGGATACTCCGGAGAAGACAATCCTTTATTCTACAAGTCAAACTCAGAAATGTTATATGGTGATGCGAAAGACAGCGTAGAGAAAATTTTAAGTTTTTTGAAAGCTTAGTCCTTATACAGGCAGTTGATTTAATAGGTGTACATGAAAATGTACACCTTTTTAGTTAAAAAGTAGAAATGAGCCCATGATGTTAGTAACTCATCTAAAAATGGACCTTCTTCTACCTAAATTGTCATACTTTTGGTATACAAAAATTAAACACCATGAGTAATCTAAATCGATATTTCGTCCTTTTTTGTTTATCAACAAGCTTAAACGTCTTTTCGCAAACAGCAGATGGAGGTTTGAAAAATACTTCTGCGGATCAATCAGTTTTATCTTCTGTCTTATTAAGCTTTGATGCTATTTTAGTTGATAAAAAAGTTGAATTGACCTGGGCATCTAACACGGAACACAATAATAATTTTTTCACAATTGAAAAGTCAAAAGACGCATCCAATTTTGAAACAGTAACAACCATTAAAAGTTTTGGTAATTACAGCAGTCTTATCAGTTATTTTGATACCGATTACACACCCTATGAAGGTATTTCCTATTACCGTTTAAAGCAGACAGATCAAAACGGGAAAATTTTGTCTTCCCGTTTGGTATCAGTGAATAATAAATTCGGGAGCGCTAGTTTTGCAGGGAATACTATTATAGATGATCATTCAACATTAATGGGGTATGAAAATACAGAGGTGCTTGTGGTTTTAAGAGATGAAAAAGGCACTGAAAGCTATTCAAAAGTAATTATTGATTCGCAGAATAATGTGATCGTTCCTGCTGATAAAGATCAGAAATTGGAAAATGGAACCTATACAGTGGTTGCATCTTCCAATAATAAATTATACAGCCAGAAGGTATACGTAAAATAATTTTGATTTTAGAATAAACCAACCTCGTTGGATTTTACCCAGCCTTCATTTCCGTTTTCCAATTTGATGTTTGTCCATTCCGGATTGGCTTCCAAAACATTTACTTTTGCACCTTCATGCAGGCTGAATTTAGTTTTGGACGTGATGTTTGGTTCATCGTGAATTTTCGATTCACGATCGAGAATGACTGCAAAGTTTAATTCCTGTTTACCGTTAAGAGCCATATAGCCAAATACCATAGATCCGAAACAGGTAAGTAATAAAATTAAGCCAAGGAAAAAGCCTGCTCTTTTGAAGACAACCGACTTCGTGAGGAAAAAGATAAAAGCAAATGTAAATGCCCCGGCGAGACTAAAAATACTTAACCATGCCCAACCTGTTGTGGAAAGAGAATTCACTAAACCGGATTTTAAAGCGCCTATAAAAAAGTTCTCTTTACTCTCAATTTTATCGATGGTCTTTTCATTTGCAATTCGTAAATTGGTTTTGATATCCTTATTATTAGGCTGTAATTTATTTGCCAATTCATAATGATAGATAGCCTTACCTAATTCATTGTTTTTGTAATATGCATTTCCCAGATTATAATAAAGCTTATAGGAAGTGAAGCCACCCTTTAAAATGGATTCATATAAATTAATCGCTTCCTTATAATTTATTTCAGAATACGCTTTTTCTGCTTTTTGTTCTAAAACATTGGTAGCTTTCAGCGACGCAAAACTTAACATTACGCATATTGAAAATAATATGTATTTAAACAGCTTCATTTCTATTTTTTAATTTGTGCTTCAATTTGTGAAATTAAAGTAATCGTATCTTCGTAAACCTTTTTCAGATCCCCGGTCACAGCACTCGGCGCATATTTCGCATATTCACAGGTGTTTAACAGGTCAATGACGTTCATAGTCGTTCCGGTCGATACATTTCTCGACAAGAGCATTTCTGAGATTTTTTCTTTCGACAGATCAACAATCGATAAAGCAAACTTATCACCGATGTATTTATTCATAGCGTTTAACACTTCCGTGAAAAACAAATCTTTATTATTATCAGACATATGTTTTTCTGCAACAGCTAATTGTTTTTTTGCGAGCCTTGCTGCTTTTCTTTCTTTTACTGCGACAACATCGCTATTGGCCTTCAGGTGTTGTCTTACGAAGAACAGACCTGCAAAAAATATCAGGGTAGGGAACAGTAATAATAAATAGTGAGTGATGGATGAGAAAAATTCTTTATCACTTTTTTGCAATCCCAGATCGCCTGTTTTAATATACCGAATGTCGTTTTCACTTTCCCTGACTCCTTTTTTTGTAGGCGTAATTATTTGAGCGGATCCGGCTTCGCCCTCCAATACAGTCAGTTTAATGTCCGGAGAAGGGATTGTCACGTATTGTTTTTTGTCAGCATCAAAATAGTTGAAATTTAGATTATTCAAAATGAATTCCCCTTTTTCCCTTGGAATGATCAGGTAATTGAAAGTGATACTGCCGGAAACACCACCTAAAGTCTTAATGTTTTCAGAAACTTTCGGATCATAAGTTTCAAAGCTTTCCGGAAGGTTTAATTTAAGCGGTTCAATCAATTTAATATTTCCTTTTCCGTTGATAGTAATCTTTAAGTTAATAGCTTCATTGGCTTTTACTTTTTCTTTATCCAGCTCGGCCTTATAACCAAAATCCCCAACAGCTCCGGAGAATTGCTCAGGTTTGTTATCTGTGGGAAGCTCCTGAACGTCTACTTTTACCGCTTTACTTTTTACTTTAACTACGACGTCCTCGTAGCCTCCGGCACCAAAGAACTGCTCAAAAATATTACGGGGTTGTCTTTTAGTCGGTCTGCGAACGATACAATCCAATTCTACAGGTTCGATCGCGATTTGTCCGCTGCGTTGTGGGAATAGGAATACTTTGCTGTAATCCGCCACATAATACATTACACCATTTACATTTTCCTGTTTTAAACTGATTTGCTGATTGGATGTTTCCTGTTGTGACCAGAAGCCGTTATACGGTGGAAATTTGACATTCTGGAAACCTCTCAGGTCCACTCTTGAATAAACCTTTTGGGTAAGGATTAACTGTTCACCTAAAAAACATTTTGTTTTACTTAAAAATGTTCTCACAAACAGATCTTCATTGCTGATTTCGCTGGCGTATTGATTTTTTTCAGGTTTTTGATTTTGCTGAGGTTGGGCCTGAGCATTCGGGTTGCTTTGCTGTTGTTGCTGGCCGGCTCCTTTTACGGCTTCAATGACAATGGGTTTGGATTCCAGTTTTTGGTTGCCGGACATAACTGTTGCGGCACCAATAGTAAATTTTCCTTCCTTTCTGGCCGCGATAAAAAATGAAATGGTTGTGGATTGGGAAATACTTCCATTGACCATGCTCATACTCTGACTTTGGTTGGGCCCGGAATATAAATCGAATTCACTCAGGTTTGGATAAACTAAATTATTGCCACTTCCATTCAATGTAAAAGCTACCTGAAATACCTCTCCCACGGCAACTCTGGTTTTGCTAACCTGCGCATAGAAGGACGGTGTCTGAGCCATTGCCCAGGATGAAACGAGTAAGAAGAATATGTATAATCGTTTTATCATTTAATTTTCTGTATTGTTCTCGACTTCGCTCGAACTGACAACTGTCTTAAGTATTTAATTTTTTGTCTTATATCTGGTTGTTACCAGTCTTTTTCCACTTTCACTTTTTGACCGGGATCTCCTTTTTTCTTCCGTAGAGCCTGCATTCTTTTTTCGTCGTTCTTTAAAGCATTCAGCATCTTCTCCGCTTGTTCTTTGCTCATTTGTGGCTGAGGTGCTTCCTGTTTTTCCTGTTCTTTTTTCTGTTCCTTTTTATCTTTCTGATCTTCTTTCTGCTCTTTTTTATCCTGATCCTTTTTGTCGTCTTTCTTTTGATTTTTTTGCTGTTCAGCTAGTTTCTTCTGAGCATATGCTAAATTATAACGCGTGTCCTCATCTTTCGGATTTAATTTTAAGGCTTTCTTATATCCTAAAATAGCATCCTCGTAACTCTTCTGCATGAGTTTGGCATTTCCATAGTTGTGCCAGGCTTTTTGAATTGTATCTGCATTTGAAACTGATTTGGCAACAACTTCAAATTGTTGTGCTGCCTGATCATACACCAGGTTTGCAGCAGAATCAGGTGTCATTCTTGGATTCGGTGTTTTTACTTTGCCTGATTTGATGAGCTCTGCTGTTTTATAATATGCATCACCCAAATTAAAATTAGCTTTATAATAGTCCTGCTTTTCCTTCAAAGATTTTTTATAATGGTTTGCAGCTTCCATGGGTTTTCCTCCGTGGTATGCGTCATTTCCGTCCCTCAGTACCATTTTCTCTTTCTGGGCAAAACCAACCAGGGAAAATAAGCTGACGATAAGAATATAAATATGTTTATTAAGCTTTTGCATTATTAAATAAGTTCAATTTTTTCCAAAGTTTACTAACTCTTTCAGATACCAATGCTTCCAGTACCAAAAACAATAATGCCGCACCTAAAAACCATTGAAACTGATCTTCATAATCGGTGTACATTTTGCTTTCCAGTTGTTTTTTGTCCAGTTCTGCAATTTTATTGAGAATCACATCTAAACCAATATCCGAATTACTTGCCTGAACGTAAACGCCATTTGTTTCTCCGGCGATATCCTGTAAAATTTTAGGGTCCAGTTTTGTAACAACAGTATTTCCTGCATTGTCTTTTTTATATCCGCTTACCACCCCATCAATCACATTGGGAATAGGTACACCGGATTCAGACCCAACTCCGATGGTATGAATCACTATATTCTTTTTAGCGGCTTCCTCGGCAGCATCAACAGCGCTTTCTTTAGCTTCTTCATTATTTTCACCATCGGTGATAATCACAATGGCTTTATTTTTTCCTTCGTCTTTACCAAAGCTTTCAACCGATAAGTTGATCGCGTCTGCTATGTTAGTTCCCTGCACCGGAACAATTTTATTACTGATTCCTTCCAGGAATAATTTGGCAGAACTGTAATCAGTAGTAATTGGTAACTGCACATAAGCTTCACCGGCAAAGACAACAATTCCTAAACGATCTCCCTGCAATTTGTCGATCATGTTTTCAATTGCAATCTTGGCTCTTTCCAAGCGGTTAGGGGAAAGATCCTGTGCCATCATACTATTGGAAACATCCAGGCAAACCATGATGTCGGCACCTTCGCGTTTCACATCCTGCATTTTAGAACCGGTCTGTAAATTGCAGATCCCTAAAATAAGGAATGAAAAACCAAGAAGAAATAAAATAAATTTGGTTGTCTTTTTCGCTCTTGAAACTTCCGGAACTAATTGTCCGATCAAAGAGAGTTCACCTAATTTTTTTAATTTCTTTTTGGAACTATATACATACCAGATATAGATCCCTATGCAAACGGGAATGATCGCAAAAGCATAAAAGAATATTTGATTTTCAAATTTAAACATTAAGGTATGGCTTTAAATACAAAGCGTTTCAATAAAAATTCCAGTAATAAACAAATGGCTGCAGCAAGTGCTAATGGTAAAAAGTGTTCAGCTTTATTCGTAAAACTTTTTTCACTGATGATGGTCTTTTCCAATAAGTCAATTTCCTTATAGGTTTTTTCAAGACTTTCCCGGTCTGTCGCTCTGAAATATTTTCCGCCGGTCATCTTGCTGATCTGTGTCATGGTGGCATCATCAATATCTACATCAACGTAGTCGTATTCCATTTCCCCGTTGGGATATAAGGCAACCGGTTGAAGGGCTTTTCCTTTGCTACCAACGCCAATACAGTATACACGCACACCAAATGTTTTGGCAATTTCAGCAGCAGTTAAAGGAGCAATTTCTCCTACGTTACTTACACCATCTGAAATTAAAATCACGACTTTACTCTTAGCCTTGCTGTCTTTCACGCGGGCCACGCCACCGGCCAGACCTAAACCAATGGCCGTGCCCTGATCCAACATGCCGGCTTTGATATCGCCAAACATGTTTTTAATGATTTTGTGATCTGTAGTCAGCGGACATTGAGTAAACGCTTCTCCTCCAAAAATGACCAGGCCTATTTTATCATTGGGCCTCGCATCAATGAAATCTTCCAAAACTTCTTTAGCGACTTCAATACGGTTTGGCTTAAAATCTTTTGCCAACATAGACAGAGAAACGTCTAAACTTACAACAATATCAATACCTTCTGTTTTTGTATCCTTCCAGCTGCTGCGGGATTGAGGGCGCGCAATGGCTAAAATCAATAAGGAAATACATAATAAACGAAGTACAAATAAACTATGACGGAACTTTGCTTTTAAAGAGGACCTGATTCCTGTTAATAAATTAAAGGAAGAATAGTTCACTTCGCCCTCATATGTTTTCAATTTATAAATGTACCAGGCAATCATCACCGGGATGATCAGAAATAACCAAAACCAGTGTTTTTCGGCAAACTGTATGTCTTTAAAATAACTAAGAATTTGCATTTATAGTTGGCTGATTTGGTGTTTGTTCTTCTCTCATAGTACCCTTGACAAAATCAAAGGCGTTATTTAATGTCAATGTATGCTCCGCTTCAATAGGAATTTGTTTGGCGAATTTTACAAAATCTGAAAGAGTGAGGATCTGGTTTAACTTCGCTTTACTTTCCGGATCAACTACCTGTGATTTGAAGATTTTAATGATCTCATCAGAGGTTAACTCCAAAGCATTGATATTGAAACGTTCCTCGATATATAATCGAACTGTATCTGCAATCGATGAATAATATTCCTTGGTTTTATTTTCTTTCCAGATAGCCTCTGTTTTTATTTTTTCTAAAGTTTCCAGTGCCGAAATGTGCGCCGGGATTTTCGCCTTTTCAATAACAATTTCAACCGGTTTTTTCTTATTTAGTTTTTTGATGATAAAAATCAGAAGTATAATCGCTGCTAAAATTGCCAGTCCAATATAGGCATATGGTAAATACCATCTCCAGTCAAATGGCTCATCATAGGGTGGTTTAATATCTTTTACTTTTGCCAGAGCTGTATCGGTTGCAATAGTGTTGACGATCAAATGCAGTGGTTCCGTAAATAATGGGTTTGCAGTATCTTTATTAATAATGAATTTAAACGGAGCAATGTAGTACGCGCCTGTATCAAAAGAAGTAACAGTTAGCTGAATACGTTGCTGAACTATATTCGGTTTATTTTTATTAGGAATCGTTGTATCGATTTGCGTAATGTTAACGATCTCAATTCCTTTTTTGATCGTGTCTTCGAACTCAGGCCAAACAATCTCCAGGTTTTTCTGAGCAGATGCGTCATAAGTCAGGTAAATATCCAGTTTGGTTTGAGCCCCGATTCGTATGGAATTGGAATCCAACACAGCATGAACTTCGGTTTGCGCTTCAACAAAGGTGAATGCTAAAACTGAAAAGATAAATAGTATGTATTTTTTTAATGTCATATGATGTTTAGTGTCCTTTCTGTCTCCCCAATCCCTTCGTCTCTTCTATCTCTTTTTAAATAAAGTCATTAATGGTTTAATGTATCCCTCATGTGTATGAATCGTTGTAAAATCCACACCGCTTTTGGTAAACGTATCTTTTAGTTCTGCTTCGAATTTTAAATGATTGACTTCAAGTTTTTTTCTGAATGCTTTATGGCTTGTATCCACCCACATGATTTTTCCGGTTTCATTATCTTTCAGTTTAATCAATCCAACATCCGGAAGTGTGTTTTCATGAACGTCATTTATTCTTAAAGCTACCAGATCATGTTTGCGATTGGCAATTTTCATGGCATCAGAATAAGAGTTGTTGTCACGGAAATCAGAAATTAAAAACGTAATACTTTTCTTTTTAATAATGTTGGTCAGATATTTTAGTGCCAGCTCAATATTGGTTCCTTTATTAGTCGGTTCAATATTGATCAGCTCCCTGATAATTCTTAAGATATGCGATTTCCCTTTTTTTGGCGGAATAAATTTTTCGATTTTATCGCTGAAAAAGATGACACCAATTTTATCGTTGTTTTGGGACGCTGAAAAAGCAATCACGGCACACAATTCTGTAATTAAATCCTGCTTGAATTGTTTTTGTGTTCCAAATTTTCCGCTGGCACTCACATCCACTAAAATCATGACATTGAGTTCGCGCTCTTCTTCAAAAACCTTAACATAGGGCGTTCTTAAACGGGCTGTCACGTTCCAGTCGATTGTTCTCACATCATCGCCGGGTGTGTATTCACGAACTTCACTAAAAGCCATACCGCGACCTTTAAACGCAGAGTGGTATTCACCGGAAAAAATCTGGTTACTCAAACCCTTCGTTTTGATCTCAATCTTTCTTACTTTTTTTAGCAGTTCAGCCGTTTCCAATTTTAAATAGTTTTAAGTTTTGAGTGTTAGTTCTTAGTATATTTTCAACTAAAAACTAATAACTAAGCACTAATAACTGTTACGGTACTTCAACAGCGTTTAACAACTCATTGATGATGTGTTCCGTCGTAATGTTTTCAGCTTCTGCTTCATAAGTTAAGCCGATACGATGACGCATAACATCTAAACATACGGCACGAACATCTTCAGGGATCACATAACCTCTGCGTTTGATAAAAGCATATGCTTTTGCGGCTAAAGCTAAATTGATACTGGCACGGGGTGAACCACCGTAAGAAATCAATGGAGCAAATTTTTCTAATTTATATTCTTTAGGGAAACGTGTCGCAAAAACAATGTCCACAATGTAGCGTTCAATTTTCTCGTCCATGTAAACATCTTTCACCACGTTTCGTGCGTTTAAAATATCTTCCGGTTTCAGAACAATGTTTGCTTTTGGCATTCCTTGCCTTGAAATATTCGCGGCGATTACTTTACGCTCATCTTCCTTGGTAGGGTAGGTGATCACTACTTTCAGCATGAAACGATCCATTTGAGCCTCAGGTAAAGGATAAGTACCTTCCTGTTCAACAGGGTTTTGAGTTGCCAATACTAAGAAGGGGTTTGGTAATTTAAAGGTTTCATCTCCAATGGTCACCTGTTTTTCCTGCATGGCTTCCAATAAAGCCGATTGCACTTTTGCAGGGGCACGGTTAATCTCATCGGCTAATACAAAATTGGCGAAAATAGGTCCCTTACGGATTGAAAATTGTTCTTGTTTTTGATTATAAATCATGGTTCCGATCAAATCGGCAGGTAATAAATCCGGGGTGAATTGAATCCGGCTGAATTTGGCATCAATACAAGTGGCCAATGTGTTGATGGCTAATGTTTTTGCTAATCCTGGCACACCTTCCAATAAAATATGTCCGTTACTTAGCAGGCCAATTAACAAACGTTCAACCATATGATGCTGACCAATAATCACTTTGTCCATTTCGGAGGTCAGTACATCCACAAACGCACTTTCACGCTGAATGCGCTCATTCAATTCTCTAATATCTACTACCATAAGTGTTTTTTTTATTACAAGCGTCACAAAGTTAGCATTGGTAAGGGCCAGCGCTATTTTTGGCTTGTTAAAATATGTTAATCTAAAAGCCAAAAATTGCTTAACTTTTTAGGAGTTCGGGAAAACCAATTAACGGAATTTTGTTGCCAGTTATCGGAAATATATAGCCACTTATTCATTTACGAATTTCAGCCTGATTATATCCCTAATTTTGAATAACACTAAAACTATTTTTATGAAAAAATTACTACTACTTTTTGGCTTCATTTCAGGTATGGCTCAGGCCCAAAATAGCTTCACGACTTTTACTACGAATTTGTCACTGACGGGCACTCTTTTAAGACAGACGTCTTTTTTAGTTGATAACAGCGGAAATAAATGGGTGGGGTTTAAAACCTTGATTAGTGGATCAAGCAATGTGGGTTTGGTAAAGTATAATAACACTTCATGGACCTTGTATAACACTGCATCAACACCTGCTTTGCCCACTAATACCATAACAGCATTAGCGAAGGATAATTCCGGAAACATCTGGATTGGTTCGTCCGTTGGACTGATAAAATTCGATGGAACGAATTTTACAACTTATGGATCCGTACCGATTAATTGTGTTGAGGCCGTTGGCAATCAGGTATATGTTGGAACAAATGCAGGTTTACTCCGATTTGACGGAAGTACTTTTACAACATACAACGTAGCCGGAAGTACTTTACCTAATGATACAATCCTTTCTTTAAAAGCTGAAACGGCCAGTGTTATCTGGCTTGGAGGGAAAAACAGATTAGTGGAATTTAATATTAACTCTGTTTTTTCCAGCACAAGTTTTGTAAACCACACCATTCCCCAAACTGCGTATTATCCATTCAATATGCCAAGTAGCGCAGGAATCATTAATTGCATTCATATCGATTCTCAAAACACTAAATGGCTCGGAACAACCACGGCGGGTATTATAGAATATAACGGATCAGCCTTTAAAAATGCGAACGAGTTATATGAGATTTACGGATCATCAATCCCTCTTAAAGTTGTTGATATAACTACGGGTTTGCAAAATGGTATTGTTTTTAAACATACTACTGGCTCTGGTTCAAGTTCCTATAGCGGTTTGACCGAGTTGACGCCTAATAATAAAGTGTACCAGTATTTTCATTCTACTTCAAGTTATGTGTTAGGGGATTTTGTTGAAAATAGTGGAAGTGCCATTTTAGTATCACAAGGTGGGCCTGGCATAAACTATGCATCTCCGAAAATGTTTCATGAATTTGATCCAACGAATTATGTAAAACCTTTAGGTGCTATTAGTGAAAATAATTTTAAAAACCTGGATATTAATCAGGTAAAGGCAGGCATTGCCAATCGCAGTGACATGCACTGGGATATTGGTGGGGATAATAATGCGATTTATGAGGTGCCAAAAGGGAGCATTCATAATTCTAATTTTGCTTCAGCCTTATGGATTGGGGGTTTGGATGCCGGAGGCCAATTGCATGGAGGTGCGCAAACATACAGACAGAGTGGTGTTGATTTTTGGCCGGGGCCTTTAGATACTATTTCAGCAACAATAGACACACTGACTTCGAAAAATTATGATAAAATCTGGAAGGTAAGTTATACGGACATTAATACGTTTGTTACAGCATTCAATTCCGGAAGTGTTATCGCTACCCCTGATATGATAAACTGGCCTGCCCACGGAACAGGGAATAATTCGAGAAATCTGGCTCCTTTCGTGGATCATAATGGTGATGGATTGTATAACCCGAATGACGGTGATTATCCAAAAATTAAAGGAGACCAAACTTTGTACTTTATTTATAATGATAATTTAGCGGCACACAGTACATCGTTTACGCCGATGGGCATAGAAGTACATGGGATGGCGTACGCCTATGGTTGTCCTGATGTGGTGAACGGCCGTAATGAGTTAGCCTATACCACCTTTTATGATTACAAGATTATCAATCGGTCTTCAACGAATTACCATGATGTGTATGTGAGTATGTTTACTGACGTTGATTTAGGATATTACGGCGATGATTATATCGGCTCTGACGTTGGTGATAACTATGGTTATGCGTATAATTCGACTAATACAGATCCATGTGTTGGTGCAACTTGTGGTTATGGTAGTTATCCACCCGCTCAGGGATTTAATATTGTTAAAGGGCCATTAGCAAATACAAATGATGGAATAGACAATAACAATAATGGGATCACGGATGAAGCAGGTGAGGATTGTAAATTAAATAAATTCAATTATTTTCATAATTCCTGGCCTGGCACTCCTCCTCAAGTGACAGATCCGGTTACCGGGCAAGAGTTTTATAATTATATGACAGGTTTTTGGAAGGACGCTTCACCATTTACATGTGGAGGCATGGGATATGGTGGAACAATAAATACAAACTGGGTTTATCCTGGTGACCCCACTAACGGAGGCTTAAATACAGATCCTGCTAATATGTGTGGTTCATGGACAGATACGATTAATCCAGGAGACCGTAGAATGATCTTAAGCTCTGGCCCATTCACATTAAACGCGGGACAAATGCAGGAAGTGGAGTATGCTTTTGTGACCTCTTTTGATAGTTCGTCAACGACCAATTCTAATTTGCTATCGGTGGCTAAATTAAAAACTGATATTCAAAAAATAAATGCATTTTACAATCAATCTTCCAAGCCTAATTGTTTAATGGCTTTAACAACAGGAATCAAAGATGTTCCTCAGCAAACGGATTTTTCTCTGTTTCCGAATCCTGCAAAATCATTGATCACTATATCATCTACAATCAATGGGACAGTGAAAATTAATTATGAAATTGTAGATGTATTGGGTAAAACGGTGATGGCAAGTGTTCACACAAGTTCTGATAAATTCTCGGTTAACATCAACGATTTAAATTCAGGAATTTATTTCCTGAGACTACAGGTAAACAATAGTGTTGTAGTGAAGAAATTTGTGAAAGAATAGCATAATGATTCAAAAGTTAAAATTATTAAACCTGTTCATAGATTTGGACAGGTTTTTTGTTTTGAATTAGGCGGTTTGAGGCCGTTTTTCTATCTTTACCGGATACAAATTTTACAACATGATCGCAGAAATGAACTTATCAGCCAAAGCACAACAATTAGTAGATTTAGAGGACAAACACGGAGCGCATAATTATCATCCGGTTCCTGTGGTCATTGAAAAAGGCCTTGGTGTTCATGTGTGGGATGTAGATGGTAAACAGTACTATGATTTTTTATCAGCCTATAGCGCCGTCAATCAGGGACATTGTCATCCAAAAATTGTCAATACTTTAATTGAGCAGTCTCAAAAACTGACATTAACATCCCGTGCATTTTATAATAGTGTATTAGGAGAATATGAAAAGTATATGACCGGAATATTTGGTTATGACAAGCTTTTACCAATGAATACCGGAGCTGAAGGTGTGGAAACCGCATTAAAATTAGCGCGCAAATGGGGATATGAAAAGAAAGGTGTGACCGAGAATGATGCTAAGATCATCGTCTGTGAAGGGAATTTTCACGGAAGAACAATTTCTATTGTGTCTGCCAGTACCGATACTGAGGCTCGTCACAATTACGGTCCGTTTACTCCTGGCTATGTAACTATTCCTTATGATAATATTTCTGCATTAGCGGAAGCTTTGCAGGATACAAACGTTGTTGGGTTTCTCGTAGAACCAATTCAGGGTGAAGCCGGGGTTTATGTGCCGCAGGAGGGTTATTTAAGAACCTGTGCTGATATGTGTAAAGCAGCTAATGTATTATTTATGGCGGATGAAGTTCAAACCGGTATTGCACGTACCGGTAAATTGCTAGCCTGTGATCACGAACAGGTGAAGCCGGATATTTTAATCCTTGGAAAAGCTTTGTCAGGCGGGATGTACCCTGTATCTGCAGTGTTTGCAAACGACGATGTGATGATGTGCGTGAAGCCTGGTCAGCATGGTTCTACTTATGGAGGAAACCCGTTGGGTTGTAAAATTGCGATGACGGCTATGCAGGTAGTGTTTGATGAAAAATTAGCAGAAAACTCAGAAGTATTGGGCGAATTATTAAGAAACGAATTAAAGGCTATCAAATCTGACCGTATTACTCACGTGAGAGGAAAAGGATTACTGAATGCCATTATCATCAAAGAAAAAGATGGCATTTCGGCATGGGAAGTTTGTTTGAAATTAGCAGAGAACGGCTTACTGGCAAAACCAACACATGGTGATATCATTCGTTTTGCGCCGCCATTAGTGATTACTAAAGAACAGATCCTGGATTGTGTGGCGATCATTAAAAAGACGATGGAGTCTTTTAGTTAAGGATTTTTTTTCTTTTTTAAGAGGCTTGCGGGGTAGCTTTTTTCGGGAATCTTTCCTTCAAAGATATCAGCATAAAATTTTTTAAGAAACGGTTTTTCCTTTAATACCGGACGCATTACGTAATAATTATGTTCTCTATTTAATACTTTTGAAAAATTAATATAGTTGGCTTTTTCACTAAAAGCGGTTCCGGCTTTTTGTCCTAATTGATGATCTCCAAAAATAACACTTGCGGCCCGCAAAGTTTTATCTTTATCATTTATCGTTATATAAATGTGATCAGCAAAAGTAAGCTTATCTAACCACATTTTATGATTCTTCTGGTTAACACAAGCAGCATTCATTATTATTGAATTAACCATTGATGGCATTATGGAATTGAATGCATCATTTTTTAAATTATGCATCAATAACAAATTTCCCATACTGTGAAAAAATAAAGTAACAGTTTTGAATTTTTCAGCATGACTCGTTTTATAGGTTTGTAAATCTTTTAAAAACTCCGCATATCTTTTAGCAACGGCAGGTGCCAAAGATCTTGTGACCTCAATATTTTTCACTAAACGCATGTACGGCCGGCCAGTGGGCCAATCAAAAAAGATAACATCAACCGGGTAGTTCCTCATTAACTTCGCTCCTCTATCAATTCCTGATGTAAAAGTTCTTCCAAGGCCTTCTACAAAAACTACCAGATCTTTAAAAGATGATTTAAGATCAAGTAATTCTGATAAAGACTTGTATGGAACCGCTACCCAACTATTGCGATTAAAATATACAGCAAAATATTTCAGTGTACCCGTTGTATCATAATCAAAATCCACAAATTCATGCTTCGTGTCATTATAATTTCTTGTTGAAACAATCATTATACAAGTGTCACTTTCAACTGGAATGTAAGTTTTGTTTAAACAGATATTTTCCCAGCTGCAGTATGGTAATTGATCTTTTCTGCTATCATTTTTTTGTGAAAAAATGTAACATGAAAACAAGGTAAAAAATGCCAGGAGGATAATTTTCATAAATTTATAGGTACTGCTTAAAGGTAATTAAGAAAATTATATTAATTTAGTTATATATAAAAACCTGCAATATGTCAAACGATTTTAGTGAAAAAACAGCGGAAACCGGAAGCTTTATTAAATGTAAAGATTGTGGTGGAAATTTGAAATATCTTATTGGTACACCTTATTTAAATTGTGAGTATTGTGGTGCTAAAAATGAAATAGAAGCTCAACAAACACAGATCATTGAAAATGATTTTGAAGGGTTCTTGAACGAAAAGGCGCATTTGGAGGACAAACAGGAGATTAGTACGGTGAAATGCACGAACTGCGCAGCTTCCACAACTTTAAAACCAAATGTAACTTCCTGTACCTGTCCATATTGTGATACGCCATTAGTGGTTCAAAATGCATCCACATCTACGATCATTAAACCATCTTATGTGTTGCCTTTTAAAGTGGATCGCAAAAAATCGACTGAATTGTTTATTGGCTGGGCAGGAAGTTTATGGTTTGCTCCCAACAAGATAAAGGAATATGCGCAGCATTCGGCAGAAAAGCTAAGTGGAATCTACATGCCTTACTGGACTTATGATACCAATACGGAAAGTAGCTATACAGGCATGAGGGGTGTGTATTATTATGTGACGGTTTCTTCTACGAACAGTGAAGGCAAAACGGTTACGCGCCAGGAAAGAAGAACAAACTGGACGCCTACCTCGGGTCATGTCAGTAATGTATTTGATGATGTATTGGTAACATCTTCAAAATCTTTGCCTGAAAAGCTGGCGAATGAACTTGAGCCTTGGGACCTTCCGGAACTGGTGGATTATAATGATAAATACCTGAGTGGTTTTGTGACAGAAAGTTACCAGGTGAGTTTAAAAGAAGGTTTCGATAAAGCTAAGGATAGAATGCAGGATAAGATCCGGGGTTCAGTATGCTCGGATATTGGCGGTGACGAACAACAAATTACTTCATTGAATACCGATTATAATGACATTAAATTCAAACACATTTTATTGCCGGTTTGGTTGAGTTCCTACCGCTACCAGGATAAAGTATACCGTTTTTTAGTGAATGCCAGAACCGGGGAAGTGCAGGGTGAAAGACCTTATTCTGCGGCAAAAATCGCTGCTTTGGCGATTACCATTTTAGCAGTGATTGGTGTGATCATCTACTTTGTACAACAAAAATAGAAAGGTTTCGTACTTCTTATTTGGCTCTTTTGACTTTGGTTTCTTTATAACCAAGTTTTTTCATGCTACGACGTTTCTGTTTTTTAGCGGCTTTTAACTGGCGTTTTTGTTCCCTCGCGTTTTGCGTGGCTAATGACCGGCTGGGTTTTGTCTTCTTTTTATCAAGATATGGATTATATGCTTCTCTGGCCTTGTGCTTCCTCTTTGATCTTCGCCACATTTCTTTTCGTTCAGGACTTTCCTCGAACTGAGCTTTTAAAGGAAGTGATCCTGTCAGACAAAGGAATAAAGTTAAAACGGCCAGTCTTTTCATGAAACAAATAACGGATATATCTTAAAAAAGATACTTATATATCCTGATAATTTACTAACATGATTTATGGACAAATACGTTTTGTGGTTTGTTGCTTTTGATGTAAATTTGGGTTGAATTAGAACAGATATGATGGCTATAAAAGATTGGACAAAAGAAGAAATATTAGAAGTGTACAATACACCTTTAATGGAATTAATATATAAAGCAGCAGAAGTTCACAAGCAACACCACACTGTTGGTGAAGTGCAGGTAAGCTCCTTACTTTCTATTAAAACTGGTGGTTGTCCGGAAGATTGTTCGTATTGTCCACAGGCTGCCCGTTATCATACAGAGGTAAAAGTCCATAAACTCATGAGTGTTCCTGAAGTAGATGCAGCTGCAAATAATGCCAAAGCGGGTGGAGCCAGCCGTATGTGTTTAGGAGCAGCATGGCGCGAAGTACGTGATAACCGTGATTTTGATACTGTATTGGATATGGTGAAAACCATTAACAGTAAAGGTCTGGAAGTATGTGCCACTTTAGGAATGGTGACTGAAGACCAGGCAAAACGTTTAGCGGAAGCCGGATTGTATGCTTATAATCATAACATTGATACCAGCGAAGAGAATTACGAAAATATTATCTCTACCAGGAAGTTTGATGATCGTTTAAATACCATCAATAATGTGCGTAAAGCAGGCTTAACGGTTTGTTCAGGGGGCATCATTGGAATGGGAGAAAAAATTGAAGATAGGGTAGGGATGTTGTATACTTTAAGTTTGTTGCGTCCTCAACCGGAATCGGTGCCAATCAATGCTCTGGTAGCTGTTGAAGGTACTCCTATGGAGGATCAGCCGCCGGTGCCAATCTGGGATATGGTTCGTATGATTGCAACAGCTCGTATTGTATTGCCAAGAACAGCGGTGCGTTTATCTGCAGGTCGTTTAAATATGAGCATGGAAGGTCAGGCCCTGTGTTTTATGGCCGGCGCCAATTCTATTTTTGCCGGAGAGAAATTACTAACCACTGCTAATCCTTTGTATAACCAGGATATGGAGATGTTTAAGATTTTAGGATTATCCAATAAGCAGGCTTTCGTTGATAAATTGAAAAACGAAGAATTAGCTCAGCCTGCCTCTCTATAATTTAATTTTAAAAATATCCGATATGAAAACGATCATTTTAGTATTCACATTATTGTCCTTTGAAGTAGTAATGGCTCAGTCTTCTGAGATCTCCGGCAAATATGATAAGATCGGGAAATTTGAAAAAGGGGTCGCTATCGTTCGTAAAAACGATATGGTTGGAGTTATTAATTCTGATGGTAAGGAAGTTATTAAGCCGGAGTATGATAAAATTTCGGCTTTTGGAAATGATGGAATTGCCTATACGTACAAAAAGGACCTCGTTGGTTTAATTAACCGCGAAGGGAGAGTCATTGCCGACAATCAGTACGATTATATTGGTCATTTTAAAAGTGGAAACGCCATTATTAAAAAAAATGGATTATCCGGCGTTATTAATAAGGAAGGAAAAATTATCGTTGATATGAAATACGAAAAGTTAAGTTGCGAAGAGGGTGGAGTTATCAGGGCAACAAATGCTGATGGCACTATGACGCTCATCAAACCAAACAATTAATGGGTGGATTTAAAAAAAATCCCTCTACGATTGTTGACTTACTGCAGCACCGCCAAATTAAAGGTAGTTTGCGTTCATTAATCACTTCTTATCCTTCTATCGATTTTTCAAGTAATGATTATTTAGGATTTTCTTCGAAAGGTTTATTGGCCGAAGAATTGAAAACAATGAATGCATCTGTTCAAGTGGGTTCCACCGGCTCCCGTTTAATCAGTGGTAATTCCCTGCTCTTTCAGGAAATTGAAAATTCCGTGGCTAAATTTCACGAAACAGAAGGTGCGTTGATTTTTAATTCAGGTTACGACGCTAATTTGGGTCTTCTTTCCAGTGTTCCTCAAAAGGGTGATTTGATTTTGAGTGATGAATTGATCCACGCTTCCTTAATCGACGGTATCCGTTTAAGTTTTGCCACGCATTATAAATTCAGGCATAACGATATTAATTCCTTAAAGGAGTTAATCAGTCGCCATCGTGATTCGTTTAATGAAGTTTATGTGGTGGTCGAAAGTGTTTATTCGATGGATGGTGATCATGCGCCTTTAATAGAATTAGCAAGCATTTGTCGGGATGGAAAAGTTCACTTGATTGTGGATGAAGCACACGCTATTGGTGTGTTTGGAAAAGAAGGAAGAGGCTTGTGCCAGGAATTAAATATTCACGACGACTGTTTTGCCAGGATTTACACCTATGGAAAAGCGATGGGTTGTCACGGAGCGACCATTGTGGGAAGCGAAGAATTGAAGAACTATTTAATAAATTTTTCAAGATCCTTTATTTATACTACCGCTATGCCAGAGCATAGTTTACTGGCGATTAAAGCTGCTTATCAATTACTTATAAAAACGCCAGAGATAAAAAAATTAAAGGCCAACATTCATTATTTCACATCTATAATAGATAGTTCTCTTGACTTCATTGAAAGTAGGAGCGCCATCCATTGCAAATTAATTCCGGGAAACAGAGAGGTTCAACAATTGGAAGAGAAGTGCGCGACAGAGGATGTTTTTATAAAATCGATAAAAAGTCCTACTGTGAAGGAAGGAAAAGAACGCCTGCGTATTTGTTTGCATTCTTTTAATACAGAACAGGAAATGGGTTTCCTGTTCAAATTATTGAACTAACAATTTGATTTTTTCTTCGTTACGCACACGCATCTGAAACCTACCCAAGCCGAGGGTTTTGTATATTCCATGTCTTTACCGATCCGACATTCCTCAATTTGGTTCCTCCAGCCACCACCTTTACAAATTCCTTTTTCGTATACCATTTCAGCTACATTGCCAAGAATGTTATATAACCCAAAACTGTTTTTATAATATGATTTAACAGGTGCAGTTACATCAGCATTATCATATAAACTTCCTTTGATTGGTATCGTATCAATACGCGGACAATTTAACAGGTATATCCCTTTTTCATTTCTTCCACTATTATTTAAAATATTAGCTGAGGTTTCTGCCAGTTTTTCCCATTCTGATTTAGTTGGCAAACGGTATTCTAGACTTTGATGTTTAAAATCTTTTTTTACAGTTAAAAATGTTTTAACACGTTCTGTTCTCCACGTGCAATAGGCCATAGCCTGTTCATAACTGACACCCACCACCGGATAGTTTTTGTAGGCAGGGTGACGATAGTAATATTGTACATAAGGTTCATTATGGGATCGTTTTTCTCTCCATACAAGAGTGTCAGGCAGAGTAGCCAGATGTTCTTTTGAGTTTGCTCCATATATCGATTTCGTCCAATATTCAAATTCTTGCCATGAGAAATTGGAAATTTCAGTTTCATCTGCAAACAATGAGTCATTGATTTGAACAGTTTCCGGTGGAATAAATTCTTTTTTTGAATTTATATTAAAGGAAGCCGTCAGGAATACTATTCCCAGTAATGATAAAGTAAGTGGTTTCATATGTAAGCGTTTGAATAAGTTATATCCCTATTGCTTTTCTTAGATCGAAAGCATCATTAACATCTGAACTTAATTCTGTTACCGGAATTTTATTTTGTTTAGCAGAAAAGCACTGGTTTAGTATTTCCTTATTGCATAGATACATTTTACCGTTTGCTATTACACATAAACTATAGGTGTCTTTTGGATCGTAGGAAATAGTGGGATTATAAAAATTAAAAACAACATTTTTTGAATGACATACCAAATAGGTATGTTCTGGTCTTACAAAAGCGCCGCCCGAATTAATTGTAAAAATGGGAGTCATTTGTTCTCCTTTTGGCATATTGGTCGGGCAATCAGAATTACAGATTCCAAAACTGCTCACATTAAATAAACGGGTAACTTTGGACGCGTTATCCATTGTTTTGAATTGTTTATTCAATTGTTCCTCCTGTTCTTTCTGCCAACGAATTCTCTCTTTCAGCATTTCTTCGCTCAGTTTTTTTTGCTCAGCAGCAAAAGCAGCCTGTTTAGCTTCAAATTCTTCCTTTAATCTTTTTTCGTCTGCCTCACGTTTAGCAACTAAATTTTTATAGTCAGAAAATTTTGACTCATAAGTTTTTAATGCCTTATCATAATCCGCGCCTGACAAAGCGGGATATACAATTAACTTTTCAACCCGCTCTCTTAATTTAAGGGTTAGTAAATAATTTTTGCCTTTTATCGGACCTTCCGACACTTCGGCACTACTCCAGGTGACATCGGCCAGTTTAGAACTGTAATTTTTATTTTCGGATCCCACTTCAAACACCGCATTTTTAAAGGCTTCCAGTTCAGGAAATTCTTTGTAATTGACATCCAGCTCAAATTGCGGCCTCCCTGCGATAGCTTTGTAAGGTTTGGCCGGTTCGTGCGTTTTTGGAAGTCGATTGATCTTTTTTGTGTAAACTGTTTTTTCTGCTTCAATTTTTGGAGGAATGGCATCAATTTGCTTTTGTAATTCAATAGTTTTCGGAGAATCTGTTTTTTTAGAAGCAGTTTCGGAGGCTGAGGCTCTCGAAGACTCTTGTGTTTTCAGTCCCTTCAACGAATTATCTCTTTTTACATAGACCCAGTTTTTTGAAACTGTATCCAGGACATACATATTATACCTGTCAGCTATATGTTCGGATTGAAATTCAACTATGATTGGTTTTTCAGGATTGATAAAAACAGGTACTCCGTTTTGGTATCCTTTTATGTCAATCATTCCGGCACTTTCCAGCGTGGATTGTACCCCGGCACTATCGTAGGTCATCGGAATTCCACTAGCAATGATGTCTGCCTGGTTATGGAATTCTCTGTATTTAATTTCTACGTCGCCAACAATATCCTGTCCTTGTTTATTGACAAAAGCTTTTTTAGGAATAATAATTTTGGAATTGCTGGTATGTTTTAAAGTTGCTCCTTGTTCTGATTTTACTTTATAGGAAGTATAAGGAACGTTTAGTCTGGAGATGGGAGGGGCGATAAAAGCCTTATTTGGCTTAGTATTCGGGGAATATGTATGTTGTTGTTTAGTAACTATTTTATCATTTGTGGTTTCTTTTGGTGGTTCTTTTTTAAAGACGGAAAAATAAGTGACGGTGCAGATGACCGCGACCCCCGCTATAATTGCCGAATAGGTCGCTTTTTTATTCTTTAAAAAGCTGGCATCACTTCGGGCTTTTTCAATGCTCTGCTTTTTAAATTTATTGACAAGTTCTCCAAAATCTTTATGTGAATTGATTTCTTCATCTGGCACTGGTTGTCTGTTAAGATTAAATTTAGTTCCCATTATTTTTGGATGTTTTTGTAAGCGTTTTTTTTACCCGATCAAGTATGCGGTATAATTTTACTTTAGCATTAGTTTCTGTCAAATTCAATATTTCAGCGATTTCTTTAAAAGGACGCTTTTCAAAGAAACGAAGTTCTACTAATTGCAAGTCATCTTCTGGCAGATCTTTGATCACGCTCATTAAGATTCCTTTGTATTGCTCCATGTATTCTTCTTCTACTTCTTCGCAGATGTATCTCAGGTCACTGATGTCTGCATTGACAGTCCTCAGGTTTTTCTTATTTCTGAATAACTGCATTACTTCGCTATGAGCAATACGGTATAACCAGCTGGCAAACGGAACACCTTTGTATTCGTATTTTTCAATATTGGTTAATGCTTTTAAAAATACCTGCGCTGTCAGATCGAAAGCCGTGTCTTTGCAGTCCATGCGTTGGTAAACGTATCCAAAGATCTGTTTGTAGTATTTATCATACAATGGCCCGAAATGCTCGGGGTTTTGTTTCGCAGCCTCTATGATCATTTGCTCATCAAGCAACATGTCGGCGGTATGGTGATATCGGGGTGAAAATTCCATATGTACTGCGTTTAAAAGCATTGTAGGTTTATAATCCAAAACCATACAAATAGTTACAGCCGAACAGTAAATAAAGTTCGATGAAAAGTTAAGAGCCTGAAAATCAAGCTATGTATTTTCGAATTAGCTGAGTGAAATAGTGTTAATTTTGGGTGAAATTAACTTTTGAGTGAGCAAATGGTGTTTTTGGATGGTGAAATTTGGGTCAGGAAATCGAAAAACAGGATCGTTTTTACTTTCTATTTGCAATTAACGTTCCAAACTTAACGTCCTGGAATTGGAATAGTCATTCATTAAACACGAATGCCAATAATACAGACGTCATCCACCTGTTCGAGATTTCCTCTCCATTTTGTAAACGTCGAGTCGAGTAATTCTGATTGTTTTGTCATATTCTCATGGGAATTACTCACTAACAAGTCCTTTAATGATTTGTATTTGAATTTTTTTCCCCTGTCGCCACCAAACTGATCTGAGTAACCATCTGTGATTAAAAAAAATGTAGTGCCGCTGACAAAATCAATTTCATGAGTAGTGAAAGGTAATGGATTATCTGATTTTCCAATAGGTTGCTTGTTGGCTTTTATTTCAGAAAGCGTTGCTGAAGTTGGCGGCAGATACCATAAGGGATTATTTGCACCGGCCCATGATATTTTTTTATTGTGTTGATCAATGCAAAGTATAGAAATATCCATTCCATCTTTTACATCACTGGAACTTTTGGCAAATGTTTCTAAAACCAACTCTCTTGTTTTGTCAAGTAATAGCCCGGGCTCGGTTAAACCAAATTCTTTTAGTGAACGATTTAAAGCGTTACTGCAAACAACTGAAACGATCGCTCCTGGGACACCGTGGCCTGTGCTATCGGCTGCCGCAATTAAAAACTTATCTTGGTAGGATTCGGCCCAGTAAAAGTCTCCCGCAACGAGGTCTTTTGGCTTGTAGACAATAAAATTTCCAGGAAAATGTTCGCTAATAAATTCTTTTGGTGGAAGAATAGCTTCCTGCAATCGTTTGGCATAAGTAATAGAATCTATAATTTCTTTTTGATGAGCTTCTAATGTATGTTTTTGTTTTCCAATTTCATCGCGCTGATTAGCGATCTCTTCATTTTGCTGGTTAAGTTCTATATATGCTTCGTCCACTTTTGTTTTTTGAAGAGTAATGGTATTCTTTTGTTGCTGTGTTATTTTATAACGGTTGAACATAAATCCTGCGAATATCAAAACCAAAACTAATCCACCGTATAATGCCAGGCGTTGCGTTTTTTCCTGCTTTAATTGAGCCTGTTGTGCTGTGAGTTGCGCGTTTTTTACTTTTTGTTCTTCAACATTCTTTATACTATCAGCTGCAGCTTTCTTTTCATACTGGTATTGAAATTGCTTTTTCATAGATGCCTTCTTTGTTTCTTCGTTAGCGATACTGTCACGCATTTGTATTTCCAGTTCGTGCATGGCGAGCGCCTCTTTATATTTTTTTTGCTCCTTATAGATATTTTTCAGGAGGGAGGATGCTTTTTTAATATTCACCGGATATCCTAATTCTTTGGATGTTTTAAGACAACGATCTGCATACACCATTGCCTCTGCAATTTTTTTTTGTTCCAATAAAATTAATCCAATGTCGTTTAAGGCGTTCGCAATACCCCATTTATCCTGAATTTCTTCTAGGATGGATAAGCTTCGTTGATAATATTCCAAAGCCTTTTTCTTGCCTGCTTTCAGGCATTCTTCTTTTGATTCCTTACAGTCCGGATCTCCCATGTCGGAATAGGCCCCGCCAATATGACCTAATGAAATAGCAATGCCTCTTTTATCATTGATCTGTTCTCTTAATTTCAAACTCCTGGTATAGTAATTAAATGCTTTCATTCTTCCCTCTTTGATGCATGTTTCTTTAGTGGATCTGCAGGATGGATCTCCATGATTATATAAAGCGAATCCAATGTTGTTTAATGATTGACTGATTCCTTTAGGATCTTTAATTTCTTCTCTTATTTTTAAAGCCCTGTAATAGCAATCTAATGTTTTAGCAACATCCCCTTGGTTTAAATAGATCTGCCCGATATTGTTTAACGAGTAAGCAATGCCTTTTTTGATATTCGGTGTTTCATTACCGTTTTTGTTTTCAGCCAGCATTTCCTCATAAATTCTCAAACTTTTATGATAGTAATCCAAAGCCTTCGGAATATCGCCATGGCTATTATGGATATAACCAATATTATTGGTTGAGTTGGCAATTCCGCCTTTGTCTTTGATCTCTTCCTGAATTTTTAAGCTCTTCTGATAATAGCTCAACGCTTTTGGAATATCTCCACGGTTATTGGCAAGGAAGCCAATGTTGTTGAGAGCGGACGCGACACTTTTTAAATAGAATCTTTTTAAAGTACTTCCGGATGGAGAAGAAGCTACGCCTTTTTCGCTTAATTTGAGCATTTGATCATTATATCGTACCCAAACCTTGTCATCATTTTCTGCCTCGATCAATTCTTTTAAGATGTTGATGCGGATGGTGTCATTTTTCGCAAATTTTAAAGCCGCTTTTAAAGAATCAGTTGTTATATCCTGTGCGTTTGCAAAAACACTCAATATTAGAACCAAACAGATATATAACTGTCGGATCAAAATAAACTTTTAGCTTTTTCCATGGCAGAATTTAATCCTTCCAATTTGCTTCCACCAGCCTGCGCATAAAAAGGCTGTCCGCCACCACCGCCATTGATCTCTTTGGCTAGGTCACGAATGATATTTCCTGCATTCAGGTTTTTGTCTTTCACCAAATTATCATCGATGATCACAGAAATGCTTGGTTTTCCTTTTACTTCAGCGCCAATAACACACACACAATTCTCAACCTGGTTACGGATTTCAAATAAAATGTTCTTTATTTCTTCAGCACTGTCAAAAGATATTTTTTCGATGATGACATTGATACCATTTTTAGCTTCCACTTTCGATAATAAAGTTTGCTTGATGCTCTGGGCTTTTTCTTTCAATAAAGATTGCAATTGTTTTTGCAGATCATTATTCTCTTCCACCAAATTACTTAAGCTTTTTATTACGTCCTTATTATTTTTCAATAAAGCTTTCACTTCATTTAAAGTAGCAATCTGATCGTTAAAAAACTCTTCCGCTTTAACGGCAGTTACTGCTTCAATACGGCGAATACCGGCAGCAACAGCGCTTTCAGAAATGATTTTGAAATAACCGATCTGTCCTGTTGCTTTCACATGGGTTCCTCCGCATAATTCAATCGAATAATTTTTATCAAATTCAACGACACGAACCACATCTCCATATTTCTCACCAAACAAAGCCATCGCTCCTGTTTTTTTAGCATCGTCAATCGTCATTTGTTGAATATTGCTGAAAATATTTTCGCGAATTTTTGTATTCACGATTTTTTCGATCTCCTGTAATTCTTCATCGGTAATCTTGGAAAAATGAGAAAAGTCAAAGCGTAAATACTCATCATTTACCAAACTTCCTTTTTGTTCCACATGAGTTCCTAATACCTGGCGTAAAGCTGCATGCAACAAGTGAGTTGCGCTATGGTTGTTTTCCGTGTAGCTGCGCTTGTTTCTGTTTACTTTTGCCATGAAAGTTGCTTCCATGTTTTCAGGAAGTTTATCACAAAAATGAATGATCACACCGTTCTCTTTTTTAGTATCTGTAATGTTGATCGTTTCATTGATGTTGGATAATGTTCCTGCATCTCCCACTTGTCCGCCGCTTTCTGCATAGAAAGGAGTTCTATCCAATACAACCTGGAACTGCTCTTTATTTTTTGCTTTTACTTTACGGTAACGGATGATATTAGCTTCGCACTCTAAATCAGTATATCCAACGAATTCTGTTTCGGCGGTTGAACTATCCGATGTTTTTTTATTTTTTTGTATAGAGATCCAATCATCTGTATCAACAGAAGTTGCTGCACGTGAACGATTTTTTTGTTCCGTTAGCAAACGATTGAATTCTTCCTCGTCAATGCTCAGGTCATACCCGCGGGCGATCAAAGAAGTTAAATCCAATGGAAACCCAAACGTATCATATAATTCAAACACCACTTTGCCATCGATCACTTTGCCTGATTTCAAATTCGTCAGGTCAATACATACCTGGTCAATGCGTTTTAAACCGATCTCTAAAGTTTTATAGAAGGAAATTTCTTCTTCCTTGATTACTTTTTCAATTAATATTTTCTGAGTATTTAATTCAGGAAATTGCTGCCCTAACTGATGTGCCAATGTTGGAACAATACGGTACATGAATGGCTCTTTGATGTTCAACGACTGGTAGCCATAACGGATCGCGCGACGTAAAATACGACGAATCACATAACCGGCGCCGGTATTGCTTGGTAACTGACCGTCCGCGATAGAGAAAGAGATCGTGCGAATATGATCAGCAATCACCCGCATCGCAATATTAATGATCTGTTGTTTCTTATGTTCTTCTTCCCCTTCCGGTTTGTAACGTAGCCCGCTTAATTCTTCAATTTTGTTTAATAAAGGGGTGAATACGTCTGTATCATAGTTGGATTGCTTGCCCTGTAATACACGTACCAAACGTTCAAAGCCCATTCCTGTGTCAACATGTTGAGCAGGTAATTTTTCAAGACTCTTATCTGCCTTGCGCATGAATTCCATGAATACGTTGTTCCAAACTTCAATCACCTGTGGATCATCATTATTGACTAAAATCGCACCATCTACTTTTGCTCTATCGGCATCACTTCTTCCGTCATAATGAATTTCAGTACATGGTCCGCACGGACCAGTATCACCCATTTCCCAGAAGTTATCTTTTTTATTTCCTTTTAGAATTCTTTTTTCGTCAATGTATAATTTCCAGGTGTCATATGCTTCTTGGTCGAAGGGAACATTTTCTTCAACACTGCCTTCAAATACGGTCACATATAAACGGCTCTTGTCAATTTTGTAAACTTCCGTCAGTAATTCCCAGGCCCAGGCAATGGCATCTTTTTTAAAGTAATCGCCAAAACTCCAGTTACCAAGCATTTCAAACATGGTATGGTGATAGGTATCAACACCCACTTCTTCCAGGTCATTATGTTTTCCGCTTACACGCAGACATTTTTGCGTATCTGCCACACGCGGATATTTGATAGGCGCGTTGCCTAAAAAAATATCTTTAAAAGGTGCCATCCCCGAATTAATGAACATTAAGGTAGGATCGCCTTTTACCACCATCGGTGCAGAAGGAACAATTTCATGGCCCTTGGATTTAAAAAAATCTAAAAATGTCTGACGTACTTTATTTGATTCCATAATATTTTAAAAGAAGCAACGAATATACTAAAATCACCGGCATCGCACATGATAAATTATACACTTTTTAGTAAGAATTTATGTAAGATTTTGATGAATCTATTGCTTCTGTTTTTGACGAAAAACTGCCTCTATCAATCAATCATTTTATTATATTTGCTAGCCTCTACAAAAGAAATGTCTAAAGTAAAATATAAGTTTAATACCAAATCCCTGACCTATGAAAAAGTAAAAGTTACTTTTAAGGAGCGTCTGTTGCAGGTGCTTTCATACCTGGGGATTGGAATTGTATTTGCTGCATTTACCATTCTATTAGGTTATCGGTTTTTGCCTTCTCCCATGCAGAAAAAGCAAAAGAGGGAACTTGAAGTTGTAAAATTACAATATGAGCTTCTGAATAAAAAAATGAACCAGGTGCAAACAGTGTTGAATGATTTACAGGATAGGGATGACAATATTTACCGCGTGATTTTTGAAGCAGAACCCATTCCCAATGAAATCAGGCAGGCAGGTTTTGGAGGAAGCGACCGCTACAAGGATCTGGAAGGATATGATAATACGGCATTAATGAAAGAGGCGACAGAGCGATTGGACCGGATTACAAAGCAGCTATACATACAATCCAAATCTTTTGACGAAGTGGTGAAAATGGCTAAAGGAAAAGAGAAACTGATCGCTTCCATTCCGGCTATTATGCCTTTGAACAATAAAAATTTGAAACACGCTCCAAGCGGTTATGGTTGGCGGACGCATCCTATCTATAAAACCCAGGAGTTTCATCCGGGAATGGATTTTACAGCAGAGCAAGGTACGCCAATCTATGCAACGGGTGATGGTATTGTGGAGGTAGCAGATGCTTCCGCTCAGGGATACGGAAACCATGTGGTGATCAATCATGGATTTGGATATCAGACCTTATATGGCCACATGAGTAAAATGGCGACAAAGCCTGGCGCGAAAATCAAACGTGGTGATTTAATTGGTTATGTAGGAAGTACAGGTTTAAGTACCGGCCCGCATGTGCATTACGAAGTGATCAAAAACGGAGAGAAAGTAAACCCAATTAATTTTTATTATAACGATTTGTCCCCCGAAGAATACCAGATCATGTTAGAGATGTCCTCTAAATCAACACAATCATTTGATTAATGAATTCTACTTATAAGATTGGATTCTACACGGCTATTTCATTAGTGATCGCTAATATGATTGGCACCGGTGTGTTTACCAGCCTTGGATTTCAGTTGTTCGATATCCATTCAGTGTTTAGCATTTTGATATTATGGCTACTGGGCGGTATCATTTCATTTTGCGGCGCTTTAGTGTATGGCGAATTAGGAGTGGCTATTCCCCGGAGCGGAGGAGAATATGCTTACCTGACAAAATTGATGCATCCGGCTGTTGGTTTTTTATCGGGGTGGGTTTCTTCTACCGTTGGTTTTGCAGCACCCGTTGCTTTGGCATCTATGGCTTTAGGAACATACGTGCATAAAATCATTCCTGAAATCAATATCACTGTTTGTGCACTGACAGTGGTTGCGGTGATCACTTTAATTCATGCCATGGATCTGAAAGCGGGTAGCAGTTTTCAAAGAGTACTTACAGCACTGAAAGTAGGAGTGATCATCTGTTTTATTTTCGCAGGATTAATTCATACACCGGATCATCCAATAACAATTCTGCCACAGCCTAATACCCTGGATGAATTTATGAGCGCAGGTTTCTGGGTGTCACTGATGTATGTTTCCTATGCGTATAGCGGATGGAACGCCGCGTCTTACCTTGCCGGGGACATGCAGGAACCTCAGAAGAATTTACCCAAAGCCTTATTACTAGGAACATTGATTGTTACAATTATTTATGTGTTGTTGAATTTTGTGTTTTTATACAGTGCCCCAATGTCAGAATTAACTGGTGTACTAGAAATTGGCCATGTGAGTGCAGCTCATATTTTTGGCGACTTTATGGGAAAAATGATGAGTCTCATTATTGCTTTTTTATTGTTATCTTCTATTAGCGCCATGATTATGGCAGGTCCTCGTATCATTAAATCGATGGGAGAAGATTTGCCGATGTTGAATGTATTGGCGAAAACCAATAAGCGAAACGTACCTTATATGGCTGTGATCACACAATCATTGATCACTGTTTTGTTAATCATTACGGCGCAGTTTGAATCTGTTCTGACGTTTGTTGGCTTCAGTTTAAGTATTTTCACGTTTTTGACGGTTAGCAGCATTTTTATTTTAAGATACCGTAAAATGGAAACGCCAGGCTATAAAACATGGGGTTATCCGGTAACGCCTTTGATATTCTTAGCCCTCAACGGCTATACGATTTATAAAGTTTTAGAAATGAAACCCGTTGAATCGCTTTTAGGATTATTAAACGTGGCCATAGGTGGTCTCGTTTATTTTATTGGAAAATTATTGTCAGATAAAAAACAAAAAAAATATGTTTAATAAAATCAGTGCTGCAATGGTTGTTTATGTGATGACAGGATGTTCTCCTTCGTCAACAGAAAAAACCGGAGAATTGAAACAGGATACAATTGTACCACAAATCGTGGTAGAAAAAGAAAGAAATGATTCCATTGAATCTGCAAAGCTCAGTCTTGTAAAAACCAATGATACATTGAATGCCCTGGCGAATATTATGTCGGGAATTGCAGATACAAGTTCCATTTATCAGTATGTTCAGAATACAGCAGATTTTAAATCCTTCAGTAAAAATTTTGACAAGCGATGGAACACTTATGATTCTACCCGTTTAATGAATTTGAGAAAGTTCCGTGAGAATGAAATTTCAAAAGTGGTGAAACCTCAGACCACCCTGTTTTACCCATTTTCCGGTCCTGATATTTTACACGCCCAGGCCTTTTTTCCGGAGGCAGATCAATATATATTGATTGGTTTAGAACCTGTTGGAAGTTTGCCGGAGTTTAGAAAAGAAGAATCCGATTCTTTGGATGCGTATTTCAGCAAAGTAAATACATCTTTGAATGCGATTTTAAAATTCAGTTTTTTCAGGACGCAAAGCATGAAAAATGATCTGAAGAATGAAGAAGTGGATGGTACCCTGCATTTATTATTTTTGTTTTTAAAGCGTACCGGTAATGAATTGTGTTCTGCGAAACCAGTTACCGTAGATAGTTCTGGCTCTGTAACCCACGTCAATTCATTTGAAGACCTTAAAAAATTAAAGACGAACACGCGCGGGGTAGAAATAAAATTTGTGGATGTTGAAAAGCAATTAAAAACACTGTATTATTTTTCTTTAAATGCAGCTGATGGTGGTTTAAAGTCAAACAAAGGATTTGTGACTTATTTAAAGAATATGGGGACTGTAAACACCTATCTGAAAGGCGCTTCTTATTTAATGCATAAGAATTATTTTTCCATGATACGCAATGTGATCCTGGATCAGAGTCAGCATGTGGTGCAGGACGACAGTGGCATCGCCTTTCATTATTTCCAGGAGGACGACCAGAAATGGAGTTATTCCTTTTTCGGGCAATATCTAAAGCCGATTCCTATGTTTTCTGTATTTTACCAGAAAGACCTGGATTCTTTGTATAAAATGCAGGGATCGAAACCAATAGGATTTGGGATTGGTTACAATTTCAAAGACAAGAACAGCAATTTTATGATCGCGACCAAGCAGCCCTGATTTATTTTACAGGAGGATTATATTTCACAAAAAAATTGATCCAGATTGCTCTTGAGCTCCTGAATACCAGTGGGAAGGAAATTATCAATAAAGTAAGAAGTGACAGTAGGTTTGGAGCAATGGCCCAGCCATAAAAGTAAAATACAGTGACATGAACAATCACGGCGATTACAGTGGTCGTTGCATGGCTGATCATCATAGCGCCATAATAGAATCCTGTTTCCCGGTAAAAATCTTCTCCACACACAGGACAGCTTTTTGGCATTTTATCAAGGTCTTTCAGTTTGTAGGGGTTTTTGTTCAGGAATAAATCTCCTTCATGACACCTGGGGCATTTCAGTTTTAAGATGCTGTAAAGTTTGCGGCCCTTTTTAAATGGATTAAAAAATATGGATCTGTTCTTAGTCATTTAACTTTGTTTAATCCAAAGCTTCAATTCCCCATTAAAAGCTTCTGCTACTTTTTCGTAGGAGTTAGGCACTTCAAAATTATTGCCATGGTAGGTTACCAACCTGGTTCCTTTTTTCATCTGGTCTAACTGTGTTTCAGTGTGATTCAAATACACCTGGTATAGATCTTCTTCTAGTGTCACTTCATCATTTAGCCGTTTTACAAATTCCAGATTTTCGTAAAAGGGATTGTACAGGTAAAATGCGTCGTAATCTGAAAACCGAATATCCAGAATATTGGCGTGCCGTATGTTTACATTCTGAAGTCCAAAATGCCCCGCAATTTGAATTCCGATGTTACAAAGACTCTCCCGGTGTTCAACGCCATAAAAATGAGCGTTAGAATGATAGGCCCCTGTAATACAAAATTTACCGACCCCGGCTCCAATATCCAGAACGCTTTTCGCAGGCGTTTCAGTTAACCATTCAGAAGCTTTTTTTGCAACTTCAATCGGTGTAAAATGCAAACGGGAAGCAGTTCTAAGATTAGCTGGCAAAAAGCTCTCAAAACTTTTTTCGGTTAGGTCATGTGTATGAATGAGTTTTTGCGCGTTTTCCATGATAAATTTGAAAGCAATAGGGTTTACAAAAGTATTAATTTTTAGCTGGCTTAATGGTTTTGTTTGTTAATTACATGAATTACAGTTTTGGAAAGCCTACCGCATCAACGGCACTGATAATCCTTATATTTGAGGAGTAAAAGTAACAAAATGCGTTTAATACGAAGTTTAAATAGAAATGTATATCAGATGATTTTAATCATACTGGCATTGTGTTTATATATAGACTGCAGTTGCCAGAACAGCTTCTCTTTCGAGTCTCTTTTAAACACAAAACCAATTCTGAAAAAAGTTAACGCAAATTCAAAAAAATACAGGCTGCAGATCATTTATACACAAATAACGAGAGACAGCCAGGGAAAAGCGGAGTTCAAAGATTATACATATCATGTAGATTCTTCCAATTATTTTTATTGCGCCAGCCTGGTAAAACTGCCATGTGCTATATTAGCCCTTGAAAAGACAAAACGATTGCACGTCTATAGTAATACCATTATGTTTACTGACAGCGCCAATGCTTGTCAGCGTTCAGTCAGGAAAGATACCACCTCTGTCAACGGGTACCCGAGTATTGCCCAGTATATTAAACGAATGGCTTTAGTAAGTGATAATTTTGCTTATGGTAGAGTGTATGAATTTTTAGGGGTTGATGAAATTCACAATCGCATGGAGGAATTAGGTTACAAGAATGTGCGCATCATCCATCGTTTTGATGGTGGATGTAAGGGCACTGAACATACTACCACTAATCCCGTAACGTTTCTAAAGAATGATCTCACGCCAATCACCTCTCAACCGCAACAGGAAGCTTCGAGACTATATACACATCCCCTGGGAGAAGTGAAAGTCGGAAAGGCTCATCTGAATGCTCAGAATAAAAAGGTAAATCAACCAAAAGATTTTTCGGACATGAATTACATCTCTCTGGAGAATATTCATTCCATGCTTAAACGTTTGATCTTTAATAATGAACTGCCGTCAAAACAGCGTTATGCGATGATTGAAGAGGACCGGCAGTTTTTAATAGAACAGTTAACAGCTTTGCCCCGCGAAAGTTCACATCCTACTTATAACAGAAGTTATCATGATAGCTATAAAAAATATTTTATGTATGGAGATAGCCGGAAACCAATCACCAAATCTGATATTAAAATCACGAACATTGTCGGGCAGTCATATGGTTTTATGGTGGATTGCGCCTACATTCAAAACAAAAAAGAGAATGTGGAGTTTATGCTGAGTGCTGTTGTGTATGCCAATGAAGACGAAATCATAAACGATGGCAAGTATGAATATAGTACCATTGCTTTGCCCTTCCTCGCTGAATTGGGAAGACAGATTTACGCGTTCGAGTTAAAAAGAAAGAAATAATATTTTGTCAGTTCGACTGCCACCCTGAGCGGAGTCGAAGGGCGAGAACAAAAAATAATAATGAGCAAAAGTATCGAAAGAATAAAACGCCTGAAAGAACTTTTGCTGATCGAGCGGGAAGAAGATTACGCTCAGTATAAAGAACAATTTTTAAGAGCCGGTATAGAGCAAAGGAAAAAGAACGGTGTGACCTGGTTTCCTATTCAGATTTTATCGGATGAATTGGGTTATGCTGATTTTGTGCATTTGGAGGTTGAACGTACCAACAGCCTGGATACGCCTCACCAGTTCAGCACTGGAAAAAACGTGACGCTTTTTTCAAACAAAAATCCGGATGATATCCAGGAAATTTCAGGTACTATCAAGCAGTCGGGAAGAAATAAAATGAAAATTATTCTTCATACGGATGAATTACCCGACTGGTGTTATGAGGGTAGGCTGGGAGTAAACATTCAATTTGACGATAACAGTTATATCGAAATGCAGAAGGCATTGGACGAAGTGATTGGAGCCAGGAACAACAGGGTTGCTGAGTTGCGGGAAATTATAGATGGAATAGCAGCTCCGACATTTGAAAAGATCGATGATACTCTGGTAATTCCCCAATTGAATTTTTCGCAGAACAGGGCTGTGCGGCATATTTTAGCTTCGAATGATATCGCAGTAGTCCATGGCCCTCCGGGAACAGGGAAAACAACAACGATTGTTCAAGCTATCCGTTTGGTATTGCAAACAGAAAAGCAGGTGCTGGTTTGTGCGCCAACGAATACAGCCGTGGACCTGTTGACGGAAAAATTAATGGAGCAGGGGGTGAATGTGCTTCGTGTTGGTCATCCGGCAAGAGTTTCGGAAGAACTTCAAAAAACCACCATTGACGGGCAGATACAATCACATGCCAATTACAAAGACATTAGAAGTCTTAGAAAAACTGCAGAAGAATATTTTAAAATGGCATCCAAGTTCAAGCGGGTGTTTGGAAAAGAGGATGCTAAGCAACGTGCCCTGTATTATACGGAAGCAAGGAACTGTATCAAAGAATCACGTTTACTGGAGGATTATATAGTAGATTCTTTGTTTGACCAGACGCAGGTTATTTGCTGCACGCCGGTGACTTCTACGAATAGGGCTTTAGCAAAGAAGAAATTTGATACACTGTTTTTTGATGAGGCGTCACAGGCATTGGAAGCCATTTCGTGGATCCCTCTTTTGAAATGCAATCGTGTTATATTAAGTGGGGATCACTTTCAGTTACCACCTGTAGTAAAAAGTATTAAAGCCAAACAGGAGGGGCTTGATAAAACAATGTTGGACAGATGTATTGAACATGATGAGATTTCCTCTTTATTGACGCATCAGTATCGAATGCATCATCAGATCATGGCTTTCAGTAATGCTTATTTTTACAATAATAAGCTGGAAGCAGATGCGACGGTCAAAGATTCTGTATTATCCAGGAATGAGGACATTGAAATTTTAAATATTCCAATCGAATTAATCGACACTGCAGGTTGCAGTTTTGATGAGTTGCAAAATCCGGAAACCTTAAGCATGTCTAATAAAGGCGAGGCAGATTTGTTGTTTAAGCACCTGGAATTGTTATTACAGCAATACACCAATTCAGGTGAAACCAACAGGATCAGTATTGGTGTGATTTCTCCTTATAAAGAACAAATTGAATTACTGAAAGAAAAGCAACTGGAGTTTGACCATTCTTCTTATCTCGTTAATGAGTTAGCAGTAAAGACCATTGATGGATTCCAGGGTGAAGAGCGTGATGTGATTTATATTTCCTTAGTGCGAAGCAATCCCGATTCAGAGATCGGTTTTTTATCTGACATTCGCCGTATGAATGTAGCATTAACACGGGCCAAGAAAAAATTAGTTGTGATTATGGATACTGCCACGATTGGTAATCATCCCTTTTACAAAGCTTTTATAGAATATTGCGAAAAAAACAATTTCTATAAATCTGCCTGGGAGTATAATTATGAGACTTGAGTTTAAATATAAAGGCTCAGTTGAATGATTTAACTGAGCCTTTAAATCTGATATGATTAATTGCAGGCAACGGCCATGTGTTTAGGTGCTTTGATTTGGTACATCAACGTCAATTTTTTACTATCCTTTGCCTGGATGGTAGATCGCCACTTTAAGATCCCGGTTACTTCATCGTATTTCGCGCCGGATATTTCTTTCCGATCGATGGTTACTGTTTTATCATGAGCCAGGGGCAGCTGATCGATTACTTCAATTTCTATTTTTGAAGCACGTGAATTTTTCATGGTAATCTCAAATGTGTATTGGTGTAAAATGTCGTTATCCAGGATTTTTTGCGAGCATTTGTCTTTTATTTTCTGGCGTTTGATGGCAATGTTTTTATCGATTCCCAGCGATAGCTGAATGGTGTCTTCTGTTCCGCCGGGCGCAAGACTTGTTGCCCCAACATAAGAGCCATCGTAATAAATGGAAGCTTCACCGGACATTGTAATGGCATCTTCCCAATCTGCCAGCACAGCGGTTAAATAGACATTGTTGTTTAACTTAGGGATGGCTTTATACCGATAAGTTGTTTTCAGATCCTTTACCATTATTGCTGCGAAATGCTGTTTACCATCACTTGGAATATTGTAGTTTAATTTGATCTCGTATTCGGTTTCAATTACATTTTCACTCACTGTTGTATAGTCATAAGCGTTTTTGGCCATTACCACTTCTTCCTGTTCTAATGTTGCGTAGTCTGCTTTACTGTCTTCTGATCTGCCAGCCGCAGACATACTTGAAGGAGTTGGTTGGTTCAATTGTTTTTTAGTTTTATAAGCATGATTGGTATAGCCTAAATACCAGGGAGATAAATCAGGAAGATTATAAGAGCGGTTTGGATTGGCGGTAGATAAAACCAATTTAACATTTCCCCAATCAATGCCTGAGTTCTGATGAATCTGCGCTTTGTAAGTCAATTTTACATTTTGTTCGTTAGACATTGCTCTTAAGTCATAGGAAGGTGTCCAGCCGGCATTGGTGATGTAATAGTTAATGTTTATTGAAGCCTGGGAGGACTGGTCAGCAATCACATGCACTAAAATTCTGTAGTCCACTTTCTCCACTTCCCCGCTGTTATTTTGATTGGCCAGCTCGTTGCTTACATTTACAATGCGCTCATTTAATATGGTTTTTTTTACTTCCAGCTTTTCGCGTTCTCTTTTAAGTTTTAATTGCTCGGAATTGATGTTGTATAATTTTTCGCGGAGATACGACAAACCATCTTTTAAGGAAGCAATACTATCTCTTTTTGACTGACCTCTGTATAAGCTGTAATTCAGCAATACATTTTTTTCAGTGGCTAAGGCCTCTGATTTGGCAGAGATCTCTTCCAATAGATAATTGATTTCCTGCAAGCTGTCGTTCACATGTTTCAGTAATTTTTTATAACGAACATCTCCGTTAAGTTTTGCTTTATCAAATTCAGGATAATGCACTTCGTGCTGAATATCAGCGATGATGAAATTACCATTGCCGGAGGCTTGTATAGCAGAAGTATTAATGCAGTTTTCAAGACCTGAAAAAATCAAAGTATTTTGCCCGGCAACTAAATTAACAGTTGACATGCGATGCACCTGGGCGCCTTGCATGTATACAATGATTTTCTCTGGTTTTGATTTAATGTTTTTTTCCGTGTCAGTTGCGTATGTTTTAACCATCGTTAAACATATTGCGAGTATCATTAGAGTTTTCATAAATAAAATTTTAGAATTTCTCTTTGGATGAAGGAGAAATTGAAATTCCATAAATGATGTGAAAAAAAATTCTAGAATTTGGATCAGCCTATCTTGATAAACTGTTGTTGTAAGGAATACGGTTTACAATGGAACGGCCGAGCGTTACTTCATCGGTATACTCGAGTTCGTCACCAACAGCTATTCCGCGGGCAATGGCAGATAATGTTAAATCAAAGGCGGCTAATTTTTTGAAAATAAAGAAACTGGTAGTTTCACCTTCCATGGTGGCATTTAAAGCAAGAATAATCTCTTTTACTTCCTGTCTTGACACTTTTTCTACCAGTGAATCAATAGTTAAGTTACTTGGACCAATTCCTTCCATGGGAGAAATCAGGCCCCCTAATACATGGTACACACCCTTGTATAAGCCTGTATTTTCTATAGCCATCACATCCCTGTAATCCTGCACCACACAAACTACCTGTTGGTTCCTGGCAGGATTAGCACATACTTCGCAAATGTCATGATCAGATATCGTATGACAATTCCTGCAAAACTTCAAATCATGTTTTAATGCCCTGATGATTTCAGAAAAATTTGTGACGTCCTGTTCGTCCTGTTTAATGATGTGTAAAACATAACGTAAAGCGGATTTCTTACCGACTCCCGGTAAGCTTGAGAAATGACCAACTGCTTGTTCTATTAATTTAGACGTAAATTCCACTGAGTACCGTTATTTTAGAAATTACTTTGTCAATTCGATGTTCATGTTGATTTCTGCCTGGTATGAAACTTTGTCAAGCACTTCGATGTTTTTGTTTACCGCTTTGAATCCCGGAGCATCAATACTCATCTGGTATTTACCCGGAGGAAGAATCACTACAAATCTTCCTGAGGATGGATTTGGCAGATAATTTCCAACAAGTTCCCTGGTAATGTTATCATTCACTGAAATAAACACATCATTGTAATTGATCGCTGCATTATCCTTCGTTGTAAAGGCACCAATCACTACAGAATAGTCGCTTTCTACTTCGTTAAAAGTTACACGGTAAATATCAAAGTCGCCCTGTCCACCACTTTTGGCAGAAGCGATGTAACCGTATTTTCCATTTTTGGAGATACGGAAATTCATATCGTCATCTGTTGTATTAATCGGGTAACCGATATTTTTTGGGCTGGCAAACGTGGAGTTTGTTTCGTCATAAGCCGATTTAAAAATATCGTAGCCTCCCATACTTGTATGGCCTTTTGATGAGAAATATAAAATTTTACCATCAGGGGAAATATTCGGGAAGTCTTCGTCGTAGGGAGTATTGATTTCAGGGCCTGCGTTCTTCGGCTCTGACCATTTTTTACCAACTTTTTTACAAATGTAAATGTCAGTTCCGCCCAGTCCGCCTTTTCTGCTGCTTGCAAAAAACAAGGTATTTCCATCAGAAGAAATGGAAGCAGCAATTTCATCACCACCGCTATTGATTTTTGCATCTAATTTTTCAGGTTTGGAATACATACCTTCCGCATCCAGTTTACTGATGAAAATATTTCCTTTTCCTAAACCTTCAGGCATATAAAGTAAAATGTTGTCGCCGCTTTCGCTCAGTCCAATCACTTCCATTCCACCGTTACCGGCATTAAGCGGGGCACCAATGGGACTTGCCTTCATGTATTCACCATTCACTACTCTCGAAATGTAGATGGAGTTGTTGTAATTACCATTTTCCAGCTTTTCTGCATTTTTTTCCGGGCGCTTGGTGTTGTATACAATAAACGATTCACTGGCAGTTACAAAAGGATAATAATCGCTGTATTCCGAATTGATATTGGAACCGAGGTTTTTAAACAAAACGTCCACGGGAAATTTCATTAGTTCCTTGGCATTAATGCAGTGCTGAATTTGCAAATCTGCATCCACCAGGTTAAATTCTGTGCCTTTGGCGCCCTGTTTAAATTTTTTGAAAGCAGAAACCGCATCGTCAAATCTTCCTGCATACTGATATGCTCTGCCGAGTAGATACTCCGCATTTGGATCATGTTTTTCTTTACGAGTCACAATTTCAAGGTAAGGAACGGCTTTACCTTTGTTTGTATTATTGTTCAGGTAACAAACCCCTATATTGTAATTGTAGGATTCGTTTCTGGGATCATCATTGAGTAATTGTAAATAGTCAACCAGGGCATCTTCGTAATTGCCAACTTTCATTTTATTAGCTGCCGTCTCGGGAGTTACTTTCGTTAACCCTTCATCTTGTCCGTAATAAACAGAAGATAAGCAAATGAGCGCAACTAATAATAAATGTTTTTTCATTTTCAGATGATTTTTAAGATATCAGAACACTAATTTATACAATTTGTGAGAATTGACACGTTAATGTGAAAAACTGTTGAAATACTTTAAAAAAAACGAGCTCTATTTGCTTAATATTGGTATTTAAGCATTCCTTAAACACTAAAACATGATTCCTTCTATTACATTTTTCAGGCCTGTTGTACTTTGCCTTTTCGTATTGGTGTTTACAACCTGTTCTGATTCAAACCAGGAAACAGATAATCGTACCGTTTTTAATTACAATGAAATGGCCGGTATCAGCAGTCTTGACCCGGCATCAGCTAATAATACAGAAGATATCTGGGGTGTTAATCAGGTATATAGTGGCCTGGTACAATTGAATGATTCACTAACCGTTCAACCATGCATCGCTAAGGAGTGGTTTGTCAGTGACGATGGATTAACCTATACATTTAAGTTGAGAAATAATGTTTATTTTCATGATAACCAGTGTTTTGAAAATGGAAAGGGAAGAAAAGTGACTGCACGGGATTTTGTGATCTCGTTCAATCGTTTATATGATGCCCGTGTGAGCAGTGCCGTATCATTACTGGCGAACATCGACCGAACCGAGAAAACAGGCTACAAGGGCTTTTCTGCCCTGAACGATTCTACCTTTGTTGTGTATTTAAAAGAGCCTTTCAGTGCGTTTTTAAGCGTACTTACCATGAAATATTTTTCTGTTATTCCTTTTGAAGCGGCTGATTTTTATGGCCAGGATTTCAGAAGGAACCCGGTTGGAACAGGTCCGTTTAAATTTAAATTATGGGAAGAAGGAACCAAACTGGTGCTTTTGAAAAACGAAAATTATTTTGAGTTTGATGGAAAAAATCGTTTGCCGTATCTGGATGCTGTAACCATTTCGTTTGTGAAAGATCGTGAAACCGCTTTTATGGAATTACTCAACGGCAAATACGATATGCTGAGTGGGGCCGATGCATTTAATATCAATGAAGTATTGGATAAAAACGGAAATCTTCAGCCTATTTATGCGGAAAAGTTCAATATGCAGAAACAAACCTTTCTGAAAACTGATTACCTTGGAATATTAGTGGATGAGAATATAGATATCGTGAAAAAATCTCCACTGCGTATTAAGGCTTTAAGAAAAGCCATTAATTACGGTTTTGATCGTGTGAAGATGGTTAAGTTTTTCCGTAATAACATCGGGTATCCTGCAACTGCCGGATTTATACCCAATGGTTTGCCGTCTTTTAATGAAAAGGTCGTAAAAGGATACACTTATAATCCCGAAAAGGTGAGGCAGCTATTGATTGAAGCCGGTTTCCCAGAGGGTAAAGGACTTCCTGAAATTACTCTGCATACCACTGATAATTATTTAGAGCAAACTGAATTTGTTCAATCGCAGCTAGCTGACAATAATATCAAAGTCAACATCAGTGTGGATAAACCAGTTGTATTGAGGCAGGCGGTTGCGAGCTGCGAATACAACCTGTTTAAAAAATCATGGGTGGGCGACTATGCAGATGAGGAAAATTTCATGAGTTTGTTTTATAGTAAAAACTTTGCCCCGGTTGGTTCAAATTATACGCATTACAAAAACCCTGACTTTGATATTCTTTTTGAAAAAGTAATCCGGGAGCAAAACCGCGAAGTAAAGAACGCTCTATATCAGAAAATGGATCAGATGCTGATTGATGATGCGCCGATTGTGCCTTTGTATTACGACCAGGTCATCCGTTTGGTGCATAAAAACATCAAAGATTTCTCAACAAATCCGATGAATTTACTGAATCTCAAATACGTAAAAAAAGAAGCGAAGAAGTAATTGGTTTAGAACGATTGTAAAACCTTTCATATTTTACAACATTATCTGCAAAAAACAGAATTGTAAAACATTTTTTTTATATATTTTCATTAAATCGCTATTTTTAGCCTTTTGGAGGTTGGCAGAGAAGAGAGATGAGGAAAAAGCTGCCTTACAAACATTACTAAAGCAATTAAATTATGTGGAAATATTTTTCTGGGATTCTGTTAAGAAATAAGATAGCCTTTACAACTGTGGTGCTTTTAATCACTGCATTTATGGGGTACAAGACCTCCAGGGTTGAATTATCCTACGATTTCGCGCAAATTCTTCCTGATACGGATAGCACTTTTATCGAATACCAGAATTTTAAAAAACATTTTGGCGAAGACGGAAACGTGATGGTGATGGGGTTTGCGGACAAAAACCTGTTTCAATACGAGAAATTCAAAGACTGGCATGAACTCAGTCTCACCATTAAAAATATCCAGGGTATCAAGGACCTGATGTCGGTACCAACTGTTTACAAATTTGTAAAGAACGACAGCCTCGAAAAATTTGAATTCGTGCCTTTGATTAAAAACCCGATCAGGAATCAGCAGGATGTTGACAGCATTAAAGCAGACTTCCTGGCTCTGCCGTTTTACGAAGGAATTATTTATAATAAAGAAACGGGTGCCAATGTCATGGCCATTACGTTTACCAAAAAGGACCTTAACTCTAAGCGTCGTTTGGAAATCGTAGCGGAGATCAAGATTTTAGCCGATGCATTTTCTAAGAAACATAATATAGAAATGCATTATTCGGGAATGCCATTTATCCGATCGCAGGTAATGACAAAGGTTTCTCATGAGATGACCTTATTCCTGATTCTTGCGATCTGTGTCACTGCCCTGATCTTATGGGTATTCTTCCGTTCGGGCAATGTCGTATTCTTTTCTCTCATTATTACAGGTGTAGGAGTATTATGGTCGATGGGCATCATGCAGCTGTTCGGCTATAAAATCACAATCCTGTCGGGTTTAATACCACCGTTGATCATGGTTATTGGTTTGCCGAACTGTATATTCCTGATTAATAAATACCAGAGCGAGTTTGTACTGCACGGTAATAAAATTAAATCCATTACCCGCAGTATTGAAACCATTGGAGTGACCTTGTTTCTAGCAAACATTACGACTGCTATTGGTTTTGGTGTATTGTATTTTACAAAAAGTTTAATGCTGGTGGAGTTTGGTATTGTGGCTTCTATCAGTGTAATGGCAACTTATTTCATTACCTTGATTTTAGTACCGGTTATTTTGAATGTGTTGCCAACACCAAAAGCGAAACATACCAAACACCAGGAAGGAAAGGTGATCAACAAAGCCCTGGATATTGTGGATTATTTAGTGCAAAACCGTCGACCTGCCATTTACATTACAACAGCGATATTGACAGGTATTTGTTTCTGGGGTATGACCTTTATTGATATGAACGGTTACGTGGTAGATGATCTTCCTAAAAAGGATCCCATCTATACCGATCTCCATTTCTTTGAAGATAACTTTAATGGCGTTTTGCCATTTGAAATTTCGGTAGATACAAAGAAAGAAAATGGATTGTTTGAGAACAACGCCAAAGCTTTGTATAAAATTAAGGCCATGCAAAAAGTGTTTGAAGGTTATCCTATTTTTTCAAAACCTTTATCCGTGGTGGAAGCCATTAAATTTTCATACCAGGCTTATAACGATGGAAATCCCAAATATTACAGGTTGCCGGGTGTTACCGACTTGAAAACGTTATCAGAATATTCGGGTTCATTAAAAGGGCAGAATAATAAGCTTGCTAAATTTATTGATAGTACCAAGCAAACCACTCGTATCAGTTACCAGGTAGCTGATATTGGTTCAAAGAAAATGAAGGAATTAATGTTGATTCTTCGCCCGAAAATCGATTCCATTTTTAGCCCTGCTGAGTATAAAGTAAGCTTAACGGGCCATAGTCTTGTATTCTTAAAGAATAACGATTACCTGTTATCCAATTTGTTAGAAAGCTTACTGATTGAGATCATTTTAATTGCGATAGTGGGGATCGCTTTATTCCGTTCGGTGCGCATTATTGTATTATCCAAGTTACCTTGTTTAATTCCATTGGTAATTACTGCGGGCATCATGGGCTTTTTGGATATTCGCTTTAAACCGTCTACAATTTTAATATTTAGTATAGCCTTTGGTATATCGTCCGATGGCACCATTTACTTTTTAACCAAGTACCGGCAGGAATTAAAGAAAAACAATGCCGGTGCAGCCGCAGCAATTTCAGCAGCCATTAAGGATACAGGGTTAAGTATGGTATACACCTCCATTATTTTATTCTCGGGCTTTTCAATTTTTTCCGCTTCCAGTTTTGGTGGTACCGTAGCTTTAGGGATTTTAGTATCATTGACTTTATTAATCTCTATGTTTACCAACATCATTTTATTACCGGCCATCTTATTATCGATCCATAGAAAATCGATGAAGAAAGAGATTGTCGAAAAACCATTGATTGATATTGAGGATAGCCTTGAGTAAATTCAGGATTTAACAAAAAAAACAGCGGGCTATTTACCCGCTGTTTTTTTTCGTAAACTAGTGAAAGATGTTTTTAATCACGGTTACGCGAGCGGGATCTGCCGTTTCTGTTTGAAGAACCGTTTTTCGCGTGTGCCTTCCCGCCTTTGCTTGCAATGCGTTGTACTTCCTCCCGGCTCATGGAAGCAAAACCTTGTCTGCCACGTTCTGGTTCAGATTCAGAATTTCTTGTATTCCTGCGTGAGTTGGCAGCCGATTGGCGTGAGTGGGTCAGAGTACGGTTTGAGCCCGTACTTCTGCGTTGTTCGCGTCCATCCATTGTGCCAAAATCCCGGCCTCCGTATCTGTTGTCTGATGAATTTCTGTTGTTCTCATCGTCGTTATCTCTTCGGTAATTATCGCCATCTCTATATTCACGGGAAGACCTGTCTCCCCGCCCTGAACCTCTGCGATATTCTTCTCTATCCCTTGATTCAAAGCCCCTTCCACCCGGACCTCGCCTGGAATCATTTTCATAGCGTTCATCCCGGTTATGTTCCGGACTGTAGCGTTCATCATCGCCGTGCCCATGAGAAAATCTTCCGCCCATTCTTGAAGGCCTGTAGTAATCTTCACGCACAGTTTCATCATAGCTTCTTCCTTCTTCCCGGTTGCGATCACGATCTTCAAAATCATAATCATCACGATGCCGGCTGTAACTTTGTTCGTAGTCATCATGATACCGTCCATGTCTTTTATGTTCCTGGTCTTCTTCACCGCGTCTGTGCCGGTAATTTGCATCATCGTTGTTTGCAGAGCGGGATTGCCGATTACGCCCGTTATTGCCATCCGTAAAACGACCCTGAGCGTCTCTTCCACCACGGTGAGAGCCTCCGTTGTTTGATCTTGTATTTCTCATTGTGCAGTATTTAGTTAATAGATACAAAAATCGGAAGGTGAAGCAGAAAACTTATTATGTTTTTTTTCGAAAAACTTAAATGTTTTACATTCACGCATGAGCTGAACATATAACCATTTTTTTCACGCTAGTAAATGTCAGTAATGAAAGATAAAAGAGGATAAACTTTTGGCTTTACAGGTTAGATCTGTTAATCAGGCTTCTTTTTAGGATCTACTACTTTATAAAAAAGTTCCAGCTGAGATCTGCGGGTGCCGGAAATCACTTTTGAATGAGAACAGCAAATACTATGTACGGAATCATCAAGGCTTTGTGTGAATCCGACTTTTGGATACGCACAAAACAAACATAAAGATTCGGTTTGGCAAAAGCTGTTCCATAAATGTTCCAGCTGTACCGTAGCACCATTGTGTCCCTGCTCCCATAACAAGGTAACCATTTCTCCAAATGCCCTTACCTGACGGCTTCTTGCTTTGGCTTTGCTGATGATACTTTTTATAATAGCCATAAACAAGGCTTCATCAGGTAAGCCGTTTCTCATAAATGTTGAAAGAGTCTCTGCTGCATCCAGGGGGATATACTGATGATCGGAAATCAATGCTCCAAGGTTGCAGCCTTTCTTTCTGAGGCGCTTATTTAAAGCTTTCAGGTGTTCATTTGTGGCAATGATAATTACGCAATCTCCCGCACGAAAGCCATCTAACACATAGCCTTCTAACAGGTCCAAAAAAACGGCTTTGCTTTCATATATTTGAACGATGTGTTCGTAAGGCGCAATTTCCCCCCAGAAGACCTGTGGATTACAACTAATCCATTCGCCGCTATCTTTATTTTTTCTGGAATTCATTTCTATACTGGTTTAGTACTACAAAATTACAGTATCTTCCATCGGAGTACATTATACGATTCAACCAATCATGTATCATATAACGCTGTGCTTGCATCGATCAGTGTTGTTTAAATATGAAAAAACATAGTCAAACGTTTAATTAATGTAACAGCATTTAAAAGTAAATTGATTATATTATTTATGATGTTTTTATGTAAAATCTTAGAGTGCAAGGCAAAACTGAATCTGGTGAAACTTAAACCCGAATCGCTTCAGAAGAGAAGCACTTTATTTTTTAAAAAAGATGTGAATCGGATTTAAGCCGTGCCGCTGAACTCCTTTGATATCAACGATCTTTAGAATTAACGAAGATTTATTTGTGTAAACAAAAATAAAACATATCTTTGCACCTCGAAAATAACAATGTTGTTTTCTTAGAGTAAAAAGTTCTTTAATTATAACATATTGCGGGATAGAGCAGGGGTAGCTCGTTGGGCTCATAACCCAAAGGTCGGGTGTTCGAATCACTCTCCCGCTACATTGAAAAAGCCTCAGGAAATTGGATGTCCAAATGTTGGTAAATCAACCCTAATGAACGTTTTGGTCGGTGAACGCTTAAGTATCATCACTTCTAAGGCGCAAACGACCCGTCACCGTATTATGGGTATTGTGAGCGGCGATGATTACCAGATCGTTTTTTCGGATACCCCGGGAATTTTAAAACCCAACTACAAGCTTCAGGAAAAAATGATGGAATACGTTATTTCTGCCTTCAGCGATGCTGATGTTTTTTTGCTGATTGTGGATATTTATGAAGACATCGTGTTGGATGAGAAGTATTTAGAGAAATTAAAAAATACTTCTACACCTGTTTTGTTATTGTTGAATAAAATAGACATGGCAACCGAGGAAGTATTAAATACGAAAATTGCCGAGTGGAAAGAAAAATTACCAAAGGCAGAGATTATTCCTATTTCCGCTTTGAAAAAATTCAATCTGGAAAATGTAATGTACCGCATTACCCAATTATTACCGGTGGGCGAAGCGTTTTATGATAAAGATACTTTAACTGACAAGCCCGAAAAATTTTTCGTGTCGGAAATTATCCGTGAAAAGATACTCCTGCAGTACAAAAAAGAAATTCCTTACAGTGTGGAAGTTGTTGTAAATTCATTTAAGGATGAAGAAACTATCTTAAAGATCCAGGCTGATATTATTGTGGAGCGTGAAAGTCAGAAAGGCATTATTATTGGCCATAAAGGTGAAGCATTGAAGAAAGTAGGTACCCGTGCCCGTATTGACGCGGAAACTTTTTTTGGAAAAAAAATATTTTTAGAATTGTATGTGAAAGTGTCAAAAGACTGGCGCAACAACGACTCCAATTTAAAGAACTTCGGATACCAAAGTTAATTTAAATTCGCATGAAACTGAACCTGGATATTGACCGGAAATCTTCAGCTACAATCACCCGCTCCTTCGACCGTATTGCCAAAGATCTGATTGAAAACTGGCAATTGAATTTACAGGGAACCCTGTATTCTTTCACGGAAATAGAATTCTATTATTTTGATCGGGCTTCACACCCGGATAAATATTCCCACAAGCACAGTTATATGGTTGGCAAATGGAGGTTTCATTTACAGGGATTGGATATTTCCTTAGGTTATGAAAAAGAAGACAGCACGGAAGAGTTTTGCAGTTATGGCGGAGTTCTTTTGAGAGGACTTAAATCAGAAACTGATTGCATCAACGGCCCAAAGCGTATCCTTGCACATATCTTTAAAGCGCTGGATGCGGTGGAAGAAATCCAAAAAGAATTTGGCCTGGTGAAGCGTCAAAATCCAAAAGTTCAAATCTATAAGTCGGTTCGTAAAGGTTTAAGCGAGCGTTACCCGGATTATAACACTCAGAAATACCGTTATTTTCATTCCATCGAATCATGGAATGAGAACCATGTTCCGCCATCCGAAAAAAAGGGAATTGTTCATAATTCCATTAAACTGAAATAATCACAGTAGCATAATCTTTCCGGTATAAAAAAGGAGAATAGTTTCCTATTCTCCTTTATATTAATCTTCTGTTGTGGCATTGGCCTGTTTCATTTTTCTCAGGAACATATCCCTTTTAGTTGGGCTGGCGGTTGTGAACTGGAAACTTGGGCCACTTTTCACGTCCTGTTTTTTATCTTTGGATTTTAATTCCTTAATGGCATTATTAAATTCGGCACTGCTGCTCACTACGCTCATCACACCTTTAAAATAATAGAAATAATACCAGGTTTGCGGATCAAGTTCGAAGTAAAGGGTGAAATTGTCACCACCTTTTTTTCGTTGAATCTGGATATATCCGGGAACTTGTCGGTAAATTTCCGTTTTATTAATCGCACCAAGGCCTATCGCTCCGGTTGAAATAAATGAGCGACTGGTTTTATCATACCTCATTTCCGTATTTGTAATGAGGAACGTTTTTTCGAATTCATCCGGGAATTTTTTGATAGATCCATTTAAATTCAAATCTGCAATAACCTTATCTCCCTTATCTTTCCCGAGAATTTCAGTGATCCCTTTATTAAATACTTTATTGCTAAAATCAATTGCCGGCAGTGTGTTATTATAAACTTCCACGTCTTTTATCATCTTTTTTAAAGCGCCCTTATCAAAGAAGAAATCTATAGTACTCATTAATTCAAAGGTTGCAGAATCATTGATTGTGCTATGCGTGGCTATACCAATAGAATTAAACTGCACCTGCCCAAGATCGGCACCCAGATCCATTTTTCCTTCGGCATAAACTTTACAATTCTCAGTATTTAAACTGATATAATTTCCAGGCAGGGACTGCTCAACAAATTTTTCCTTATTGGTAATACGGTATTCTTTGGATTCTTTATCAAAACCTAAAAACCCATCGGCACCAATTACGTCTACGTCTTTTCTGCCACCTCTTAGGGATACAAAAGATGAATATACCATATTGGTGTCTTGTCCATATATAATAGCGGACCCAACCGGCTTGCCATTCATATCCGTTGTATTGGCAGGTAAAGGAATTAAAATTTCTTTTGGATCGATTTCCCCATTGAATTTCAAATAAGCTTTCCCGATTTTGCCACAGGCGTGCACGATTTTTGTTCCGCCATCGTATGTCAAAAATTTATTTCCCGCAAATAAATATACTTTTCCGGCAAAACTGAAATAATCATTGAACTGGAATTTGGCATCTTCTGAAATGTCACCTTCAGACACAGTTTGCCCGGTTGTATCCGGTTTGATGGTATTGAATTTAATCAGGTACGGTTTATTATTTTCATCCAGGTACTGGTAATCACCATTTGCCAGGTAACTTTTTCTTCCAAATATATTAGCTGTTACATTCCGGATCGTATGGTATTTTGTAACCGTATTTGCCAGAATTACAGAGTTCTCTAAGGTGTCGATCACTGCATTTCTGTATATCGTTACCTTACCGGAATCAGGATAAATCCTCGCATCTGCAACATTGATAAAAGGAACATTGATGCAACTAACGATGCATTTTCTCAGATTGTATTTCGCCGCAGGAGCCAAAAAGCGTAATGAATCCTGTTTTGGATGAACTGAAATAAACTGTGGGCCTTCTAAATCCAGGGCATTTTCAGCACTTCCGTCCAGTTTCTTCTGTTCATCTCCTAATTGAATTTCTTCCGAATCCATAAACCATTTAAACCGGTCCATATATGCGATATATTGGTTTTTAGGAAACTTCACAATAGTTGCATCACCGTTTGCTACGAAATCACCGACTCTTTTTTGAAGGTCCATTTTAGCGTTTACGTTATCCGAGGCAAATGTTATTCCTTCTTCATCAATTGCCTTTAAATGGAAATTCGCCGTATCAGAAAAGAACTGGTGTTGCTTGAATAAAATATTGACGGCTACAATATCTGCTTTTACCATATCAACTGTTCCGTTTCCGTGTAATTCCTGTGGGCTTAAAGAATATTTCCCCCTAAACGTACAGGTGTTATTATAGGTTTTAAATGGACTGGCTTTATCTGAAGCGTTCATTAAATCCTTGTAAGGCATCCAGTGTATAAATACGGTGTCACCGTGAGCCTGTGGGAATTCAATTGGGTCTATCTGCTCTTTGATATCAAATGAATTTGCGAGGGTATTCATACTATCCGGAAAGAAGATAAAATCTTTAGACTTGGTAGTTGATGTTACATAATTGAGATCGCCATCTGCCCTTAAGCCTTTGTTGCTTAACTTAATTTCATTTTCAAATTTTGCTTTCCCCCCATATACCTGGAAACCGCCGGGAGGAGTTGAACGAATAAATCCTAAGGAATAATCTTTTTGAAGTGAAAGCTGTTCCCTGAATGTCGGAAAAATTCCTGCAGAAGAAAATTCTCCTTCAAATACTAAACCTTCATTCCGGAAGTTATCTAAACTGTCCATGATAAATGGATCAAGCTTGTAGTAAAATTTATCCCGATCGTAAACCCCCTTAAATATTGTTTTTTTATCATAGAATGTATAACTCTCTTTAAAGCTCTGGAATTGAGGAAATGTTGACGCTTTCCCAAAGCCGCTATGGTTTTTAGGGGCATCGATACGTAATTCTCCGTTTAAATTTTCAATTACTGTTTGAACTCTCCTGAAAGGAAAATTACCGTTAATATCCGGTTCTCTTGATACCACATAGATTCGGCAGGAGTCGATGGTTTTCATTTTCACTTTGAACATGTCATAATCGAACACAAAATCTTTTCCGTGAAATTCAAATTTACCGGAAGCCACTGTTCCTGCAAAATCAATTGTTCTGTTTTTCTTTAAAACCAGTTCATTGTGTTTCGGAAACATAAAAACTTTTTGCGTGTCGCTTAATAAAATATTTTCTACACCCCTGATTGTGATATCATAGGTGTTATTTAATAAGCTCATGGTCGCGTTATTCTTGTTTGGAAACACGGAGTGGATGGTAATAATGTCATAGTCTTTTTCGTGCTTCAGGTTTTTGGTATAATCAAATAAGCGGGGTCGGATTGTGATCATATCTGTTTCAGGCTCGTAATAAACCAATCCAAAGATGGCCATCTTAAAAATAATTGGCCTCAAATCCACTGCCAGGTATTTGATATATTTTGCAAAGTCGACAGTTGTGAAGGTGAGTAGGTTGCCATTGTTGTTGTAGTAGTCGTTCATTTTAGTCACCGGACTCACATTTTCAGCCCCTTTAATGGCATCTAATCTTCCTCTCGAAAAGAAATCCTGAGATTCAAAAAAAGCTTCGCCCTGCGTGTTGTTTGGCAGGAAATTAAATTCAATTTTAGGCTCATCAATTTTCCACACCAACTGTTCAAAATACATATCTACTTTGTGGTAGGTATTGAAATAAGGAGACTTCTCAAGTCCATCGTCGGTTCTCAAAAGTGTTACCGTCTTTTTTTCTACCTGGTATACAAAGCTTAATCCCGGGTGGATGATAGAATCTTTTTCTAAATAAAATTTTACCGCGGCAGGTTTGGCGTTGATTTTATCTTTGGTCATGGAAAAAGAGCGGGCGGAGAGTTCTAAAAATTTCGCATTATTTCTTCTGAAAATAATTTTTGCAGGATTAGTGGCGTTACCGGATCCAACAAATTTATTTCCCCGCATACCAAATCCGCCATCATAATCCACATCTGGGTAAATGTTTTTCACTACCAATCGCTTGCTGTATGAATCGAAGCGTGGATAGGTAGGATCACCGTTTTCTGTCACAATTTTGTCCGTCACACGTCCTTTTTGTGGAACATCAAAATATTGCTTTCCAATAAATGTGGCAGAGTCGGAATGGTAGCCTCCGGTTTTGCAATCCAGCATTACACGAATAAGATCAGCATAGACATCTTCTCCAACGCCGGTTCGTTTCCAACTGAGTCGCCCACCTTTTCCTACAAATCTTCCCCAGGACGGATAATATATTCCCTGGATATTTTCAATAGAAATTGAATCGCCTCTTGGGCTTGAGCCAACCAATGTAAACTTTGGGAAAACAACTTTTGGAATTGAATCAAATTCAAATTTATAATTAGCTTCTACGCTGCGATAGCTATAGGTTGGTGATTTGTAAAATACATTATTTGAAAAAATGTTTTCGCTCATTTCTAAATACTCACCAAAATTTTTAAGGTTTTTAGAATTAAAAATTTTCTCAATACACAATTGCCAGTTATCAAATACTTCCGGGTTTTGTTTTGAGTTTATGAAATTAACCACTGAATTCAGATAGCTGATAAAATAAGGATATGGTTTCAGTTTTCGCTGAAGCATGGCATTACTTGTTTTATAAACTGCAGCCCTGTATTTACTTGAAAAATCGGGTGATTTCCAGACTTTTTGAAAATTTAAAACATATTCTTCTGCGTCTTTTTTATTAGCCGAAAAATCATAGAAATATTCATTCAATTCTTTGATGTATTTCACCGAATCTGAACTGAACTGGGTTAATTTCTGAGCGCTGGCAATTGATACAGCGAATATGAGTAAGGAAGCGAGAGCTATTTTTTTGATCATGAAAATCGTTTGTTAGTATTCAAATATATCGATAGGAATCCATAATTGTTACACATTTTACAAACAAAATGTTTAAACTTTTTTTAATGACAGCTTATGTTTGAGAAAGGGTTGAGATTTATTTTTATTTTTTTGTACTTTTATCCAAATCAGAAAAAACTAGTTTATGCCATCATTTGATATTACCAGTAAAGCAGACCCTCAAACACTTGATAATGCTATTAATGTAGCGAAGAAAGAAATTTTGAACCGATTTGATTTTCGTGATTCGAAAAGTGAAGTTGAGCTAAATAAAAAAGATTTGATCATTAGTATTGTGACAGAACATGATATGAGATTAACCGCGATTATTGATGCGATTCATAGTAGAATGATCAAACAGGGCCTGGATCCCCGTTGCCTGGATGAAAGCAAAGCGCATTATCCGTCAGGCATGGTCATTAAAAAAGAAATTAAAATCCGCCAGGGAATTGAAAAAGAAACGTCAAAAAAACTCTTAAAAGATATAAAAGATAGCAAAATCAAAGTAACTGCGCAGGTTATGGATGATATTATCCGTGTGTCAAGCAAGAGTATTAACGATTTGCAAGCGGTTATTGCTTTATGTAGAAAAGGTGAATATGATGTGCCTTTGCAATTTATTAATATGAAATAATCTTTTTAATTAATTTGTTTATACAAAAACACTTGTATTTAACGGTTGATAACCTTTTTCGCGTGAAAAATAATTCACAGTAAATCAATGATTTACGAGGAAAATCTAAATCCTTAAAAAAAACATGAAAATAATCCTTGCGGGTAAAGAAAAAGTGATTAAATTTGCACCCCGTTATTTGATAAGGTTGTTGAAGTAGAGAGAAGGAGATCAAAAATATTTTTAA
>JAJNBG010000056.1 GCA_021155905.1 Bacteroidota bacterium
TGATACTCTTTTTGCAGAGTGCGCATTTGGTGAGCAACAGCACTAGCTTCAGGTTGCTGAAGCATTTCTTCCAGTTTAGTAATGATCTCTTGTTTCATTTGATACTTCCCTTTTTCAGGGCTTTTTTTTTAATTTATTTAACCTATCAAAAATAAAGTAAAATTTCAGTTTACAAAACCCTGATTCAGTTTTTTTATTCAAATAAAAGTTTAATTTTAATGCTGAAATGAACATTATAGAATCTGAAGCCCTCGAATTATTAGAGTTTTATAAAATTAAGAAATACGTCACTGATTTTTGTTACAGTGCCGGAGCCAAACAAAAAGCCTCACAGTTAAGTGTTTTTGAAGCTAACGAAAACTTAACAATAGAATTACACCGGATATCTGAGTTAAAAAACACCTTTTCAAGCGATTCTTTTTTTCCGGAAATCCAATTCCAGGAATTTAGAAAAGAAGCATCATTACTTTCTTTAGAAGGGAGCATGCTTACCGAAGACCAGTTTTTATTAGTGAAGCAGGCTACAGAAATTAGCAACACTGCTATCCGTTTCCTGAAAAATAAAAGAATGATTTTGCCTTTTCTTGCTCAGTTAGTGGAAGGCATGGAGGATAATAAACAAATCATTGAAGAGATTGATCGTATTATTGATTTTGATGCTACAGTGAAGAATTCAGCTTCCAAAGAATTGCAAAAGATCCGGAAAGAGCTTTCTGAGAAGCGTCGTGAAAGTGATGTGAAATTTGACAGGCAGGTCAATGAATTGCGTAAATTGGGTTATATCCGTGACAATGAAGAAAGTTTTTTTAACGGAAGAAGAACCCTGGCAGTGTTGGTTGAATACAAATCAGAAGTGAGCGGTTTTGTGCATAACAAAAGTGAAACAGGGAAAACTATTTTTATTGAGCCGGGCGCCACTATCAGTATCAATAATGATATTGCGGAACTGGAGATTGACGAACGGCGTGAAATCAATCGCATTTTACGCGAATTGTCTGATACTCTACGTCCGTTTGCATTTCAATTAAAACAGTACGAAGCATTATTAATTGAGCTGGACTTTATAAAAGCCAAAGCACAATTCGCTAAGTTGATTCACGCAACATTGCCAGTCATTGCAAAACAATCAGAACTAAAATTAAATAAGGCCTATCATCCAATCTTATTTTTACAAAACAGGGAATCAGGAAAACAAACCGTGCCATTGAACCTCCACCTGGAAAAAGAAAATCATTTGGTGGTTATTTCCGGGCCAAATGCCGGTGGAAAATCCATTACCCTGAAAACGGTTGGCTTATTGCAAACGATGCTGCAAAGTGGCTTGTTGGTGAGCGTTGCTGAAAATTCGGTGATGAGTTTTTTCAAGCATATTTTGATTGACATCGGAGATACGCAGAGTATTGAGCATGAGTTGAGTACTTACAGTGCCCGTTTAAAAAACATGATCTCTATTTTGAAGCAGGTCAATCCGGATACGTTAGTCTTGATGGATGAATTTGGAAGTGGTACTGATCCCGAATTAGGTGGGGCCATGGCAGAGGTGGTGTTGGAAGAACTGGTGAAATCAAAAACGTTTGGCGTCATTACGACTCATTACTCCAATGTAAAGTTACTGGCAAATAATTTACAGGGAGTATCCAATGGGAGTATGTTGTTCGACCTGGAAACCCTGGATCCGAAATATATTTTAACCGTTGGCGAACCCGGTAGCAGTTATACCTTTGAAGTGGCAGAAAGAGTAGGCTTTCCTAAAGAGCTCATAAACCGCGCTAAACTAAAAATTGATACCGATAAAGTAGATCTTAATAAGTTACTGGCAGAAGTTCAGCAACAAAAAACAAAACTGGCGGAAGCAACTGATAGGGTCGAGCACCAGGAGTTTTTAAGAAAGATTGCTAAAGAAAAGTACGATACACTATTCAACAACTGGAGAGAAAAGACAGAACGCGACCGCGAGAGAAAAATTGATCTGGCGCGTTTGGCAGATTTTGGCCAAAGGTATTTGCGTCTGATGGAAGAATGGAACAAAAATGAAGACCGTAAGGCAGTGATCAAGCGTTTCATTGATGGAATTACAGCTGAAACGAATAAGCGCAAAGAACTGGCTAAACAAAACAAGCGCGACAATTTTGCTGAGAAAAAAGTGGCGCGTTTAAAACCATTATTAAAAGTGGGCAGTAAAGTCAGAATTTTAAACAGTAGTGAAATTGGGGTTATAGAATCCATGAAGGATGAAAAAGTGAGTATTACTTTTGGGATCCTGAAGATGACCGTGAATATTGAAAATTTAGAGCTTGTCAGGGATTAACGGTTTAATATTTCCTCCTTTGAAGGAGGTGTTCGCAGGACGGAGAATGTTTATGGTACTACTATGTATTGTTTCTACATTACTCCGTTCTCAAAATCCGATCATTATCGCACATCGTGGCGCCAGTGCTTATGCTCCGGAAAATACGCTGGCGGCTTTTGAAAAAGCAATAGACATGGGCGTAACTGTCATTGAAACGGATGTTCAGCAGACAAAAGATTGCGTCGTGGTGGTGATGCATGATTTGTCACTAGACCGCACTACCAACAGCAAAGGACTAATCAAAGATGTGCTCTCCGGTAATTTTAAACAAATTGAAATCCGACAAGCTGCGAAAGCACGTAAGATGTGTCCGCCCACCCTGGAAGAAACCATTGAACTGATTAACGGACGCTGCCAGTTATTAATAGAAATCAAAAAGGGAAGCGATTATTACCCGGGTATTGAAAAACATGTTGTGGACCTCATTCATAAATACAAGGCAGAGTCTTGGATACGGACTATTCATTCCTTTGATAAGAAAGCATTATTGAATGTGGCCAGGCAGGACAGTAACATTAACCTTCAAAAGTTAATCGTATTCAAGTTTCCTTTGGTAAGTTTTAATTTTGACAAACACTTTAATAAAGATGATTTTAAAAACTGGCAGGGTGTCAATGTCTATTACAGGTTCTGCAGTAAGAGGGTCATCCGGAAAATCCATAAGTTGGGGAAGACAGTTTATGTATGGACCGTGAACAAACCAAAAATTGCCAGGAAATTAGCCCGGCGGGGAGTCGATGGAATCATCACTAACAAACCGGATATCCTGACACTAAAGTAATATCTTCTTTGCAAAAACTATTATTATCTTTGCGTCCATGCCACGGTATTTTATTCAGTTAGCCTATAATGGAACCAACTACAACGGTTGGCAGGTGCAGGATAATACGCCAAATACCGTTCAACAAATTTTGCAGGAAAAATTATCGATGATCATTGGTCACACGATAGAAGTGGTGGGTTGCGGAAGAACGGATGCAGGTGTTCATGCGAAAGATTATTATGCGCATTTTGATTCTGAAAAAACGGATCTCCATGAAACAGATGCCAATTATGTTTATAAACTTAATAAGGTATTGCCGTTTGAGATTGCTATTAAAAAGATCATCGCTGTCAAAGGCGAAACCAGTGCGAGATTCGATGCCGAAAAAAGAACCTATGAATATTTGGTTCACCGCAGAAAAGATCCTTTCCTGTTTGATCGCTCTTTATATGTATTCGGAGAACTTAATGTTGAAGCCATGAACGAAGCTGCGGCTTACTTATTAACCGTCACAGACTTTACAAGTTTCAGTAAGGTAAATACACAGGCAAAAACGAATAACTGTGACGTCACGTTTGCGCAATGGATCGTTCAAAACGACAATGAGTTTGTTTTTAAAATTACAGCAAACCGTTTCCTGCGAAATATGGTTCGTGCCATTGTTGGAACCTTATTGGAAATCGGCAAAGGAAAAATGACCCTGGAAGAATTCAAAACCATTGTCGGCAATAAAAACAGGTCAGATGCAGGAATGTCTGCCGCCTGCCATGCCTTATACTTAACTGATATTCAATACCCGTCATCGGTCTTTAATGGAAACTAAAAAAAAGAATCAGTTTAATTTCAAGTTATTAAAGAGAATTCTTTCATATAGTAAACCTTACAAGAAATTATTTTTTTTAGCGATCGCCTTAACTCTTATGTTATCATCCCTGGCGATTGTTCGACCGTTACTGATTAATAAAATGCTGAATTGCATTGGCGCTGTTAATCCTTCGGACGCCGGTTATTTACCAGACTCCGAGAAAGCGGGATTTATAAATTACATGGGGCTGATATTGCTTGGCGTACTGTTAACGGAAGCCTTGTTACAGTTCACCAATATCTATGTTACTAATTTATTGGGACAAAATATTATAAAAGATCTTCGCTTGCAAGTCTATACGCATATACTAAAATTGAAAAACACCTATTTTGATAATACACCGGTCGGGACTTTAGTAACACGTGCCATTTCGGATATTGAAAGCTTGAGTGATGTGTTTTCGCAGGGCTTTATTGTGATTTGCGGTGATATTTTAATGCTGATTATTTTTATCACGGCGATGCTTTTAAAAAACTGGGCTGTGGCATTGGTGACTTTAAGCACGATTCCACTACTGTTAATTGCCACTAATTTATTTAAGAATGGTGTTAAAAAAACATTTACAGAGGTTCGAAACGCGGTTGCGTCCTTAAATGCTTTTACCAATGAACACATTTCCGGAATGCGTATTGTACAGTTATTTAACCGCGAAAATGCGGAGTATGAAAAATTCAAAGAGATCAATCAAAAACATAAAGCAGCTAACATTCGCTCCATATGGTACTATTCGGTTTTCTTCCCGGTAGTGGAAATCTTATCCGCTGTATCGATTGCTTTATTTATTTGGTTCGCCGGTTTGAAATCCAATGAATACAATATTCAGTTAGGGGATATTACATTTTTTATTATGATGATTAACATGGTGTTTCGTCCCATCCGAATGCTGGCGGATCGTTTAAATACTTTGCAAATGGGTATCGTTGCCTCGGAACGTGTTTTTAATGTGATCGATACCAATGAAATTATTCCGGAGTCCGGAACAATTTCTGCTAAAAACATCAAGGGCCTGGTTGAATTTAAGAATGTCTGGTTTGCCTATAAAGGAGAAGATTATGTGATTAAAGGTATTTCATTTACCATAGAGGCCGGTGAAACGGTTGCTATTATTGGTGCCACAGGTGCAGGTAAATCCAGTATTATTAATTTGTTGAGCCGTTTTTACGAAATCAATAAAGGAGAAATTTTAATTGACGGGGTTAAGTTACCCGATTATCATTTAAATGAACTGCGCGAGTCGGTTGGGGTTGTTTTACAGGATGTATTTTTATTCAGCGGTTCCATCTTAAATAATATCACGCTTCATAATCCATTGATTACGGAAGAAAAAGTAATCACAGCGGCAAAAAAAATCGGGATCCACGAATTCATTGCCGGTTTGCCGGGCGGATACCATTATAATGTAAAAGAACGGGGAGCGATGCTTTCGGCCGGTCAGCGACAATTAGTGGCATTTGTGAGGGCATATGTGTATGACCCGCCTATTTTTGTTTTGGATGAAGCCACCTCTTCCATCGACCTGGAAACGGAAAAGCTCATTCAAAAAGCATCCATTGAACTGGCAAAAAATCGAACGTCGATTATTATTGCGCATCGTTTATCAACGATTCATCACGCCAATAAAATCATCGTGATGGAAAAGGGAGAGATCATCGAACAGGGAAAAACATCTGAATTAAGCGATAAAGTGGACGGGGTTTATAAAAAGATGCTGGAATTAATTTAATAAGATGCACTAAACCTGTTTAGGATAGATTTAACTTTTTTGTCTATCTGTTTTTTCATAGTTTTAGAGGAATTAAACCAATCCTATGAAGAAATTATTACTTATTGTTTCCTGCATCTTTTCGTTTCACGTTTTCTCAAGTTCGGTGGAAGAACTTCTGATAAACAATCCTTATGATGCTTACTTCCGAAAAGCTTATAGTTTAAATCCTTCCATCCCAAAAGGGGTGTTGGAATCTGTGGCCTTTTCACAAAGCCGGTTTTATCATTTGACAGATACCCAGGAGTCAAGTTGTATTGATTATCCAAGGGCATTGGGAGTTATGGGGTTAACAGAAGATGGAAAAGGATATTTTAGAAATAACCTGATTACGGTTTCTCAATTATCGGGGTATTCTATCGATGATATTAAAGCAAATCCTGAAAAAAATATCCTTGCTTACGCTAGGGCTTTTTCTGTTTTACAGACACAACAAGGTATTTCCGGAAATAAAATGGAAAACTACCTTCCGGTTTTTGTCGCTTTAAGCGAATTGCCTTTAACCAACGATTTGCAAAATGATTTCGCGATGAACGCTCACTTATATCAATTGTATTGGTTTATGGCAAATGGTGAGTTCCAGGATTTTTATGGATTCCCGGATTATCAAATCAACCTGATGACAATTTTCGGAAGTAATTATGAAGTTCTTAGTTCATCTACTGTTGTCATCAATGGATCTGCGATCAGAAACAGATCTGGAGCCACCTATAAATCTTCGGGTATAAATTCCGTGATGTCTGCTGATTATGCTCCGGCCTTATGGAATCCCACAACCTGTAATTACAGTTCAAGAAATGGTACGGCAATTAGTATGGTTGCGATTCATTTCGTCCAGGGATCTTATGCTGGTTGTATCTCCTGGTTTAAAAATTGCAGTGCGTCCGCTTCAGCACATTATGTGATCAGAAGCTCTGATGGACAGGTTACTCAAATGGTTTTAGAAAGTAACAAGGCCTGGCATATTGGCTCTGAAAATCCCTATACTGTAGGCACCGAACACGAAGGATATGTCAATAATGCATCATGGTTTACAACAGCCATGTATCAGTCGAGTGCAGATCTGACAAGAGATATGTGCACCAGTAACGGGATCAATCCTCTGCGTTGTTATTTTGGCCCTGGCTGCAGTGGCACAACACAGCAATGCCAGCAGGGAACCTGTGTGAAGATAAAAGGACACCAGATGTTTCCAAATCAAACACACAGTGATCCTGGTCCGATCTGGGACTGGGACAGATTTTATAAATTGATAAATAATACACCGGTCGTGACAACTGTCACTGCAACCGGTGGAACATTTTATGATTCTGGGGGCTCTGCCGCCAGTTATACAAATGATGAACGTAAACTATGGTTGTTTCAGCCTTCCGGCGGAGCAACTTCTGTGAGTATGAACTTTACGTCTTTTAACCTGGAAAACAAATATGACTATCTGTTTATTTATGATGGAAGTACTGTAAATTCAACATTGATCGGAAAATACACAAGCACGGTTTCTCCCGGAAATATTAATTCAACAGGGTCAAGTTTACTGATTGAGTTTCGTTCTGATTGTGCAACGACTGCGGCAGGGTGGGCTGCAACTTATACAACCAATGCAGTGGTTACACCTACGACTTCTACAGATAATGTTGCGCCAACTACATTGGTAAGCTCTGTGGGAGCATGGAAAACAGCAAACTTTACACCAACATTTGCGGATACTGATAACGCCGGAGGTTCTGGCCTTGAAAAAAGCTATTACCAGGTCATTGATTTTGATGGTACTGAATGGAGAGGTAATTACACCCACGGATTTTTTTCTGATAATTTTGATGTAGCGATTCATCCTGAATGGACACAAGGTCCTGGCACCTGGACAATTACTAACAATGCTTTGGAACAGTCGTTGCAAACCACCACCACCGCGTCAAATACAAGTATTTATGCCGCACTTACCCAAACACTGTCAAACAGGTATTTGTATAATTTTAAAGGTAAGATCGAAGGTACCGGTACCAATAGAAGAGCAGGGCTTCACTTTTTTATTGATAACCCAACTTTGCCGAACAGGGGAAATTCTTATTTTGTGTATTTCAGGTTAGACGCTCCGAAAGTTCAGATCTATAAAACAGTAAACGACGTATTTTATTTAAAAGCTGATTCTGCCAATGTATCGATACTGGCTAACCAGTGGTATGATTATAAGGTTATTTTTGACAGAACAACCGGGAAAATTGATGTATATAAAGACAATACATTAGTAGCGACATGGACAGACAATACGCCTTTAGTATCAGGAGATGTGTCGCCCTTAGCAAATGGAAGTTTTATTTCTTTCAGAAGCGGTGATTGTAAATGGAGCCTGGACGAGATAAAAGTGTATCGTTCCCGTCCTACGGCATCTGTAAATGTTTCTGTTGGTTCCGGAAATGCCAATGATGCCCGTTATCAGAATCCTGATCCTACACAAAATGCCTGTAAAGTGAAATCGATTGTGAATGATGCGGCGGGGAATTTATCCTCGATTGATTACCATGATGTGAATATCGACTGGACAAATCCCTCAAATATAACTTCTGTGAATGACGGAAAATCAAGTGATATTAATGTTGTTATTACAAGTGATTCTTTATCGGCCAACTGGTCATCCTCCAGTGATCCAAACTCTGCCATTGCGCAGTATTGGTATTCTATAGGTACAAGTCCAGGTGCGGTTAATACGTTGACCTGGACAAACAATTGGGGAGATACAACTGTAACGGCAAAGAATTTAACTTTAGTGAACGGTACCACTTATTACTTTAATGTGAAATCGGAAAACGGGGCAGGTCTGTTTAGTAATGTGATCAGTACCAATGGACAAACGGTTGCAATTGCTACGGGTGTTCAGGAGTTAACGGAAAGTAATCTGGTAAATGTTTATCCTAATCCTTTTAATACTTCTTTTGTAGTTTCTGTGGATCTGAATGAAGACAGCGAAGTAAACATGACATTGATTGATGCAAGAGGCAGAGAGATTATATCATCCAAGACAAAAGAAAGTAAAGGAACATATACCAAAACCATCGACGCTAATTCTTTGAACTTAAGTCAGGGTATGTATTGGGTGAAGATAAAATACAATGATCATGAGTTGTGTAAAAAACTCATGAAAGAATAAAAGAATTTGTTTGTTTTAAAAAGCGTTGAAGTAATATTTAACGCTTTTTTATTTTACTTAAAACCAGTATCATTACCTGGTGAAAAATATTCTTTTAATATCAGATACACATAGTCATCTGGATAATGCCTTACTAAAATACATTGAAGCAGCTGACGAAGTATGGCATGCTGGGGACATTGGTTGCATTGAAGTTACAGACGGCATCAAAAAATTAAAACCTCTTAGGGCGGTTTATGGTAATATCGATGATGCCAACGCGCGAAATGAATTTCCGAAGAATTTAGTTTTTAGCTGCGAAGGTGTGAAAGTATTTATCACGCATATTTGCGGGCAGCCAACCAGTTACCTGAAGGAGGTGAAAGATACCTTGCTGGCAGAAAAACCGAAGTTGTTTATTTGCGGACATTCCCATATTTTAAAAGTCATGTACCAGTCACAGTATGATGTGTTGCACATGAACCCGGGTGCCTGTGGTATTCATGGATTTCACCAGGTAAAAACTGCATTGCGCTTTGTGATTGATGGTGAAGAAATAAAAGATCTCGCCATTATTGAATTAGGTAGTCGAGTTTCAATTGGCTAATGAATCGTCAATCGCATTATCTTAAGATATTTGTTTAATAAATACATATTATTTTACGGAAAATTAGCCAGAAATAGAAAAAGCAAACACCTGGTAGATGTCTGCTATCATTGGGCATATTTTGAATCTTCGGTTCTGCTGTCAAGGTAAATAGCTCTAATTTATACCAACGGCTCTCAATAAAAAAATGGCGTGTTAAGATTTATCTTAACACGCCATTCCACAAACAAACATTCTTTAATTAATACGAAGTTTTAAGTTCAACTCTTCTGTTTTTTGCCTTACCTGCAGCTTTTGTATTATCAGCTACCGGTTTTGTTTCACCATATCCAATAGCTGTTAAACGTGCTGCTGGGATTCCTTTAGCAATTAAATAAGCTTTAACTGATTCTGTTCTTTGTTGAGAAAGTGTCACGTTATAATCATGTTCACCAACATTATCCGTATGGCCTTCAATAGTTAAATTAATAGCTTCATTACGTTTAAGGATAGCACTAAGATCATCTAAAGATGAATTAGAGATCAACTTAAGTTTGGCACTGCCGGTTTCAAAATAAATTTTACTGGCAATAACTGTAATACGTTGAATATCGACTTTAGCAATTTCAGGACAACCTTTATTTTCAAAAGTTCCTTTTACAGTTGGACAACGATCGTCTTTATCAGAAATACCATCTCCATCAGTATCAGGACATCCTTTGAAAGCCATAGTACCTGCTAATTCAGGACAAAGATCTTCTTCATTAACAATGCCATCTTTATCATTATCAAGGGTACAACCTGTTGCATCAACTTTATAACCGGTTTTTGTTCCTTCACATTTGTCATCAATATCTACAATACCGTCTTTATCGGCATCAGGACAACCTTTTGTTTCAACTGGACCAAAAACATCCGGACAACGGTCTTCTTTATCAGTGATGCCATCCATATCTTTATCAGGACAACCATTTAACGATGCAACTCCGGCGATATCAGGACAAGCATCCAAATAATCAGCTACCGCATCATTATCACGATCCAACGGACACCCTACTGAATTAACACTGATTCCCGCAGGAGTATTCTGACACTGATCTTTTTTATCTGAAACACCATCACCATCTGTATCTTTTTGTTTTCCTAAATTAAAAGTTAAACCTACCTTATGGTATAAGTAACCATCATTAGCTCCCTTTACATCGCCGTCAATATCGTCAGCAGTTGTATACATAAAAGATTCTTCTAACTGAAAAGAAACCACGCTGTTTAAGCGAAAATTAAGTCCACCGCCAAAAGAAGGTAAAGCGTAATCATATCGTTCATGTTGCAGAGAGTGAATGCCTTCGTGCATAATTCCACCTACACCTGCATAAAGGTAAGGGCGAACAGCCCATTTAGGAGCAAGTATATTATAACGTAACAACATGTTAAATGTATTTACACGAACTAAAAAATGAATGGGTTCGTCTGCCTTTGTTGTCCAGGGAGAGCGTGGCTCGGTGTTTCCTATTTCTCCTCTTGTAAAAAAAACAGAGGCATCGAAATGTTTGCTCAGGTAACGGGAAATTGAAACACTGGCGAAAGCGTATGTTGCCGGAGCATCCATTTGGTAAAAGTTCATTCCTTTATCACCATTGTATTGGGTAATACCGCCATAGAAACCTACGTTCCATTTTTTTTCTTCGGTTTGGGACAATGCTATTAGAGTTGTTAAGCAACAGGCGCATATCAGTACAAGTTTTTTCATTTTCATTTTTAATTTTAAGTGAGTATTTTTTCTGTGACAAAGGTGCCAAGAAGAAAAGCATTAGAATTGTATAAGGTTGGTTGATTTTTACATAACTCTCACATCGAATTTTTCTTAAACAGAAAACCCACTGTTTATACAGTGGGTTCATGAAATTAAGACACAAACAGATTTAGTAAAAATTAAAAATTTTAAATACAATATTTGTAAAAGCGGGAAGTCATAAAAAAAAGCAAACACCTGGTGGATGTTTGCTTTCATTTCAACTAATCAAAAGATTAGCCTAAATATTGTTGTAACAATTTGCTTCTGGAACTGTGACGTAAACGACGAATCGCTTTCTCTTTGATCTGACGAACGCGTTCGCGGGTTAAGTCAAATTTATCACCGATCTCTTCCAGAGTTAATCCGTGATTTAAACCAATTCCGAAGAATAATTTAACTACATCTCTTTCTCTTTCAGTTAATGTAGATAATGCTCTGTCAATCTCTTTTGATAAAGATTCCATGATTAAGCCGGCATCCGCTTTCAATGAATCGTGATTCACTAATACGTCTAATAAAGAACTTTCTTCACCGTTAGCAAATGGAGCGTCCATACTTACGTGACGACCAGATACTTTCATAGTATCAGAAACTTTATCAATTGGAAGATCCAGTAACTCAGCAATTTCATCAGCACTTGGCTCACGCTCAAATTCCTGCTCTAATTTTGAATAGGCTTTATTGATTTTATTTAATGAACCTACCTGGTTTAAAGGTAAACGTACAATACGTGACTGTTCAGCTAATGCCTGTAAAATAGATTGACGAATCCACCATACAGCGTAAGAGATAAATTTGAAACCACGGGTCTCATCAAAACGACGAGCCGCTTTTATTAAACCTAAATTTCCTTCATTAATTAAATCCGGTAAACTTAAGCCCTGGTTTTGATATTGTTTTGCAACCGATACAACGAAACGTAAGTTCGCGCGGGTTAATTTTTCTAAAGCATCCTGGTCACCATCCTTGATCTTTTTCGCTAAAACAACTTCTTCTTCTGCAGTGATTAATTCTTCCCTGCCAATTTCCTGT
>JAJNBG010000030.1 GCA_021155905.1 Bacteroidota bacterium
GAAAGCAGAAATTCACCCAGAAAATTACAGATTAGTTGTATTTAAAGATATGTCTAATGGCTACACTTTTTTAACTAAATCTTGTGCAGATACTAAAGACACTATCACTCATGAAGATGGAAATGAATATCCATTAGTGAAATTAGATATTTCAATGACTTCACATCCTTTTTACACTGGTAAACAAGTATTAGTGGATACGGCAGGTCGTATCGATAAATTCAAAACACGTTATTCTAAAAAAGCGTAATTTTTTGAATTAAAAATTTTAGAAATCCAACCGCCAGCTGGCGGTTGGATTTTTTTATTTAGTACATTTAGTCATCGTATGAAATTTCTATTTTTATATACTGAAATAGCCGGGTACTTTTTAGCATGCTGTAAAGAACTAAGCGAATATGGCGAAGTACATATTGTGCGATGGCCTGTCAATAAAGAGGCGCCTTTCCAGTTTAAGATTAATGAAAAAATTAAAATCTACGATAAATCCGATTATGATTTGCCTCGGTTAACACAATTAGTTAATCAAATTAATCCGGATATGATTATTTGCAGTGGCTGGATTGATAAAGATTATTTAAAGATCACTAAAAAATACTTTAAAAAGATTCCCACTATCATGACCTGTGATACACATTGGAACGGAAGTATCAAACAACGCCTAGCCGTAGTGATAAGCAGATTCACCCTATTAAAAATATTTTCGCATGCATGGGTTCCTGGTAAAATACAAAAGCAATACGTTCTCAATCTGGGTTTTCGGGAAAAGAATATTTTAACGGGTTTTTACAGCTGCGATCTCGATCATTTTGAATCCATTTATCAGGCTCAAAAAGCTCAAAAACAAGCAAAATTTCCCAGGCGTTTTCTATACGTGGGGCGCTATTATGACTTTAAGGGCATACAGGAGCTTTGGCAAGCCTTTATCGATTTGCAAAAAGAGCAACCCAATGAATGGGAATTATGGAGTTTAGGAGTCGGAGACATCGACGCTATTCAGCATCCTAAAATCAAACATTTTGGATTTGTACAACCTAAAGACCTGGCAAAATATACCTTACAAAGTGGTGTTTTTGTATTACCCAGTCGCTTTGAGCCATGGGGGGTAGTAGTCCATGAATTTGCCGCATCAGGCTTCCCGCTGGTATTAAGTGACAAAATTGGAGCTAAAGAATTATTTTTAAAAGAAGGAAAGAATGGATTCGAATTTCAATCTAAAAATATCGATGATTTAAAAAATGTCTTAAAAAGAATCATAAATATTCCCGAATCAGAACTGAGGGAAATGGGTGCTATTTCCAATAGTTTATCTAAAACTGTTTCTCCAAAAAAATGGGCCGAAAGCCTTTTGAAAGTGACAAAACACTAAAATTATTCTTTTCAACAATTTTCAACACTAAGCACCATAAAGTCCTTATTTTTCTACTTTTAATGCTGGATGGATTCTTATTGCATATACAACGGCCATGTCATCAGCTTGTACGAGCCTGCTATTAGTTTTACTAACAGGGCTTTTCGTTATGGTGACTCCGTGTTCGAAAGTATCCGTTATACAAATGGTAAGATCATGTTTTTGGCAGATCATATCAAGCGTATAAAACTAAGCATGACAACGCTGCGAATGAATGTTCCTGCAGAATTTACATCTGCTAATATTGAACAACTCATAGTACATCTCTTAGAACAAAATAGTATTAAACAGGATGCGCGGATTCGCTTAACCGTGTTCAGGAATGAAGGTGGTTTTTACACACCTGATACGAATGATATTTCTTTTTTAATTGAAACCGAAAAACTGGAAGATTCAGGATATGCACTAAATCAGAAAGGTTTATGGGTTGATATTTATGCGGAAATAAAAAAGCCGATTAATAAAATATCCAATATAAAAACCGGAAGTGCTTTATTATACGTGATGGCCGGCCTTACAAAAACATCGTTAAGGCTGGATGACTGCTTACTGGTGAATGATAACGGAAATATTATTGAATCAATCAATTCCAATATTTTTGTGGTGAAGAACGGAACGCTATACACCTCTCCTATTAGCGATGGCTGTGTGGATGGTGTGATGCGAAAACAGATCCTGGATATTGCCGCTCAGAACAAAATTCTTGCTTTTGAACAACCACTCACGGTTCACACCTTAACAAATGGAGATGAAGTTTTTCTAACCAATGCTATTAAAGGAGTTCAATGGGTTGGCCAGTTTAAAAATAAATTCTATACCAACCAACGCTCTGTATTCTTTACAGAAAAATTAAACGAGTCAGCTAAATAAAACATGATTGAAACATTTTACAAATTAGTGGATGATGCCATCACTGATTTGGGGCTCAACCCTGAAGAAGTGCGTGGCGAACAACCCGGACAATGGAATTTAAAAAAAGGTAAATTTGACATTATGATTGACCTGTGGGAACAGGAAAATCAACATATCTTCCAGGTAGTGGCTCCTTTATGCGGACTCCCGGAAGGAAACAGGGAAGCTTTTTTGCTGCACCTTTTGGAAAGAAATTACGGATTAAGTTCATTAGCTTATGCAGTATTGAACGATACCGTATTTCTAAAATACACCACAGAAGCCAGGACTTTGGTGAAAGAACACATTGTGGTCATCCTGACTAAAATTGCTTTTTACGCAGAGCAGAGTTCTTTTGTACCTGAAGAACGGTTTCAAAAATAAAAAGCATGCAAAAAATTTTAATGGTTTGTCTGGGCAATATTTGTCGCTCGCCTTTAGCGGAAGGTATTATGCTGAAGCTGATCAAAGAAAATAATATTAATATGAGGGTGGATTCTGCCGGAACCTCTTCCTTCCATATTGATGAAGCACCTGATCATCGCACTGTTTTAAACGCCGCCAAACATAATATTGATCTGAAACCATTACGAGCAAGGCAGTTTAAAGCTTCTGACTTCGAGAAATTTGATAAGATCTATGTGATGGATAAAAGTAATTTAGCAAACGTTTTAGCACTCGCCTCTTCAGAATCACATAAAGAAAAAGTTGATCTTCTATTAAATGCCTCTCATCCCGATCAGTATCTTGAAGTACCCGACCCATATCATCGGGGAGAACAAGGATTTGAAGACGTGTTTCACCTGGTTTACAAAGCCTGTCAGCATATAACCTTCGCTTAAGATAATAACTTCATTGCAGCTTCTTTATTTTCTGCTACTTTAAAAAGGGTGTTTAATTTAGTAATGATCAGCAAATCGTTCACTTTCTTACTCACATTGCAAATCACGCTGTCTCCCCCGTTGGTACGGGTTTTCGTCAGTAATTGGATTAATACATTTAATCCGCTGCTGTTCATGTATTTCAATTCAGATAAATCAATAACAAACTTGTGGTTACCGGCTTCCAATAACTCATTTACATTGGTAATCAAATCAGTTGCCTGATGTTTATCAATCAACTCACCCCTTAAAAATAAGACCTGGATCTGATTTTCTTCTGTTATTTTATAATCTAGTACCATTTTTTTTGATTGAATTAGTATTTGATATTTTAAATTTAACAAAATAAATTGAAACAAAAAATGCGTTTCATCTAATTGAATTTAAAGCAATTATTTGGTAACAGGCAGTTTTTTATGCTCACAAACCCCTTTTTCCTTTAATACACGGCATTTCGCAAAGAAATTCAAAGAATGATGAAATACATCAAAATTCAACATGTCTTCTGCCATTTTTTGAATCTGCATGATCCGTGGATCGCAAAATTCGAATACTTTTTCACAATCGCTACAGATCAGGTGATCGTGCTGTTTAAATTTATAGGCTTTTTCAAACTGGGCCAGATTTTTCCCAAACTGATGCTTAATCACCAGGCCCGCTTCCAATAACAATTCAATATTATTATAAAGTGTGGCCCTGCTGACACGGTACTTTTTATTCTTCATCATCACATATAGCCCTTCAATGTCAAAGTGACCGTCATGCGAATAGATTTCATTTAAAATAGCAAAACGCTCTGAGGTTTTGCGGTGTTTGTTTCTCTCAAGGTAATCAGTCAGGATCTTTTCAACAGCTTCCTTGGTTTCTTGTGTCATTTTATCGCCCATTAGTTATTATCAATACGTGTAACACTGGTAACACCTTTTACTTTCATCAAATTATCAATCAAATGATTTAAATGTTTCGCATCGTGGACAAATACCATAATGGTCCCGTCAAATATACCATCTTCCGTATCAAAACTGATCGAACGCATATTTATATTTAACTGGCTGGAAATAACTTTCGTTATATTATTTACCAATCCCATTTCATCCGTTCCTTTAATTTTAATACCTGCCAGGAAAGAAATTAAATGATCATTATTCCATTTCGCTTTTACTACTCTGTAAGCGTAATTAGAGAGCAATTTTACAGCATTGGGACAATTTACACGATGAATTTTAATCCCTTCATTCACCGTCACAAATCCAAATACATCATCTCCGGGGATAGGACTGCAACATGGAGATAATCCATAATCCAGTTTTTGCATATCATCACCAATTACCAGCATATCAGAGCTGCCTCTGACGTTGGTAACCAACTCTTCAATTTTATTTTCTTTCTTCTTATGCTTAAAACGTTCTGGGTGCGCTCTAAACTCAACAAACTCCTTAATTTCTTTTACATCAACATTGCCCAATGCTGCCCTGTAAAATAACTCGCCGGAAGAAGGCAACTTTAAAAACAGAACAAAATCATTCACGTTCTGAATGGTGTAATCCAGTTTACATTTGTAAAATTTCTTTTCCAGAATTTCTTTACCACTTTCTGCAACTTTACGCCTGGTCTCTTTCAGAGCACTCTTTATTTTCGATTTTGCACGAGCCGTTACTACATAAGAAATCCAGTCTTCTTTTGGATGTTGCTTACCGGAAGTTAAAATTTCAACCTGGTCGCCACTTTTTAATTGGTAACTCAGCGGCACTAATTTATGATTCACCTTCGCACCAATACATTGTTCTCCCACCTTCGTGTGAATCTCAAACGCGAAGTCCAGCGCGGTAGCTGTTAATGGCAAATTTTTCATATCACCCTTTGGGGTAAATACAAAAATTTCGTCCGCAAATAAATTCAGTTTAAAATCATCAATAAACTCTAAAGCATTCGGATCGGGGTTATCCAGCATTTCGCGGATACGGCGCAACCAGTTTTCCAGGTTACTTTCTTTTTCTGCTGCCGCATCTTTATACTTCCAATGAGCGGCATAACCCATTTCTGCTAACTCATCCATTCGAACGGTCCGAATCTGAACTTCCACCCATTTGCCTTCAGGTCCCATCACTGTAGTATGCAGACTTTCATAGCCGTTACTTTTCGGCGTAGAGATCCAGTCCCTTAAACGGTCGGGGTTTGGATGATAGAAATCGGTGATAATGGAATAGATCTTCCAGCAATCTGCTTTTTCCTTATCCGCAGGTGTATCAATCACGATACGGATAGCGAAGAGGTCATAGATTTCTTCAAAAGGAACGCCTTTATGTTTAATCTTATTGTAAATCGAGTAAATGGATTTTGGCCGCCCAAAAATTTTGAATTTAAAGCCCTGCTCTTTTAAAATATCATTTAAAGGATCAATGAAATTTTTAATGAACTTTTTACGCATTGGCTCAGTTTCTTCGAGCTTTTGCACAATATCCCTATACCAGTCTTCATTGGTATACTTCAATCCAAGATCCTCTAATTCCGATTTAATGGCATTTAATCCCAAACGGTGGGCCAATGGAGCATACAGGTATAATGTTTCACCGGCAATCTTCATTTGCTTGTCACGCTTCATGTGATCAAGTGTGCGCATGTTATGCAAACGGTCGGCGAGCTTAATTAAAATCACCCTTACATCTTCTGAAAGGGTCAATAGCATTTTTCTGAAGTTCTCAGCCTGTATGGAAGAAGTATGATCAAATACACCGGAGATTTTGGTTAAACCGTCAATGATCTGAGCCACTTTTTCACCAAACATACCTTTGATATCTTCAATGGTCATGTCGGTATCTTCAACGGTATCATGCAATAATGCACAAACAATAGAAGTGGTTCCTAATCCGATTTCTTCCGCACAAATCTGGGCTACTGCAATTGGATGATAAATGTAAGGTTCTCCTGATTTACGACGCATCTCTTTATGAGCTTCCACCGAAACTTCAAAAGCTTTGCGAATAATTTCTTTATCTCCTTTTTCCAAGCGGCGTTTAGAGGCTTTTATTAAATTTTTATAGCGATTTAATATCTCCTTCTTTTCTGCTTCTATATCAATTTGCATAAGTACGGTTTATGTGTATGAAGGTAATATTTTTAATTTTAACCTCAAAGACAGGCCATTTTTTTACAATGCACTTGTAGAATTCTTAAATCTGATTTCAAAACCTTACTTTTGGAAGGTGAAGGTTTTTCAATATACCTATTATTTTTTCAGATCCCTGTATTATCGGGGAATTGTAAACACATTCAAACTTCTGACCTACGAAAAAAAATACGAAAAGCAACTGGGAATCAACACACACAGTATTGTAAACCTGGAAGAACTAACCCTTGCTGGTGATGAATCGGACCAGAACCATCATTATCAGGGAGCAAGTTACTTTGTCTTATTTTCTGTTTTTCAGAAATTACCTACCGAAACAAAAGCTTTTCCTTTGATCGATTATGGGTGCGGTAAGGGTCGCGCCTTGTTTGTTGCAGAACAGTGCGGTTTTACCGATTTGGTGGGAGTAGATATCGCAAAAGAACTAATAGACCATGCTAATGAGAACAAAGCGATTTATCGGCCAAAGAACGCCAATAGTAAGCTCTCTTTTCTATTTGAAGATGCCACTAAGTATAAAATTCCAGGTAATGCTTGTGTCTTCTATTTTTTTAATCCTTTTGGCGAGAACATATTACGACAAGTCATACAGAATATTAAAGAAAGTGTAAAACAACATCCAAGAGAAATATATTGCATTTACCTGAACCCAAAATATAAAGCCGTTTTTGATCAAAACGGCTTTAAGGTGTATCATATTGAAAAAAATAACAGGTACCTGGAAGGAATAATTTACACCTTCTAATACTTTACTTTTCTAAAATTGCTTTGATATCCGGGCGAAAGTATAAGTTACTTTTTAAAATCTTTCCGTCTTCTCTGAAAATCGGTTGTCCTTTTTCATCCAGTTTACTCATATTACTGCGTTGTATTTCATCAAATACTTCCTCAATTTTATGTTGTAAACCATGTTTTAAAATGGTTCCGAATAAAATATATAACTGATCGCCCAAAGCATCTGCAATCTCAACAATATCACCGTTTTTACAGGCATCCAGGTATTCATCATTTTCTTCTTTGATCAGGTTATAACGTAATGTATAATCCCGTTCTTCAATTAAAGTCGGTTCAGTCGCATTTCCAATCTGAAAAGTTTCATGAAAATGATGAACGTGCATGATCTTGTTTAATAAAGCTTTTCTGTCTTCCATGACTATTTTTTGTTTTTAGTGCTTTTATATTCGTCATTTAAAATCCGGATAATATCACTACTGATATCCAGTTTTTTATTTTTAAATACCAAAATCGGCAGCGTTTCAGAATAGGAAATCACATAATCGAATCTACCGTTGTTGTACTTATCTACCACCTGTTGCAATTTTTCATTAAGCGCCAAAATCATCTCCTGCTGATCATATTGAAAATTCTGCAACTGCAATTGTTTATTTTTTATTTCCTGATCCTTTCTTTTAAGGCTTTCTTCCATTTTTTGCATCTCACTTTGAGGAGCGATACCTGTCTGAGCAGACTGCTGGTAAGACTCGTATTCTGTTTGTAAGCTGGCCGTTAAGCTTTCAATCTGGCCTTCAATATGCTGAACTTTTGATTTCATCTTTTTGGATTCATCAGCGATGTATAAATACTGAGAATTAATGGAGTCGATATTTAAAAAGGCGATTTTTGCCTCGGCTAAATTAGTGGGACCTACTTCATTAATAAGGGGCTTAACTTTTACCGAATCTTTTGATGATACTTCAACTGAAGAATCAGAAGACACTCCTGAACTCTTTAATGAATGAACTTGATAAAACAAAATACCAACTGCAATAGTCAATACAGCAATAAGGATAAGAGAAAGGTTTTTCATATGTTTTTGAGATTAATTGGGCAAATATAGCCAAGATTATACTGAACAACCTGCATGACTTATTAAATTTTATTAAAGAAACTGGCTATTATTTCAGGATTTTCAGGATCGTCTGAAAAATAATCTTTAGGTCTGTTAAAAGTCCCTGTTCCTTAATGTATCGCTGATTTAGGGCCAGTTTTGCAGGCATAATTTCCCGAATGTAAGTGTCTTCCGGGTTGGTCGATTTGGAAAGCAACTCATTTTCATTGATATATTCCAGGGAAGCATAATCCGTAATGCCAGGCTTTACTGATAAAACCAATTGCTGCTCTTTAGAATACAGATCAACATATTTGCGCACTTCAGGGCGAGGACCTACTAAACTCATAGTTCCAAACAGGACATTAAACAATTGAGGCAACTCATCAAGTTTGTATTTCCTTAGATAATAGCCAATCGTTGTGACCCGTGGATCCCGGCCTCCTACAGTTAGTAACCCCTTTTTATCCGCATCTGTATGCATAGTTCTGAACTTAAAGAGCTTGAAATCTCTATTGTTTTTTCCAACCCTGGTTTGGAAATAGAAGATCGGAAATCCACAGGTAAAAATCATTAACAGGCAAATGATTAACAGGAAGGGAAACAGAATTATAATTCCTGCCAGTGAAGCCACTATGTCGAACAATCGTTTTAACACAAGATTTTATTGACTGATTTTATGACCGCGTTAATGACGGTTTGAGTTTGCTCGTCCGTTAAATTATAAAATACTGGTAGAGAAATTTCCCTACTGAAGTTATCATAGGTCACCGGATAATTTTTCATATCATAACCCAGGTTTTTATAATAAGACATGGCGGGTACCGGAATAAAATGCACATTAACCGACACGTCACAATCAAAAATTTCTTTCATAATAGCATCACGTTGTTGTTCTGTAATACTATTGATTCTTAAAGGGTATAAATGATAACATCCCGTTTTTGAATCGGTTTTATAAACAGGCAACTGAAAGCGTGAATCTTTTAAAAAAGCCTCCTGGTAGGTGTCAAAGATTTTTTTACGCTTTAACTGCGTATCGTTATCATAACGTTCCAGCTCAATAAGTCCAATCGCTGCAGAAATATCAGTCATATTACATTTGTAACCGGCCTCCACAATATCGTACTTCCAATTCCCTTTTTGAGTTTTAGCCAAAGCATCTTTGTTCTGTCCGTGAAGGGTATACATACACAAATAATTATACAGCTCTGTATTATCAAATGGCTCTGGAAAATTAAGTGCAACCGCACCACCTTCAGCCGTAGTTAAATTTTTCACAGCATGAAAAGAAAAAACAGAGACATCTGTCAAAGAGCCACATTTTTTTTCTTTATAGTCTGCCCCAAAAGAATGGGCAGAATCGGATAGTACCATAATGCGTCCCAGCAATTCCTGGTTTTTAGAATTAGCTTTGAATTGTGATTTGTGTTTAACAACTAATGCATTAATTTCATCATAATCGCAAGGAAACCCTGCAAAATCCACCGGCATAATTACTTTTGTGCGCTCTGTAATTGCTTTTTCGATATTGGAAACATTAATATTAAAATCATCCGCATTTACATCCACAAAAACAGGTTTTGCTCCACAATGGATAACCACATTGGCAGTTGCAGAATACGTATAGGCCGGCAAAATTACTTCATCACCCTCTCCTACTCCGAACCATCGAAGCATTATCTCAAGGCCTGCCGTTGCTGAATTTAAACACAAAGTTGATTTGTTACCGCAATAGGCTGTCAGTTTTTTTTCGAAATCTTTTGTGCGCGGGCCGGTGGTAATCCATCCTGATTTCAACGCAGCTGTCACTTCGTTTATGATTTTATCATCTATTCGTGGTGGGGAGAAAGGAATCATGATGTCTTATCTAATTTATGAAAATTGTAATGTGTTAAGAAACAAAAGAAAAATACAAAGAAAATAAATCCTGCCTGCGCCTGTAGCATGGATTCCACTAAAAAATTGAAAATCATCAATAAACTAAATAACGATAAAATGTAATTCTTTTTTAGAACCCCGTAAATCAATGAACCAATCGTCATTAAAAGCAACAGGATAAAGCCTGAAACTCCCGTACCGATAAAGGTTTGAAGAAACTGGTTATGAGCATTTAATCGCTTCCTCAGGGCTCCTGCCAATCCTTCTCTTTCGTATGATTCTACCAGTTGATTGTTCGCATCACCGGGCGTTGTTCCAAAAATAACATGTTCTTCAATGAGCTTCATAGATTCCTTCCATATCAAAATTCTGACTGCTGTACTTTCCGCATCTGTCTTATCGATCTCTTCAGAAGAAGAAGTCACTTTAACCGCCATTTTTATTCTTTCAAAAGGGGTTGGGAACAATTTGTAGGAGATTAGGATTGAAGCAATAAGTGCAATAGCTAAGCCAACGATTAATTTCTTATATCCCTGACGATACAAAATGATTCCAAACGTAAGAGGAAGCAACAAGACAGCGGTGATGAGGCCCATTTTTGAAGAACATAGAAAAATAGAAGTTAAAAAAACAATGGACATAAATCCAATTTTCACATTCAGATACGCCAGATGGGATAACCACTTTGGATAAAAAAGCATGATCATCAGTAAAGAGAAAACCAGGTACATGGCAAAATAACTTGGATGCAGGAAGTAACTGAACTCTGTATAAAAAAATGCATTAAAATCCTCAAAGAAGTACAAATAAAAAGCCCTGAACAAATAAATAAGGCAAGCCAATACACAGCCCGACACAAAAGAAATAACGATCTTTTTCACCTGGATTTCATTATAATCAGAAGCGAAAATTAATATAGGGAACGCCAGGAAACTCAATTTGATTTCAATAGCATTCAATGCGCCGGTTTTATCCGTAGAAAAAAAATAACCCACGGCATGCAGCAAAAAGAAACCCAACAATACATAGCTCCACTTATTTTGAAAAACTTTTCGCATTCCCAATTTCACATTATCAAAGGCGAAGAAACAAAAGGACCACAATAGTATGAAAATGCTGTAGTTTATTCCGAAAGGCAAAAAGAATGCAATCAGTAAAGGCAGGTTATACCCCATTTGATTATAGATGCTCTTAATTTTTGCCGACATGCTTTATCAATTCTTTATAAAAATTCTGTGCAATTGTATTTCTGTTGAAGCTTTGTTCCACATACTCCCTGCCTCGTTCTCCTAATTGTTTCCTTAATGCCGGGTCATTTGCCAGTAAAAGCACATGTTTCACCAATTCCTCTACGTTTTCGGGTTCGGAATACAAGGCGCATTTGCCCTGATTCACAAACAATTCCCTTGCCTCACCATCAACAGCCAGTATAACAGGCTTCTCCATGGACAGGTTTTCAAATATTTTTGAAGGAATGGCTCCTAAAAATAATTCCAGTTTTCTCAAAGGAATTATAGAAACATCACTTGCCTGAACAATGGACGGCATTTCTGTTTTTGAAACTGCATCAAAAAAATAAACGTTTGTTAATTGTTTTTCCTGTTTAATAGACTGCAATTTTTCTTTTTCGGGCCCGCTCCCAAGTAATATAAATTTAATGGAAGAGTGGTCTTTTAATTTTCCGGCAGCAGACAGGATAATTTCCAAGCCTTGCGCCAAGCCAATGATGCCCGCATATAAAAATAAAACATCGCCTTCGTTGAAGCCATTTTCCTTTCTCCAATCACCGGTTACCATTGATGGATCGTAATAAGAAACATCCACTCCATTAGGCAGCCAGTAAGTTTTTATGTCAGGGAACCGTTGATTGATATTCTTACAGATGCCTTGTGTTTGTCCCGTCACTAAAACGGATTTTCTGTAGAGTTTAGCTTCGAGGTTATAAGCCAGCTTTAACATCCATCTATTAGTAACAACACCTAATTTTTCTGCGCTCTCCGGCCAAAGGTCAGAAACATTAAAAATTAATTTAGCTTTCTTCTTCCGTTTTAAATATAAGGCAGAATAACCTAAAAATAAGGGAGGTGATTCACAAAGAATAGCATCAACCTCACCAACCTTGCTGTTACCAACACGCGCTGAAGAATAAACAAAGGAAAAATAATTCTTTAATCGCTCAACAATGGATTTACTTTTAGGTAAATAAATAGAGGCCCTGTGAACAGGAATCCCTTCTATTTCTTCGTATAAATAATCCTTGTCCTGATATCCATCATAAATTTTCATTTGAGGATAATTAGGCATGGCCGTTAACACTGAAACATCAACGCCGGATTTTTTCAATCGAACAGCAAGCTCAAATAACCTGTTTTGAGGGGCTCCCACTTCGGGAGGAAAATATTGGGTCAGTATTAAGAGCTTCACGTTATGATTCTAATTCTTTAATAGCCTTTTTGAAACTAACGAATTCAATTCCCTGGTTCAACAAATAATCAATCAGCCATATGTACCAGTCTTTCCATGTTTTATGCGCATCTGAAAAATACCGGTCGTGAAAATCAATACCCAAATACGGTAAATTTAAGTCAGCTGCGTTATCAATGATCTCCTTAGTTTCATCGCAGCTTTGCTGAAAATTTTTACTTTGCCATTGTTTCGGTTTTTCAATAATGTAACCGTCCATAATTTGAAAAGGAAATTCCCACATGTCACCAATTTTATAAGGCGATTTAAATCCCATTTCACTGCTATCAAATATATAGCCTGCTTTGGCCATGTTCTCGAAGGTATGTTCGTTGGTACGGATATAATGCATTCTTGTACCGAAACTTTGCTGGTTGGAAAGTTCCTTAAATCGAGAATATTCTGTTTTAATTTTATCGAAATTCTCAAACTCAATGCCGTGAACACCCACTTCGCACCCCATTTCAAGCATTTTCTGAATCCAAAAGGCCGATTGGGATTGTGAATAATTTAATCCTACCCCATTATTGACGCCAATAAAAAAAGTTGCCTGTACCCCGTGTGTTGTATTGAAATCGTGCAACGATTCAATATGTTGCCATTGATTCCTGAAGACATCGGCATATCTATGAAATAGTTCCGTCACGGAAATTTTCCCAGAGAACAATTCGATATAGCTTCTCACAAAATATTTTGGAACAATCAAATCTTTCAGATAATGTTCTGAGAGAGTAAGATGGTCGATATCATGGGAAACAATAGCCTTCATTTTCAAATTAAAAATACCAAAAAAGAGGTCTTTACTTTTTGTTTTTTAAAAATTTAATTAACCATGGAAGTCTATTAACTCGTAAAAAGCCATATTCCATAGTTTCTCCTCCAAATCCTCTATAAAAATTAGCTAATCCTTCAGAATTGGAGCCGCCGCCAAAATCAAATAACAGTGCTTTATCTTTAAAAAAATCAATGGCATGAGCTATAACTAAATGCATACTCCCGGAATTGTCTGCTTTGTCAAAGTTCGTTCCTTTCAAATATAAGGCGTGTTTTCCATTACAAATAAAATGAGCTAAAGCTTTTATAGAATTGTCCTTATTCACAACTCTAAACGTATATAATGCTTTGTAAGCCATGGCATTTCTGAGCAAATCATCTAGCAACAAGACTGTCGTTTTAGCCAAATGAACTTCCTTTTCTAAAAAAGGGCTCAAATATTTTTTGGACAAAGCAACAATATTGTCATCGCTCACCTGTTCCACAATAAAATCATTCTCCAATGCTTTGGTAATATTGCGTTTAGTATTCTGATTGAATTTATATTCTTTTCCGTAATCTATATAAAAGGTATTTTTTGGGACAATGAATTCGGATTTCAATTGGTTACCCGTGTTTAACTCAAGGTCAATTAACCTGAAATTGCCAAGTATGTAGTTATAGAACAACTGTTCCGATTCAGGATTAACCTTTCCATAAGCTCCTAACTGCGAGGTAAATGGTGGTTGAGGCAGGTAACGGTAACCAAATTTCGTTTTATAAGTAACAGGAAATACACTCTCATAATCGCCTATTACTAATGCATCCCACTGAGGACACGTAGCACTCAAATAAAAAGATTGCGCAAATACGAAAGGAAACTGAGAGGACAAAATAGTATTGTCCCATTTATTAAAATCAATATCCTGATGTTTAACGTATTGCAACTGGCTCATTTAAAAAAGTTCCCTCTTTTTAAATTTCAACAGGATCTCTAATGGCAATGAAGCTTTATTGACAGTAAAATATGGAACTAACTCGGGACCAAAACTTCTGAAAAATTTCTCAACTCCTTTCAGCATGGAACCTTCAAAATCAAAAGTTTTACATCCTAAATCCTTAGCTTTTTCGATGCTTTTTTGGACCAGTAAATTGTTAACTCCCTGAACACCGGATTTTTTGTCAACTCCACCCAGTAAATAATAACAGGTATTTTTATCGAATACACAAAATACGACCCCGAGAATTTGGGAATCTTTTCTTGCCACAACACTGAAAGAATTATTATAATCGGAGAACTTCATGAATATACCATTCAGTTCTGCTTCATAAATGTTAGCGTTTGTAGAGTTTAAAGAGTTCATAAAGAAATTAAACAGCTCTTCCTTTCCCAGGCTATTTTCTGTCACAAGCACTTCTTCCTTAATCGCTTTATTGATTACATTCCGATTCTTGGGATCGAAATTTGCCCGGATAACTTCTATCGGTTGTTCCAGATTGACACGATAGGTGTAGTTTGGAATTACCTTAAACTTACTCCAGATAAAAGGCTGAAAATCAATGATGGCAGAAGGAAAAGCCAACACTGTTAAAGCACTCTTTTGACTGATAAAAAAATTACACACCTCGCTCATAATTTCTTTGGAAAAATTATTGATAGAGGAAACGTTTTTGCTATCAGATACAAAAAACAAACCACAATGCGGAGTGTAAGGAGGCAGTTTTAGAAACGTAAAACCATATTTCCTGGTTTTTAAAAAATAAAAACCACCAATCAATTGCAGCTCATCTTTATAAATCCCTATAATAGTCAATTCCTTTCCATATACGGACAACCATTTTTCGCTGGCAAACACACCAAGGATAGGCTCAGCTTTTCCGCAAAATGTTTCGAGGTTGTCTATTGTCTTTAGGATCATTTCTAATTAAGTAACTTTTGATAAACGTCAATCATCTGCTTTATATTATCTTCCCAGTTATATTTTTGAACCACTTTCTCCCGCGCTGCTTTCCCGATTTTTTGTTTTAATGTTTCGTCTAACAGGTATCTTTCAATTTCAGAAGCCGTTTGTTCAACATTACCAACTTCTACCAAACTTCCAAAGGTACTGTTCTCGATAATTTCTTTTAAGCCACCGGTATTCGTTGCCACAACAGACTTCTCACAGGCCATTGCTTCAATAACGGAAACGCCAAAACTCTCGTAAACACTTATGTTCACTAAAACATCCAACATATTGAAATAATTGGATACTTCAGAATAAGGTATTCTTCCAGTGAACGTTACATCCGACTCAATTTTCAGTTTACGGGTCAAAGCTTTTAAAGCTTCCGTCTGTGTTCCCTCACCAATAATGACCAATTTTATTTTTCTCTCCGGATATTTTAATTTTAATTTGCCAAAAGCCATAATCAGCACATCGGTATTATAAAGAGCTTCTAACGGCTTAATGCTTCCAATGACAAACACATCTTTATCAAACAAGTTCTTAACTTCTTTTTTCCTGAATTCATTGACATCTACCCCAAAAGGAATTATCTCGACCAATTTATTCGTAACTGGTTTTAAAAATTCGCTAATAGTATGCGAGGTAGCGCATATGACATCTGCCTTCCGTAAATTATATTTTAAAACGGCTTTATTAATAAAATTTTTCTGCGGGAACTTCATCACGTCTGTGCCCCAGGCAGAAACAACATATGGATGAAATCCTGTAAGCGCACCAATTAAACCATAACTCGTCGCGTAATGAGCATGAACGACATCAGGTTTAAATTCAGAGATCGTTTTTTTTAAAGCATCGACAAACTTTAAGTAACCCAATTTTCCGGAAATACTTTCTGCATTCATCTTTTCAGCGGGCTCAAATAAAAGAGAGATATTTTTTTTACCCTGATGCCAGGGGTACGACGCTTTATTAAAACTGAACAGTCCAACTTCAACCCCTTTTGCTGCTAAGCCTAAAGCCCACTTTTCTGTATGTTCTGAATTCGTATTAGATAGCAATAAAATGCGCATAAAGGTAAAATTACTAAACATAACAAGAACTTTTAAAAATAAATACACCTTTATAAACAGCTGGTTTTTAATAACAAAAAGGCTTAAAAAATGTATATTTGTCGTTAATATGCGGGTTTCAGTCATCATTCCTTCTTACAATCAAATTAAATTTATTGAAGCGACAATGCAGAATATTGTTTCGTTAAAAAAGCTGTGCGTTGAAAAGGAAACCGAGTTGGAGGTGATTGTTTTCGATAACTGCTCCATACCGGAAGTGCAGGCAATTTTCGAAAAATACAAACACTCGATTGACATTTTGAAAATTGAACTCGACAAGGGTCAATATGATGCCATTAATAAAGGACTAAACTATGTAACCGGTGAATACTGGACCTGGTTAAATACTGATGACCTTATTGATTTAAATGGCTTTTCAGAAATCCTGAATTATCTGAAATCACATCAGCCGGATTATATATACGGAGATATTGAAACAATTGATGAAAACGGAAAATCCATCACTAAGGGATCAAGTGGCCAAATAAGTCTGACTTCGCTAACTACCCAGGATGCGTCTATTTCACAACCCGGTTCGTTTTTCAGGACAGAGTTCACAAAGCAAATCGGCCGCTTGAGTGCATATAGGTTTGCTTTTGACTATGAATACATCCTGAGAATCTTAAAGAATAATGGAATTGTTGTGAAAATTGATTCCATCGTGGCTCAATTCAGGTATTACCAGGAATCAAAATCAGGCAGCCAGGATGCTCGTTTTTTAATGGAACAACTGGAAATAGCAAAATTATACGGAGGAAATTCTTTTTCTAAATTAAGTTTAATGCTTAGGTTAAGAATCTTAAAGAGGAAATTAATAAACTGAACAATTCGATAAGTTGGAAAAATTAAAATTTGCATACGTATCGGCCGAGGATCCAAACAATAAAAAAGTATGGAGCGGCACGCATTACAGCATATTTAAAGCGCTAAAAAACATGGGTTCAGTGGATGTGTTAGGCCCTTATGAACCTGGGATAAGAGTGTTCGTTTCCAGAATATTAAACCAGATTTACTTAAAACTTTTTAATAAACGCATCAGTTACCGGCACAGTAAACTGGTCAGTAAAGGGTATGCTCATTATTTTAATAATAAGCTAAAAGATAAGAAATATGATTTCATCATAGCCCCGGCCGCTTCCTGTGAAATAGCTTTCCTGGAAACCAACGTTCCCATTATTTATATCACTGATGGAACTTTTGCAGGTTGCCTCGGCTATCATAAAAGCCTCTCCAATTTGACAAAAAAATCGATTGAAGAGGGGAATGAAATTGAGCAACGAGCAATTACCAACAGTAAAACAGTTATCGTGTCTTCTGAATGGGCAAAAAAGTCTGTCATCAATGACTATCACAAAGATTCACGTAGCATAAGAGTAATTCCATATGGCGCCAACTTCGAGAGTATTCCTGCTGCCAGAGAAATAAATTTCGACGTACCGAAAATCTGGAAATTATTTTTTGTTGGAGTATACTGGGAAACAAAAGGCGGAGATATTGCATTTAATGCATTTAAAATACTTATTGATAAAGGTTATCCGGTAGAATTAACCATTCTCGGCTGTATTCCTCCGGCTGGAATTAAACATGACAAAATGAAAGTCATCCCGTTCATTGATAAAAATAGCAAAGATGGCCAGGAACAAATGAAAGCCATTTATAAAGACCAGCATTTTCTTATTTTACCCACGCGTTTTGACTGCACGCCGATTGTTATCAATGAAGCAAGTGCTTTTGGGATTCCGGGTTTGATAGCCGACAGTGGCGGCGTAGCCGGTCATTTAAAAAACAATGAGAACGGATTTCTTATTCCTTATGAAGACCAGGGCGATGCCTATGCCAAAAAACTGGAAACGTTGATCAATGATCCCGTATCATATATTAAATTGAGAAAACAAACCCGACAATTATATGAAGACCAATTGAACTGGCAGCACTGGGCAGCTGAATTTAAAAAAATCATCTCTTAAATTTCCTGATCAAACATTTTAATAAAAAAATGTTTTTGTCAGTAAATGACAAATGATCATAAGCGGCCATCACTGATGAAAAGAAGAAACGATAAGCTTTCATTCCTAAATTACTATTACCACAGGAATCCAGCCAAAATTTATAAAGGAATTTATGAAATGACACCTCATTAAATACTTTTTTCCTTGTATTCTCCTCATTTAAATGCAACAGGAAATTCTCAATCTCTTTCAACAGAACGAAAGATCTGATAAACGTATTGTTGCCAATTACATTTAGCACTTCAAATTCCCTTTCTGATAATTTAAAACCCAATCGTTGGAGATACTGACGTCGAATTTCTTTACTAATAGACAATTGGGCTTCATTCTTCTGATTACTGATCTGCAAAGTATGATGACGATACTTCAACAAAGGCTTATTCACGTTTAAAAAAATGCCCAGTGAATACAGATCCGTCCAGAGTTTGTAATCCTCTGCATGAATGTAGTCTTTGTCATAGAATATGTTTTTCTCTTTAAACACATTCTTTATCATTACTGTTGGATGACAAAAGCAAGGAGAAAAAAGTAACACAGCCTTTTGATAATCGCTGTCATTAATATTACTGATATAAGTACTTTTATCCCCATCCAGTAAATAATAATCGCTGCCAACCACAACGGTATCCCGATTTTTAAAAAATGCATCTACCTGCAGTTCTAATCTCTTCTCCAAACAGATATCATCAGCATCCATTCGAGCGATATATTCACCATTCGCTATTTCCAGTCCTTTATTCAAAGAATAAATAAGTCCTTTGTTTCCATCATTATTGATCAGAATAATACGTGCATCATTATAAGATTGGATAATAGAAAGACTTTTGTCAGAAGAACCATCATTGATAATGATAAACTCAAAATTTGAATAGGATTGATTCAACACGCTTTCAATGGCTTCACGCAAATAGTTTTCCCCGTTGTAAACCGACATGACAACGGAAACCAAAGGTGATAGTAGATTTATATTCTGATCCATGAAGGCGGTATTAGGTCTTTTGTATTGAGTGTTTTATCTGCAAACCAATTTGCAGGAGCAATAACAGTTTTTGATTTATTCTGATTGAGCCAGGCACCCCACCAGCTAAAACTACTGTTAGCAATTATATTATGTTTACAATAGCTCATCAAATACATATCTAAATGAAAGCTATGTTTTTGATTAGCATCAACAAAATGAATGGTGTCATTTAATTTCAAATTGTTTCTGCACCATTCCAGGTCATCAGAGAACACAAAAACTTCGATCCCAGAATGCTTTTCTTTGATCAATTTTAAAGCATTCATGTAATAGTCAAGTCCTAAATTACCATGGTGTTCCATTGAGCTTTTGCTGGAAACATAATCTCCACGACGAATGTGCATGGATACAGACTCACCGGAATTTATTTTACGCAGCCAATCTTCATTCTCCAGGTTCAATTTATCTTTAGGTGTAAATTCATTTAATAAGATAGATTCAATGGGCTTAAAATACTGTTCGCTTTGCCAGAACCCGTCCAGATATGTATTTTTAGGGTAATTTAAAAATTCCTTTTGATATAAAACTCCGCTTTCTGCAGCATATAAATTCGTAAATAAAATAGGCAAATGACGTTGCAGAGCCCTGGAATATTTGCCTGAATGTTCAATATTAAATCGTTTGATCGCTTCCTGGGAAGCAATTTTTAAATCCAGGTTAAAAACAGATAGTTCCAACTTCCTTTTGGTATAAGCACCATTCGGATCCTTTTCTAAAAAAGAAGCGTCCACTAATAGATCAGTTTTATGCAAATTGGCCAACTGTCTGCCTGCTGCATACTGGAACATTTGATTTCCCAAACCACCTATTAGCTTTACAATGATCATATAAATTGCTCGAATTTAAATATATAATTATTGTAGCGGCTTTCAAAAAAACGCTTTTTCAGCCATTTCCAGGAACGATTTAAACCAACAGATCCAATTACTTTTTTAAAAAAGAGTTTGTTTTCATTTGCTTCAGGAACAATCGCTTCCAGAACAGCATATGATCGGATATCGTATTTGAAAAACAAATAATCAAAGAAGGAAGCAAAACCGCTCTCATTGATCTTGTGTTGATTGACTTTATTAAATAATAACACATGCTCCCTGATTTGAATTTCTTTATCGCTGATCACGCTTCCTGTCACTTGTCCTTCTGTATCATGCGCCGTGCATACCAAAGGGAGTTCAAGATACGCCAGCTTTTGAGAATGAAAAAGATATTTCATATACAAGTCAATATCTACAAGCCACTTAAATCGTTTATCATAACTAAACGCCTTGTTATTAATATACAACGTTGCCGATGGAGCCCCGATCATGTTCTTGAAAAACAAAAACTGGGGTTTTCTTTTCAAAAGCTCTAGTTGTTTTGCTGAAATCTTATGAATATGGTGAATTTGCGTTTTCACATGCCACACATCTGTCTGGCAGAATAAAAATGAAGCCTGTTTTTTCTCGATTTCCTCAACCATTAATTTCAAACTGTCCGGGCGGGTAAAAAAATCATCATGGTGCATGATCTTGATATACTTACCTTCTGCGTTTCCAACGGCAGCATTCCAGTTTTCCGGTGTCCCCAGAGAAGGATTATTCCTGAAATATGAATAAGGCTGATCCTTTAATATTGATTTTAAAAACACTTCAATTGAATCATCAGGCGTATCATCTGAGATGATCAATTCAAAATCCTTATAATCCTGCTGTAGAATAGAATCAATACACCTTTTGAGATATTCTGTTTGTTTATAGGTAGGAACACATATCGAAACTGCTTTTTTCATTTAACGCTATAAACGGATGTATTTTGTTTGATTGAACTTTTATAATATAATTCTTCTTCCGGCAAATTTGCTGAATCCAGGTACCAAGTTAAATGTTGTGCGGCAAGCTTCCCTCCTACCCTGATGGCATCACACTCCTCTGCATTTCCAAAAGCCAATGGTTTATATAGTGCCAGAGTTGTATCTACTTCTGCATCATAAACATCTTTCTCGAGTTCTCTGGTCCAGTAGATCGATTCATTTTTAATGGCTTCCTGTTTATTGGCATAGGTATCTGGCAGATCATCAATTTTAAGAGCCATACCGGCTTTTTCTTTTCCAGAATACTTTTTTAAATGAAGATATAATTGATAAACAAAGTCTTTCGGACAATCTTGCTGTAATAAAATGTCAGGATCAGAATAAACATAATATTTATCCTTAAATTGTTCAAATATATTTGTTTCCCATAAGGCTTTGTAACCTACGTTCTGCTTTAGAAAAATGACTTTTGCATTGACCGATTTATAATATTCTAATAATGGAGGATACGAACTATCATTATCAAGGATGTAAATATTTTTGTATCCAAAAGACTGTAGTTGATCCACCATCAATTTTAAAAACGTAAAGCGGTTTCTGTTATTAATGATAACAGGCACTTCAAAACAGTTTTCAGAAGTAATTTCCTGTTGATGAAATAACTGGCGTTTAAGAGAACGAACTGATTTTGAAAGGGAACGAGTAAATCGTTTCTTAAAAACAAATAAAAATTCTTTTATAGCATGATCCTTAGCCATTAAAATTTTTGCTTCCCCCGTAACTTCTGCAGTGAATTAATAACGAAAGCATACTTGCTTCTTGAAAAAGAATTTTGTTTTTTTAAACTCTCATAAACTATTTCTGAAATGTTTAATTTCCAGGCTTTCTCCCTTTCCTCCAATTGCAGCCCATCCTGTGAAGAATCGTTGCTGATCCCATTGCCATCAAACACTGTGATAAACTCTTCCATATGTTCAGTGGTCACTGCAGGCTTCAATAGACAACGGATAAAGAATTCATAGTCCCCTGCAATTTTAAATGAAGTATCATACAAACCATAATTTCTAAATAAGGTTGACTTAATAAATACACAGGGATGCCAGAAGGTGCTGTTCAGCATAAAATCAATATCAATGATCTTCGGCGCCAAATGTTTTTCCAAAACCCCTTGTTTTTCCAAAATTAAATTTCCGTAATAAAAAGATTTACCACCTTTTAAATAAGAACTAACTTTTACTAAAACGGAATTATCAGATAATACATCTCCACTGTTTAAAAACAATAGATAATCCCCCGTCGCCTTTAAGATCCCTTTACTCTGGGCATCATAGATTCCATGGTCCTTTTCACTGCACCAATAATTAATTTTATTACTCTTTTTGATAATATCTACGCTTCCATCTGAAGATTGGCCATCGATCACAATAAATTCAAAGTCTTTAAAGGACTGATCAACAACGCTATCAATAGTTTTTTGCAAACCGTTAGCGTTATTATAATTAATTGTTATGACAGTTATTAACGGCATTATTAAAATGTATTCATAACGTCTACCACTTTCTGAATGGTTTCTTTAGTATGAAAATAAGAAATCGGTAAACTTAATGTTGTTTGATGTATTTCTTCAGCAATGGGAGTATGCTGAGTATTCAGTATACTCTGCATGGCCCTTTGTTTATTGGGAGCAACAGGATAATGAATTTCTGTTTTTATTTCATGTTTCAGCAAATATTCTTTTAACGCATCACGTTTTGGGTGACGGATATTAAAAATATGATAAACATCATAATAATCCGGATCCTCCTTTGGTTTTATAAAATCAGATTTTAGACTTTTCATATAGACAGAAGCCAACTCGCGTTTATGAGAAGTGATCTGTTCCATATATTTTAATTTCACTAACAACAAAGCTGCTTGTAATTCATCCAATCTTGAATTCACACCAACTATCTCGTTATAATATTTCACTTCCGAACCATAATTTCTCAAAACTTTGATCCTGTTGGCCAACTGCTCATTATTTGTGGTAACAGCGCCTGCGTCACCCAAGGCGCCCAAATTTTTAGTAGGATAAAAGCTATGGGCGGCGTAATCTCCAAAACTTCCGGATAATTTACCTTTATATTTTGCCCCATGTGATTGAGCACAATCTTCAATTACTTTTAGATTATGCTTTTTAGCGATCTCCAAAATCGGATCCATATCACACACCTTTCCATACAAATGAACTACCATAATAGCCTTTGTTTTTGGTGTAATGGCCTGCTCTAATAATTTTGGGTCAATGTTATATGTTTCAATATCAGGCTCTACTAATATTGGCTGCAAGTCATTGTCAACAATAGATAATATCGTGGCGATATAGGTATTAGATGGAACCAGGACCTCGCTGCCTTTCTCAAATCCAAAAGCGCGTAATGATAAATTCAAAGCATCCAGGCCATTGGCAACACCAACACAATGACTGGTTTTACAATAGGCGGCAAACTGTTTTTCAAATTCCTTTACTTTGTTTCCAAGGATATACCAGCCGCTTTCAAGCACTTCACTGAAAGCTGTTTTATATTCCTCGAATAAAGGTTTATTTAAATTATTTAAATTTTCGTATTCGATCATTTGTTATAAGGTTCAAAAATATAATCAGCTGAATCAAAATATTCAGATGCAAATACCATTAAAATAGCGTCTTTTGAAAAATCATACATGGTATGCCAGTCTTCCGGTTCAAGGATCAGACATTTACTGGGGTTGTTCAATTCAAATACTTCTTCGGATACATTGTTGTTATTGTATATTTTACAATTTCCCTGAATACAAATCGCTGCCTGGATAGTCTTGTGATGACGGTGACCTCCTCTTTTAGAATCGTCAACTCCATAAATATAAAACACTCTCTTGATATCAAAAGGCAACACCTTTTCAACCACTGTTAAATTTCCGCGTACATCTGTAAAGGTCTTTAGATCAATTAATTTAGCCATTAATGTTTATATAATGATGATGTTTTATCCTGTTAAGGGTTTTCTTGCCTCCAACATTTTTAATATCCTGCCTGATATCATAAACATACCACCGTAACAAAGATAAAAAATTAAAAGGTTTATCAGGCGAATTTTCTGATGCCCCATTTGAGTTGAAAATATTTCCGGTGTGCTCATGCACCCTTTCTGAAACAATTGCCAATGCCTGCACATAGGGCTTATAAAATAACTTAAGTGCATCAGAGGTCATCTCGTAGGTATCGCCCGTTAATAAAGTGATATTATCGTTATAGATCTTTAAGCCATGAAAATGAAAGAATACAGCTTCGAATTCTTTACCACTAACGAGTTCTTTCCCTCTTATTTTGTCATCCAATTGATGAAATTCATATTGCTGAATATTCCATGGAGCTATTCCCCCTCCTAAATGCTTTAATACATGAACGTTTTCAAACCTGGTGGTCCAGTCATCCAGGTATTTCTGATCACCGAACTTGCCGTCTTCCACCCTGGCATAACACCAGTCAATACAAGCATCTCGCCAGTAATTCAAAGCTTTCATACCATCTTCATCATTCTTAAATCCTACAAATTGAACACAATAAGTACCACTAATCGCACTCTGATCGTATTCAGGAGTATAACGATGTTCGGTAATTAAAACAGATTTTGTTCCCCACTCATCAAACAATACTTGTGGATTAGAATAAAAGCGCATATCCGCATCAATGTAAACACAATGATCCAGTTTAAAAGTAGTGATTGCGTACAAAATCGTTGAAGCCGTACAGGTCCAGCAATATTCACCACCCGAGCGGCTATATTTGATGGAAAGTAATTTCTCATCTTCAAATTCCGACAGTGAAATTGCAGTTAAATTCTTTTGCGGAAATTTTTGAAAATAATTGTAAGTAATGTCATCGAAAGCAACAACATATAAATGTGAATCAGGACAATGTTTTTGTAATGACTGGTACATGACCAACCCTCTTGACAGGTAATTGGAGTTAAACAGTGTTACAAAATTGAAGGTTTTCATTTTTTAATATTTTCTAAATTACCAGTAACATCCATCTTCTACCTTTGAAAAATTGGCCGGGCATTCACTTTTCATTGGCCTCACCCAATACTCATTCATTAATTTAGAAATATCCTCATCTTCTTCCCAACGCTTTCCTTTTATTCCAAATAAGATTTGAGTGGCACCACCTAAATGAACAGCTTTTTTGCCGATCTTTTTAACATGGGCAGCCAATGGGAAACCGTAGGCCCCACAGCCAATAATAGCAATGTCAAAATCCGTTTCTGAAATCTGCGAACACATATCCTCATAAGCCTCAAACCAGTTTTTAAATCCTGTTTCGTTATTGGCAATCGACTGAACCGCCTTTATTGTTTTTAATTTAAATTCCGGCAATATCAAAGGATTATTAAATAATTTTTCCCTGATCCGGTATTGCTTTTCTATGCTTTCTGCGTAAGGATGAATGACCAACACCGTTTTACCTTTCAAGGCTTCTGTCCAAGGGTTTTGGTGAAGATAAGGCTCCAGGTCTGATAATGTTATTTTTACCGCTTTTGAAATATGATGATCAATAAAACTTTCCTCCTTCATCCACGACCCAAGAATATCAACTTCTTTCATATTATCCAGCATTAATCTGCTAAATTTCTCAAGTAATTCCGATGAAGGAGGAAAGAAGCCTGCGTTGTTACACATCCTTCTGATATTCTCTTCTTCCCACCAGAATGCCGGCGCTTCATTTTTTATATAAGCTAAGGACTTTGCTAAAAACGATTTGTTCTGAACTATAAAATAATAGTTTAAGACGCAATTTAACTCAACTGAACCAAAACGACAGATCATGGCCGGTTTGTTGTCAAGTAATTTTTTCTTAATGAGATCCGAAGCTGCCTGGCTAACCACTGTTACCCTTTCATAAGTAGGGCCACAATACGAGACAGTAGGATATTTAATACTATATCTTCTTTTAAAAGACCGTAATATTCTGATGATGTTCTTATTCATTAAAAATAGATTTCATGATACCCTTTTTTCCTACCCCGGACACCAGGCTAAAAGTAAAAAAAAGATTCCGGATTTAAGGCTCAAAACAAATACTTTATGCTAAGATAATTGGCCTGAATATTCAATAAATTCTATTAAATTTACAGCTTTAATGCCTTTGTCAAAATATCAAAGTGACCGGCACTTTTAGCAATTATTGAACTAATAACATAAAATGAATAATAAAGGGTTTGAAGAAGACAATGAACCATGGGATTTGGTACTTGATCCAAAAACCAAATGGTATTCTTTACGCTTAAATGAACTGTTTCGTTTTAAAGATCTGCTTCTCTTATTTGTAAGAAGGGATTTTGTTTCAATATACAAACAAACCATTTTAGGTCCACTTTGGTTTTTTGTCCAGCCTATAATTACCTCCATTATTTTTGCCATTACATTTGGAATGTTAGGTGGGATCTCAACTGACGGATTACCCCAGATTTTATTTTATTTAACCGGCATCACCCTATGGAATTATTTTTCAGATACGTTAGTTAAAACGTCTGATACGTTTACCGCAAATGCCAGTATTTTTGGTAAAGTTTATTTTCCGAGGCTAATTGTTCCCTTATCGGTTGTTTTATCCAACCTCGTAAAATTCGGCATACAATTCTTATTGTTTCTTGCTGTCTGGCTTTATTATATTATCACAACGGATAAGGTTCATCCGAACTCAACCATTTTATTAATTCCGTTCCTGATCTTATTGATGGGCTTTTTAGGCCTCGCCATGGGGATCATTATTTCATCCATTACAACAAAATACCGTGATTTGAAGTTCCTGGTAAGTTTTGGGGTACAGCTTTTAATGTACGCTTCTCCAATCGTATTCCCATTATCACTAGTGACAGAAAAATACCCGCAGTACAAAATTTTCATTATCGCAAATCCTATAACCAGTATTATTGAAGCCTTTAAATATGCATTCCTTGGAGTTGGGGAATTGAATTTCTTTTATCTGGGTTATAGTCTTTTGTTCACCATCGTATTATTTTTTATTGGGTTAATCATATTTAATAAAGTAGAAAAATCATTCATGGATACCGTTTAATCAGCGGTATTTTTTAAGGAGATAAAGTAAAAATGAGTAAAATAGTTTTAAGCGCTAAAAATATATCCAAACAATATCGTTTAGGTCAGCTGGGTACTGGAACTATTTCTCATGATCTAAACCGTTGGTGGCATAAAGCAAGAGGAAAAGAGGACCCTTATTTACAGGTTGGTGACGCTAATGACAGAACCAGTAAAGGCGGGAGCGACTATGTATGGTCCTTAAAAGACATTAATTTTGATGTAAGGCAGGGAGATGTACTTGGTATTATTGGGAAAAACGGAGCAGGTAAATCAACTCTTTTAAAGATTTTATCACAGGTGACGACACAAACAACCGGCCAGATAAAAATAAGAGGAAGAATTGCTGCTTTATTGGAAGTTGGCACGGGTTTTCATCCTGAACTGACAGGCCGTGAAAATATCTTTTTAAATGGTGCCATCCTCGGCATGACCAAACAGGAAATAAAAAATAAGTTTGATGAGATTGTTAATTTCAGTGGTGTAGAAAAATATATTGATACACCTGTAAAACGTTATTCATCAGGGATGATGGTGAGATTAGGATTTGCTGTTGCTGCTCACCTGGAGCCGGAAATTTTAATTATTGATGAAGTATTGGCGGTTGGTGATGCTGAATTTCAAAAAAAATGCATGGGCAAAATAAAAAATGTAGCCGGCGAAGGGCGCACTGTTTTATTTGTGAGCCATAACATGCAGGCCATGTCAAGCCTTTGCAAAAACGGGATCTTATTAAAGAATGGAACTATTGATGAAATCGGTGACATTAATTCTTGTATCAAAAAATATAATGGGTTGTTCAACGACTCTGTTATTGGGACGGCAAGCATTAAGGACCGCCTGGAAAGAGCTAACAGCACAGGGAATATTTTGTTCAATAATATCCAGGCTTTTTCAAATGGGCAAAAATCATGGGACTTTAAATACGACGAAGAAATACATCTTAAATTTGATTGTGAGGTAAGAACGAATTCACACGGTGCTTTATTTTATATGGCCCTTTTGGACCCGATTACTACAGACGTGTTGACGAATATCAAAGTTATTGTAAAAGAAGGTCCGTTACAACAGGGTGAAAAAATTTCTTTTAGCATAATCATACCATCCAAAACTTTAAGAATCGGGCAGTTTCTTTTATACTTTGCCATAGGCGATCCCCAAACTCAAAAATGGTACGATATTGTTGACAGTAATGTGAACTTACCGGCACTAACCATTACTGCTTCTGATTCTGACATTCACAGTAACATTGGTGTTTTTTCAATTCCTTATAAAATTCAAATAAATTCTTAGATCTAATTAATAGTCATTGATATCATAAATAAAAATAAAAAATGCTGAATAATAAATCCATTTTAATAACCGGCGGAACAGGATCATTGGGGAAAGAGTTAACGAGAACCATTTTAGAAAAATGGCCTGATGTAAAGCGACTGGTTATTTTCTCAAGAGATGAACAAAAGCAGTTTCAAATGGACCAGGAATTCCCTGCTTCAAAATATAAAGCGATCCGTTATTTTATTGGTGACGTGAGAGATTATGATCGCTTGAAAAGAGCTTTTACCGGTATTGATTATGTGATCCATGCTGCAGCCATGAAACATGTGCATATTGCCGAATACAATCCGGATGAATGTGTAAAAACAAATATCGGTGGTGCCGATAATGTGATCAAAGCATGTTTGGAAACAAACGTGACTAAAGTGGTTGCCTTATCAACTGATAAAGCCTGCGCTCCAATAAACTTATATGGTGCTACAAAGTTAACATCAGATAAATTATTCATCGCAGCCAATAATTTTAAAGGGAGCAGAGATTTGAAATTTTCAGTAGTACGTTACGGAAATGTAATGGGATCAAATGGATCTGTAATTCCTTTTTTCCTGAACAAAAAGAAAGAAGGCGTGTTACCGATCACCGATCCAAATATGACCCGCTTTAATATTTCTCTAAAAGGTGGTGTGGATATGGTATTACATGCATTGGAATCAGCCTGGGGCGGAGAATTATTTGTTCCTAAAATACCTTCTTATAAGATCATGGATGTGGCCAATGCCATCGGGCCAAACTGCGAACATAAAATCAGTGGAATTCGCCCGGGTGAAAAAATTCATGAAGAAATGATCACCAGCTCAGATTCATTTACAACTTATGACCTGGGAAAATATTATGTGATCCTGCCACAGGTTACCAACTGGAAACTGGATGAATACATTAAAAATTTTAATGCCAAATTAGTTCCACAGGGCTTTCACTATACTTCTGAAAATAACACGGAGTGGGAAACAGTGGAAGGCTTACGTAAACTAATTGTTGAACACGTTGACCCTACTTTTAAACCATAGTTAAAATGATTCCATACGGAAGACAACATATTACGGATGAAGATATCAAGGCTGTTGTAGAAGCACTGAAATCTGATTTTTTAACCCAGGGTCCGGAGATTGCAAAATTTGAAAAAGCATTTGCAGAATATATCGGTTGTAAATATGCCGTGGCTGTTTCCAATGGCACTGCCGCCCTGCATTTATGTACCATGGCATTGGGAGTTGATAAAAATTCCAAAGTGATCACAAGCCCTATCACCTTTGCAGCTTCTGCCAATTGTGTGAGGTATTGTGACGGGGAAGTTTACTTTGCGGACATTGATCCAAAAACCTATTTATTAGATATCAATAAAGTACGGTCCTTATTAGAATCAAAACCTAAAGATTATTTTCAGGGGATTATCCCCGTTGATTTTGCAGGTAATGCTGTAAACCTGGAAGAGTTTAGAAAACTGGCGGATGAATTCGGATGCTGGATCATTGAAGATGCCTGTCATGCTCCGGGTGGTTATTTTAATGACAGTAAAGGTGTGAAACAAAATTGCGGTAATGGCCGGTTTGCTGAGCTTGCTATTTTTTCCTTTCATCCGGTGAAACATATTGCTTGTGGCGAAGGCGGCATGGTAACAACCAATGATGAATCTCTTTATAACAAATTGATCAAACTCCGCACCCATGGAATTACCAAAGACCCCAATCTTATGCATAAAAATGATGGTGGCTGGTATTATGAAATGCAGGAGCTGGGATATAATTACAGGATCACTGATTTCCAGGCCGCCCTGGGAACATCCCAGTTAAAAAAAGCAGATGCAGGATTGATCAAACGAAAGGAAATTGCTCAGATCTATTTCGATGCATTTAAAAATAATAAAAAAATAAAAGGCCAATCAGGCGTTGTTGAAGGACATGCTTATCATCTTTATATTATTGAAGTTGATCAACGCAAAGAATTATATGACCATTTAAGATCGAAAAATATCTTTTGCCAGGTGCATTATATCCCTGTGCATACCCTACCCTATTATGAAAACCTGGGATGGAAACAGGGAGTTTTTAAACATGCCGAAAACTACTATAAAGGATGTTTGAGCTTACCTATGTACCCAACTTTAACTAAAGAAGAGCAATCGTTCGTCATAGAACAGATTAATAACTTTTTAAATGTCTAATGTTGCGATCATAACTGCGCGTGGCGGAAGCAAACGCATTCCCCGGAAAAACATAAAAATGTTTAGAGGCAAACCGATCATTGCTTATTCCATTGAAACAGCTTTGACATGCGGTTTGTTTGATTATGTTATGGTTTCAACCGATGACGAAGAAATTGCAGATAGAGCAAAAAGCCATGGCGCTGACGTTCCCTTTATCAGGAATGCTGCAACATCGGATGATTTTTCCGGAACAGCAGATGTGATCCTGGAAGTTCTTAATGATCTTAAAAAAATTGGAAAAGAATTTGATAATGCCTGTTGTATTTATCCCACAGCGCCTTTCATTACTAAACAAACACTGGAAGAAGCTTTTGATCTATTAACAAAAAAAAAGTTTGACAGCGTATTTCCTATTTGCCCGTTTTCATATCCAATACAAAGAGCTTTAGAAATAAACGATTCAAAAACCAGCATGGTTTGGCCTGAAAATCTCAGTAAGCGCTCTCAGGACCTTTCACCCAGATTCCATGATGCCGGACAATTTTATTGGATGAATGTCAAAACATTTTTAAATGAAAAAAAAGTGTTTACAGAAAATACAGGATCAATTATTTTGAACGAAATGCAGGTGCAGGATATTGATACTGAGACCGATTGGAAAATTGCGGAATTAAAACACTCCTTATTATTTACAACTAATGTTTAAAAAAACTGTTGTTTTAAGGGCTGATGGGAATGCGCAAATTGGTTTAGGCCACATTTATCGTTGTATCGCCATGGCCGAAATGCTTCAGGATGAATTTAACTGTGAATTTTTATTAGGACATCACAGTAAATTCGAAAATGTAATTCCTTCACAATTTTCAATTAAACATATTTCACAGGAAATTTCATTGGATCTCGAACACCAATGGATAAAAGAAAACTATAATACCAATTCTATAGCGCTTATTTTAGATGGCTATCAGTTTAAATCATCCTATCAAAGGAGCATCAAAGACCTTGGAATTAAATTAGTTTATATTGATGATCTATGTCAGGAACACATGTTTGCTGATGCTGTAATCAATCATTCTCCGGTAAAAAATCCAGACTTATACAAAAAAGAAACCTATACTCAACTCTACTTAGGAACAGAGTATGTATTATTAAGACAACTTTTTTTAAAGGAGGCGCAGTCCCCTCAAAATTCTTTTGCAGGAATATCAACAGTGTTAATCACTCTGGGGGGAAGCGATGAACATAATATTACCTTAAAAATACTGAAGGCAGTGCTTTCGTTCAAACAGATCAAGACAATAAATATTGTCATTGGTGCACTCTATAAACACAAAGATTCTCTGACCCAAATTATCAATCGTTCAACGCAGAAAATTAGTTTATTCTCTAATTTAGGTGAAATAGAAATGCTTGAATTGATGAAGAATAACGATGCTGCTTTTGCACCTAGCAGTACAACCTGTCTGGAAGTAATGGCAGTGAACAAGCCCCTTTTTGTCGGTTATTCGGCTGAGAATCAGAAAGGTTTACATGCTTATTTAGGTGCAAATCAACTGATTTTTGACTTGCAAAACCTGCAAAAAGCGAGTTCTGAGGAATTAAAACAGATCATTTTGACGAATCTTGATAATAGGCAGGAAATTAATAAAATGTTAACTTTACAAAAGCGCTTAATTGATGGCGAATCAGGCTCAAGAGTAAAAAATATTATTAAAAATTTAATTTAAGGTGGATATTAAATTAGTTGATGTTAAAGAACATGACTTAGAACTTATACGGAATTGGAGAAATTCTGAAGAAGTAAGTCGTTATATGTATACCTCTAATCAAATTACTTCTGAACAGCAATTAGCATGGTTTTCAAAAATTCAAAATGATCCTACCCAAAAATACTGGCTGATTGAATACGACAATATAAAACTTGGCTTAGTTTCCATATATAATATCAAACAGGATTTTAAACATTGCAGTTGGGCTTTTTATTTGGGAAATACAGAAGTAAGGGGTGCAGGCATTGGTTCTAAAGTTGAATACACCATTCTTAATTATGTATTTGAAACCATGAAATTCAACAAATTGATGTGTGAGGTATTTTCCTTTAATGAAAAGGTGATTCAAATGCATAAAAAGTTTGGATTTCAACAGGAAGGCTTTTTCAGAGAACACATTTTAAAAGATGGAAAGTATTTTGATGTGGTAGCCTTGGCGATCTTAAAAAGCCAATGGGATCTGTCAAAGGGAAAAATAAAAGAATCAATATATAATAGAGTTATATAATGAACGATATAAAAATAGAAAATATAACTATTGGAACAAATCACAAGCCATTTGTGATCGCAGAAATGAGCGGTAATCATAACCAATCATTGGACCGTGCATTGGAACTTGTTGATGCTGCAGCTGAAGCCGGGGCACATGCTTTAAAGCTTCAGACCTATACGGCTGATACGATTACCATGAAAGGAGCTCATACCATTAATGACCCCAATTCGTTATGGAATGGGAAGGAACTGCATGATCTCTATAAAGAAGCATATACCCCATGGGAATGGCATAAAGCCATTTTCGACAGGGCAAAAGAAAAGGGAATGATCGCGTTTAGCTCTCCTTTTGATGAGACTGCTGTTGATTTTTTAGAAAGTCTGAATGTTCCCTTATATAAAATTGCCTCCTTTGAAAACACACATCATCCGTTATTGGCCAAAGTGGCTAAAACCGGCAAACCCGTTATTGTGTCAACCGGTGTTGCTACCAATACCGATATCGAAGAAAGCGTAAAGGTTTTAAAAGATAACGGATGCAAAAATATCATCCTGTTAAAATGTACCAGTACCTACCCCGCCACTCCTGAAAATACAAATCTTGTTACGATTCCGGATATGATCAACAAATACCAATGTATGATCGGCTTATCAGATCATACCATGGGCATTGGCGCATCGGTTGCCGCAGTTGCTTTAGGTGCAAGAGTGATTGAAAAACATTTTACTTTAAAAAGATCCGATGGTGGTGTTGATTCAGCATTCTCTTTGGAACCGGAAGAATTAAAAGCATTGGTCATTGAAACCGAAAGAGCCTGGTTGGCTTTGGGTAAAGTTCAATACGGCGTTCAGGCGGCCGAAGAAAAAAGCCTCTTTTTTAAACGTTCCATTTACATATCCCGTGATATAAAAAAAGGAGAAATTTTCAGTGAAGAGAATTTAAAAATAATCAGACCTGCTGATGGATTGGCCCCAAAATACTGGAACGAGGTAATAGGTAAACCCGCTTCAATGGATTTAACAAAAGGCCAGCCATTGAAAATGGATTTTATTGATAAATCAAAATCATAATTAATGAACATTTTTGTTTACGCTACTCAGGAAACCTGTACTCCTCACACTGAGACTGAACTGGAATTGATTCAACAGCACCTGGATAAAAATGATACTGTTTTCCGGGTTATTTGCAAAGGTGATATGCCGGCCTGTGATATTAATCCCACACATGAATACCTGAAATGTCTGAAATGTGATAATAATAGGAAGTGTGGCGAAAAGCTTCTAAACGGTAGCCCCCATCACCTTCCGATAATTTCAAACTCTTATGTACCAGACTTTACAGACCTGAACAATTGCAAAAACATTGCAGAGTTAAAAAAAATAAAATTCAGGAATTTTGATGTGGGTATGGCCATTGCTTCATCTCTTATTTCTGAATTCAGGGAACCGGACCTGGATGTTATCAAGCATAAAGAACTTATTAGAAAATTTTTCATTGGAACCATTCGCACATATCTAACAGCACTGGACCATATCAAAAAACATAAGCCATCTATTGTCTATATTTTTAATGGCCGACTGGCTTACGAAAAAGCAGCTTTAAGAGCCGCGCAGGAATCCAACACAACCTATATAGTTCACGAACGGGGTTGTGATAAGTATCATTATGACCTTTTTGTAAATAATAGTCCGCATGATTTTGACTACCACTTAAACCAACTGGACACTTATTGGGAAAAGGGCTTGCATTCTGATGAAGAAAGAAATAAAATCGCTAATGAGTTTTTCACCAGCAGGCGCAAAGGAACACAGAAGGAGTGGGTTTCTTTTACAGAAAAACAGCGTCATGATTTAATGCCCGAAAATTTTGACCCTACCAAAATCAACATTGGAATCTTTAATTCCTCGGTGGATGAATATGCGGCAACCGACAAAGTAAAAGAATACCCTTTCTATCAAAACCAGGAAGATTTTATTGATACTATCGTAAAGAAATTTAATGACAAACCTGATTATCATTTCTATTTAAGAGTTCATCCCAATCTTAGTCCCGTAAAAAACTTACAGACAGAACGAATCTCTCAATTGAGCAATAAAAATCTGACTATTATTCCCGGTACTTCTGAAGTAAGCTCCTATAAACTTTTAGATCATTGTGAAAAAGTAATCACATTCGGATCAACCATGGGAATTGAAGCTGTTTATTGGGAAAAGCCATCGATATTGGTTTCAAGAAGTTCTTATGACACGGATGATAGTGTTTATAAAGCAAAGTCTTATGAAGAAACTGTAGAACTGATTGAAACAGATATCAAACCAAGGGGTAAAACTACTGCTCTAAAAGTGGGTTATTACAACATGGTGAAGGGTATTAAATTTAAAATATTCAAACCTATAGATCTGTTTAAAGGCACCTATGAAGGAGTTAATGTTATGGAGAAGGAAAATCTCTTTACCTTCCTGGTTTTTAAATTCAGTCGTTTTAAATTTACGAAGCCTTTCATCGATTTTTATGGATGGTTGTATAAAAAGTATAAATTAAAATTGTGGTTTTAACTCAAATCAGGCATGTCATTTAATACTCCTATACTCTTTATTATTTTCAACCGGTTGGAAACAGCGAGCCAGGTGTTTGACGAAGTAGCTAAAATCAAACCTAAACATCTGTATATTGCTGCTGACGGCCCAAGAGATTCTAAGCCCGAAGAAGCGGCAAAATGCGAGTTAGTAAGAAAGACAATCATAAGTAAAATTACCTGGGATTGTGAATTAAAGACCTTATTCCGCGACTCCAATCTTGGATGCGGTTTAGCCGTGAGCGGAGCAATCAACTGGTTCTTTGATCATGTTGAAGAAGGAATTATATTAGAAGACGACTGCCTACCTGATCCCTCTTTCTTTGATTTTTGTGCCCGAATGCTGGAAAGATACAGGGATAATGACAGTATTAAAACCATATCGGGAAATAATTTTCAAAACGGAATTAAACGTGGTGACGGAAGTTACTATTTTTCAAATTTTGCGGACATATGGGGATGGGCCTGCTGGAAACGAACCTGGTTACAATATGATTTCAAATTAAAAGCCTGGCCTGCATTCCGTGACAAAAAACTGAATAAACTCTTACATAATGACAGGCAGCAGATTGATTTCTGGACAAATACTTTGAATTCTGTTCATGCAGGAAAAATTGACACATGGGATTACCAAATGCTGTTTACTGTGTGGAACAACAATGGAATAGCCATTCATCCTAATGTTAACCTAATTTCAAACATCGGTTTTAACAGTGAAGCGACTCACACAACCAACATCTCAGATAAACTGAACAATCAACCCAGATCATCCTATATCGAAGATGTTATTCCCTCTAAAATAAAAGTTAACACAAAGGCAGACGATTATAATTTTTACCAGGTTCATACTGAAAGAGCGTCTTATAAAGAACAATTCAAAAGTTTTACAAAGCAAACTCTAAAAACCCTTTTTCCACCGGTAATTATTTCAGTTTTAAAAAAATTGAAAAAACCAGTTATTCATGAGGAACACGGATGGTTTGGTAATTACAACACATGGGAAGAGGCAGAATCACAATGTTCGGGCTATGACAACAACGTAATTTTACAAAAAGTAAAAAGCGCCATTCTGAAAGTAAAATCAGGCGAAGCAAAATATGAGAGGGACTCAGTATTATTTAACGAAATAGAATATTCTCCCGGATTATTGAACGCATTTGAACTATCTATAGAAAATAATCAACTTCATGTAACTGATTTTGGCGGATCACTGGGAAGTACTTATTTTCAAAACAGGTCATTGTTTCCGGATACCTTAAACTTAAAATGGTCGGTTGTAGAACAAAAACATTTTGTGGAATGCGGGCAAAAAGAAATCGCCGAAAAACATCTTTCTTTCTATCACACAATCGGTGAAGCATTACAACATCAGAAAAATCAGGTTCTTTTATTATCCAGCGTTCTCCCCTACTTTAAAGAACCCTATGAATTAATAAGCACGTTATTAAAATACCGTTTCAAATATATTATTATAGACCGAACCGCATTTATTGAAGGAGAAACAGAAAGAATTACAAAACAAGTAGTGCCCTCATTCATTTATAAAGCATCCTACCCTGCCTGGTTTTTCAATGAAAAAAAATTCATTGCAGCCTTTAACAAAGACTATGATCTTATTAATTCCTTTGATAGCGGCTTTGATCCAAAAGAACCTTTGGAAGACCAGGTCATTTCTTATAGAAAAGGGTTTTATTTAAAACTAAAGGAATGAGTTAATAAGGGTATAACTTGTAACCTAATTTTCTGAATACTCTGTATAGAAAATAATGGTTCATTAAGAATAAATCCATTGAAACTTTATATTGCATTTTTTTTAGGTTATTTCCAAGGTAATACTTACTCATGTATTTCTTAGCCGGCCCCTGAAAATGAATATCATTAAATTGTATCTCTTTTCCTGATGAAATGTGCTTGCCATAAGGCATTTTATTTTTAATAATAATTTTCTTACCTATATCTGTCATTTCAAAACCCTGTGATTCATTAAAATTATCGTCAAAAACACAATTGTTTTCAATAAGGCTCAAATCTTTGGCGCAACCGGGATGATCATTTTGATATTCTATAAAAACTGTCATGTCACATACCCCTCCCGGCTCATTATTATCTAAATGATGCTGATGTTTCTTTTCAAACCGGCCAACATATTTTTCATCCGTATAGAGTCTAGTCATGAATTCACAGAAATCTTTAAGATATTTAACAGAAGAAAAATACGTGCATTGAGGGCCCTGTTGATTGGTAATTGTAAATTGATACGTATCGAAATGAGGAAATACTTCATTGATATTACAATAAAGCATGAGGTCAGAATCCAGGTATAAAAAACGATCGATGGAATAAACCACGCAAAATTGCTTTAGAATAAACCACCGTTGAAAACAAAAAAGCTCGCCTTCATAAGGATTAGTAGACATGTGCCTATAAACCCGTTTAAAATCATTAGCATCCTTTTTCCATGAATGTATATCGATATATTTAACAAAATCATAGCGATCGGTTATCTCATCTGTGATCAAAAAAATAGGATTTTCCGGATTTGAAAGATGAGCCTGGTTAAGCGAAAAATTTAAATAAAAAGGATCACCGGTATGGATAAATATGATAGGAATGCTCATCAGTCGGCTTTGCTTGTTTTGATTTTTTAAAGATATTCACTTTATTGGTTTATCCATATACAGTTCTAAATAAATTTACTATTTTAGAAAGCATACTTGGTAAAAACATATCAAAATAAAAAACATGGATTTAAAAATTGCATTAGCCAATATTTGTGAGCGCTGGAAATATAAGCTGGATGAAACTTCACCGGGCATTTTTCGGTTGGATGTAGCCATGCCACAAAAGGATGGCTCATTAAGGTATCAGTATGTTTATGCCTGGGTTATCAGGGAACGTTATATGGGCAAAGATGTATTTTATTTTAATAGCCGATGCGGTGAGTATAATCTGAACTTAAATCTTTACCAGATGATGAAAGAGAGTAGTTATTGTACATATTGCTCAGTAATCATAACCACGGACAAACGTACTGATGGCTCACCCTGTGAAACAGTTGTAGTTCATGCCATTCAACCAATCCATTTAACAAACGAAACAATCATCAATGAAGTAATTTGGGACATTGCCACCAATGCGGATATTATTGAAGCTACATATTTTGGCGGCGATCATAATTAAAAGCAAGACTTGTATTTGGTTTTGAGTTTGTGTTAATGCATACAAAAGACAGTTTAAAGTTTTAACTATCAAAAAGCCGTTCTCACCGAAGATTTGTTATATTGTTTTAATAGGCATTTACCTTTATTATACAACTGCTGTTTATGAAAAAGATAAGTGTATTTAACCATGTTAGTATAGATGGTTTTTTTTCCGGACCAAACAATGAAATTGATTGGTTTAAGTCATTAAAAAAAGATATCGTCTGGGATGAGTATACCCATTCCCAGGCCAAATCGGGTAATACTTTATTATTCGGTCATACAACCTATAACCTGATGAAAAGTTACTGGCCAACATCCAAAGCCATGCAGGATAATCCCGACATGGCTTCTGGTATGGAACTCAGCACTAAAATCGTTTTTTCAAAGAAAATCAAGCAGGAAGATGAGGGCGACAATTGGGAAAATGTGAAAGTAATGCCGGAAATCAACCCAAGGGAAATCATGAAAATGAAAGAGGAAGAAGATATGACGATATTAGGTAGCGGCAGTATTGTTCAACAATTTGCACAACACAATCTCATCGATGAGTATAACCTGGTAGTGGTCCCCGTAACACTAGGAAAAGGAAAACCATTATTTAAAGATTTCAATAAACTTAGCCTGGATCTGCTGGAAGCGCGATCTTTCAAAAATGGGATTGTCCTGCTTCGCTATCAACCGATAAACAATTCAAAAGCAAACTCATTTCAGCAGGAAACACATAAACCGGACAAACAACCCTACCTGGAATAACCCCAACCTATAAAATTATCTGATATTAGGTTCCTGGGGTTTAGTTGGTTCAGGATCATCTATCCTCGTAGGGTCATTTTTTTCCGGTTCTTCAATCCTTGTTGGATCTACCTTATTCGGGTCATCCCTTTTAGTCGGGTCCGGATTTGGATCAGGTTTTAATGGATTTTCGCGCTTCGGATTAAGAGAATTTTTTTGATACTTTAAAGAGGAATGTTTCATAATTCAAATTTCTAACGGGTTTTTATTTTAAAGGATGATGAATCTGTGGCAGGAGTACACATTGGTTTACACTGCCCTGAAGTATTTTGATTACAACTGCTTGTAGTACCGTGATGTATGCCTTTCGCGCAACACTGTCCTTTAGATCCTTCAAGAAATTCACCATAAGCATGGTAATTTTTACTTCTCTTCAACCACTTTTTATGTTTCTTTTCCATCTTCTTGTGCATTTTCATCTCATGTCTTGAATGCCTTCCGGAAAACTTCATCAGTCCATGAAGAAGCGTGCACCCGAGGTTTATAAAACAACAAACAATAATGACCCATGCTACTGCTTTAAACATGGTTCCTAAACCATCCTTATTTGTTTTTGCCAGTAAGAACATAGCACCGGTTAATGCTAAGAGTGTAATACCTACCGAAATACTGATTGCTGCTCCCATGATTATCTTTTTAAGGATGATTATTAAATTTGTGACCTTCAGCGGAATTTACTCCCAATTAAAAAGGTAAATCAAAATTATGACTGAACGGCGTTAATAATCCAAATATTAGCTTAGAAGCATTTAAGCATCGCTATTTTCCTATACATGAAATGGATCCTGTAAAGATTTCTTTTCTTTTTTGCAAATGGGGCAGAAAAAGATGGGTTATTATTACTTAGGCGAGATGCCACCGTTGAGTTTATTGCACAAGTCAAAGGCCCTCCTATAGGTTTTTAAGACTGCATATCATTAACCTCCTGCGCTGGATTCTTTTTTAACGCTAATATTTTCTATAGATATAAATTCTTCGAAAATTGTAATATAGTCAGAGATATCGTCGCAGGATGCCAGCGCATCCATCGGCTCAATAACCGTTTTACCTGCATCACCAATTTGTGTTTTCAGAATATTATCTTCTGAACGAAGGCGATTTTCTGATAATGAGTTATAATCTGGTTTTGCCATCAGTTTTGCCCGAGCGAATCAACGCGTTTTTCTGAAGTGTTACCCTGTTTTGTCGGACGTTCAGGTACTCTCTCATCATTTGTATTTTTATAAGGTGTTTCATCAGTCTTGTCAGGTCCTTTGCGGCTATTTTCATCATTCCCGCACGACGCCAGACCCAGCATCAAACACGCTATTAAAAATTTATTTTTCATGATTTCTGATTTTTTCCACTCAAAAATAGGCAAGAATACAAATTTTGCCACTAATAATCGTTTAAAGGTGATTATTAATAGCTGAGGCATGGATCAAACTTTCATTTTTCGATATTCACAGATTTAAATCTGTAATTTATGTTTAATTCCTATTTAACGTTATTAAAGCAGTTAATATTGGCTCAAAATAGTTGTTTAACGATTTTCTATGCAAATCCCTGCAATCTGAAACTACTTTTGAAACAGGAACATTATATATCATACTAACCTAAAAATTAAATACCATGTTTGAAATTAACCACAGAAGGCCAATGAGAAGAAGAATTCCAGCCAAGCCGATCACACAAAATGAACGCTCTGAAAATCCTGGTAACAAGGTAGTACATACTTATATGACAGGTTCGGTAGCACATATTCTTTGGGACGTAAAAGGTTACGCATAACCCATTACACCATTGCATTTTTCACTTTTTCCGGCAAATGCCGGGACATGATGTAGGTTAAAATAAATTCCCCGCTGAAGCGGGGTTTTCTTTAAAAAAAATCAATTGCAATAATTTCTATAACAAAAAAAGTCCCGCAAGAAATGCGGAACTTTAATTAACTTTCTGCGGAGAGGGCGGGATTCGAACCCGCGATACAGTTTCCCGTATACAAACTTTCCAGGCTTGCTCGTTCGACCACTCTGACACCTCTCCGGAAATTTTGGGCTACAAATGTAATATTAAATTTGTAACAAGTGGCAATTTCACAACAAAGATTTGCTTTAATTTTTTTCAATCGCTCATTTCCTTTTTCCCAGTCTAATATTTTTCCTGCTTCAAATCTACCAAAACATTATTTTAGATGGAGGCACGTAAAATAACGGTATAATTTGTTTTTTTAAATAAAAAAAGCTAAAAATAATCGCTTCATTCCTTCTTTTAAATGTGTTAATGCCCAAACTGCTTAATTAATATTTGAAATAGTAATTTAAATGAGTGAACAAATCAAATTGTACATTATAATTTGCTAAATTTAGTTCTACAGGAAATCTCCAAAATAACATATTATTTAAAACATTAATGACGAAAATACTAATTACCAATTAATGGAGGCATCAATTTTTGGCTCCTTTTTAATTATTTATTAAAACCTATTAACTATTATAATCAACCGCCATGAAGACAAATTGCTCCTTTAAACGAATCTTATTTTCCTTTTTTTGCTGTTCTCTTCTGTTAAATTCATTAGCATCAATAAATGCTCCTATTTATTCTGCTCCCTCTTTCTTGCATTCAACTGCTAAACAAGTTGAACGTGGTTTGGAAATAAGATACATGATCATAACAGATAAAAACGAATCGGAAAAAAAAGATATAACTATTGATGGTGTTACCTATCCCCTATTCAAAACCAAGGAACTAGCTATTGAAACGACCAAATATGCTAATCCTAAAAAAGACTACACAGTTGTTTATGTTCTCACTGACAAGAAAAAAAACACTGAAATAATTTCTATTTCAGAAGATAATAACTAGCCATTATTTAGAACCATTAAACTTCACTCGAATGACTTTTTCTCTTAACCCTTTCTCTATTACTCGCAAATCTTTCTCTTTCATTATTATTTTGGTTTGCTGTTATACGGTTGCATTTGCTCAACCCAATCCATCCTCTGTTTCATGCGGTACGCTTACTGGCCAATCCCTATCTACCAATGGCTTTTCAGGTGGTAATGCTACCAGTACAGCTGGATCATGTGGTCAATGTTGCTATCAGGGTGCGGATTTAGACGGTGATGGTGATGCCGACGTTAACTTTTCTGTAGAAAATTCCAAATGGTATAGATACTGTAATCCTTCATCTACTACTCCTGTTACAATTGATTTTAATGTTGATGAAACAAACAATGACTGTAATCTTCAAGGTGCTGTTTTTGTCACAGCGGGCACTTCTGGTTCCGGTTCAACAGATGCGTTAGATATTGATTGTTCGAATCAGGAATATGCACAATTTGGTAGTGGTGTTAGTGGTAATGCTGATGGTTTTTCATTTACAGGAGTGACAATTCCTGCTGGAGGTTGTGCATGGCTAATGGTTGATGGATATGGCGGAGCCAGTTGTGGTTCATACGCCGTGCAAACAATTTGTCCGCCTGCTTGTACTACACCAACCCTTGTAACTGCTGGTGCTGATAAACTCATCTGTGAAGGCACTTCCGTTGCGCTCACAACAACCGTTAGCGGCGGGGTAACAACAACTCCTGGCCCAACATATAGCTGGACCCCATCAACTGGATTAAGCTGTTCTACATGTCAAAACCCTACAGCAAACCCGTCATCAACTTCAACTTATTCATTTACAACATGTAATGGTGGGCCAGGTTTCTGTTGTATAACAGATGTCATTACTGTGAGCGTGACTCCTGCATTTGTTGCGAATGCCGGACCGGATGTTACTTCATGTTCTCCAAGTAGTGTTACCATTGGAGGTTCTGGAGCAAGTCCAACGGGGCCCGCAGGCTCAACATACACATGGGTAGTATCAGGAATAAATAATGCAGGCATTGCAATTACTTCGGGAGCAAATACAGCTAATCCTATAGTTACTATTAATGCGGGTTTAGCAAATGGTTCAACAGAAACTTATTCTGTTACAGTAGTTAATGGTGCTTGTACCCGCACTGATTTAGTCACGGTAACTGTTGGTAATTTAGCAGTTAATGCGGCTGCGGATCAAACGGTTTGTGCGGGATCAAGTATCACATTAGGTGGTGTTCCAACTGCACCTGCCGGCTCAACTTATTCATGGGTTTGTTCCGGAACAGCTTGTCCCGGGTTGTCTTTATCATCTTCTACTGCCGCTAATCCGATAGTTACTGCGGCTATTACAGCAACAGGAACAGCAAACTTTACCGTTACGGCAACCTTGGGATCCTGTGTAAATACGGATGTTGTCGCTGTTACCGTAAATACTTTACCTGCCACTCCAACTGCCACTCCTTCTGCCTCTCCCGTTTGTGCCGGGCAAACAGTTACTTTAACAGCAGCAGGGGGCGCAGGTGCCGGGACCTATTCATGGTGGACAGCATCCACAGGAGGTACGACTTATGGAAGTGCAAATACCTTAACGGTTTCACCAACAACAACCACAACTTACTATATCCAATCAACTAATGCAACCACCGGATGTGTAAGTCTCAGGGGTTCAGTTACTGTGTCAGTTAATGCGACGCCTGTAGCAAATGCCGGTTCGGACCAAACATTATGTGTAGGACAATTATTTACTTTAAATGGGACTATTACAAATCCTTCGGCCTGTTCTCCTGCTCAAACATGGTCAGTAATAACTGGCTCTGGTAGTTTTTCGCCAAGTGCGAATATCTTGAATCCTATATTCACACCGACATCTTCCGGGACTATTCAAATTCGTTTAATTCCATGTACAACGGGCGGATGTACACCGGTAATGGATGATATTATTTTTACAGTAGCACCGTCGCCTTCAATCACGGTTTCTTCAACAAACACACTTTTATGTGTGGGATTAATAAGTGATTTAAGTGGTATTGTTTCAGGCGGAACTCCTTTTCCTCCGACAACGGTATCACAAACATTTAGTTCATCAACCGGGCCTTTTTCAATTCCTGAAAATAATACAACTGGTGTAACAATTCCTATTTCAGTTTCCGGAGTTACTAATCCAACTGTAGGAGCAACAACAATTTCTTCAGTAACGGTTAATGTTGACCATGACAGAATTGGTCAAATTGAAGTTTGGTTATGTCCTCCGGGTACCACACCACTTACAGGTTGCGTACAGTTGTTTAATAACTCAGGTGGTCAAGGAGATGACCTCGTTAATACCGTATTTACAGATGGTAGCCCGACAGATATTGCTGCAGGTACTCCTCCTTATACAGGTTCATATAATTTGGATGGATCAAATACCCTTAGCAGTTTAAATGGTTCTCCAACCAATGGAACATGGTCACTCATCGTAATCGACAATGTTGGTACTCAATCAACCACAGGTACTGCCGGCCAATGGTCAATTACTTTTAGCACACCTACGCCACCTGCAAATCCATATACCTATTCATGGACGCCATCAACGGGCTTGAGTACAACTACCGATCTTAACACTTCCTTTTTCTCATCTGGATTTACGGCACCTACATCTATAACACATACCCTAACTGTTACCGATGCAAACGGTTGTACTGGTAAATCAGCAATTACAACAAATATCATTGGTACCCCTACTTTGACTGCGGGGACATCACAAACAATTTGTGCCACTACTTCTTCACTTGCTGCTGGCTCATTAACAGCAGGCCAATCAGGAACGTGGTCTTTAATTAGTGGAACCGGAACAATTTCTTCTTCATCAACCAACACAACAAACTTATCGGGACTGTCTATAGGAGACAATTATTTTAAATGGAAAGTAACTAACTCTTGTGGGTCCGATAGTACTAATTTTAAAGTAACCGTAACTTCCTCTGTTACCCCGACCTTTAATGCAGTGGGGCCAATCTGTTCAGGAACCACATTCACTTTATCAAATTCAAGTACTAACGGAACACCTATAGCAGGTTCTTGGTCACCGGCAATAACTAATACCACCACAACACAATACACATTTACTCCAACAGCCGGACAATGTGCAACTACCGCTATGATAACAGTGAGTATTACACCTAATCCAACTGTTGCCGTTTCAAATGCAACAACTTGTGCAGGAACACCAACAGTAATAACAGCAAGTGGTGCAACAACTTATAGTTGGAGTACTGGAGCAACGACTTCTACTATTTCAACTTCAACCGCAGGAGTTTATACTGTAACTGGAACGACCAATAGCTGTGCAAATACTCAAACAGTGAGTTTAACGGTTACTGCTAATCCAACTGTTGCCGTTTCCAATGCAACAATATGTGCTGGCACTCCAACTGTATTAACAGCAAGTGGAGCAGCCACTTATAGTTGGAGCA
>JAJNBG010000031.1 GCA_021155905.1 Bacteroidota bacterium
AATTAATTTTAAGTAAAGAATTATGGCAAAGAAAATTGTAAAACCTGCTAAAAAAGCAAGCAAACCGGCACCGAAAAAAGCGGTTGCAAAACCAGCTAAGAAGGCTGCCTCAAAACCTGCTATAAAAAAAGCAAGTAAACCTGCGCCAAAAAAACCTGTAGCCAAAAAAGCTATTGTTAAACCAGCAGCTAAAAAAGTTGTTGCCAAAAAACCCGTACCCAAACCGGCAGCTAAAAAAGTTGTTGTTAAAAAACAAGCTCCAAAAAAAGTGACTAAAGTTCCAGTAAAAAAAGCAGTAAAAGCTGCGAAACCTGCTCCAAAAAAAGTTGAGAAAAAAATTGCTAAACCTGCACCAAAAGCTGCTGCGAAACCTGCTAAAAAGGTAGAAGCCAAGCCGGTAAAGGCCGTAAAAGAAATAGCAAAACCAAAAGTTGTTGGAAAACCAATTGATGCAGTTGCAAAAAAAGGATCTAAAAAAGCAGGTAAGCCTGCAAAATCTTCTAAAAAAGGAAAGAAAGGCGATGATGAAGAAGATGATATTGAACCGGAAGAAGAAGATGATTCTGATGTAGATGTAAAAGATGATTATGAGAAACCGGAAGAAGATGATGATGCGGTAGTTGACCTGGATGAAGCGCCGGTATTGGATTTAGAAGGTGGTGGAATTCCATTGGATGATGATGACGATGATGAGATTCCTGAGAAGAGAGGACGTGGGCGTAGAAAGAAAAATGAAGGGCGTTCTTCAGGATCTGAATCTTATATCCGTAACAGACCTTTACACATTGATATAACAAAACCTTTAATTAAGAAACCTCAGGCTGCTCAGCCAAAGCCGTTCTTAAATACGAAGGATGACAGAAGCCGTTATTCGGATAAAGAATTAACGGAGTTCAAAGAATTGATCATCGATAAATTAAAAGAAGCTCAAACAGATTACGATTTGTTGAAGCAAACTTTATCAAACGCTGATAATCATGGAACAGATGATACCTCTCCTTCCTTCAAATTATTAGAAGATGGATCTGATGTATTATCAAAAGAAGAAACGGCTCAGTTAGCTGTTCGCCAGGAAAAATACATTGTGAATTTGAAAAACGCCTTAATGCGTATTGAAAATAAAACCTATGGTATTTGCCGTGTGACCGGGAAATTAATCCCTAAGGAACGTCTTCGTTCTGTGCCTCATGCTACCTTAGGAATTGATGCGAAGTTGAATCAATCAAGCTAAATACAACACTACTTTCAACTAAAAGGTTATCTTTGCAAGAAGATAACCTTTTTGCTTTTATAGGCTCCATGCTTAAAAAATACCGACTTCCTATAATTACTGTTCTAGCAGTCCTGATTATTGATCAGTGTATCAAATTATACATCAAATCAAATTATCCTATTGGAGAAGTTTGTCGCATTATCGGGGACTGGAGTCGCATTACTTTTACGGAGAATCCTGGCATGGCCTGGGGACTGGAATTTGGAGGTGATTATGGGAAGCTGGCTTTAAGCTTATTCAGGATCATTGCAGTTTTTGCAGGTGCTTTTTATATTCGGAAAATAGTAAACGATGGGGAACATAAAGGTTTCATCATTTGTGTTTCATTGATTTTAGCAGGTGCTTTAGGAAACATACTGGATTCTGCTTTTTATGGGTTAATTTTCGGAGAAAGTACTGAATACCAGGTTGCAGAATTCCTTCCTGTCGATGGTGGTTATACCGGATTTTTACAAGGCCACGTGGTGGATATGTTTTATTTTCCGATTTACGAAGGGAATTTCCCAAACTGGTTGCCGTTTTGGGGAGGAGAACACTTTGAATTCTTTAACGCCATATTTAATTTTGCCGATATGGCCATTTCTTTCGGAGTGGGAATCATATTAGTGTTCCAAAACAGGTTCTTTAAAGTTAAAAACAAACCGGAGGATAAAAAACCAATCATTGAGAAAAATGCGAATGAATCTTATAACGCTTAGATACTAAAAGCTTGTTAAATTCGTTTTCATATTAAATGAAACATTTTTTATACATACTCTTTTTCAGTTTGCTGTATTCTCAGGCAATATCTCAACATAAAGAGGAGAGCGGTGTGAATTTGCCAAAGTTTTATAAGAACAAAATGCACTTTGGCTTTGCCCTTGCATATAACCGCACTGATTTCAGGATACATACCATTAAAAACTCCGCATTCCCCGACACGGTCATTGGTGGCGTGACATATGGAATGAAAACCATTTATACCAAATCAGACCCGGGCTTTGCTCTTGGCATCATTTCGGATTTCCGGTTACACGAATACCTTCGTTTGCGCTTCACACCAAACCTCAGTTTTGCTTCCAGAAGTTTAGAATATACGTTAGAAAATGCGAAACGGGACAGTACCAAAAAATACAAAAAGAGTGTTGAATCTACCTTTATTATTTTGCCGCTTGAAATCAAATTACAATCCAAACGATTAGACAACTTTGGGGCCTATGTCATATTAGGAGGTGGTTATACTATGGATTTGGTATCTAAGAAAAAAGGCCAGGCAACCGGCGGAGCGAATCAATTGGATGATGCAGTATTGTTGAAGCGGGATGATTTTTTTTACAGCGGAGGCGCCGGCGTTGATTTTTATCTGCAGTATTTTAAGCTAGGATTAGAAGTCAAAGTCCTGCAGGGCACTAAAAACCTGATACAACCACTCAACAATATATTTTCAAACAGCATTGAAAAAGTAAATTCCAAAATGGCTATTTTCTCGGTAACCTTTGAAGGATAAAATAAACTGAAGAATAAAAATCTTCCCGTATGAAAAAAGAATTAAACCTGGCTGTTGCCGCCCATATTGCTTATGATGAGCAATTATTAAAACAGGAAGTTGCAGAACACTTATCCTTAAAATCTACCGATACTTTTTTTATCAAACCTTTACGACGAAGCATTGATGCGCGATCACGCAACATCAAAGTGAATCTAAAACTAGCGGTTTGGATCAACGAGCCGGTGAGCGAAGATAATTTAGGAATTCAGTACAAAGATGTTTCAGACTCTAAAAACACCATCACAATTATTGGGGCAGGCCCCGCGGGTTTATATGCAGCTTTGCGCTGCCTGGAGTTAGGCATTAAGCCCGTCATTTTTGAAAGAGGGAAAGATGTCAGGGACAGGCGCCGCGACCTGGCAGCCATTAATAAGGAGCATCTGGTGAATCCCGAAAGTAATTATTGTTTTGGTGAAGGTGGCGCAGGGACTTACAGCGATGGAAAACTATACACACGCTCCAGCAAGCGTGGGGACATTGAACATATTTTAAAGACCTTTGTTTATCATGGTGCGGATGAAGTTATTTTGGTGGACGCACACCCGCACATTGGCACGAATAAATTACCCAATATTATTTCCAACATGCGTGAAACTATTCTAAAGCATGGTGGGGAAGTTCATTTTCATTCTAAGTTGACCGATATAAATTATAACGGTGAAATAATCTCTTCCATTCTCGTTGAGAAAGATCAAACAACAGCTGAATACCCTTGTTCGCATTTGGTTTTAGCAACCGGACATTCAGCCAGAGATATTTATGAATTGCTGGATAGGAAAAAAATTACCATCGAAGTAAAACCTTTTGCTTTGGGAGTTCGAGTGGAACATCCACAGGAATTCATTGATAAAATTCAATACAGTTGTCACACACATGATGAGGTGGTTTCTAAACGTTCATATTTACCGGCTTCCTCTTATAGTCTGGTGCATCAGGCACAAGGACATGGTGTTTATTCGTTCTGCATGTGTCCGGGTGGAATTATTGCGCCCTGTGCCACTGCCCAGGAAGAGGTTGTGACTAATGGTTGGAGCCCATCTAAGCGAAACAATCCTTACGCTAACAGTGGTATTGTAGTTGGACTGGAATTAATAGATTTTGAACCGTACAAACAATTTGGTGCCTTGGCGGGATTACAATTGCAAAAAGAAATTGAGCAGAGAGCCTGGCAAATGGGAGGTAAAACGCAAACTGCACCTGCCCAAAACTTGCAGGATTTTGTCAATAACAAACTCAGTTCTAAACTGATTGATTGTTCTTATCAACCAGGAACTCAGTCGGTTCAAATGACCGATGTAGTAGGAAAAATGATTGGCAAAACTTTACAAGAGGGTTTTAAGGCTTTTGATAAAAAGATGCGTGGTTATATTAGCAATGAAGCCATTATTGTTGGTGTCGAATCACGTACGTCTACACCGGTAAGAATTCCACGCGATAAAATAAGCCTACAACATGTGCAGGTGAAAAATCTGTATCCATGTGCCGAAGGTGCCGGATACGCAGGTGGTATTGTCAGTGCAGCGATGGATGGCGTGAATTGCGTGAATGCGATTGCAGCTTTATATTAATTCTTTTTTTTGCTTCAGAATTAATCTTAAAGATGAATCTTTGGTAAAATAATTCCAGGCCCAGTTAAAGAATATAATAATCTTGTTGCGTACACTCAGGATTAGCATGAGGTGAAGAAACATCCAGACAAACCACGCAAAAAATCCATGGAATTTCATGAATGGTAAATCAACTACCGCCCTGTGCTTACCAACAGTAGCCATCGATCCAAGGTCTTTGTATTCGTATTCTTTTAAAGGTTTTTTCTTCACCATGTTCAAAAAATTATTAGCTAAATTTTTTCCCTGGTTAATAGCTACATTAGCTAACTGCGGATGACTGTTTGGATACAAAGGAGTTTCCATATAAGCTATATCACCAATGGCGTATATATTTTCGGTTCCAATTACTTTATTATAACGATCAACTTTATACCTGTTTTTTATGATATTTTCATTTGGTAAGCCTTCGATGATATTGCCTGTAACACCAGCTGCCCAAATTAAATTGCTGGTAGGAATTGTTTCGCCGTCATTCAACGTTGCGATCTGTCCGTCATAATTAGTCACAATCGTTTCTGTTTTCACAATCACTCCTAATTCTTTTAGATATTTGTGTGAGGCTTTTTTGGCTTCATCACTCATACTGTTAAGGGTATGTTTACTTCCTTCAAGGAGTATCACTTTTAAATGGGAGAAATCCATATGGGGATAATCCCTTGGCAGAATGTGATTTCTCATTTCAGCAAAGGCGCCTGCCAACTCAACTCCTGTAGGTCCGCCACCAACCAACACGATATTCATCAAAGCGGCACGATCTTTTTTCTCAGCGGAAATGATTTTTTCAAAGCTTAACAGGATATTGTTCCTGATGTCTATGGCTTCCTCAGTGGTTTTCATGGAAAGCGCATGTTTGGCCATTTCGACGTTACCAAAAAAATTTGTTTTGCATCCCGTCGCAATAACAAGGTAATCATAATGGTAATCACCTATCGAGGTTTCAATTTTACTTTCCTTGGAAACAATCTTTTTTACCTCCGCCAACCGGATCTGAATATTTTTTGTTTTTTGAAAGATTTTACGAAATGGAAAAGAAATGTTGGATGGTTCAAGCCTGGCGCAGGCTACCTGGTAATACAAAGGTTGGAACTGGTGATGGTTTTGTTTATCTATTAACAATACATCGAAGTTTTCGTTATTTAATTTCTTGGCAAGGTGAAGGCCTGCAAAGCCGCCGCCAATCAAAACTATTTTTTTTCGTTTTTCCATAATGTTTTAAAACATAGTTAACGAATAGTTCGGCTAATTGCTGCCTGTTTCGGGAGGAATGTTTCCTTTTTGTTCTTTATCAGACATGGTCTGACGCTGCCTTTTATAGATGTAAACACCACCCATAAGCAATGAAGCAAAAATAAATAAGCCGATCATTCCCCAAACCAAACCACTCGTTGAACGTACAATGATTAAAAATACAATGGCCACTAAAAAAACAGTCGCTAATTCGTTAAACAGCCTTAATTTGAAGGATGAGGGTTTGAAAATTCCCGCTTGTTGTTGTTTATAATACGCATGACATTGCAAATGATACAAGGCCAATAACCCGACAAAAATCAGTTTCAGCCACATCCATGGAAAGGTTAATATAGCCGGATTTAAGTATAACATCCAGGGACCAAAAATTAAAGTTAAAATAAACGACGGCCAGGTGATGATATACCAAAGTTTTTTCTGCATTAAAGTAAGCTGGGCGGTTAAAATACTTCTTGAAGGTTCTTCTTTTTCAGAGGCTTCTTTGGTGTAAATAAACAACCTGACCATATAAAACAAACCCGCAAACCAGGTTACGATAAAAACGACATGAAGGGCCTTAATATATAAATAATCCATATTATTTTATTTAGCGTAAAGGTAGTATTTTTACATCATTATTAAATTACAACAATCTTTATGAAATACCCGTTATGCTTCAAGGCAAATATTAAATAAGGATGTTGGGTATATCATACTGCGTAATGCGGCACGAGTTATGACAATTAAAAACAATAATATCTACATATGAAAGGTAAAACAGCTAAAGAATCATTAACGATCAACACGGAAGTTGTATTGCCAAACGATACCAATCACATTGGAAATTTATTCGGAGGAAAACTATTGCAATGGATGGATATTACATCTGCTATTGCTGCAGGCCGCCACTCCAGCAGGGTAGTGGTAACCGCGTCCATTAATCATGTGTCATTTGATAACCCCATTAAACAAAATTCTGTGGTGACTTTAGAAGCGAAAGTATCCCGCGCTTTTACCAGTAGTATGGAAGTTCATATTGATGTGTTTGTGGAAGACAGAATTACCGGTCATAGAACAAAATGTAATGAGGCCATCTTTACCTTTGTGGCCATTGATCAGAACGGTGCACCATTACCGGTTCCGCCATTAATTCCTGAAACAGAAGAAGAAAAGAAGAGATATGAAGGCGCATTACGTCGCAGGCAGTTGTCGCTAATTCTGGGAGGAAGAATGAAGCCCGATGACGCCACAGAGTTAAAAGCTTTATTTGCTCAAGATTAAAAGCTAACCCGGCTGACATCAATATTGTTCATGCACTTGAAATGTCCTTTAGGGCATTTAGAATATCCTAATTTTGAACAAGGCCTGCATGGCAGGTTTTTTACCTCCAGGATGTGTGAACTGCTGCCAGGTAAATAGGGTCCCATCCCGAATTCAGGGATTGTATTTCCCCAAACAGAAATGATGTCTTTTTTATATGCCGCCGCGATGTGCATCAAACCAGTATCAGAGGTGATCACTTTGTTTGATTGACGGATCACCGATGAAGACTGGTTGATATTAAGACTGCCACATAAGTTGATCGTTTTTTCTTTAAAAACCTGATGTATCTTTTCGGCAGTTTCCATATCATCTTTACCGCCTAACAATACCAGAGGTAGTGAACTTTGTTCGCAAAACTCTTTTAATTTATTTGGAGGAATTTGCTTCGTGAAATACGAGCCGCCAACCACCAGGACATTGTATCCATTTTGGAAAGGTGTGGGTAAATAGCTCTGAATATTGATCTGATCTTTTTCATGAATGAAATGATCGAGCCCCTGGTTGTCATTTTTAACGCCAAGTGATGACAGGGTTTCAAAATAGCGATCTACAATATGCTGATGAGGTAACCTGTTCAATTTAAGATGAACCATCAACCACTTTTCGAGATTTAATTTATTAAAGGAGAAGGCTTTTTTTCCAAGTGCCCTTTTTAGGCTTAAGGTTCTTAGGTTATGATGAAGATCAATGACGTAATCGTAATTTTCTGTTTTCAATTGAGGAACGACTTCGTAAAGCGATTTTTTTATTGCAAAAAAACGATCGACGTATGGATTGTTTTCTATAACATTCAGGAAATTTTGTCTGGTTAGGTAATGCAGTTCAACATCTTTTAGCTGTTGCTTGATACAACGTAAAACCGGTGTTGTTAAAACAACATCGCCGATAGAACTAAAGCGTACAACTAAAATTTTCACAGGTATAATGAAAGATGCTTATCTTTACATACAAAAGTAACTAATTTTTTCATGTTTATAGATACGCATACGCACCTCTATTCGGAAGAGTTTGACAATGATCGCTTTGACAGGATCAATGATGCGATTTCCAAATCCGTGGATAAATTTTATATGCCAAATGTAGATAGCACCACCATTGATGGCATGCTGGCTTTGGAAGTTCATTTTCCGGAAGTATGTCTTCCGATGATGGGGCTGCACCCTTGTTCAGTAAAAGCAAATTATCGCGATGAACTGGAATTAGTTAAGAAATGGCTTGATCTGAGAAGATTCGCGGCTATTGGTGAAATAGGTATAGATCTGTATTGGGACAAAACTTTTATCAAAGAGCAGGAACTGGCATTCAGAGAACAGATTTTCTGGGCCCTGGAATATAATTATACAATCGTGATTCATTGCAGAAATGCTTTTGATGAGATCTTTTCTATTTTAAAATCGTATGAAAAACTGCCTAAAGGCATTTTCCATTGTTTCAGTGGCGATTATATCCAGGCACAAAAAATTTTATCCCTGGGGAATTTCAAGTTGGGCATAGGTGGTGTGGTGACTTTCAAAAATTCCGGGTTGGATAAAGTGGTTGAACAGTTAAACCTGCATGACATCGTGCTTGAAACGGACGCCCCTTACCTGGCGCCTATTCCGTATCGTGGAAAAAGAAATGAGAGTTCATATATTCCTTTAATTGCAGAGAAAATCGCACAAATTAAAAATATATCCATTGAAGAAGTAGCGGCGGTTACTTCCAGCAATGCGGACGAAATATTTGAGAACTAGATCTTTCATACCTTCTCCATTTTTAAACACATTGGTCTATGCTAATGTGTTTATTGCTGTTTGCGCTTTATTACAGGTTTTGTTAACCTATCATTTCTTCGCCATTCCCGTTAACTTCGACAACAATGCTTACCTGGCCTTTGTGTTGCTTGCAACGTATTTGCAATATAATGTACAAAGAGGATACTACATTGTTAATCACACAAGCTCTACGTCTCCAAGATCACAATGGGTTCTTAAGCATAAAAAAATAATGGGGTATAGCATTGGCGTTTCCCTGGTTATTTTATTATTTCTTTGCAACAAGCTCAGTATGCTGTCAATCGGAATTATGGTTGGCGCCGAAATCGTTTCCACTCTTTACTATCTGCAACCATTTAATTTAAGACGTCACGGATACATTAAGCCTTTTTTAATTTCGGCAGTTTGGGTAATCAGTTGCGGGCTTGTGCCTTTGATTGAAAACCAATTACTCACAACGCATAGTGTATGGTTTTTAGCTTCGCAATTTGTATTTATATCTGTGCTTTGTATGTTATTTGATATAAAAGATAACGACAAGGATTATTTGTCGGGAGTGAATACCTATGCCAATAGATTCGGCGTGAATGCCACTAAGATCATTTGTGCTTTGTTAGTTATTATAGGATTTACCTGCTTTTATGTGTTTAAAAGCGACGCTAATTCTTTAATAGCTTCTGTTATATTAAGACTGCTACTTGTCGCCACGATCTTGTATACCGATGATAAAAGACACGCGTTTTATTATTACCTGTGGGTAGATGGATTGCTCATTATTCAGACAATCCTGTTTTTTATATTCTAAAAATACTTCGTGCCAACGAGGTAATTAGTCACATAATCGTGCACGCCTTCCTCTAAACTGGTGAACGGTTTGTGATAACCCTGGCCAATCAGTTTGTTCATATTGGCTTCTGTGAAATACTGGTATTTGTCCCTGATATCTATGGGTGTATCAATAAATTCGATTTGAGGTTCTTTGCCTAAGGCTTTGAATGTAGCGTTCGCCAGGTCTAAAAATGTGCGCGCCTTACCGCTTCCAAGGTTATAGATGCCGCTTTTTAAATTGGAGCCATAAGCGAAATATAATACTTCCACCACATCTTTCACGTAAACAAAATCTCGGAGTTGACCGCCATCCGAATAGCCTGGATTATGGGAACGGAATAATTTAACCTGGCCTTTGTCATTAATCTGATGAAAAGAATGAAAGATTACGGAAGCCATTCTTCCTTTGTGATATTCATTTGGTCCGTACACGTTAAAGAACTTGAATCCTGCCCATTTAGGAGGACAAGTCTTCTGTGTGATCGCCCATTTATCAAAATCGTTTTTACTGTCACCGTATGGGTTGAGCGGTTTTAATAACGGTATTTTAGTTTCATCATCTGTGTAACCAAATTCTCCTAAACCATATGTGGCAGCAGAAGAGGCATACACCAAAGGTATAAAATGTTTGGCACAGGTATTCCAGATAGATTTGGTGTAGTTTAAGTTAAGTTCATTAAAGAGATCAACACTGAATTCGGTTGTATCTGTTCTCGCGCCAATGTGGTAAACGAATGTGACTTCAGCTGCGTGTTCTTCAAACCATTTTAAAAAAATGGAACGTTCCATTTTATGAATAAAATTTTTGGTGTGATAATTCTCAATTTTTTGCAATTTAGAAAAATCATCCACTAAAATTAAATTTTCGTGACCTTCGTTATTTAATTTGGTAATTAAACAACTTCCGATAAAGCCCGCGGCACCTGTGATGACAATCATGGTATTATTTAATGATGGTTAGTTTTTTTGTGACAACCGAATTTTTAAAAGAAAGCTGAACACTGTAATTTCCTGAGCGCAATTCATCTATATTCAACGTGTGAATAACGTTTCCGGCGTTCACATTTTTTGTTTCAATAGAGACTAGTTCTCCCAATGTGTTATAAATACACATCTTCACAAACTCATCCTGCTTTAGGCTATAAGTCAAATAACAAACATCGGTTGCAGGATTTGGAAATACATTTAACTGAATGTCTGTAGTTGTTATTTCTTTTACTCCAACAAGAACTTCAGAACCGGAGGTTAATTTTGCTTCACCCACATTTAAAATGTTTCTGTTTTTTGAATCAGCGCTGTATTCACTCAGGACCCCGATGAGATAAATGTTATCTGCGTTATACCTGAATTCACCACCGGCAGGAGAAGGCAATGTATAGGTATAGGTTTTTGAAAATGTCAATCCATTAGTAGGACCACTAGCGGGAATAATTCCCGGAGCACCGTAAGGGCCATCAGCTATGTTATTGATCACGTACTGATGCGTGTATTCGGATGGATTTAAAAGATAAGTGGTCGGATTCAGATAGGTGCCCATTTGGTAATAAGGTGAAGAGCCAATATTAAATAAATAGCTATGCTGGTTCCACTGGTTATCTGTATTATCATTAAAAGGACCGTACACATTATTTTCTTTAATGTATAAATTCAAACGGTAATCACCTCTCACCTCACCTTTGAATTCAGTGGAAACGGTAGCAACAACCTGACGTGTAAAAGGATCGTAGGTTACGTTAGTTACGGTAACGGTTGCAGGCGTTTTCATTGAAAGTCGTTGTGAAATATAGGTGTTCCAGTTTTCCCTGTTAATTGCTGTTTTCTCATTTGCGGGAAAGTAAAACTGGTCAATCGTTGCGCTTGGGAAATTGGTAGCGTGCTTTTCAATCAGTGTATCCCCTTCCGGAGTTGACATGTTATCATTATCATGAAAGGAGGCAGCAATAACATTTGTATTGGTACTCACAATAGACTTCAGTACAGTGTAACCATCAGGGCACCAGCCGCACCAGGCACCGGTAAATTGTTCCAGCAAAACTTTTCTGGGAAGTAAAGTGGATGAAATGGTCAGCCCTCCGCTAATCGTATCGTTGGTTTTTATTTGGTCAGCTTGTCCATTAATCTGTTCTGCCCAGATTTTAAAAGAACTGTAAAGGGCCGTTGAAGAGCTGTATGGCTGGGTAAATGTAAGTGATCTGCTTTCCAGGTAATTCAGAGCAGGGGATAAAATTTTCATTTCATTGACTGTTGCGCCACTTTCCATCATGTATTTAATGGTGAGGGTATTGATGGGAGTATTGCCATAATTTTTAAAAGTGGCAGTCATGATATTATTGGAGTTTACAGAGGAGTATTTATAAACGTTCTGAGATACAGCAGCAACATCATAAGCAGTGCTGATTTCAGTTACAGAAATGTCATCCAGCCATAATTGATATTTATTGGTTGAATTATTCTTAAAGGCAATCCGGATATTTTGACCGGCAAAGGATGCCAGGGAAATACCGTGTGTTTGCCATGTATTTTTTTCTGCTGCGGTATTGAATAAAAGAGTTGTGAAATCACCGGCAACCGGCATATTGGTTGAGCTGACTGCGGCATACACCTCATAACCATCCGCATTGTTAAGATCCGGTGCCATGGCTTCCCAGGTAAGAACGGAATTGACAGTGATGCTGCTAATAGTTGGAGTGATAAGCAAGGCAGCGGCAGTACCTGATGGATTTAACCAGGACGTAGAAACCGCAAATGTATCGGTGCCATTATGTGGCATATAACTTAACCAGGCTTTTTGTTTTTGACCAATAGCCCTAAAAGGATAGTTCGCCGTTAATGTATCGGCGGTTAAACTGCCGCTATTAATAGCAAACATTCCATTAGGAACATCTGTATATAAATAAGTGGTATTGTTGGCAGTGATTGTACCGGTGTTCATCACAAGGCTATTGAACCTTTCACTATAGAGAGCTTGAGAAAAGGATTTTTCTGCGGTGATAATAATAAGTACTGAGTAAAGTATTTGTTTTAGCATAGTATAAAAATGATAGTGGTTGGCATTTAGTGCCAACCATCACAAAAATAGGGTTTTTAATTAAAACGCGTATTTAGACCTTCTTTTTTTATACCCGATAATGCCATTTTAAGTTAAATATACAAGATAACCGAGATTTAGTGCAAAACAGAAAGGCTGATGCGCACATCAGCCTTTCTGTTAAACTTAAAAACTTACTTTACTATTTACTGATGACTAATTTACGACTTGTTGTTCCGCCCGATGTCGAAACATGAATGTCATAAACACCATTGGCCCAATTTCCGGTATTCAAATGTATGGTGTGGTTTCCTGCTGCACTGTTGTTAATGGTTTCATGATATGTCTCACGGCACATCACATCCATGACGCGGATGTTAATGGTTTCATTTTGAAGAAGGTCAAATGTCAGCGTTGTTTCGTTCTTCGCAGGATTAGGAAACAATAAAACATCACCCATAGAAAAATTTGTTTCACTAATCGCGGTGGGAGTGCTTACAATGATTTGAAAGGTTAAGGTATCTATCTGTATACTACCTCTCTTAACAATGTATTTAATCGTGTTTGTTCCAGTTGTAATGCCTGAATACATATGAAACTTAATCCAGCCTTTGTCATTGGGAGCAATAGTCGGCATGATTCCACTATGTGGCAGGTTTAAAAAACAAATCCCACTGTTACATAGTTCAAACCGGGAGTCAACCAAAGTATCAGTCAAAATTTGTTTCCAGGTCAAATCCAGGTTTTGAGACCCGGTGTTTAAAATTTCGATACCTCCAAAATCGCTTGCATTTGTATCAAGATTAAACACATAATTTTTACCAGGACTAAAGGTGTAAGTTTGGCAAGTTATTTTATTTGGCACTAACAGGCATATTAGAAACAGGAAAATAATCAGGTATAGGTTGTTCAGGTGAGACATGTTTTGCGTTTAAAAAAACAGGAGGTTGGACTTAAAGCCAACCTCCTGTAAATAATGTGATTAAAAATCTATTTAATAACGTCTAATTTATGGCTTACGCTTCCATTAGCTGTTGAAATATTTACATTATAAATGCCGTTTGTCCAGTTTTCGGTATTTAAATTAATGGTTTGAATTCCTGCAGGAACTTTATTTAAAGTTTCTGTATAAATAACCTGACCCATTAAACTTAATACGTTAACTGTAACGGTTTCTTCTTTAACTAAGTTGAGTTCAATTGTTGCATTATTTGTCGCAGGATTCGGGTAAATATCAGCTGAAATTTTCTCAGTTGCTAATTGCTTAATGCCGGTGGAAATAGATAAAGGAGTAGAGTTGGCATTGAAAACCATGTTCGTTTTCGCGTCAACTAATAACGCATGAACCGTCATTTTGCTTGCATTGTATGCTGCAGGAACAGTATAGCTAAACACAGATGAAGTATAAGTTGTTCCGGCTACTAAAGTACTAGGAAGACTGTTTGCTGCACCTGTAAAGCCACCTAAAATTGTACGGGCAACAAAATCATAATGAATGCTGGCTGCCGGAACCGGATTCGGTGAAGTTTGCCAGTCACGTCCTGCCCCGTCTAATGGCTGATTTTGAGATGCTGAGCTATAGTAATTGACTTGATTATAGGCGCTTGTTGTTCCGGCAACATTATCTTCAGTAAATACAATTGCCAGACGGTAATCATTTGCTGAGTTGTTATTAGCAAGCCCGCAAGCAATTTGAGTGTTAACCACAACATCTGCTACTCTGGTACCGCTATTGTAAGTAGGAGTTACTACCAAATTACCCAAACTGAAATCATTAAGGTGAGCCGCATAGGAATCAAACATGTCTGAAGGATCAAGCTCTTCAATTGCTCTGCCGCATAACGCAGTAGGATATCCTGATATCAATGTACCAATACCACTATCATAAGCTGCATGAACCATTGGATCTCCATTATGCACAGCAATTAATGCAGTTGTATTAGGGTGCATTTTGTACATAGAGTCCATATAAACTGTTCCTCTTGGACACCATCCGCACCATGTTCCTGTACCTTCTTCAAAAACTACTTTATGACTCGGCATAAAAGAATAACCTTTAATCGAGTTTGTTAATGTGTCATTAGTTTGTGTGGCATCACCGGTTAATTCTACCCACACCTTTAGATTAGATTCATTTGCTGAGGGAATGGTGTAAGGAGTAGTAAAGGTAACATTAGCGGTTTGTCCGTAACTTAAATTTAAACCTGTAACGTTCCTGGTTGCAGTAACAACACCATCACTGTATTTGGCTGTAAACGCGGTAACGTTATTAAATCCATTGTTTTTCACTTTTGCAGTAATCGTTTTGTTTGCGCCAACGGAACCAAAAGTTGCTAATCCGGTTGGAGTTGTTGCAGCTAAAATAAGATCCGTAGGAGCCGGAACTACTAAACTGATATCATCTAACCATAATAGGTACATATCATTTGAATTATTAACAAAAGCGATTTGCACAGTTTGGCCGGCATACGCATTTAAATTAATACTTCTTGTGTTCCATGTTGAAGTTTCTGCAGCAACCGTCAATAGGGTCGTGCTAAAACTTGTAGTGGTTGTTCCGGTAGTTGAAATTTTAACTAAATAACCGTCCGGGTAAGAAGCATCGGGTGCATTTGCCGCCCATGTAAGAACACCATTTGCAGGAACCGAAAATGTTGGTGTAATCAACCAATCATTAGAAACACCTGCTGGCGTGTAATAAGATGTACTTACTACAATTCTCCCGTGAGCTGCTGTAGCAGGATCAGTGGATGCAGACATATTGCGGGTAACCCACGCTTTATTAGTAAAACTATAAGTCGATAATGCAGACGCAACGGTTTTATTATCTACGTTGTTTTGAAACCAACCTACAGGTATGGCGACCCCGGTGGTAGAAGAAAAGTTTTGGGTAAATGTTTGAGCCTTGGCAAAGACTGCCGTAATTATTGCTATCGCTAGTAGGTGTTTTTTCATGTGATATGGTTTTTGTGGTTTTTATTTATTAATGGTAAATTTTTTAACTGTTTTGTCGTTTCCGGATACAAGCGTTGCAAAGTAGATCCCCGGTGAAAGTGATTCTATCTCTAAAGGAATAATACTTTTTCCCACAGATAATTCAATATTTTTTACGCTTACAGTGGAGCCTAACGCGTTGGTAATGGTTACTGTAGCATTGTTAACTTCTGAATTGGCATTAACTGTTATAAATGCCTTGTTATTTGATGGATTAGGATATACATCAGAAACAAACGACAACAGAGAAGAATAGGATTTTACAGAAGCAGCGGGGTCATTGTATTTAACAGTAAACTCCATTACGTCAACTGCTGCATTCGTTGTTTCATAAAGACGATATCGGATACTTGAAACTCCTGCAACACCTGCCTCTTCAATGTGAACACTGATCGGACGACCCGCAGTATACACATCCTGATTTGGCGTTAAAGTCTCAGTTTTTGGAGCAGTAAAAACATTCGGTGTATAACACTGTCCGGCAAAACAAAAATATGGATTTGCAGAATCACCAGGCGCCGCTATATTTCTTGTGTCATAGTACATTCTCATTTTGTAAGTTTTTGTACCTGAACTGGTATTTTTAATGTTTATATCCACCACATCAGATCCCAGCGCACCAACAGTTCTATAAATTACCATACCATTTGTAATGGTAACACTATTTGTAACATCTGTTACCAGGAGTGAGGATTGTGCAAACAGTGCAGCGGAATTAACTATTAAAATGGAGCAAAATAGTATAAGTTTTTTCATGCATTAAAGGTTTATTAATTAATAAAAGATTTACTATTACAATAATATGAAAGAAATATTCAAAATAATAATGCGATTTGAATATAAATAGGAATCCTAAAACAAGGCCTGGTGACCGAAAATTTGAGAAAAAACAGCTGAAATCTCCCTGTATTTGCGCATTGGGGAGTAATTTCCTTCCAAAAATACTGTAGAATATGCAACAAATCATGGGTGTTAAATCCCTGACATTATGGAATTCCTATTTCCAAACCATTACTTTTTGTAAAAATGCATTTCATCCAGGTATTCCCAAACGGCTCGTGGAACAAAGAAAGATACGTCTTTTTTACTTTTTATAGATTGCCGGATCATCGTGGATGACAGCTCCATAACAGGAGCATTTGTCATCATCACGCTTTTGTGATTTTTGAGTTCGCCGGGATTGCAACCTGGTCTTGGGTAAACAAAAAGGAAGTGATTTTTTAAAATCTCTTCATAGTTTTTCCATTTGCTGAAAGATTCCAGGTTGTCTTCTCCCATGATTAATGAAAAACGATGTTGTGGATATTTTTCTTTTAAATGAGCAAGCGTATTAATTGTGTAAGAGGGTTGAGGCAATCCAAACTCAATATTGTTGCTCTTTAACTGGTTACTGTCTCCAATAGCCAGGTTAACCATATGTAAACGTTGATTCTGGTCGAGCAAACTTGATTTTTCTTTCAACGGGTTATGCGGCGAGACAATGAACCATACCTGTTCCAGTTCTGTAAATGAGGCCATATAGTTTGCCAGTACCATGTGCCCTACATGAACCGGGTTAAAGGAACCAAAAAACAAGCCTATATGCATAAGGTAAAATTAAACATCATTTTCGATTTAATTCTAAATATTAATGATCTAAATATGTAAATTAGCCTGTGCTTTTTAAACAGATCATTGGGCAAAATCCCGTTAAACATAAACTGTTAAACATGTTGCATGATGGCCGGGTACCTCATGCATTAATGTTCACAGGGCCGGAAGGAAGCGGAAATTTGCCGGCGGCATTCGCTTTTGTTCAATTTCTTTTTTGTGAAAACAAACAGCCGGAAGATTCATGTGGAGTTTGTCCTTCGTGTTTAAAAGTAAGGAAGCTAATTCATCCGGATCTTCATTTGGTTTTCCCTATCCCTTTAAGTAAACATGTTCGAACCAGTAATGATTTGTTACCTGAATTCAGGGAAGCATTTATTGACACCCCTTATCTTACAATCCACGACTGGTTTGATAATTTAAGTGCGGAAAACAAGCAGCCAACGATTCCTACAGATGAAGCCAATGATATTTTAAAAAAATTGTCTTACACGAGTTACGAAGGAGGATATAAAATCATGATCATCTGGCAGCCGGAGAAAATGAACGCATCTTCTGCGAATAAACTTTTGAAAATTCTGGAAGAGCCGCCTGAACAGACTTTATTTTTATTAGTATGCAATCATCCTGATCAGTTATTAGCTACCATCATTTCACGTGTGCAGCAAATTCCATTTTATAAGATTGAAACAGAAGATATCGTAAAAGGGCTGGTGGATGAGTTTAGTTGCCAACCGCAGGCGGCAAAGCAGGCCTCGATGTTAAGCGATGGCAGTTACAGGGAAGCACAATTGCTGTTGCAGCATTTGGATGGCGGCACCGCTTATCTTCAAAATTTCAGAACTTTCATGTTGATAGCCTTAAAATTTGATGCTTTGAAAGCAGTGGGCTGGATTGATGAAAACGCAAGGACCGGCAGAGAGAAACAAAAGCAATTCCTGCATTATGGTTTGGAGATATTCAGGGATTGTTTAATGTTTAATTTTGGAAGTGTTGACCTGGTGAGGCATTCGGGTGAAGAAAAAGAATTCATCACTAAGTTCGCAAGGTTTATAAACCAACGTAATTATGAACGGTTGCTGGAAGAATTTAATTCGGCTTTTTATCACATTGAGCGAAACGCGAATCCGAAAATATTGTTCATGGATTTGATCATGAAGACAAATGAGCTGATCAACCTTCCCGCTTAATGGTTGATCAGGATTTTTTTAATAAAAGGTTTATCATTATTGATGATTCTTACCGCGTACACTCCGGTTGCGAAGGATGACGTTTTAATTTGTATAGTTTTTTGATCATTCAGTTTTTCATACGAAGTGTATACAATTTGTCCGCAATCATTAATAATCTCTATCAATACTGGTAATTCAGCTTCCATTTTAATATAGAGACCATCATTCGCGGGGTTCGGAAAAACAACAATGGCGTTTGCTTCATCGTAACATGAGTTCCCGGCGCTTGTAATAAGGCCGATTATTTTAGCATGGTTGTCATAGTCAATTTGTTTTAGCCGGTAGTAGTATATCGTTTTGTCAATTGCAATATCTTTGTAAGAATACATCTGTTGGTTAATGCTTGAGCCATGTCCCGGGAAGGAGGCAATCTTAATAAAGTGAAGGCCATCTGTGCTCCTTTCCAACTCAAACAATTTGTTATTAATTTCGCTGGCTGTTGCCCAGTTCACAATAATTTCATTTGCATTGCAGGATGCATTAAAATGGAGGAGTTCAACAGGCAATAAAATAGAAGGATTGCAAATCGTTTGCTGGTTCGACAAGCCGCCGGTGGAAGCTGTAAATCCAAAAAACGGGGTATTGGTTCCAAAAATAGTTATTGGGTTAAGAGTAGTGGAAATGGTTGCATACGTTGTGGTTAAAGCAGTGTTTAAAATTCTGGCCGTAAAGGTTCCCGGGCTACCAGGTGTCCAGTTTACGCTTAGGATATGGTTTGCACCATTTTCAATATTGTAATTGGTTCCGGGCGGGTTCTGAAGTCTTACTGCGGTGGTAGTTACAGGACGTTCGCCGGCTGCAGTCGCATTGCAGTTGGCATCAAGATCCGGATTTACCACGCCGTTAAACCATAGGTCCATATGATCGGGATCTTCAGCTCCGCCACAACCAATAAAACTTGTATTAAAATCATCTCTATCTTCTGTGTTTAAATAAGTATCAATTTCTACTATCAAAGAATTAGTAATACCTCCGGCGCCAAGTGAGCCACCGGCTGTTCCACAGGCGCATCGTCCCTTGGCGTCGTTTTGTATAACAAAAGCGATTCCATCTGCACCGGCATCACTTGAGCCCAGGTTAACAGTAAAGTTGTATGTAAAAGGTGACAGAAAATTTAACGTGGAATTAACATCCCATACACAGCCCCTCTGGTTTGCTGAATTAGGTGTAACCGTTGTGCAGCTGCCGGTTGATGTCGCGTTTCCGTTAACAGTGTATTCTGCTGTATTAGTATAAGTGGTGGTTGATTTATAGGCTAAAGTAGTTGATACCGATGTGGAGATACAGTTGTATTTATTGATATGAACCCTGTAGGTCCCTGCTAAGGTTGGTGTCCAGGTGACGTGCGACTGTGTGGAACAATAATCATCACTATATCCTCCGGACACAGCTGAACCGGAATTGTCTAAAATGGTAATTTGTGTGTCGTAGGTAGCATTACTTCCGTCAGCAGAACAGAAAGAAAAATCATATTGGGGAAAACAGGTGGAAACTGCTACAACAAACGTATAATAAAAGTCGCCCGCCGGCAGGTTCATCGTTTGATAAGTTGCGGTTGGAGCCGGGCTAATCGCTCCTCCGTTGCTCCCTCCGGTACATTGAGCGAGGGTAAATTTTGAAATAAAGAAAAGCAATAAGAACAGGCTATTTTTTTTCATTTTTTCAGAGTTAATTGATAATAATTATTTACTAAATTGATTTAGTAAACTTACAACAACTACATCTGTTATAGCACATAAAAATTGAGCAAAATGGAATTCCTAATTCGTTTTAGTACGTTTTTATAGGGAAATTTGATGAAAATTATCAAAAACCAAATGAATTGCGTAGTATTCTCGAGCTGTTACACGCAGAATTATTCGCATAAAAATGTGAAAATCAGTCAGGTTTGACCGATTTTTATGAAAAAGCGCTATTTTATGACTTTAAACTCACCGGCTCCTAAAAATTGCCCCCGGTTTATTTGTTCCTTGGTAGTTCCAACCGTTTTGTCATTTTCGTCCACATAAGTCGTGGTTTTTTCAGTCGGAACATCGGTCCATATTTCCATTTTAAAGGTATGTTCTCCGGTAGTTAAATCATCATACATTTTCGGGAAATCTTCCGGAAATATATAAGACCAGGATGACCAGGCATCGTCCAGCATATTCTCGCCACTATAAAGAAGTTCAAAGTTGGAAAGTTTGCCATCGATGTAAAAACGGGTGATGATACCGGAGGGTTTTCTTTCTAATTGCCCGATACTCTTTGGCATAAAAGCTCTTCCGTAAAAGGTATCATCTGCTTTGAACGTAGATGTAATGTTTTTTTGGGTTTCAGCAACCGTACCCAATCTTTTGATTTCCTGTTTCGAGAAAACAATCACTCCTTTATTCCACCATTCCTGAGGTTTGGTTTTTTTACGAATCTCTTCTGTTTTTTTGATAATGGATTTATGGAATTCTCCCTGTGGCTGTGCCTGTGAGAACGCAATGTTACTGATGGCTAAAAATAATAGTCCTGCGATCGTTTTTTTCATAAAAAGATTTTAAAGATTGAGATATAAATATAATAATTATAGATCATGTTTCGGATCCGGTAAATAAAAAAATTAAACGTCCTCAATGGTGAATCCATTTTTGATTAAGCATTCATGTTTTTTATCTCACCAAGTGAAAAGAATACTTTACCAAGTCTGTCATCTATCAAAGACTTTGTCATGTAATTTTGTTTCAATCAAATAAAAACTACATGAAGACATTAGAAACAAGATTATCAAAAAAAACACTTAAGTCATGTGTATCGACAGGACTAATCCTATTACAACTGGGATTTTCTTATGAGGGAGTAGCACAAAATATTGACAATCCTCCTCATCCAAATTTGAGCAATGTTATTAATGTTAATAATGATCTCGTGCAATTGATGCTGATTGATAATGGTCTGAATGTTAATTCACAGTTCTCTCAATCCATTAATGTTACTGGTATCAAAAAGAAAAGGGTTAGCTCCGTTAAAATATCTAACGTGACTCCTATTCTTAGCCCTCAGAATAACGTGACTGCTAAACCGATCAACAAGCAATCGGCAGTCAATTACAAACCGAAGCAAATTGTAAAACCAAAGAGACAGTTATCACCACCACAGAAAAAAGTTCCAACTTTTGTTTCTGCTTCAAATAAGCCGGTTTTAATTATTCAACAACCAATTAGTAAACCTATTGTAAATGAGGTTAGGAACGTGTTGGTTAATCTCACACAGGAAGTTATAGTAAACTCAGTTGTTGCTGTCTCGCCAATAGAAGCTGGTAATCAATTTATTGTTAATAGTAATAAGCTAAAGGGATATCTATCAAGTGGGGGTCCAGGTAATTCAAAAACAACACAGCGCTTTTATGTTTCAAAACGCAAAAGTATTAATCACTTTAGATATTCGACAAATAAAAAAATCACAAAATTGTTGGCGAGAACTAAAAGACACAAAAATGATCCGGCCAGGTGTTTTGCATGGAGTTGATGATTTTTAGAACATTTCATTTATTTTTTAGGTAAATAATAAAGGCTGAGTATTGTATACACTCAGCCTTTATTTAAATTTTAAGAAAGCTATTTAAATGAAGCAGCCGTTAACTCACGGTTCATACGGGCAATATTTTCCAGGGAAATCCCTTTTGGACATTCTGCTTCACATGCTCCAGTATTGGTGCAATTACCAAATCCTTCTTCATCCATTTGAGCAACCATTTTCAATACGCGTTCTTTACGTTCTACCTGACCTTGTGGCAATAACGCTAATTGAGAAACTTTGGCAGAAACGAATAACATAGCGGAGGCGTTCTTACAGGCAGCAACACAGGCACCACAACCAATACAGGCAGCCGCACTAAATGCCTCGTCCGCGGCAGTTTTTGGAATTAAAATGTTATTGGCATCCTGCGCATTACCGGTGTTTACTGAAACATAACCACCGCTGGCAATGATCCGGTCAAAAGCAGTTCTGTCTACCGCTAAATCTTTGATTACCGGGAAAGCAGCGCTTCTCCATGGTTCAACAACAATGGTATCACCATCCTTGAATGAACGCATATGTAACTGACAAGTGGTTACTAAATTTTTTGGTCCATGAGGTCTGCCGTTAATGTACATACTACATGCTCCGCAAATTCCTTCGCGGCAATCATGATCAAAAGCAATTGCTTCTTTACCTTCATGGATTAATTTTTCGTTCAAAACGTCAAACATCTCCAGGAAAGACATATCTGTTGAAATGCCCGCTAATTGATGTGTTTCAAAGCTTCCTGCAGATTTTGCATTTTTTTGTCTCCACACTTTAAGTGTCAGATTCAATTCTGTTCCGTGTCCTGATCCCATTATTTAAATAATTAGTATTGTGTATATTTATTATAGCGTGCGCTATAGTCTTTTAAAAATTCAGAAATGTCTTTATAAGCACGGCTATAATCTTCATCCAATGCTTTATGGCTTGCTAATGCTTCATACGCTTTATCATAATCTTTTGTCCAGACGGATGCTTCAGCAATATTTAAATAGAGGGCAGCAGCAACGTCTTTATTAATGCGCGCATCCTTATTATTTTTGTCCAGTTCTTTAACATCTTTTTCCCAAATAGCAACTGCTTCTTTTAGCTTGGCAGTCATCACATCTTGTTTCGCTGGCATGTTGACATATACAAACGCATTTTTCACTTTTTCAATCGCTTCATGACATTCAGGATAAGTATGTTTTTTGTCCTTTACGTCAAAAAATGTACGGTCGTTTTTTACAATATTATAACCGCAATTGATTTTCAGGTAAGTATTGATGTTTTCTACGGCAAGATTTTTCGCAGCGGTTTCGGCTCCTTTTAATGTAGAATTCATGTTTTTTTCTAAGTCACTAGGTGTAACGGAATTTGTCGTTCGTGTTACCCAGTTACCTGGAACACTTCCGGAATACACCGTCGCGCCTTTATCGTTTACAATGGTTAAAACAACTTGTAAAGGATTATAATTAATTTTTGTTTTGGTAGGATCAACAGTATAGCTTAACTCCGAAAATAAAACGGTGATTGAGCCTTTTGATCCGGGTACTTTGCTGTAGCCGGGAACTACTATTTGTGCTTTAACAGTTTCTTCAGAAAAAAGAGTTGGGATAAAAGAATTGTTATTATAAACTCCGGTAGGTTTTGCTTCACCCATTACTTTAGTTTGCAATAACTTTTCACCATAATTTTTTTTGTCATATTCTGCTTTGTCTTTAGCGGCTTGTTCTTTTCTCGCAGCTGTTTCAGCACCTGACTCTTCTACTTTACTTCTATAAGCGTAATCAATAATTACATCTGTTTTTTTCTCTTTCGAAATAAGTTCAACGGGTGGCATTTCGAGTTCATAATCAATTTTCGTTTTGTCCGTTTTTTGGGCAAAAGCTAAAATCGAGGTCAGTGAAGCGCACAATAGAAATATTTTTTTCATTTCTTTAAGATTATTTATTTGTAAGAACGTTGTGCGATTTTAATATTCTCGTATTTCAGTTCTTCCTTGTTTAATTCCCAATTGCTCTCTGATTTGTATTCCCATGCAGCAACATAAGCGAAGTTAACATCATCACGTTTCGCTTCTCCTTCTTCGGTCTGGTGTTCTTCACGGAAGTGGCCACCACAGCTTTCTTCACGGTGTAAAGCATCTTTACACATTAACTCTCCAAGTTCAATGAAATCGGCAACACGACCTGCTTTTTCCAAATCAGGATTCATTTCATCCGCGCTTCCCAATACACGTACATCGCTCCAGAATTCTCTGCGCAATGCCTGTATTTCCGCAATGGCTTCAGTTAAACCTTGCTTGTTACGGGCCATGCCGCATTTGTTCCACATGATTAATCCTAAACGTTTATGGAAGCTTTCCACTGATTGAGTTCCTTTGATCGTTAAGAATTTATTGATTAAATCAGTTTGCTCTTTTAAAGCTGTATCAAATGCAGGGTGTTTTGTTTTTAATTTATCGATAGAATCCGCTTTGTCCTTTTCAGCACTCATTCTCGAAACTTCGTCAGATAAGTAAACACCTAAGGTATAAGGAATCACATAATAACCATCTGCTAATCCCTGCATTAACGCGGAAGCTCCTAAACGGTTAGCGCCGTGATCTGAGAAGTTAGCTTCACCTAAAGCATATAACCCTTTTACAGTCGTCATTAAGTTATAATCCACCCATAAACCGCCCATGGTATAGTGAACAGCCGGATAAATACGCATTGGTACTTCATATGGATTTTCGCCGGTAATTTGTTCGTACATATCAAACAGGTTACCGTATTTTTCTTTGACCACTTCTTTACCTAAGCGCATGATTTCATCCTGGCTTGGGTTCTGAATATTTTGTTTGGTTGCTTCGGTTCTTCCGTAACGGGCAGTATTGAACGCAAAATCCAGGTATACGGCCATTTTGGATTTACCAACACCATAACCTGCATCACAACGCTCTTTGGCGGCACGGGATGCTACGTCACGTGGAACCAAGTTACCGAAAGCAGGATAACGGCGCTCTAAATAATAATCTCTTTCTTCTTCAGGAATATCCGTCGGTTTGCGGTTATCGTCTTTCTTTTTTGGAACCCAGATTCTTCCATCGTTACGTAACGATTCAGACATCAGGGTTAATTTCGATTGGTGATCGCCTGAAACAGGGATACAGGTAGGGTGAATTTGAGTATAGCAAGGATTACCGAAGAACGCACCTTTCTTATGAGCTTTCCATGCAGCGGTAACGTTACTTCCCATAGCGTTTGTAGATAAGTAAAATACATTCCCGTATCCACCGGTGCATAATAACACCGCGTGACCAAAATGTTTTTCCATCTCACCTGTAATTAAGTTACGGGCAATAATTCCGCGGGTAACACCATCAATGGTTACTACGTCCAGCATTTCATGGCGTGAATACAAAGTCACATTTCCGGACCCTACCTGGCGTTGTAAAGCAGAGTAAGCACCTAATAATAATTGCTGACCTGTTTGACCCGCCGCATAAAATGTACGCTGCACCTGGGTGCCTCCAAAAGAACGGTTACTTAATAATCCGCCATATTCACGGGCCAAAGGAACACCCTGAGCCACACATTGATCAATAATACTGGAAGACACTTCGGCTAAACGATGAACGTTTGCTTCACGCGCACGGTAATCTCCTCCTTTGATCGTATCATAAAATAAACGGTACGTAGAATCACCATCATTCTGGTAATTTTTAGCAGCATTGATACCACCCTGTGCGGCAATGGAATGTGCACGGCGTGGTGAATCCTGGAAACAAAATACTTTTACTTTATATCCCATTTCAGCTAAAGTAGCTGCAGCAGATGCTCCCGCTAAACCGGAACCAACTACTAACACTTCTAAACTACGTTTGTTGGCAGGGTTTACAAGATGTACGGTAGAACGGTATTTGGACCATTTCTGATCAATGGATCCTTCAGGAATTTTTGAATCTAATTTACTCATATTGAAAAATTAAGAATGTAAGATTGAATGTTTTTTAATTATTTAATAACGCCTAAGTACATCAGCACAGGCATCAACGCAAATATGAATGGGATAATCAATGAAAAAGCAACACCGGTTTTTTTAATTAACGGGGTGTAGGTTTTGTGATTTAATCCTAAGGATTGAAATGCGGATTGGAACCCATGTAATAAATGGTATGCCAAAGAGATCATAGATAAAGCATAAAGTACAACTACCCATAACATAGAGAAAGTCGTTTGCATTACTGCGTAAAGGTTTTCGTTACCATTCGCGTCTTCTCCCGGTAAACCAGTGAAACGTGATTTTACCCAGAAGTGCACCAGGTGAATAATTAAAAAGATCAAAAGCAAAGTTCCTAATAAGCCCATAGAACGGCTGTACCAGGATGAGTTGGCAGCACCATCAAATTTTGCATATCCAACAGGACGCGCTTTTTTATTTTCAAGGGTTAAAATCAAGGCCTGGATAACATGCAGAATTAAACCTGCGAATAATACAAGCTCACCCGCTCTGATTAACCAGTTATGGGCCATAAAACTGGCGCCCGTATTGAAGGTTAAACCCCCATCGTTGAAAAAGATAAGACTGTTGATAAAGCAGTGAACTACCAGGAAAGAAATCAGGAATAAACCCGTAAGGCCCATAACTACTTTTTTTCCAATTGATGATTTTAAGAATCCTTGACTCATAAGAGAAATGTGTTTAATTTTTTACATGGCAAATGTATAATTGCCAAGCCGTTAAACCAATTTTTTTGAGTGCTTTTATCAACTAAATGCTAAGATTAAGCCTAATCGACCTTACAAACAGACCAAATTCCGCTTATTTGGAATAGTTCTAAATTCTATGAGAAACTAGATGTTTTTATACCGGCTGATACGCCATAATAAATTACGATTTAAAATACTGATGGAAGTAACCACACCCGAGAACATAGCAGAACAGACCCCTACTGCTATAATATCCTGTCCTGTCAGGTAAAGATTTTTATAATTGGTTTGGGGACGCAGTTGATTAAGCTCAAAACGCTGAGGTGTGTGTTCTAATCCGTAAATTTCACCTTTGTCATAATTAGAAAAATGTTTGGTGGAAAGAGGTGTGGAAAGTTCACAGATCTCTACATGGCCTTTAATCTGCGGTAGGGTTTCATAAAGCTTTTTCAGGAACACTTCTTTTAATTCTTCTTTCACAGACTCGTAATCATCACCACGTTTTTGCCATTTCATGTGTTCCCATTCTTTCATCCAGTTAAAAGGATAGGAACCGAGTACCTGTATCGAGGCCGTTCCGGGATGTTTTTGCTGCCATTCACTGTCTTTTGCAGATGGAAAAGAAATATAAAAAACAGGAGATATACTGTCTTTAGTTTTGAGATGTTGTTCCCTTGACTCATCCAGCTTGTAATTTTCGTAGAGCCAGATATTATACTTTGGTAATTTTAATTCTTCATCCGTAGCGTTTAAACCTACGTAGATGCACACATGGGACACAGACGGCTTTACCTTATTTAAAGCTATAGTATTTTCGGCTTTTTGTAATTCCGGCAGAATGAGTTTATTAAACGTGTTGTGAGCCCCTGCATCACTGATGATTTTTTTGGCGAACAACTTGTCTCCATTTTGCATGAGTACTCCTATGGCCTTATTGTTTTCAATAATAACATTTTTCACATCGGCCTTGATGGCAATAAGACCGCCATTCTCCATAATTACCGATTCCATGCTTTTGTGAATGTTCGCGGCGCCACCCACCGGGTAAGCGGCCCCTTCAATGTAATGAGTTACCACCAAGGCATGGATGCCAAAACTACTCTGTTTAGGTGTTAATCCATAATTGCCACACTGAGCACATAGTACTGAAATCAGTTTTTCATTTTTAGTTAAAGCGCTTAATACTTCATAGGTGGTTTGCCTGGAGTACTTTAAAAAACTTTTTTTTAAATAACGTCCTAGTAATTTACTTAACCAGCGAGGCATCGTTTTTTCCGAAAAGAATAAAGAGGCGTGCCCGCTCACTTTCAAAACCAGATCATAATACAGGCGAATGGATTTTTCGTCATCCGGAAAATATTCGATGATCTGGTCAATTTGGTTTTGAAGGCCTTTCCTGAAATTGTAAACTTCTCCTTCGATGATAGCCTGGTCATAAATTTCGCCAACATCATCCCATTGTAATTTGCCGTTAGTGACATAATCAAACGCTTTTCGTATAAGGCTTCCTTCATTATTGACTTGTCCAATGTAATGCGCGCCGACATCCCACTCAAATTTCTTGCGCTTAAACGTATGGGTAAATCCTCCGACAGCATAATGTTTTTCAAGTACCAGTACTTTTTTTCCGGCTTTCGCGAGGCATACGGCCGTTGTGAGTCCGCCTACACCTGAGCCAATTATAATTGAATCGTAAGTTGATTTCGTGAGCTCAGAGGTGTAGAGGTTTTTCAAATAATAAAATTGTAAAAAAGCTGATTTTAGAGATTAAACAGTGCGAAGACTGTATTTCAAATATAGTTATTCTACAATGGTTCTGAATGTTAAATTAATTCTTGGACGCTTTACTTGTGTGGTTGGCGGCAGTCGGTGCATCCAGTGCGTTTGGGTTTCATCTTTCATCACGAGGAGACTGCCATGTTCAAGCACGAGCGAAACGGTTGCTTTACTCTCTTTATGTTTAAATGAAAATTTTCGTTCCGCACCAAAGCTCAGTGATGCGATGGAGCCGTTTTTCTGAAGCATTTTTTCTCCGTCGCTGTGCCAGGCCATGCCTTCATTTCCATCATGGTATAAATTAAGCAAACAGGAATTATATGTAGCGTCTGTTTTCTTTTCAGCCAGTTGTTTTAACAAGAGTAATTCTTTGGTCCACTCCAACGCTTTTTTGGTGGTATTGGAGTATGTATAATTGAAAGGTTTATCGCCGTACCAGGCAACCTTACGATTCGTGATAATATGTTTTCCGAAGATCACGGCTTCGTCATTTCTCCATTCAATCGTATTGTACAGCTCGTTAAAGAAATGATTGGCTTCTGCTTGTGAAAGTATTTTCCCGTAATAAAAAACGGTGCCGTCATAAGGCAGGAGATTTATTATTTGATCACCACTGAAAAGGTCCATGGAATAAAAATACAAAAATACGTATGGAACCAATAAAGTAGTTTAATTTATTATAGTATATTAGATTCATGCAAAAACTTTTTGTTTTAATCGGACTCAGTTTAATACTGTCTTCCGGAAAGCACTTCGCTCAGCAATCAATTTTAAAACATGAAATCGATTCTATTTCCGGATTGTTGAAAGCAGATCATGGTGACACCAATACAGTTAAGCGATTAAACAGGATCGCGAGAAATTACTCTTATTTATATATGTTGGATAGCGTCACTCGTTATGTCGACGCCTCTTTACGGCTAAATGATCAATTAAATCAGAAACTACAAAGGGGAACCGGGTCTGAAAAACAGATTCGTTATACCTTGTTGAAAGCAAAAGGAAATTCTCACAGTGTGATGGGCGGTGCTTTTTACGAAAGCGGAAAATATCCCGAGGCTTTGAAAAGTCATTTTACATCTCTGAAAATATTTGAATCGGTTAATAATAAAAGAGGAATTAGCGCAGCTTACGGCAATATAGGATTGGTTTATTACTTCCAGGGCAATTTCAAAGAAGCTTTGAAGAATCATCGGGCTTCGTTGAAAATAGATGAAGAACTGGGAGACAAAACAGGGATTGCAACGGCGTTCAATAATTTAGGAATTGTGTACGCCGATCAGGGCGATTTAGCAGAAGCCATGAAATGCCATGAGGCATCACTCAAAATCAAAAAGGAATTGAACGACCAACCAGGCCTGGCTGCTTCTTATAATAATTTAGGGAGACTGAATTATAAAATGGGGAATTACAATGAATCTCTGAAGAACAACATGGAGTGTCTAAAGCTGTATGAAGCGTTGGAGGATGAAGAAGGAATGGCATTGTCTTATTTTAATTTGGGAGATGTTTACTTTGTGCAAAAAAAATACAAAGAAGCGGAGCAATCTTTCATGCAGGCCAAGCGACTTTCCTTGAAAGTAAATTACAGGCTTAACCTTAAGTTTATTTATCAAAGCCTGGCTGAATTATATAAAAACAGAAAAGATTTTAAGAAAGCCTTTGAGAACCAGGCAATGTTTATTTTATATAATGATAGTATAAGCAACGAGGAAACGAAAAAGCAAACGATTCAAATGCAAATGACCTATGATTTTGAAAAGAAAGAAGCGGTGGCTGATGCAGAACACAAAAAGGAAATAGAAAACCAAAAAGTTTTGGCTCATGAAAAAAACAGGAAACAAACAATCATTATAGCTGTTACAATCATCGTTCTGTTACTGGTTATGATTTTTGCGGCTTTTATTTTCAGGTCACTCCGAACAACACGGAAGCAAAAAGCAGTTATTGAATCACAGAAAAGTGAGGTGGAACATCAAAAGCATTTAGTGGAAGAGAAACAAAAAGAAATCATAGATTCTATCACCTATGCTAAACGATTACAGAAGGCCATTCTGCCTTCGGATGAAGACTTGCGGAAACATTTGCCGGATAGCTTTGTTTTATATCAACCAAAAGATATTGTCGCAGGAGACTTTTACTGGATGCATGTTTCTAACGACCTTGTATTTATAGCGGCTGCCGATAGTACGGGTCACGGTGTGCCCGGCGCTATGGTCAGTGTAGTGTGTAGTAACGCCTTGAATCGCGCGGTAGATGAATTTCAATTGTCTGATACGGGTCAAATACTGGATAAAACCCGTGATCTGGTATTAGAAACTTTTGCAAAAAGTGGGGAAGAGATAAAAGACGGGATGGATATTTCATTGTTATGTATCAATAAAGTTGCGAACGTTATTTCCTGGAGTGGCGCCAACAACCAACTGTGGTACATTCAGAATGAGACGTTCAAAGAAATTAAAGCGAACAAACAGGCAATCGGAAAAACCGATGAGCCCAAGCCTTTCACTACTCATAAAATAGAAGTGAATACCGGCGATACTTTTTATTTAATGACAGATGGCTATCCCGATCAATTCGGCGGACCGAAAGGGAAGAAATACAAATACAAATCGCTGGAAGAAAAACTGATATCCATCAGTCATTTAACCCTGACGGAGCAACAGGAAATACTCACCAGTGTTTTTAATAACTGGAAAGGCGACCTGGAACAGGTCGATGATGTGACTATTATTGGCATTAAGATTTAATTGCAACTTTTTATGTTTTTATAAAAAAATTTGTGTAATCAAATGGTTACCTATATATTTGTAACCAAATAGTTACAGATGGAAGTCCGAAGAGATGTGTTTCAGGCAATAGCAGATCCGAACAGGAGAGCAATCATTAGCCTGATTTCAAAAAACAAGTTAACACTGAATGGTGTGGCTGAACATTTTGATGTGAGTCGCCCGGCCATTTCAAAACATATTAAAATCTTAACGGAATGTGGTTTAATTACCATCGAGCAACATGGCCGCGAACGTTACTGCGAAGCCAAACTTGAAAAACTGAACGAAGTATCCGATTGGGTGGAACAGTATCGTAAATTCTGGACCACTAAACTGGATGACCTTGAAAGTTATTTAAATAGCCTGCAATCAAAACAGAAAGTAAAACCAAAAAAGAAAAAAAATGGAAACAAAAAAAAGTAATGAGCTGGTGATAACGCGTATATTAAATGCACCACCTGACGTGGTTTTTAAAACATTTACGGAAGCAGAACATCTTGCCCATTGGTGGGGTCCAAAAGGCATGAAGCTCGAAGTTATAAAATGTGAGGTGAGACAAGGCGGCCATTTTCATTATAAGATGATCACGCCGGAGGGACATGAGATGTTTGGTGTGTTTCATTACAAAGAAATTATCCCGCCGGAAAAAATTGTTTTCACGAACGGTTTTGCCGATAAAGACGGAAACCTGATCAGGGCGCCTTTTGCTGCAAATTTCCCGATAGAAGTTTTGAACACCTGGACGTTTGAAGAAGAGAATGGAAACACCCGCCTCACTCTCAGAGGGGTTCCATACAATGCCACAGAAGAAGAACAACAATTCTTTGAAGCAATGCATCCAAGTATGAACCAGGGTTTCGGTGGAACGTTTGACCAATGGACAAATTATTTAGCAAGTATTCAATAACATCAAAAAATAATTTTATGGCACATCAACCTTTTATAATAGAGCGCACTTATAACGCTCCAGTATCACTAGTCTGGAAAGCAATTACCAACAAAGAAGAGATGCAAAAATGGTATTTTGATTTCTCCGAATTCAAACCTGAAGTGGGATTCGAATTTCAGTTCGAAGGCGGAACAGAAGACAAAACCTACCTCCATTTGTGTAAGATCATGGAAGTGATCGAAAATAAAAAACTGACCTATAGCTGGCGGTATGATGGCTACGAAGGCAATTCCTTTGTGACCTTTGAATTGTTTGACGAAGGAAAACAAACACGTTTAAAACTGACGCATGCAGGCTTAGAGACATTCCCGGCTATTAAAGATTTTGCTAAAGAAAATTTTGAAGCGGGTTGGACAGAGATTATCGGTAAATCACTGAAGGAATTTGTAGAGCAAAAATAGATCCCTATTAACGTTAACACAAAGAAGCCCTGATCGTTTGACCAGGGCTTCAATTTTGCTGGAAAATATTATTTCGCGCTATCGCGTAACATTTTTACTTCATCATGAGCTTTTTGTAATTCAGCTCTGTGTTTTCTGATAACATTCACCGCATCTGATGGAAGGCCTTCCGTATCATTTAAAATATCATCATAAGTTTGTTTGGCTTTATCTTCACCAAACTCACAGGATGACAAAACGGCTTTACGATCATTCGCTGTAATGGCAGCTTTCACATCCATCCAGACGCGATACAATTTACCGGTGTTTTTAGTTTCATCCGATTTTGGCATTTCATCGGCATCTGTGATGAAAGCTCGCAATTCGCTTGCAAATCCTATACTTTGCTGGCTTAACCTGTTGAATAACATTTTAAGATCTGCGTCTTTTGTCTCTTCAGAAGCGGTTTTGTATCCTTCAGTACGATCGTTATTAATAATTACAAGGTCTTTAATGGCCGTATTTACTTTTTCTGTGGTTTCCATGATATTTAAGTTTTAATGGTTTTATATTATACAAAGTTGCAATAAGATGGTCTGAAAAGCCTTATAGCTTTTTCTAAATATGTTATAATTTTAAAATATGGACTGATGCCGGTGCACATGAAATCCTCTTGGATTTTCAGGCGAATAAAATAAAAAAACGCCTGATGATATATCAGGCGTTTAGTTGGAGGTCCCGTCCAGGTTACCGCGTTCCGCGATGATGCTGGAGGGCATGCCCTGAGTCACAATGAAGAAATACAAGCAAAGCTTGTGTTTTTATTTTTCAAATTATGATCATTCAAGCAGAGCTCGACGATCAACTTGAAAAATAAAAAAACCGCCATAGGGCGGTTTCTTCATTTATCGAGGTCCCGTCCAGGTTCGAACTGGAGTAGCAGCTTTTGCAGAGCTGAGCCTAACCACTCGGCCACAGGACCATTTTAGGTTTACAAATGTAATAAATATTTCGTTACTTGTAGCAAATTTATTTTTATGGTTTTTTCATCGAAGTTACCAAGTGTAGGCACATCTATTTTTACCGTGATGAGTGGCCTGGCCAGGGAACATAATGCCATTAACCTTTCGCAGGGGTTTCCTGATTTTAACTGCGATCCGAAGCTGTTGGATTTAACTTATAAATATACCACCGAAGGATTTAACCAATATGCCCCAATGCAGGGAGCGGTCGCCTTGCGTGAACAAATTGCTTTACTGATGCAAAATTGCTACGGCGCGGTTTATAATCCTGATACTGAAATAACCATTACCGCCGGAGCCACGCAGGGAATTTTTACAGCAATTGCCGCTTTTATTCAGAAAGGAGACGAAGTAATTATTTTTGAACCCGCATATGATTCTTACACACCCGCCGTTGAAGTGAACGGAGGCATTGTAAAGCCAATTGCTTTGGATTATCCCGGATTTACTATCAATTGGAATATGGTGAAGAATACCATTACGGATAAAACGCGTATGATCCTGATCAATACACCACATAATCCAAGCGGAACCACGCTTTCGGAAAATGATCTGCAAGAACTTGAGAAATTGGTGACTGGTACAAATATTATTGTAGTAAGTGATGAGGTATATGAACACATGGTATTTGACGGAAAAGCACATCAAAGTGTGGCAAGGTTTAAAAGCCTGGCCTCACAATCCCTCATTGTGTCTTCTTTCGGAAAAACAATTCACGCAACCGGTTGGAAAATTGGTTATGTTGCCGCCCAAAAGGAATTAATGACGGAGTTTAGAAAGGTACATCAGTTTTTGGTATTTTGTGTGAATCATCCATTTCAATTGGCTTTAGCCGAATATTTAAAAGATGAATCCGTTTATAAAGATCTCTATGTTTTTTACCAGGCTAAACGCGATTATTTTAGAAAATTAATTTCGGGATCACGCTTTACTATAGAGCCCTGCACAGGCACTTACTTTCATCTTTTAAATTATAAAAAGATTACGGAAGAAAAAGACACTGATTACGCCATTCGTTTAACAAAAGAAAAAGGGCTGGCAACTATCCCTCTTTCTGTATTTTCTGGCCACCAACCACAACAACATTTATTGCGTTTTTGTTTTGCTAAAAAAGAGGAAACTTTGGAGAAAGCAGCTGAAATTATTTGTACATTGTAGGTTAAAAATAGTATTTACTTATTCATCTTTCCCCTATGCGCGTTATTAAATTAAGCCTTTTATGTTTATTGTTTTCTTTTTCCGGTAAAGCGCAGGACACTCTTTTTTTTAAATACAAACAAAAACTGGTAGTGATTGTTAAAGAAGTTTCTCCAACAGAAATACAGTATAAAAAACTTGAATTACCTGACGGGCCAATGTATATTGTCAGTAAAAATGACATTGACAAAATTGTTTACAAAAACGGGTACACTGATGTTTTTAAGCAGGCACCCGAGGAGCCAAAAGCGCCGGAATCCTTTGTGGTTTATAATAATAATCCCGAAGAAAATCTTAATTATGAAAAGATAACTTATCAGGATGCAAAAGCGAGACATTACCGCCTGGTAAGCCTCGTGGACAGACACCCTGATGTAAAGCGAAGAGATAACCTGAAAATAGATTTGAAAACAATGAGGAACCTGAAAAAACATCAGGGTGGTACAAGGACAATGGCTATTGTTTTTGGTGGAGTTGCTATTGGTGGCGTTGCCATGTATTCGTTGATGAGTGCGGCTAGTTACGGTGGAATCGTGGATCCGGTTTTCGCCATGCAACCAATGATATTTGGCGCTTTAGGCCTTGGATTTGGCGTCGGCTCCATTGCTCTGACTGTGAAATTAAACGAAAAGCGAAAAGAGTTTGTGAATCGGTACAATGAGTAGATTAAGTGACGTATCCTTTTTTTTATTTTTTTCATTCTGTGTGAATGCACAGGACACCATTTTCGTTGTTCCCTCTCAAGCGCTGTTAGTAAGAGTTTTGGAAATTTCTTCCAATGAAGTGACCTATAAAAATTTTTATAATCCGGATGGTATCTTGAGAAAACTGAGGAACGATCAGATTGAAAAGATTGTTTACGAGAATGGAAAAACCGAATCCCGTTTTCAGATAAAAGAGAAAACCATGGGAGCCATAAAACAATCCCAATTGTTTGTGGTGGAAGGGAAGCATATTGCACTAAATAATGTGGATATCACTCATAAGGAGGCATTCAAAATCATGCTCAAAAAAGATCCTGCAACTAATTCCGAAGATCTTAATGGCGCACTGGTGGATGCCGATAGTAAAAAAAATGGCCAGATTGCGTTTAATATCCTGGCTCCGGTAAGTGCTGTTGGCGGTGTTTATTTTGCGAGACAGCATCGTTATAATGATCCAACAGAAAAATTAAAAGCAAAGGTTTATTTCATAAGTGGCTTAAGTGTTTGTGTACTTTCGATCATTACAGCACAAATTTATAAGTCTATCAAAAATCAGCATATCCGTCAGGCAGCCTTACTTTATAACGCAGATTTATTATGATAAAAGGAACATTATGGTGGTGTATATTATTTTGTTTGGTTCGAATGATGATGAACGGACAGGATACAATTTATAAACGTAATGGAGACCTGATTGCCGCAAAGGTTCTGGAGATTAACATTCACGAGATATCGTTTAAACGAATCGATTTACCGGACGGCCCTTTGATCATTGTTTCAAAAAATGAGATCCTGAAAATAAAATATGCCACGGGCGTGATTGATTCTTTTAATGTTGTGCAACCACCGGCACAGGGACCTGTTGTCAGAGTGCCTGTGAAAATTTATTCCAATCCGGATTTCATTAAATTAGCGATGAGAAGAGGAGTCTATGTATATCGTGGACATAACATTCCGGACAGAAAGTTATTATCCATTGCTAATAGGCGAAATCTGGAGTGGAACAATAAGGAAATCACTGAAAATATAACGGCATGTAAGAGAAACAAAACACTACAGTACGCCATTGGATTTGGGGGCGCTGGATTTGGAATTTTATGTTTGTACGGAAGCGCGGCTGCCATTAGTTATGATACGAGCGTTGGTAATGTGCTTTTAAGTATGGCAGCAGCTTCAGTTGGTACAGCGGCCATTGTGTCGTCGCAGGTTGTTTCGTTCTCCTATAAACTGAAACGGGTAAAGAACGCAAATAAAGTGATGGACTTGTATAATCAATCTTTGAGATAATGAATGATTTAAAAATTACTACGGTTCAAACGCATTTATGCTGGGAAGACGTTGCTAGAAATTTAACACATTTTGATGAGAAGTTAGATAGCATTTCGCAGGCAACTGATATTATTGTATTGCCGGAAATGTTCACTACCGGATTTACAATGAAGCCTGAAGCATTGGCAGAAGAACATGGAGGGAAGGGGTTACTATGGATGCAGCGAAAAGCTGCGGAGAAGAACTGCATTATTACAGGAAGCATTTCTGTAAAACAAAATGAGCTTTACTATAACCGGTTATATTGGGTAAAGCCTGACGGAACATATGAGGTATATGATAAACGACATTTGTTCAGAATGGGAAACGAGCATCAGCATTACACAGCGGGAGAAAAAAAGCTGATTGTTGAGTACAAGGGATGGAAAATTTGTCCGATGGTTTGTTATGATATACGTTTTCCTGTATGGAGCCGGAATATCAAGGAAAACACTTACGACGTGTTACTGTATGTTGCAAACTGGCCCGAAGTCAGAAGCTATCCCTGGAGACAGTTATTAATTGCAAGAGCCATCGAGAATCAGGCATTCGTTGTTGGGGTTAACCGTGTGGGGGAAGATGGAAATGGTATATCACATTCAGGAGATTCATGTATCATTAATCCAAGAGGAGAGGTATTAGTGTGTTCGGTTCCGCACCAGGATGTTGTTGAAACCCAGTCACTGTCGTACTTATATTTAGAGGAATTTCGGAAAGCTTTTCCTGTCATGTTAGACGGCGATGAGTTTATAATATCCAAAAAATAATTCTTTATTATTTATGCTGATTTACCGGCCGGCGGAGTCTTCGTGCATAAGCTTATTTCAATATGTTTTCCGGTAGCATGATGCAGGTTGCAAAAATCACAGAAATACTTTCATTAAAAATTTTGAACACCCGGAAACTTAATCCCGGCGATCAAATAACGGACTTTAAAGATTAACAAAGCTTTAAGGTCTCAAGGGTTTTAATTTTACATTTTGATTTGAACATTGGAAAATGTTTGCATTGTAAAACAGGTAATTCAGAAAAAACATTTCGGTTCCCGGTTATTAAAGACTCAAAAAACAATATTACGATGAAGAAAACTCTACTCTTAATTCTGACGGGCATCTATTTTAATGTGCATAGCCAGTTGTATAATGCAGGAACCTTGTTTGAAGTTTACTATGATGTAAATCCGGATACGCTGTTGAATTATAATGTAACGCCTTATACAAATGAGACGTTCGGATTGAATCTGTTTGGCGAACCATCTGACGATATTCAGTTTACTGCCAGGGGAGCCGTTAGCTCTTCCGGTTCTTCGGCATACATAAGCGTGACGTCATTCAATCCCAACCTTTATCTTTTGTTTGGAAGATGGGATTCCGTTTTTGTTGTCGGAACTTCGACCTGGGATGTGACCAAGATAGCCAAACCATTGCTTGTTACAGAGCCCATTGATGCCCCCGACGCCATTTGGGAAACCGGCACACTTTATTTAACAGATCACTCCGGCCACAGTGGAGGAAATAAGACCGTGAATGATTTCGTTGGCCTAGAAAAATTTATTGGCATAAAATATGAAAACAATGGTAGTTTTAGTTACGGTTGGATAAGAGTTAAATGTCCCGGGGAAGATTCCTGTTTTGTAAAGGACTTGTCCTATTCGCAGATTAGTATTGGGATCGATGAAAAAGGGGAAGGCTCTGTTCAGGTATTTCCCAATCCGTCAAAAGGAAATTTTTACATCAACAATACGGACATCACTTCGTTTGATGCAGCGAAATTATCTCTTACCAATATGTATGGCCAAAAAATTAATTTCAGCTATGAGTTTAAAGGACTGGATATAAAAATTATTACAGAAGATAATCTTGCCCAGGGATGTTATTTTCTGAAGTATAATTCTGATTCAAGGAATTTTTCCAAGAAATTGATAAAAAGCACGGATGAATAGGGCCACATTTACTCTGAACCAAATATCTGCAACCATTGAACTGAGAAATGCTTTCTCTGCTTGATGAAATATAAGGATTCATTAATTGAGCGACTCAAAAATGGGTTTAAACAAATTCAAAATAATACCGGCCGTTAATGAACTAATATTGTATCAGGATCTAACTAATTTATTCCACTGATGTTGCCATGAAAAAATTATCTCTTCCATATTTAGTATTATTTTTCTTCTGTGCCTTCCTTATCATGTCTGCATGGAAATTTAACGCTCCGCCTCCTCCTGTTAAAGTAGAAATAAAGAAAACAAAAAACGCTTTTCAGTTATACCGGAACGGCGAACCTTATTTTATAAACGGTGCAGGGGGTTATTCCAATTATGATCAGTTAAAGTATTATGGCGGAAATTCCGTCCGTATCTGGACTACGAATGGAGCAAAAGAATATCTGGACGAAGCTTACAAAAATGGTCTGACAGTAACTCTTGGACTTGATATGAAACTGGAAAGGCACGGATTTAATTACAGCAATAAAAAGGCTGTGAAGGAACAGTTTGAAAAACTAAAAAAAGAGGTACTGGCATACAAAGATCATCCTGCTTTATTGATTTGGGGTGTTGGTAATGAAGTGGATCAGTTTGCAAAAAATTTTGAGGTGTGGGATGCCGTGAATGAGCTGGCGGCGTTTATACATGAAGTGGATCCTAATCATCTTACCACGACAATGCTCGCCGGTGTTCCTGAGCCGCATATCAAGGAAATTATGAAGCGAGCCCCTAACATTGATATATTATCCATTAATGCGTTTTCAGATCTTCCTTATATCCGTTATAAAATAGTTAAGGCAGGATGGAAAGGCCCGTACCTGGTTGGTGAGTGGGGTGCGTCCGGTTACTGGGAGGCCCCGAAAACACCATGGGGGGTTTTTCTCGAAGAAACCAGTACGCAAAAAGCGGATGTCTGCGAAGACCGTTACAGGAAAGGGATTGCATCCAATAAAGATCTTTGTTTAGGAAGCTACGCGTTTTACTGGGGATGGAAACAGGCACGAACACATACATTGTTGAGTTTATATCTGGAATCGGGGGAAAAAATAGGCGTCATCGACAAACTACAAAAAGAATGGACCGGAAAGGATCCTGTAAACAAATCCCCTATCATTAAGCCGGTTGGTATTGACGATAAACAGGTGCATAAAGGAATTTATCTTCAACCCTCAACAAATCACATGGCTTTCACGGATGCCAGTGACCCTGAAAACGATCAGATAAAATACAAATGGGAAATTTTGTATGAAAGCTCTGAAACAAAAGAAGGTGGAGACACCGAGAATAAACCTGCTGCAGTGGAAGGCCTGATTCTTGATGGAAAAGGGAAACAGTTGTCATTCAAGAGCCCTGCAAAAGAAGGTGCTTACCGGTTATTTGTTTATGTGTTTGACGGGCATAATAATGTGGCCACAGCGAACGCTCCGTTTTATGTTAAGAAATAACAGGATTTTCTTATAAAATTCTATAATGGCAATAGCGTCTGAAATTATTTTCCTACTGTTTTGGCGGCTGTAGCATTCCCACACGGTTACCTTCCGAATCCGTAAATGACACGTATTGACCAATACCCGGAATTTCTACCGGTTCCCCTAAAATTTTGCCCCCGGTATCGCTTACTTTTTTAATGGACTCTTTTATGTTTTCGACCGATATCACTACTGAAGGAACAGCAGGATTGGCAGCATCAGGTTTATAAAATCCTCCGTTGATGTTTCCAGGTGTTTTTATCATCATGTTTTCATCCATCTCCGTTGTTCCGGCCAATACATAATCACTCATGTCGCTGCTCAGTTTTTTCATTTGCCAGCCAAATGCTTTCGAGTAAAAATTCATCACACGCTCATGGTCTTTATAAGGCATTTCAAAATGTACTACAGGATCTGCTTTCATCGCTTTAAGGTTTAAGAAATTTGTACGACAAAATTCGGCAAAAACGAAGAATTTCAATTTGCATAAAAACCAGAAAAACATGCATAGATACCAGGATAATAGAATTCATTCCCGGAGAGGGGATCTATTAATTTGCAAATGCTTTGATGCCTGTACTGAGCGAAGTCGAAGTATCTGCGCGCATTATCGATAGTTTGTGTTAGTACCAATAGCTTTATTTTATTGAGCAACCAACGTTCCCGCCACTTAGTTTATGTTCATGCTCAGTATATTCCTTACACTTTTTTGTCGCCTGATACCTATTAGCTTTAATATTATATACTTTAACTTGAGGTCCACCCACACAACGGCATTCAAATTCTTTTCTGCAACTAGCAAAAATTAGTATCGTTATTGATAATAAAACTATAATTTTCATATTGTCCATTTTTGCATTTAGGTCTGGTAGTGGGGTTTGAAACCGTTTTCTACCGCTTTTGCAAATGCTTTGACCTGCCCGCATTACTGGCAGGTGCTGTTAGGGGTAGTTGTTTTTAACGATTACAAATTGTTGTCCGCTCAACTCTCTCAGTTTTTGTAAGTCAGTAGCATTAATTTTAAACAAAAAGTCTGTCCAATCATAGCAGTTGCCACAAGCTTTTACGGGCAGAGGCTTAACAGCCGTAGAAAAAATTGCTATATCTATGAGATCTATTTTATTGTCTATGAAATAACGCCTTATTAACTTCTTTGGTGTTTTTTCATATGATTCACGATCATAATGGAATTGTTTACAATACATCAACCAAAAATCAAAATTACCCTGGTTCTTATATAGAATCCAAATAGGCTGATTGTCCGCTGTCCACACATGGTCTATGCTCACAATTGCAGTGTCAGCCGAAAAACTAAAATTAAGAGAATCTCCATTTATCATAAGAAAATTCTGGTCGATAAATTCCGGAGTAAAAAAGTACTGTTCGTTTTTTAAAGTAAACTTTTCTTGTCCATGTAATACATGAGATAAGCATAAAATGAAAAGTATGAATGTTTTTTGTCTCATAACAATTACCCTTATGTTTTGCAGCTATCAGTAGCGAGCTCGAGGCTGTTTCTACCGAATGCTTCCAAACAAAGATAACTGTTCTTAGGTATTTGCAAAGCAAAAATTAAAAACTGGCGCCTGAGCTTGTCGAAGGTACCGCTTTTGCAAATGCTTTGACGCCTGTACTGAGCGACGTCGAAGTAATTGCCCGCATTACTGGTAGATGCTGTTAGCAGCTGTGGTTATTTTCGCCTTAGTTCTTTACCACCACCGTCGTAAGCTTCTGCATTCAAAAACAGAATGTTTCCGTTAATTTCAAATGATTCAGAGGTCTTCATGTTTGAATAGTCTATAATATATTCTGTTTTGCCTGAATATATACTCCTCTGTTCCACAAAGGAAAATTTAGTTCTACTCTTAAGTATTGAATTCTGATAAACATTGCATTTACCATATTTTGTAAATTCTATTGTAGTCTTGCCATTACTTTTAGTTGTATTCCCCCAGCCGTTAGTTTCTGAAACTAAAGTCCATTTCCCAATTAACCCCGATGTCTTTGAGCCAGGAAGTTTTACTTTTTTGCAGGAAGCCCATACAATTAAAAAGATAATTGTCAAGAGAATGATTTTAATAGATTTCATGTCTTATGGATTTTGTCCAAACAATAGTATATAACGTTTTGCAGCTACCAGTTTGCGAGCTCAAGGCTGTTTCTACCGAATGCTTCTAACAAAAGATAACTGTTCCTATGCATTTGCAAAGCAAAAATTAACTATCCCGATGGCAATCGGGAGTCTGCCGCTTTTGCAAATGCTTTAACGCCTGTACTGAGCGAAGTCGAAGTATTTGCCTGCATTACTGGTAGGTGTTGTTAGCTGCTGTGGTTTTCTTTTAGTTAACGCATACACAGATCTGCACGATACAGGGAAATTTATTTTAATTTCTCATTGATAAGTAACTTATACTTATAGCGTTTGTTCCATTCTTTGTTTTTATAATCTAAGACAGAGTCTTTTGCTTCACGTTTAAGCTTTTCCTCTTTGAATTGTTCTTTTAAAGCAAACTTCTCAAGATATTCATCAAACATGCTGTCTTTAAACTTTTTTATTTCTCCGTCAATTTTTTCAGAATAATATTCTTTAAAAACTTCATCTGGTTTAGGGGAGAATATTAAATTTTCAGTTTGTGTTGGTATTACATTGGCTTCTGCACATCTTACAAAATGACAGAGTGGGCCATCAATAATAACATAATACATTTCTTTGTCGTAAACACGAATTAAGTTTCCGAAGTAATCACAAAACCACTCGTATGGTATTTCTGAATCTTTAAGTTTCTCTACCTGGCCACCTTTATTTACTTCAATAGACAATGCTCTGGGAGTAATATTGACGAAATTAATTCCTTCTACGGGTTTATTATTTTCAAAGTCCTCGAATGTTTTATAAAATTTACCGGCTGTTTTCGGAACTTTAATTGTTTTCCCTAGTTGAGCACTGATTGTCAAACTGCATAGCAATAAAAATATGGATAGTAATTTTTTCATTGTCTTTTTTTTGAAGTAAATATAAATATATTTTTATATTGGTTCGATGTCTATGGTTATTTTTCTTACCATTGGCACTAACGTTTTGCAGCTACCAGAAGTGCGGCTCAAGGCACTTTCTACCGAATGCTTCCTAACAAAGATAACTGTTCCTATGCATTTGCAAAGCAAAAATAATAAACTTGTCTACCGCTTTTGCAAATGCTTTGTTGTCTGCCCGCATTACTGGTAGGTGCTGTTAGCTGCTGGTTTTTATTCGCTTGAATTCTTTACCAGTCCACTCATACTCTTCAGGTATTGTATAAGGAACTGTAATGTCATACCAAGTTGTCGAATCAGGTGGATTGACTATCATCAAACGACTGTCTTTTTTGAAACTATAACCTATGCCTGATGGAAGTCCGTTGTATACTTTTCCAGTCTTGAGGTCTACGACTGCGCTTAACTTACAAGGCGAACCGCAACCCCAAGAAACAAAACAAAAATGACCAGCAAAGTTGACGCCATTTTCGTCGACACCGTCCTTTGTTGCTGTTCTGTACATTTTTTTGAATTCATACGTTGAGAAATCTAGTTTCTTGTCAAACTTGATTTCGATCGGAGCAACTGCATAGTCAGTAAAAGAATGAGACTTGAATTTTACTAAGGTGTCGTTAGTTTGTCCGTCTTTAACAATGATGGTGTCAGCTGTTTTGCTTAACGTGTCGCCGTTTTTTATTTCTGATTTTGTTGACTGGTCAGCCGTAGTTGAAGTCGGCATGTCTTGATTACATGAAAGTAAAAAAGCTGTTGTCGAAATTATTAATGTCTTAATGAGTGTCGTCATAAACTTGCAGCTAACGTTTTGCAGCTACCAGTAGTGCGGCTCAAGGCACTTTCTACCGAATGCTTCCTAACAAAGATAACTGTTCCTATGCATTTGCAAAGCAAAAATTAAAAACTTGTCTACCGCTTTTGCAAATGCTTTGATGTCTCTTTCGTTAACTTAAATGCGTCTACAAATGTATTCTTTAGTTCTGTTTTTAATGCTTGTCCATAAAACCTGACAGTAATAGGTATAATAAATAAAAAGGCAATTATAATTATGGCAGCAGTTAGGTCATTTGCCGAGTGAAGCATGACTGAATATAGCATCCACGAGGCTAACAATGGCGGTATAATTGTCCACACATACAATTGCGGATTAGGCTTTACAATAATTTCAATAAAGGCTTTGTCAGCGTTTGGATATATTTTACATTTAAGTTTTGTTGATCCACTTGAACCTGATTTTGAAAATGAAAGAGAGACTTTTTTTGTTACATTAAATTCATTGTCGGCAGTGAAATCGCCGGTTAGATTGGTTGAGAAGTCATACCACTTGTTGTCAAAAAGCGACTGAAGTTCAGCTTTAAGGTTTGCAACCGACTTTTGAGAATAGAAAGTATATTTCTCTGATATTAAATGTCGAGGAATGAATTTCATGTTGGTGTCTAAAAGTTGCCTATAACGTTTTGCAGCTACCAGAAGTGCGGTTTTGAAACCGCTTTCTACCGAAAAGCTTACTGACAAAGCTAAATGTTTAATGGCCATTTGCAAAGCGAAAATTAATAAATTGTCTACCGCTTTTGCAAATGCCAAATGGCACTTTATATGTTGTAAAAACTCTAATGCCTCTTTTTTTACACAGGTCTACAATTTCTTTTTTGTGATCTTCTGGCGTGCATAAACCAATTATAACTTCTGAAATACAGTCATCTGTTATTGTTACAATTCTGTCCTTATCAGATGGTGGGTTAGGATAAAATAATTTCATTAACCTATATTCTTTTTCGTAGTCCCAGTCATTAGCTTTTGAATGTGTTTCTAAAAACGATTTTGCTTCAATATTTGTTTCTAAGGGACTTATTTCTGGAAATTTAGTACTGTACGATACAGGCCCACCTTTCCCAAATAGTTCCGAATTTCTCATTTTTTCTTCGAAAAAGCCTATGCAATAACCTTTATGAAAGTCTGCATAATGTGACCACATTAAAATACTGTCCCAACGTGCGCTTAATGATAAAATACCGTATCTAATATCTTGTTGTTTAAAAAGTAATTCTTCTTCTTCTTTTTGAATGGTTTTATGATCAGAAACTTTTTCTGTGATTCTCTTTCTTTCTGCGTCAATGTCATAACCTTCTGCAATTAGTTTCTTCATATGTCGATTTAAGACACCGTCAACATATTCAGCAATTTTCTCTGGTGTATTTAATAAAGACCAGTTTTCAAGTATTCTACAATCGAAAGGGTCGTTAAAGTCTTTTGGCGCACTTAAGTACAATTGATTCTTAAGCAATACATTTTTATTAAACTCACCTGTCCAGTTTCTATATTTATAAATTATTTCAGGATAATCTTCTACTTTCATTTGACTTTTTTTTAAGAGGATTGATTTTCATTACGTCGTCCAGCGGCTTACCTATAACGTTTTGCAGCTACCAGTAGTGCGGCTCAAGGCACTTTCTACCGAATGCTTCCTAACAAAGATAACTGTTCCTATGCATTTGCAAAGCAAAAAATGCGTAGTTAATTTGGTCCTGTTTAATTTTTAGGATTACTTGGGTCTTCGTCTTTAAATGAACTAAAATGCGTCACATACGTCATTGCGCGAAATATAAAATATAAAGCAAGGATATAACCTACATATGCAAATACTGGGATCAAAGTCGATACAATATAACTTAGGAAAACAGCCAACACAAATTTTAAAAAGTAATGTATTGCTCCATAAATACAAATAAAAAAAGAGTATGTAGAAAACTCATACTGCTTTTGATAAAAAGTATCCCTTGCAAATTTTCCAAAATGCGATCCTGTTTTGTTATCCGATTTAATTTTATTGTTCAAAAGAGTAAAGGATTTTTGCCCAATGGTGAAAATTACCCAGAAAAGGAATGAGCCAAGTATTCCTTGTATCAGTACTGGCCAGTTAAGTATTTCGTTTACGATTTTCATATTTACTTTAGTTTATTTTAATTACGCATAACGTTTTGCAGCTACCAGTAGTGCGGCTTTGAAACCGTTTTCTGCCGAATGCTTCCTAACAAAGATAACTGTTCCTATGCATTTGCAAAGCAAAAATAATAAACTGGTCTACCGCTTTTGCAAATGCCGAAGCCCAATGCCCGCATTACTGGTAGGTGCTGTTATGCGGTCGTGCATTTACTTCTTTTTCTTAGCTACAAGCAAGAGTGAGTTTATGTAGTCGGTGTCGAACTGAATAGATCGAATGTTACCAAGTTTATATGTTGGCATGGTTGTCGACCAAATTGCCCTAGGATTCAAATAGTCAATTTTCATGTCATTGCCTTTTATCTTTTTGACTTTACCTAACCAACATGCCTTTTGGGTTCGCTGTTCAAATAGAAATATCCCATATTTTTCTGATAGATATGTGACAATTGTTTTTATGTCTGTCAAAGGTATCCGTTCTTTATCAGTTGGCTTTTTGCCTTTTATATCAAGTATTTTTTGGATGAACTTCTGTTTTTCACCTCTTTTGTAATCTTTGATAAACTTCGTGTTAAGTAAAACGTATCCATCAGCAACATAGTCTACTGTGATAAGTTTCATCAAGAGCCAATTGTCATTAAAGTCAATTACATATCCTGTATAAATATCTTCGCCGTCCAAATACTGAAATGTAAATGCAAAAACTTTATTTAATATATTCTTATTCATTGTCTATTTGTGTCTACCAATGCATGCCGCATAACGTTTTGCAGCTACCAGTAGTGCGGCTCAAGGCTGTTTCTACCGAATGCTTCCTAACAAAGATAACTGTTCCTATGCATTTGCAAAGCAAAAATT
>JAJNBG010000065.1 GCA_021155905.1 Bacteroidota bacterium
AACCAACGCCACAGCAACCAACGGCGAACTTTCGAAATCTTTAAACTTAAATAATCTTTCATCAGGCGTATACTTCCTAAAAGTAAATTCGGGAAGCGCTAGTCATACAAAGAAGATTGTGATTAAATAATATTTTCTTTTTAAAAAGAGAAACGCCCGGTATGATGTGCCGGGCGTTTTTTATTGAATTATCTAAGAACTTCAATTCAATATTTTAGCAATGATCTTTTCTTCAGGAATGAATCCTCGTTGCCGTGAATCAAGAGAGTTTGAACGGTTATCGCCAAGTAAAAAATAATAATTTTCAGGAACGATTACAGGACCAAAATTATCGTTTGTCCATTTTTCTTTACTCACCTTTGAATTAAATTTCCATGGGTCTATCCATACAGTTGTAGTATCAAAATTCCTGAAACATCTATTAAAAATATGATATTTCTTAAGTTCGTTATAACTGAAATTGACAATGGTTATATCACCAACAGTTATTCCCGGAAACACTTTATTTTGCATGTCATATGCTGAAGGTTCAAAATTTGTTTTTATATCAACACTAAAATTATAGCACAGGTTCATTGTATCATCTACCATTTTACCGTTTACATATAAGGTGCCATTTTTAATCTGCAACGTATCGTGTGCTTTGGCAACAATCCGGCAAAGCGCCACATAACTGTCATGCGATGTTTCGTACCACATTGCTTCGGCACGATAAGCCACCACATCATTTACTTTGATTTTCGGTATGTTGCTTGCGATCAAAAAATCTTTCACCTGATAAGCAGGTTCCATATTTGTTGTTGGAATTGTATAAAACTGTATCCAATTAAGGTAACGGGCAACCAGAAGCAGAACAGTGCAAAGGATTGCGGCAATGATTATGAGATTTACTTTTTTGCGGGTAAGAGCCATTTATTAGTACTATTGATTTGTTTCTTTATTTTCGGTGAGTACCTTGAAGGAATATTTAAAAAGTCTGTACGCGCCATAACAAAACAGGGCCGAGGCTATTAAATGTCCGATAGGTCTACCTGCATTATAACTTTCGGTTCGGCCAGTAAAGGATTCAATAATTACTATTATATCCTTTATATTACCTTTTAACCCCTTTAAAAACCCAAAAGCTAAAACCAGTCCTAGTATTAAACTAAGAATACCAAAGACTTTATCGGTTTTCATTGGTTGTTTTTCTTCAGCATATAAGATATGGACGAAGATAATGGTTTCTATGTAGCTAACAACAAACTTCAACAACACGAAAACCAGATTTCGCAACATGGAAACAAATTTTTATTGTAGGAAAACGGTTATCGCTATGATGGAAACGACTTTGACCCAAAGGAAAATGGAATTTTCATATTGGAAATCGAATTTCACAAGTTGGAAAACATTTTTTGCAGATCTGGAAATTGATTCCTCAGACTTGAAAACAATCTTACCGTATTTAGAATCGAATATTGCAAACGTGGAATCAACTCTTTCATCAGAAATGAACTCACACACACTTGAAAACGACTTCCGTTAGTCCGGAGATCTGTTTCATTAAACAGGAATCAGATATTCTCATTGATTACATACTTTGTGATCTGAAAAACAAACTCCATAATTTAAAACTAAATTTTTATGAAAAGTGAAAGCAGTCATGCGAACAACGTCGCCAATTTTGAGGATCTATACAGTTTCTGCCAGGGTTTTGGCGGAAACTATAATCCAAGTACTAACAGTATTATGCTTAATCAACTAAATCAATTGCAAAACTCGGCCCTGTTATGTATGAGCAATGTTTCTGCAACAAAAGCTCAATACCAGGTTGCTAAAGACAATTACAAAATCGCATTTTTACCTCTTAAGGATATTGTAACCAAAGCAATGGCGGCATTACAATCAAGCGGAGCTTCTAAACAAATAATAAGTAATGCCAAAAGTCTTGAAAACAAAATAAAAGGACGATACAAAAAACTGACTAAAGCCGACGCGGGTAAAACTATTGAACCGCCTGAAGGAAGCGAACAGGCTAATACAAATAATAATCTTAACGCAGGTGAAGCATCAGCAGAACCAATCAAAAAAAGAAGACACTCAAGAGCTCAGCAGGATGACGATAATCTGATTGCAAATTTCAGTAACTTAATTCAGCTATTGAGCCTTGTACCTACTTATGCGCCAAACGAAGTGGAGCTTAGTATTAATGGTTTAAACACTTTTTTGGCTACTATGAAAAGTACCAACTCCTTACTTATTAATGCATACACCAGTTACTCGAACGAGCTTACTGCCCGCAACCAAACATTATACATGGACAACACCGGCCTTGTTGCCATTGCCGCAAAAGTAAAGCTCTACGTTAAATCGGTTTACGGCCTCAGGAGCCCGCAATATAAAAAAGTAGCCGCCTTAAAGTTTAAGAAATTTCCGTTGTGATTTTGAAGAGGCCCGGGAGGGCCTTTTTTGCTAAAGATTCATGACTTAATTAATCTTTAATCCAACCTAATTCCATCATAAGGATCATCACTACCTGATTCAATTATTGGTCGAAATTTTTCACAATCGATTGTAGCAAAATCTATAAGAATAAACTGATTCGCATTGTAAATAATTGAGGAGTCCTTAGTATACTCAATTCCTTTTGAATGAAATTCGGTTATCAAGTTCTTAAGATTAAAGCCAAATTGTTGCTCTAAATGCTTTAAAAGTGTGGCATTAGATTGCAGCTCTCCGATTTTTACATGGTTTCCGTCTATAAATTCTATTTCAAAACAACAATTGCTCAAATAATGTTCTGTAACATTCGTATCTCCATTAATTATTTCTCCTGTTTGAATCTGATTATAAAATGCAGGAGTGTGTTTTCTAAGTAAAGATGATGATTGAACTCTATGATAGGCTTCGAGTTCTGTTTCAAAAACTTTTCTTCTAAAGTCATTAACTTTTGTTTCTCCTTCATCTTCCTTTCCAGTACCATCCAGATCGGGGTGGTTATAGCTCTTAAATAACTTTAATGCTTTTTTTCCAACCTTATCAATTAGGATCTTAGCGAATGCTCCACAACGCATTTCATAGTCCGAAATATTTATCATTTCCAAAAAAATAAACTCAAATCTACAAAACAACTGAAACCTGCAATCAGTAAAAACACGGCGGATCATACGTCATTTGTCACTAATCTTGAGTCCCAGGTGGCTGCAAGTTAATCCTGCGTTTCCTGCAATTCAATAGGATCACTGCTTTCCCACCAATGCTTGAGGGTAATACGGTTGTTGCTTGCTTTTAGTATTACAAAATACCAACTGGCGTTATCGGAAAGGTTAACGGTAATTGTATCGTGGCTCAATTTCCAGGTGCCGGTACTTGCTTTT
>JAJNBG010000057.1 GCA_021155905.1 Bacteroidota bacterium
ATTATTGCTCCGGACGATGTAAGTTTGATTGGTGGCACTGCCACTTTTGATACTAAAAATATTGGGACAGGAAAGGTAGTTACTTTAACAGGAGCCAGCCTGTCCGGTGCAGATGCGTTTAATTATAGTCTCACTACAGTCGGAACTGCTACAGCAAATATTACGGCGCTTTCAATTACCGGCTCATTCACTGCTGCAAATAAAATATATGACGCTACTACAACCGCAACAGTACTTACCCGTACAGCAAATGGAATTATTGCTCCGGATGATGCTGACTTAACAGGAGGTACGGCTGCTTTCGATGACAAAAATGTTGGCCTTGGCAAAACGGTGACGTTGACCGGTTATTCTTTGACTGGTGCAGATGCAGGAAATTACACGCTTACTTCTGTTGGAACAACTACTGCTACAGTATCAGCATTAGGAATCACCGGATCATTTGCAGTTTCAGATAAAATATATGACGGAACGACGACAGCAACGGTTACTACCCGTACTGCAAATAGTATCATTCCTCCTGATGATGTGAGTCTGAATGATGGTACAGCAACTTTTGATAATAAAAATGTTGGATCTGGCAAGATCGTAACTTTAACAGGAGCTTCTCTTATAGGTGCCGATGCGGGAAATTACACTCTTACTTCTGTTGGCACTACTTCAGCTAATATAACCCCAAGATCACTTGCAATAACTGCAACGGGGGTTAACAAAGTATATGACGGGACAACCGCAGCAACAGTTACTTTGTCCGACAACCGTATATCAGGAGATGTTTTTACTGATTCTTACGCAAGTGCAGTATTCGCAAGTTCAGATGTTGGTGTTGGAATACTAATAAGCGTGAGCGGAATTACGATCACTGGCGTGGATGCAGGTAATTATTCTTTCAATACGACAGCAACCACCTCTGCAAATATAACTCCCCTTACAGTTGTAACGACTGTAACGGTTACTCCAAACCCACAGCAATACAGTGATATTGTTACTTACTGTGCGAAAATTATTGGTGGAGCCATTGGCAGTACTGCGGCTACATCTGTGACGTTTAAAGTTGGTACACAAATAGTGGCCGCAAATGTTCCATTGGTAGTTTCCGGATCTGACCTGAAAGCAATTTACGTAGGGCCTTTATTAGAGCCTTCTTCTTCTACTGGACAAATGGCTCCGGGTGTTCATACAGTTACCGCATGTTTCAATAATATAAGTACAAACTTTTCATTAATAAATGCAACAACTAACTTAACAATCATAAAAGAAAATACGTCTGCTTTTTATACCGGGGGGGAATTTGCGAGTACCGGTTCTGCAAACGCTTCAACCGCCGGCATCCGTTTATCTGCAACAGTGATTGATACTGTAGATGCTAATCGCGGAAACATTCGATATGCAAAAGTTCGTTTTAAGATCCAGCCTCATAGTTGTGCCGGTGCGCCCGAAGCGATCGTTTATACGTCATGGAGAGCAGTCTCTTTGATAAGTGCTGCGGACACTACTACGGGTACCGCGTCTTTAGATACCGTTTTTAACATTGGAAGCTGTGATGCGAGGACTTATATTGTTACTGCAGAAGTTGGCGGTTACTATACAGGGAACGCAATTCCGGTAACCGTAACTGTTGCCAAAACATTAAATGATTTTATTACGGGAGGAGGGCACGTAGTTTTTGGCGCAGGTACAGGAAATAAATCCAGTGGTATTTATAAATCTGCTGATGAATCAAAAGTAAATTTTGGTTTCAATGTGAAGTACAATAAAAACAAGACGAATTTGCAAGGTAATGTAAACGTCATTATCAGAAGTGGTAATAGTGTTTACCAGGTGAAAGGAATTGTCGGAGGTTCAAATGGAGCCTTAGGTGTTGATGTAAGTAATCCGGCGAATAAAAAAGCAAAGTTAACATCGAAGGTCAATATAACAGATCTTGCAACCGGACTTCCTGTTCCAAATGGCACCAATGCCACAATGGAATTAAAAATCAGTGATAAAGGTGAGCCGGGAGCTAACATAGACACATACGGCATCACTATCTGGAGTACTAGTACCGGAGGAAGTTTATTATACTCCAGCAATTGGTCCGGTGTTTTAACCAATGAAGTGCCAATAAAGGGAGGGAATATCCAGGTACGAACCGCTACATCCGCCAGAATTGGTATTGATAATGCCATTGATACAACTCTTACAGATTTAAATAATATACCGAATAGTCCATACGCTGTAAAAGTTTTTCCTAATCCAACTGATAATAGCAGGATCACTGTTAGTATTGTAGGGTATGACGAGGGAACTAAACCTGTAAACCTTTATGTGTATGACGTTACAGGAAAATTAATTTATACTGATGCGAAATTCTGCTTGCATGATTGTCGTGAAACAGTGCTTAACCTGGATGGTCGTTATACTTCTGGAACTTACCTGATTAATGTTGTGATCGAAGAAAAAACATATCACCAGAAATTAGTAGTGCAATAGTAATTACAGACTAATTAATCTCAGTGAAGTGTTTTCTTGTCAGCAGTCTCATATAAAATTGTTTATGAAAAACAAAAAGCCCCTACAATGTAGTGGGCTTTTTTTTGCTACTTATCTGACGGTTTCTCGGAGATAAGTGTATCTTTATTATATAGAGTGCGCTTTTGTGATTTTTACTTTCAGTCTTGCATGAATTAATTTAAATAAAAAACAGATGATGCAAACAGATCTGCAACCCTACCTCAAAAATGTATTGTCGCAAGCGCGGCAAATTGCTATTAAAATAAACGTCGAACGATCCATTAGCGATTTGAACGCGGAAGAATTAAATTTATTGAAAAGCAACCTGATGCATCATGGTATCATCTGCATCACCAACCAGGATATTACGCCGGTTGAATTGAAAAATTTTGTGGAAAGATGGGGAGAAGTATTAAAGTTACCAGCGGGTTTAGCCTTTAATAACCAGGAACCTGGTTTGCCGGAAATCGCCAGGGTAGGTAATGTAAAACCTGACGGTTCCCTGGTTCAGAATTCTACCTTAGCAGAATACTGGCATCACGATGGGGATTTCTGGCAATACGGTGAGAATCATATCATTAATTTTTTACATGGTGTGCAGATACCGAAGCAGGGGGGTAAAACAGGTTTTTTAGATACAAGGAAGGCATACAATGATCTTCCTCATTCGGAGAGAGAGAAGCTGGCAGACAGTTATACCATCGTTCATAGTTCCGATATTGATGATTTTAAAGATGTCATCGAGTCTGAAAGACCAAAGGATGCCAGGCACCCGGTTTGCTTACCAAATCCTTTTACAAAAGAGTTGGCCTTGTATTTGCCGGAATCGCATACAGGAATTGAAAAAGACGGGGGTGTGATCGGAACGAGTGTGGATTATATTGAAAGAATCCAGGCAGAGCAGGGAATCTTTGAGCATGCGTGGACACCAGGGGATATTTTGATTTGGGACAACCTGCAGGTTATGCACAGAAGCATGGGAGGTTATTTTAATGAACCGAGATTACTTTTCAGGTGCCAGGCGAAGTTAAAATAATAAAGTAGTTAAATTGTACGAGATACTATAACATATAAGTGCCTGGCTTAAAAATATATCAGGCAATTGATTTCTTTCCTGCCGCTTTTTTACGAGGTGTTTGCTTCAATGGAATTATTTTTCGTTCTACCAGTTTTGTAGGCTTCATCAAAAGCTTCGAAAGCGATTTCTTTAACTTACCCGCAAATGCAAAAGGTAACTCAATGGAAGCAGACGCGCTGCTGGTTTTGAAATAATAGATAGATTCTTTTTCTTCTCTGAATAATTTTTTGGTGTTCGAGCAAATGTATTCCCTTAGACTGTCATAAGCTAATGAATACAGTATTGCACCGTCTTTTTTCACTGTATTTAATAATATTTTCTCCTTCAGCTCCTGGTATGGCTTCATGGAATAAAGAAGAATGTATTTCTTGGCAGAGGAGCTATCTGTATATTCGGAGACCAGGTTCTTGACCTCCTTAAATTCAGGTGTATTTCTTTTAATTAGAATCAAGTGTTCTCGATATATTGTATTATAAAGGTACAATCTATTAGAAGCAACTTCAATTGCAATTTTCTGTTCTTAAAAAAAGAGAAATTTATACTGTTTACGTTTGTCTGTATTGTTAAAACATAATATCTTTTATTCCCCACGATTTAAAGAGGGGGCTCAACGAAAAGAAGGAGTGTACACGGTCCTCTCATCTTAACTTTATTTTAAATTGTACAAATGTGTCCTGAAAAATCTGTTAACACATTTATAAATGAAAAGCAATGTAATCACGACAACGTCTCAGATTGTAGTATTTATTTTTTGTTTTATTACATCTGTTCATGCTCAGCAAACAGGTAGTTTGAAAGACAGTATCTACAATTGGCGTTGGGATGAAGCCAACCACAAATGGAACTTGCTTGGGCAGGAAAATTTCACCTATGATGAAAATGGAAATGTTCTCACTCATCTTCAGAAAGCGTGGGTAGTTGGCTCCTGGGACTATTCTATCATGGAATATTATACTTATGATGACAGTAACAATAAGACCGGGTTTTTGTTGAAAATATGGAAGGATAGTATTTGGGAAAACAGTACCCAACATTTTTTTACTTATGATTTAAATGATAACCAAACCGGAATGGTCACCCAGAACTGGATCACAAACTGTTGGGTGAATATGGATAAGTGGATCAAAAGTTATGATGCAAATAATAATAACACCCAATGGGTCGTACAGTGGTGGAATAAAAATAATAACGCGTGGGATAATTATTCAAAATCTATTATGGCTTATGACTCTGATAATAACAGAATTGATATTCTTGAACAAGCCTGGAATTCAGACAGCAATGGGTGGATCAATTCTTCTCATTATTTATATACATACGCAGGAAATTTAATGACGACCAGTAATACACAAGCATGGTATCATTCAAACTGGGTTAATGCGGGCAGGACGGACTTTATTTATGACTCAAATCACAACCTCGTTATTGATTCCTTTCAGACCTGGCAAGACCGGGTTTGGGTCAATAGTTCCAAAAGGCTTTATACCTACGATTTTGATAACAATCGTACAAGTTTTACGTCACAACGATGGTCCGGTACCACATGGAATAATTGTCTAAAGCAACTTTACGTGTATGATAATTCTCATAACAGGATCTTTGAGACAGATCTGACCTGGAACGGCACTACGTGGGAAAAAGAATATCAGTTCTTTCTATCTTATGATGCAGACAACAACCTGATTAACCAATTTGGACAAAAGTGGCAACTATCGTCCTGGAAGAACTGGTATCAGCATAAATTAACGTATGACCCGGGCAATATGAAGAGAAGTTTTGTTTCCCAGGTTTGGGATAATTCTAAGTGGAGAAATGGCGACAGCTTATATTATTACTACTCTGATGCGGTCATAGGAATGGCGGAGACACCTAACCATTTTCTGTTGTCTGTGTTCCCAAATCCATCTGCCGGAGTGTTTGATGTGGATCTGAGTAATTTTCCACAAGCGATGGTGATGGTAAGTGATGCACTCGGAAAATGTGTATGGAAAAAAGAATGTAAAGATAATAACGTGCAGAAAATTGATTTAAGTCTTCAGCCTGGCGGCATTTATTTTGTTGAATTGTTTTCTGAAGGTGAACGGGTTGTGAAAAAAATTGCACTGCAGTAAAAACAGGTTCAAATGATTGTGGGCCCGAAGGCCTGTTGTACTCTCAATAAAAAAGCCCCTTACGAAATGTAAAGGGCTTTTAAAAATGTAAGTGTTTTTATTTTAAGTGACAATCACTTTCAGTTGTTACAGTGGTGTTTGTATTTACATTTACAGTCTTACTATGGATGCAGGCTAATTTTGCCGTTCGTTTCGAAGTATGGATGTACACTGTTTGATTCACCTCTGAGGATGAGTTGATAGTGTTGCTGTTCTCTACAATAGTGGAGGTTTGGCATTCACAGGTTCTGTCTTTTTTACATGATACCATTGTTAAGCTAACAACTGTTATCATAAATAGGATTTTTTTCATTTTCCTGGGATTAATTTAATGAACAGGAAGTAGAGTAGGTTACTCCATTGTCTGTATGGGATGTACTAATGCAATTGGCTTTTGCCTGTGCTTTTGATACATGGATCAATGTGGTGGTTGATGTTCCGTTTGGAGAACTACAGGTACAAGTCCTGTCTTTTTTACAAGAAGCCATTGATAATCCAGCCAGGGCCGTTAATAAGAGAACTTTTTTCATGATGTATTTGTTATAGTTTTAAATGTTTGGTAAAGGTAGACCAATCTTCAGGCTTCCCGCGTCAATGAAGCATTTATGTAATTAATAAAAAAGATAGTGCAAGAACCGAGGGGTACACGTGGACAAGTGAGAGAACATTTTTTTTGTATAAATGAAACAATTTCACTTTATAGTGTGTAACAAAATAAATTTATAAACTACTATCTTTAACCTATGAATGCCAATAAATTATTTTCTGTGGATCAGATCCGGGCTGCGGATAATTATACGATCGAGCATGAACCAGTAGCATCGGTCACTTTGATGGAGCGTGCGGCAATTGCTTGTGCCAACTGGATAAGGAACAAACCATTCAAGCCGGTAGTTATACATGTGTTTTGTGGTTTAGGTAATAATGGCGGAGATGGTTTGGCTATTGCCAGGTTGTTGCTGGAAGAAGCCTATGCTGTGTCGGTTTATATCGTACGTTATTCGGAAAAGTGTTCAGAAGATTTCCTTGCGAGTGAACTGGCACTGAAAGATCTAGCGATCTATGAAATTGCTAACATATATACTGAGGAGAACATCCCGCTTATTACGGAAGAAGATGTGATCATCGATAGCCTATTTGGCTGCGGCTTATCCAGGCCTGTCGAAGGTTTGGCAGCGCAGGTCATAGAGCGGATAAACCTGAGCAAAGCCACCGTGATTTCCATCGATCTTGCATCCGGTTTGTTCGCCGATCAGCATTCGGATCCGCAATCAAGTATTGTTAAACCAACTTATACCTTAAGCTTTCAGTTTCCAAAAGCGGCCTTTTTCTTTGCGGAGAATGAGGCATTTGTGGGCGAATTCATCACTTTGCCCATTGGTTTGCATCCGCAGTTCCTTGAAAAGGAACCTGCGAAAAATTATTTTTTAACCGAGGCTTTCATTAAAACCGTCATCAGACCCCGGAAAAAATTTTCCCATAAAGGAAGTTACGGACATGCGTTATTTATTGCCGGATCAGAAGGAAAGATGGGGGCCGCAGTTTTATCTGCCAAAGCCTTATTGAGAAGTGGAGCAGGATTACTCACTATGCATGTGCCAGGTTCTGGTTATTTAATCATACAGAGTACTGTTCCCGAAGCAATGGTCATAGCTGATAAAAATGCCCGCTACATTTCCGAGTGTCATCCTTCTGACCGGTATAGTACAGTTGGTATCGGGCCGGGTATCGGTACGGAAGAGGAAACAGGGCTTGTGCTGGAAACACTTTTGAGATCTTCGGTGAAGCCGATGGTGCTTGATGCTGATGCGTTGAATATTCTTTCAATGAAGAAGGATTGCCTGGCTTTGATCCCCAGGCATTCAATTCTCACTCCTCATATCAAAGAATTTGAAAGACTTACCCGAAAAGCCGATAATGATTTCGAACGGAACCGTATACAGGTGGAGTTTTCGCAGATCAACCAGGTCTACGTGATATTGAAGGGAGCGCACACCTGTATCACGACTCCGGATGGACATTGCTATTTTAACTCCAGCGGAAATCCCGGTATGGCAAAAGGAGGTAGCGGTGACGTTCTTACGGGGACCATTACAAGTCTGCTGGCACAATCGTATTCACCTTTGGAAGCGGCCTTGATTGGTGTGTATGTACACGGTTTAGCCGGTGACATTGCCAGACTAATAAAGGGAGAAACGGGAATGATTGCTTCGGACATCATCGACTGTTTACCCGAAGCATTTTTGAGACTAAGCCATCGCTAAAATCTTATCTTTATGTCAAATTTGTTTTATGGGAAAGCAATCCATGATTATATTATATGTTTCTGACCAGGAGAGAAGTAGATCCTTTTATCAGATGATTCTCAAACAAGATCCTTTGCTGGATGTTCCGGGAATGACGGAGTTTACTCTCACCACTGATTTTAAGCTTGGCTTGATGCCCGAAAAAGGGATTGCGAAAATTCTCTGTCCTCATTCGCCGGATCCGGCTCTTGGTAATGGTATCCCACGTTGTGAATTGTATCTTAAGGTAAATGATCCGGCAGAAGCTTTAAACAAAGCTATTTCAGCCGGCGCCAAAGAAATTAGTAAAGCCGAATTAAGAAACTGGGGCGATACAGTTTCCTATTGTTCTGATCCTGACGGACACATCCTTGCTTTTTTTAAATGATATCTTTTATTTGAAAAGGTTTTAAGGCGCCAGTCTTTTAATCACCCATGATTTCTTTTCTTCATTGAACGAGTAGAAGATGCGGTCATGTAAACGATTGGGTTGTCCCTGCCAGAACTCGAAGGCTAGTGGTTGGATGCAATAGCCTCCCCAGAATTCGGGATAAGGAACTTCCCGGTCACAATATTTTTCTTCAACTGTTTTATAGTTTTGCTCCAGGAGTGATTTACTTTTTACTTCGCTGCTTTGTGGTGATACCCATGCAGAGATTTGATTGCCACGCGGACGTTCTTTAAAATAAATTTCGGAAATAGCAGAATCTACTTTAGACACAATCCCATCCACTCTCACCTGGCGGTGGAGTTCCGGCCAAAAGAAAAGAATGCAGGCTTTTGGATTTTCTTCCATTTCTTTTCCTTTGCGGCTGTTATAATTGGTGTAAAAAGTAAAACCGTTTGAATCCACATCTTTTAGCAAAACCGTTCTTAGGGCCGGTATCCCTGATTTATCAGATGTTGCCAGGAACATCGCATTGGGTTCCATGACTTTTGAATTCAAGGCTTCTTTGAACCAGTACTTAAATTGCTCTAAAGGATCCGGATAAACTGTTTTTTCATCCAGTACTTCTCCTTCATAATGGTTGCGCATGTGGCTGATATGTTCTTTCATAATATATAGTTTTTAATTCGGTGAAACTCTTCCTAATTCTTTTAAACGATGGATGTGCGATAAAAGCGCTGAACTGAAACTCGGTTTGAGATTATAGTAAATGCCATATTCTTTGGCTGTTTGTTCAACAATAGGCGCCAGTTGTTGATAGTGAATGTGGCAGATGTTTGGGAACAAATGGTGTTCAATCTGGAAGTTCAAACCGCCCACATACCAGGTGATGAATTTATTGTTTCGTGCAAAATCAGACGTGGTGTGTAACTGGTGAACGCTCCATTCGGTAGGGATCAGATTATCAACAGCGGGTTGTTCTGCACCTTCCACCACGTGCGCCATCTGGAACACAAAACTCAGGATAATGCTGGCGGTCCAGTGCATGATGAAAAATCCGATGAAAATCTGTCCGATAGAAAAATTGGTCAGCCAAAGCGGTAATCCAAAGATCACCGACAAATAGACAATTTTCCTCAACATCATTTTGGTGAATTCGAGAGCCATCTTTTTATTCTGACTTTTTACCAATCCTGCTTTATGGTATTTGTAAAGGCGCGTGAAATCATTCGTGAGCATGGTCAGTGTCATGAGTCCGTAAAAGGCAAAGGCATACACGAACTGGTAACGATGATACCACTTTAAGGCTTTGTTCTCGGACAAACGAATCGGCCCCTTGTCATCAATGTCTTCATCCAGTCCTGAAAGGTTTGTATAGGTATGATGCAGAACGTTGTGCTGAATTTTCCAGTTCAATACATTACTGCCCAGTAAATACAAAGATCCTGCTAATAACTGATTCACCCAGTTTTTTCTGGAATATGCGCCATGACAGGCGTCGTGCATCACGCCCATGCCAATGCCGGCAATGCCAAATCCCATCACCACCGTTAAGCCTAAAGCCATCCAGTCGTTCATCGGCATAAGCAACAACAAGGCAAAGGGAACCAGGTATGAGCAGATCAGAACAATGGTTTTAAGAACCATGGCGGTGTTGGCCTTGGGAGAAATGTGATTGAGTTTAAAATAGTCATTCACCCTTTTGCGGAGATCCACCACAAATTGTTTTTCGTGTTTGTCGGGGCTGGTAAATTTAATGGCTTGTATCATACGTTTATTTAAATAGTTTGATTCCAAAAATGAGTAATGAAATCACTTTGATGAATTCTGCGCCTACATAATAGAAATGCAGCCTAGACGGTGCCGCCTCGATACCACGGATGATGGTTTCTGCACGCTGATCAAGCGCAGGCAACAAATAAAAAGTTTGTACTGCAACGATTCCCAAAGCCAGCAGAAAAAGCAGATTCGGCCATTCAGTATAAGGCTGTTTACTGAAGAGCAAATTAATGAGAATGGCAACAGCCAGAACAATTTCTACTTTATTGAGGGCATTAAAAACCAGTCTGCCAATGCCAAGGCCCAATGGTAAATTAATTCCGGGAGCCCTGAATTTGAGCCAGGCCTCCATGAAGCTGATTGCACACACAAATCCTATCCACACAAAAGTGGATACGGCGATTACGGGTTCTTTAACAAGTGCCATGGTATGAAGGTGTTAATGGTTTGCGTTCAGATGACTGATTTTAGAGTTAAAAATGGCGGCCATCAAGGTGCCTCTTTTCTTCGCTTCCTCGGCGATCGGCCCTTCAAACAAATCATTTACCGTCGCGGTAAAAATCTGTACCCATGTGGTGAAATGAATTTCATTCACAGGCATGGTGGCATGTGGAGGGAAGGGTGCACCATGGTAGGTGTGTTCTTCCAGTAAAATGGTTTGCCAGAAACGGTACATCTTTTCTAAATGTTCAGGCCATCGGTTTTCAATACGGTCTTTAAAAATAGGGCCGAGTAATTCGTTCTCGCGGATGCGTTCATAAAAGGTATTCACCATGAGTTGAATGTCTTCCAGTGTTTGAATGTCTTTTTTCATCGTTATGCGGTTGTGCTGAAAATGTTGGTGC
>JAJNBG010000001.1 GCA_021155905.1 Bacteroidota bacterium
GGGACTCGAACCCCCACCCTTGCGGACCAGATCCTAAGTCTGGCGCGGCTACCAATTACGCCACATGTGCATTAGGACTACAAATATAATTAAGTTTATTAAATTACACAAGTTATAAATATTGCTGTTTTAGCTTAACTATAATTTCAGGGTACTTTTTAAGATTTATAATGTATGTTGAACTTTTCATACTTTTAATGTGTTTCTCTTTCTGGCTTGTTTATAAGTCAACTCTGAAATATCGAGAAATAAAATCCAAGAGTTATCCTTCGCCGTGAAACAATTAGGAAAATGTTTTAATTTATGCTCTAATAATCGATCACTCAGATTTAAACACTACCGATGTAATATTTGTCTATGTTTTCTGAATACAGGATGTAAACATAAGCCATAAAAATCAAAAATGTTGGAAGGCTACCATCCCGATAGCTATCGGGAACGCCACATGTGCATTTAGGACTGTAAATATACGAAATTTTATAAAAACGAGAAGAATTCGTACCAAAAAAACTCTAAAATCACTTATATTTTTTTAATTTGTACCCTATTAAATCTACAACTATGTACGGAAAATTTCAGGAGCATTTACAGGCACAACTAAACGAGATAGAACAAAACGGATTGTTCAAAAAAGAACGAGTGATTATTACTCCTCAGGGTGCCAGCGTGAAAGTAAGCGATGGCAAAGAGGTAATCATTTTCTGTGCCAATAATTATTTAGGTTTATCGTCCCACCCCAAAGTGATTGAAGGCGCGAAAAAAGCCCTGGATACTCACGGCTACGGCATGTCTTCTGTGCGTTTTATTTGTGGAACGCAGGATATTCATAAAACACTTGAAAAAAAGATCGCCGGTTTTTTAGGGCAGGAAGATACTATTCTGTACGCCGCTGCATTCGATGCCAATGGCGGAGTTTTTGAGCCATTGTTTGGAGAAGAAGATGCTATCATTTCTGATGAATTAAATCATGCGTCTATTATTGACGGCGTGCGCTTGTGTAAGGCACAGCGTTACCGTTATAAAAATTGTGACATGGCCGACCTGGAAGAACAATTGATAAAGGCACAGGCACAGCGTTACCGCATCATCGTAACAGATGGTGTATTCAGTATGGATGGTTTTGTGGCACCTTTGGATAAAATATGTGACCTGGCTGATAAATACAATGCGATGGTAATGGTGGATGAAAGCCACGCCTCCGGATTTATCGGAAAAACCGGACGCGGAACCGTTGAACTAAAAAATGTGATGGATCGCGTGGATATCATCACCGGTACTTTAGGAAAAGCCTTAGGTGGCGCCATGGGCGGATTCACCACGGGTAAAAAAGAAGTGATTGAAATATTAAGACAGCGTTCGCGTCCTTATTTGTTTTCAAACTCTTTAGCCCCAAGTATCGTTGGTGCCAGCATAGCGGTATTTGACATGCTCAGTGAAACCACCGAGTTAAGAGATACTTTAGAAAGTAACATTGCTTATTTTAAAACCGGCCTGCGTAAAATTGGTTTGGAATTTAAAGAAGGGGATTCAGCGATTGTTCCGGTAATGTTATATGATGCCAAATTATCACAGGTGTTTGCCGACAAATTATTGCAGGAAGGCATTTATGTGATCGGTTTCTTTTTCCCGGTGGTTCCGAAAGGGCAGGCGCGTATTCGTGTGCAGCTTTCGGCAGCGCACACCAAAGCGCATTTGGATAAAGCTTTAGCTGCTTTTGAAAAAGTGGGCAAAGAGCTCGGCGTTATTAAGTAATTTATTTTTTGTTATTTAAATTATTTGGGTGTGCCCCCGCAAAAGAGACGGCGGGGTCGGGCTGTCGCTTCAATCTTTTACGAATCACGCAAAAGGGGGTGATTCGTAAAAGGATTTCCGCTTGCATCCCTCACACGCAAAAAATTCTGTCTACAATTTACTTTCCTTTTTGAATTTCCCCGCGTGAGGGATTGAGGCTTTGCTTGAGCTCTTTTTATTTGTCCCGAAGGGCAAATAAAAAAGCGAGTGCCGAAAGCCCGACGGCGCCCGTTCTTTGCGCCGGCACGCCCAAACAATAAAACTAATGAATCAGGATTTCTGTAGCACCAAAACCATAGTTTTTATAGGACGCATCATGGTATGAAATTCCATCGATGGATTTTAAAATGCCAATGATCTCCTGCTTGAGTTTTCCGTTACCAACTCCATGAATAGCAATCAATTTTTTAATGCCATTACTTAAGCAATGTTCCATTTCGCGCTCAAAACGCTCCAACTGGATGTTCAAGATCTGCGCATTGGTTAGTCCGCTATGAGAGTCAACCAGTTCCTCTATATGAAGATCGATCTCCCGGGTAAGGTCTTTAATTCGTTGTTTGGCGATTGATTTTTTTTGCGGCTGCTTAAATTCCTTGATGGATTTCAGACGCGTCATATCTTCAGGTCTTAAAGTTTGTTCGATGATTTCTTTATCCAGAAAATTTTCTTTTAAAATGTAAGCGTACACTTTAAACTTAAACTCATTGTGTTCGATTAATGATGATTGAGAAATAATCTTTTCATTAATGTATAAAACCTCCGCTAAGGGAATCTGTGATTTGTAATGCATGTTTTTATAAAACAGGCACTCAATCTTATGATAAACGTATTCCTGGAAAAAATTCTTCTTTACCTGCTTCAAAAAAACCTTCTGATAGGCGCCGAGCTCCCCATGCTTCAGGGTTTGAAAATATTCATTGTCTTTTACTGAATACGTAAAAGAAACATTGTAGGAAGATGAATTGAATAAATAAAATTTATAATCACTCGCCAGCATCGGCATATCGTGATCCGGTTCAATGATAAAATAAATGGAATCCGATAATATCGTCTCCAGCTCCATTTCAATGTTTTCTACCTCCGGGTTTAATATCAATTCCGTATGAATGGGAACCAAATGCCTGCACAGATAAGGAATTTCAAAGCCGTCCTGAACCTCTACGAAAACCGTATCCTTGTCTTTGAACCTGGTGATGACGCCTTCCCCTACTTCATTTAAAAACCGAACCTTATCTCCTATTCTTAACTTCATCTCTATAAATTTAATTGTATTGCGCCTTTCTCCCTGATCCAATAAAACGGAAGACCCAGAATTTTACACTGCTTTTTTAATTTCTTTACAAAGTTATAACTGTTCGAGCAATCTGCAATGACAAGCGGTTTAGTTTTATAATTAGTTATGATTGGTAATTCAGCATCGTTACTCACCAGAATGTAATTCGGATCAAATCCTGGTATATGACCCTGTAGTTTCTCCACTCTTAAAACATTGTTGATTGAGCTTTTAAGGGCGTTAGCTTTAACCGGAATTAAATTGATATCCGAAAAATTCAGCAAATAGGGTTTTATGAATCGTTGGAATTCTTTCCCGGTCAGTTGCGAAAAATCGCCATACACATTTCTTCCGCACCTTAGCGCAAAAGCAGATTTATGTTTAACGTGAAACGCTACGAACTCCTTTTGATGAAGTTCGCGGTAACGAAAAATAACCGAGCCCGATAACCAAATGATGCACATAATTCCCAAGGCGATCACCTGACTGTGCCTCCGTTGCGCAAGGATCACTAAAAAAAGAACCAGAACCAGGGTGCAACACATCAGATCAAATCCCGAAAAAGAAATCGCATCGATAAACCCCAGCCCTGGTTGATCTGTCAGCCTTGCAAACCAAAGCATGAGTGAGGTAGCGGCATTGATGATGTATACAATTATTTGATTGACCAACACAATTTTATAAAACAACAAAATTAAAACAGAAGCCAGCATAATAAACATGCTGATGGGAATAATCACCAGGTTTGATAGAGCAAACCAAACCGGGAATTGATGAAAGTAATAAAGTGAAACCGGCAAAGTAAACAAAGTAGCGGCGACAGAAATTAGAACACTGGTCCAAAACCATTGTGCAATTTTATTTTCAAAAACATATAGTCTGCTCAAAATTGGATAAAAATACGTTATGCCGAATACTGCTAAATAACTTAGTAAAAACCCTATATCCTTAACAAGGTTGGGGTTATATAACAACAATAAAAAAGCAGACAACAAGAGTGTGTTATAGGAGTTCCCTTGCTTATAAAAGGTTTTCCCCAACATCACCAGGCTCAACATCAAAACCGCCCGCAACACAGAGGCAGAAAAACCTGTCACCGCTACAAATCCTAACAACGAAAAAATAACGAATACACATTTCCATTTTTTGTAACGGTCAGCTTTATCGAATATGGAAAATATAAAAACCAATATCCCGTATAATACGCCGGTGTGCATACCGGAAACAGATAAAACATGAAGAGTCCCTGAATGAGAAAAGCTCTGCATAATGTCACTGTCTATTTCATCGTCGTAACCAATAAGTAATGCAGAGCAAATCGAAAAAGCCTCCTGTGAGAGTCCACTGGACCTCAACACTGAAACCAGGTGTGACTTAATCTTAACACCGAAACCACTCCAGGAAAAACAGTTTTCGGGTTGGGCAATAAAATGAACCTGAGCGGGAGTGGCGTAAACTGTATGAAAAATATTGCGCTCTTCCAGAAAAGCTTTATAGTTAAATTCCTGAGGATTTTTTGGCTCAGCGACATAAGCAAATTTTGAATGAATTAACATGGCACTTCCCGGCAAAATTTCTTTCGGATTCTCCTTTTTGAGATACATCACCACGTTACCATCCGAATAATGCCACATACCCTTGTTTTCGATGCTGGCTATCCGAAGCGAAATCTTCACAGCTTTCTCTGTAACAACGGGCAAGTCATCTACAATACCAATAAAGGACTGCCCGTCATGGCTTAAAAAGTGCGTATAATGGTTGGGGTTGTTTTTGGCGTTGTAAAGAAAACAGGATTCAAAGGCCAGGACAAACAAAAAAAAGTTGATGGAAAAAATGTAGAGACCCTTTTTTAAATAAAATGCCTGCTTATAAAAGTGTTGAAACAAAAAGGCCACCATAAACAAAACAAACGCGGCCAGGCACACAATGGATACCTTCTCAGATACACCAAAATTCAACGCGCAAATAATACCGAGAAGGTATGGTAATAAAATTTTTAAAAAGGGTGTGGCTTTAAAATTTATCACTGCAGCAATCCTTAAAGAATTTAAACTTTTAATCCAACCAGTAAAATATCATCTGTTTGCTCAAAGTTCCCCTGCCATTCAGAAATTTCCCGGTTTAATTTTTCTTTAAGGTCCTTAAGGGGTAAATGATCATTTACTAACAGAAACTGTCGCAGACGGGTAGGATTATACTTTTTATTTCTATCGCCTCCAAACTGGTCTGTTATTCCGTCGGTAAACAAAACTAAAAGATCATCTTTTTTGACCGAAATTATTTTTGATGGGATTACACTATCGAAATCGGCATGTCCGCCAATATTTACATTTTCAGAAACAAGAGTAACTAATTCACTATTGGAAATAATATATAAGGGTCGGTTAGCATTTACGTATTCAATAGTCGCTTTCTCCTTATTATAACAAAGCAAAGAAATGTCCAATCCGTCATTGATCTGATCATGTGAATTTTGTCTCAACCGTATATTGATTTCATGCCTTAAAAATTCCAACATTTTAGCAGGGCTATTTTGCGAGATGCTTTCGTCAATCGATTCATTCAGGATACTACTGGTAATAAGAGACATAAAAGCACCTGGCACACCATGTCCCGTACAATCAACCACCGCGACGTAGATCAATCCATTCAGTTCTTTTATCCAGTAATAATCACCACTCACAATGTTACGCGGTTTATAATACACAAAATAGTCCTTAAAATAATTATTCAGCATCTTAGGATCCGGCAAAATAGTGCTTTGTATGCGTTGGGCATATTTAATACTGTCTGTCAGGTCTTTATTAATATCCTGGATAAGCGTGTGCTGAAGTTCTATCTCTTTCTTTTTCCTTTCAATTTCGGAAGTACGGGCTTTCACCTGCAGTTCTAATTTAAGCTTCTCTCTCTTTAAACGTTTCTCCCGGCTAACAACAAAGAAATACAAGAAGGCAATAAAGCCGAGACCAATAATCACATAAAATAATTTGGTTTTCCAGAATGGCGGCGTTACACTAAAATGGTAAGTAAATTCCTTCGCACTTGAAAAATCGTTGCTCAGGGAAGCTTTCACCACTAAACTATAATCGCCTGATGGTAAATTTCGATAGGTGATTTCGTTTGAGCTGAATAACTGGATCCAATCCTTATCATAACCTACCAGCTTATAACTGTAATTCATTTGTTTTTGCTCGGCGATGTTATCGGTATTTAAAATAAACTGAATCGTATTGTGTGTGTAATCCAGTTGCAGATTCTTTGGCATCTTATACCAATTATAGTATCCCTCAAAATTTATGGAGGAATAATCCCCGGAAGCAAAAAGAGAAGAGTCCGTCCAGTCAATGGCTTTGTTCTCGATGAATATATTATTGATGAAAACATTAGCCTGCTGCTGGTCAATTGGATTTTCCGCATCCACCAGGTTCTGGTATTGTGTCAGGCCCTCAACGGAACCTATCCAAATCAATTTGCTGTGATCGAAAACCGCGGTATTGGGTTTATTATCGTAAGAGGCAAAACCCTGCCCTTTATTATATGATTTTACTTCTTTGATCCGGTTCAGGTAACCATCGATCTTCAATTCGTTAATCCCGTTATTAGAAATAAACCAGGCAACATCATTATCAAATAAAATAGTATTGATACAATTACTGCTGATGCCATCTTTGGTCGTAATTTTTTCAAAGGTATTGGATTGTCCGTTCTCAAAATATCTCACCTGTAATTTGTTCTTTAAAATAATGGCGCCCACATCAGAACTTCCCAGCCAGACATTTCCATTCCAGTCTTTAGCCATTGTTTGAATATTTTTAAAAATGGCATATTCATTATTGACGTAACCTGTTTTTGGAGTTAGTTTCCATACTCCTTCATTGGAAGTGATCCAGATATTCTGCTGGTCATCTTCCATAAGACAGGACACATTAAAGTTTAATAAATTGGTAACCGGAAATGTCGTAATGGAAAATGAAAAATCCTTGTTCAGTATAATCCGATCTATTTTTGAACTTCCCTGGTAACCAACCCATATTGCTCCATTAGCAGATTTATATAAATAAGAAACATAATTAGAGCTCAGATTATTTGTCTCGGAAATTGTCTTGCTGATCTGCAATTGCTTCTGAGTGTTCTCTTTTGAAATGATGCTGATTCCGCCTCCTACCGTTCCCAATAAAATATTGCCAAAGGAATCTTCAATAATGCTTTTAATAATGGATTCACTGATTCCCTGTTCCCAGAAACAGCGGGTGAATTTCTTATTTTTAAAGCGAAAAGCTCCGCCCCCATATGTTCCCGACCAGATGGAACTATCCGACGAACTAAACAAACTAATCACCTTCTCTTCTTCTAATCCGGATTTCTGATCATAGCTTAAGGAGCTTTTATTATTAATCACAACCAACCCGTCATTCAGGGTACCTACCCACAAATTCTGGAACTTATCCTGTTTAAAGCATAATGGGTTGTTCCCAAAAAAGCCCTGCCCATTATTCAGCCACATGATATTCTTTGACAAATAATCATTCTCATTCGTATTTTTATCAATGGGTATTTTTAAAAAACCGAAGCCATCTGTTGCAAGGTAAATGTTGCCTTCGTCATCCTTTTCGATATTAATAAAACGATCGATGCTCTTAATGTCAGGAATAATCGAATCCAGTTTAAGGTAGTTTGCGTAAAAGCCCGAATTATTTATAAAATCAAATTTGATTTCAGCCAAGCCATTATTCCAGTCGCTCACCAGTAAATTTTTCTTTCTGTCAAATTCGATTGAATAAATGGATTCGCCTTTAAATAAATTGGAGGAATTAAAATTAACAATGCGAACCAGTTTATTTTTGATAGATGTGGAGGCTACCGAATTTTGGATCAGCACAAACCTGGGGATCTTTGTGGAAATGTTTTTCTCAATAAAGAACAATCCCTTTTTTAAGGTGGAGATCCATAAATTACCATCTTCATCAAATTCAGCATCTGTTGGATTTTGAGACGTAATGTTTGGTATAGGAACTGAATCTAAAACAAAAACCGGTTTATTGACATCCAATAAATAATATCCTCTGGAAGTAATGATGTGAAGTACGCCTTTATCATGAAGGATTTTCTTTACACTCCCATTAATTTTTTTGTATAAGGCCCTGCAATCAATTTTATTCCCGGTGTAGGAACAGAAACCTTTTTTTGTTCCTATAAACAAAATATCGTGTGAAAAGCGAAGGCTTACAATTTCATTGGATGGCAAGCCGTTGGTCGTAGTAAAATTTTCAAAATTTTTACCGTTAAATTTAGAAAGGCCATAATTGGTAGCCAGCCATAGGTTTCCATAATTGTCCTGCTCTATTTGCTTTACGGTTGACTGCCCTAAACCTTCTTTTACAGAAAATTTCTGAAGATTCATTTTTTGAGAATACCCGTAAAGAGTGCTCAACAAAAATGCAAGTATAAGGTATCGGTTTGTTTTCACACGTATTTATGCTATACAAGTTTAACTAAAAATATACTGAAAACACATAGATTTATTTAAAATAATGCGGTTAAGCCTGCATGTATTTTACCACTTCTTAAATCAAAACCGGTATTAAACTGTTTGCCAATGGCATAGCTAAGGTTGAAAATACCTGCCTTGGTCTCAAAATTTATTCCGGCGCCTACACTCATTGGATTGTCTTTCGTATATCCGGCAACATTTCCGTTCTCATACAAAGCGCCTTCCCCGAACACAAATAAATTGGAATTCTGTTCAAACAAAAACCGGTATTCCAGTGTAGGAATAACATAAGTAGACGCGTAAATACTTTCTTCATCAAAGCCACGTAAGGTTCTTAATCCTCCAATACGGAATAATTCATTTTTATAAATAGTATTTCCAAACACACTGCCAAACTGGGCCGAAAGTTTGAGTACGTGATTCTTCACCGGATTCAAATAACCAACCATTGCTCCTTCTACCTGGTATTGTGACGATTTTAAGGCAATTGTAGAATACGCCACATCATTGATCTTAGGGTTTTTACGGATCTGCCGGTTACCAACAGAGCCCTGCGCGTTAAAACCTATCCCTTTTCTGGGATTAAAGCGGTAATCCAGGTTTTCTAAAAAAAATCCCAAACCATACGCTTTTGTAATCACATCGGCGTACTCAGGCAATACCGTAATATTTTCCAGGCCGGCCGTTGATAATAAATTTGCATTTCGCTGCTTGTAAAACACTTTGATGTAATTAAGTCCGCTAAAATAATAGTTCAATCCAAGGCCATTGTTGACATCCAGAAAGGTGCTGTCTTTTTTATAAATTTTGATATTATAATCCGCGCCTACAGGTAATCCACCAATGTACGGGTATATCACAGAAGCTCTCAGGTCCTGCGTTTGTGTCTGCAAACGTCGCCAGTTAATGTCGAACGTTTCACCGCTTTTTAAAATATTGTTGACTAACCTGATTTTCAAGTCCCCTGTAAAAACCGTTTTTCCTTTGTCGTTTGGCAAAATTCCAACAATACCGTCAAACTGGGACGCATTCTTTTTTTCCAGGAATAAAAATAATTTATTTTGTTTGTCTGTCAACTGAATAACAGGTGGTTTTTTTTCAGTTAAAAAAGGCAATTGTCTGATTTTTTTAGAAGCCCCCCTGAACACCTCAGCGTTATAAGGCATTCCATTTTTGATTCCTAAATAACGCAGTAAAAACTTCTGACTCACTTTTCCGGATCCTTCGGTTACCACGCTATCCAGTTTGATAAAAAGATTCTTATCGATCCTAAGCTTTGCCCTGACATTGTTTGCATTAAATTCAAGGCTGTCTAACCTGGCAGACACAAAAGGATAGCCGTTATTCTCGTAATACACGATGACCTTTTCCATAAACTTTGACAGTTCATTAAATCGAAAAGCACGGTTAGAAAAAAAGCGCTCGTTATACCCAATTTTACTAATAACGCCCTGGTCCTTTTTTGAATATCTTAAATCCACCCATTTATACTTTTCACCGGCAGAAACATAGGCTTTATAATTCAAAGAATCTGGCACGATGCTGTCAATGTTTGCCGTGATGTAGCCTTCGTTGATCAGGGACACATAAATTTTGTTGATCTCGTTAAAGATAAACTCTTTGCTGTTGAACTGTTTTTTATAAGTCAGCCGCTTAAAAACACTTTGACTGTCCGTATTGACAACCTGCAATTTATAAACCAACTGTGCCTTAAAAGTGGTTACTGCAAACAATACTAAACCTAGGAAATATGTAAATTTATGTTTCAAGTGTATTAGCTTCTAAGGTAATTATTTTTACCTTCACATTAAATTTTAATCCTATTAAAACAAACAGTTAAAACGTATGAACCAATCTTTTATTACAATAAGTTAAGGATTGCAACATACTACCATTAAAAAAACAATAAACTAAAATTATGAAACGTATTATTATTATAGTGGCTCTTGGAGCGGTTGCTTTATTTGCTTTAAGTTATGGTTGCAACAAGCGCAACAGCTTTGTTGATTTAAATGAAACAGTTATTTCTCAATGGCACCAGGTGGAAAGTCAATACCAACGCCGACTGGATCTGATTCCTAATATCGTGAAAACCGTGGAAGCTGAAGCTAACTTTGAAAAATCAACGTTAACTGCCGTGGTGGAAGCCCGTGCAAAAGCTACACAGGTTACCATCGACCCAAGCAATATGACACCTGAGAAAATGAATCAGTTCAAACAGGTGCAGGGCGAACTGTCTTCTGCCATCTCCAGGTTATTAGTGGTTTCTGAAAATTACCCGAACTTAAAATCAAGCCAGGCGTTCAGCGAATTGCGTGTGGAACTGGAAGGCTGTGAAAACCGGATTGCTGTGGAACGTATGAAATACAATGACGCCGTAAGACAATTTAACGCCAGCATCAAAAAAATTCCGGGAAGCTTATTTGCCTGGGGATACAAAGATGCTGACTATTTTGAAGCAGAAGCCGGCGCAGAAAAAGCGCCAAAGGTTGACATGAACATTAAATAGGCATGTTGTTTAAAAAGAAATTATTGTCTTCCGAAGATGAAGAGCGCTTAATCAAAGCGATTCATGATGCCGAAAATAAAACTTCGGGTGAGATTCGCGTGCACATTGAAGCAACCTGCAAGGGTGATGCATTGGAGGCCTGTAAAAAGCTCTTTGCAGATTTAAAAATGGATCAAACCAAAGACAGGAACGGTATTTTGTTTTTCCTGGCAATAGAATCCAGGGCGTTTGCTGTTTGGGGTGATGAAGGCATTCATAAAAAAGTAACAGATGAATTCTGGGAACTTATCACTGAATGCGCCATCAGCTATTTTAAACATCATGATTTAATTGGCGGCCTTGAAAAATCCGTTGAAATGTGTGGCGAAAAGCTGCAGCTTTATTTTCCTTTGGAACATGATGATAAGGATGAACTCTCAAACGAAATTTCTTATTAATTGAAAAAATTATCCCTGATACTTGCTCTTTGTATCTGCTTTTTTGCGATACCATCCTTTTCACAGGTCCCGGAAAGGCCAAGTCCGGAAAGGCTGTACAATAATCTTTCGAAAGAGTTTCCGAATTTTCTGTCATCGCAGGAAGCCCAGCAACTGGAACAGCAACTCCAGGATTTTAGCCTTGAAACTTCCAACCAGATTTGCATTGTGATTGTTGACGATCTCAACGGCATGGATCAGTCTTCTTTTGCGGTTGAAATTCTGAATAAATGGGGCGTTGGACAGAAAGGAAAAAACAACGGAATTGTGATCCTGGTAAAACCTACCGGCAAATCAGGTGAGCGAAATCTGTTCATCTCGGTTGGGTACGGATTGGAGGGAGCTATTACCGACCTTCAAACCAAGCATATCCGGGAAAACGAGATTGTTCCCTATTTTAAAGAGCAACGTTTTTACGAAGGACTGGAAGCCGGTTGCCAGGCACTGATGCTGGCCGCAAAAGGAGAATATAACGAGAAAACGCAGCCGAAAGGATCGGGCCTTGAAAATTTTGTAAGGGGCCATCCCATCCTGTTTTTAATCTGCATTGTGCTTTTCGTACTGATCTTTATTAAAGGCGGTGGTGGCAGAGGCGGTGGCGGAAGAGGCATGACGTATTTCGGAGGCGGCTCTGCCTTTGGTGGATTTGGCGGGTTCGGAGGTGGTGGCGGTGGCGGGTCTTCTTTTGGAGGATTTGGAGGTGGTTCTGGAGGCGGAGGTGGTTCCGGTGGTAACTGGTAATTAAAATTGTATATTTATATTTCACAATATATTAAGCCATGAAGAAATTTTTATTTTTTTTATTTTGCCTCCATATCTTTCATTTAAAAAGCCAGATTTCCATCACTTCCACCAATATGCCGGTGAGCGGTGATACCTGCAGGTACAGTAATGCCAGCCTCACCAGTATTGGTGATTATACAGCTACCGGCGCTTCCTGGGTCTGGGATTTCAGTACTTTGGATTCAACCGGACAGGATATCCGGAAATTTGTTCCTTCTTCTGTAACTCCTTATGCGTTTTATTTTGCAGGTAAGTATGGTGAAAAAACTCTGGACGAGGTGCCCATCCCTTCTATTCCCGGATTTACACTAACGATGAAAAACATCTACTCTTTTTATAAAAAGAACGGAACGGCCTCTTTTAACGCGGAGGGAGTGGGAGTTACCATCTCCAACATTCCTATCGGGGCGTCGCCGGTAGCAGGTAACGATGATGAGCTCTATGTGTTTCCGCTCAATTACATGAATCGCGATTCTACAACCTTCAGTTTTTCCACTCCTACGGCAACTATTATTCCTTTTGCCTATAAAAAACACGGTTACCGCATAACTGAAGTAGATGGGTACGGAACCATTAAAACCCCATACGGAACTGATACCTGTATAAGGGTTGTGACCACCCAATACGCCATCGATTCTTTGATTGTTAATGCGGCACCTGCTCCTTTCAACAGGTTAGGATTTCCTAATTATGTGCGCAGTTACCAGTGGCTAACGAGAAACGAAAAAATCCCTTATTTAGAAATTTCAGGCAATATGATATTTGGTGCATTTATACCAACGCAGGCGAGATACCGCGATATAAAAAGAAATTTTGTTGGCATTAAAGAAGAAGCGCTTAGCCTGGCATTATCGGTTTTCCCTAATCCGTCCACTCATGACCTAACAGTAATTACACCAAAGTATGAGGGTTCCATTAAAGCCGAGCTAACGGATATGCATGGCAAGCTGGTGTTTGAAAAAACACTGGACAATAACTCATTGATCGCAAATCAGCACCATTTAGATGTGTCTTCTTTATCGAAAGGCCTGTATATTTTAAACCTCTCGAATGTATCCGGCAAACAATCCTTAAAAATTTCGATACAATAGTTTTGTTTCATCAATAAATCAATTATTTTTACCACAAAAAATTAAACCCATTATTTATGAGTTCTCATCACGACCACGACAATCATCCACAGGAAGCAAAACCAGTTGCGTTTCGTACACCCTTAATATTAGCCTTAGTAACAGTGTTAGCCATTTTGTTGGCGGTAAGCACCTGCGACAAAAAACACGGCTGTTGTGAAGGCGAAAAATGTGAAGAGGCTTGTGATGCAAAGCACGAAGCTCATGGCGAACATGGCGCAACACCTGCAGTAAATACAGCGGTTGAGGGGCACGAACATGACGTAGTGACGGAAGAAGCAGCAGTGGTTGCGGATTCGTTAATGAAAGCTGATACTACTCAGAGTGCTGCTCCTGCAAAAGTGGAAGAACACGGACATCACTAAAATTTATATAAATTCATTATAAAAAAACCCTGCTCATGGCAGGGTTTTTTGTTTTTCAAAAATGTGCTAAAAACTGCTTTAACGGTAATGTTGAATTTGTTGAAATGATTTATTTTTGTTCAGAGAGAAACCCTAGTCATGGCCACTGTAAAAATTAAAAAATCAGTTTATTTTCTATTTCTCTGCATTCTTTTATCCGCATGTCAAAAGAATGTATCATCAACTGGTACGGTATATTCAAAACACAATTATCCCGTACCTAATGTTACCGTAGTTCTTAGCGAGTATACATCGGGAAAAGATGCTTCTTTAGCTTATAAAACTACACAAACAGACAATAATGGAAGATTTATGTTTAATTATTCAACTGCAAAAAACAGATATTTTAGTCTTGACGTTTTGTGTGATAGTGGTTGGTCTCATAAACAGCCTTTAGATAGAGAGCAGTTGAAACACATTGATCTGCATTTGCATAAATAAACGAAGATTGATGAGAATTAATTAGAAATACTGTTCCGCAAACCGAAACAAAAATGAATCAGCTATATTAAATTTGTCACTATTACATTCGTTAAGACATTACAATGAGAACAAAAATTCTTTTACTTATACTGGCTTTCGCTATGTTAGGATGTCTAAAAATCAGAAATATTACTGTTAAGGTCCTAGATGTTGATACCAACAATCCTGTAAGCGGTATTCAAATTATAATAACAGACATCCAGCGTCATAGTAGCGGAAACGCAGAAACTGTGCTTTACACCGATGACAATGGAGTTGCAACAGTTCAATTACTACTTCCAAAAAAGGACCTAATCAAAATCCAGCTAAATGGCAAAAACGGATACGCCATATTAGGCAAAGGAATATATTATTATAACTACCAACGAAGAATTAATGTTTTTGCTGGTGCCAAGAAATAACCTAAAATGGGAACTTTTTTGTTTTCGTAATATTATTTTACTAAATAGACATTTGTGCTAAAAACTGCTTTAACGGTAGGGTAGAATTTATGGTTTTGAATTATTTTTGCCTACTGCTATAATGGAAGTATATAAATGAAAATATTTTGAGTTCTAAGTTATATCTTTACCTTTAAATAGAATAAAAAGCATTTTTGCTATGAAAAAAATAGCCTCTTTCATTATTCTCCTAGGTTTGTTTATCTCATGCGTGCGGGATAAAAAATCAACAGAGCCCAAAACGGATTATGGAGTATATACTCCGCCCATCGCTTTGGGTGAATACTGCTGTTTTAAGAAAAATAGTTATTGGGTTTATGAGGACAGCTTAAGCGGTAAAATAGATTGTACTTACGTGACAAGCGCTCAGGTGACCACTTATAACGTAAGCGCAAATTCTGGGAAAGACTATACCGGCACCTTCCATTACTATAACATGTATACTAAGGATGGTATTGGCGATATTCGACAGTATGAAGTGCATGACGAAGATGCTGCACAAGGGGCCAAATGCTGTGGTGGACGTTATTATTGTGAAATTCACTGGAATAGGCCTCCGGGTCCGGTGGATAGCATGGGTGGTTCTACTCCAGGTATTTATTTTGGATCTTATACCTATATGTTTAATAATTTTAATGATGGGACTACCGGCGGTAGCGGTCATGGAGAACAGTGTTGGTCAAAAGGGCAATTGAATAATATTACTATTAATAATATTTTATATTCGAACAGTGTTGTTTTTGAAAATTTTGTAAATATCGCCGACCAAAATTGGGTCGTTCATCCATATAGGTTTAAAAATTATATCGTTAAAAATGTCGGTGTGGTAAAGCGAATTGATATAGACAGTAACCGTACCTGGTTGTTAAAGCGCTATAGTGTTAGCCAGTAATTTTCTTTTATATAATATCTCCAACTATGTGAAGCCGTTAAGAGTTAACTTAATAGTGAGAATTTGCTTGATAAACTATTTTTTGAAAAATGGGAAATGTGTAAAAAACTGCTTTAACGGTAGGGTAGATTTTGTCTATATCATTTAAATTTGAAATTTAATTTATATTATGCCGAAAAACTACTTTAATTTATGTGTACTTGCTATATCGCTTTTCACACATTCTGAAACAACGTTCGCTCAAGGATCCAACGATGAGCAATTACAGCAAAAATATTGGGTATACAAACAACGGTTTCTGAAAAATTTCATAGCTTATTCCCCCTCAAGTGTTCCGGTAAAAGGTTCTGGCTTACCCATCAATAATATAAACACCTTTACTAAAGGCGGGGCTGATTATGATCCAGCTAAAGCCGCGGATTATTACGATGGGATTAGAAAAGGAATGATTAAACAAGGAGATGAACCAGAGCAAGTAGGAATGTACCTAAGCATTTTATCTCTGGAATACCGAATGTTGAAAAACGAAGGGAAAAGCACAAAAGCTACATTAAATGAAATCTATTATTTAATACAAGCATTAAATCGTATGGATGATAGGTGTGAGTCATTTTTAGCAAACCAATCGTCTGGGCTAAATAGAAATGGGTTTCTCATGCGTAGTGATGGAGATCAGGAGTTAGTCCAGTTTTTTAATAATGAATACATTAGTACTGATGATGCTAGGGATAACATCAGAGGCATAGAAAATGACTATCATAATGTTAGTGGTGATGCAGATGTTGATTCTTCAAAGCGTGAATTTAATACAATGAGTAAAGATCATGTCATGGACATTTTTAAAGGCTTTCAGTTTGTCAAAAAATTTGTTGATAATGAACTCGTTCAGCCAACAGTTGGGGACGTTCCCATTTATGTTCACAATGAAATTATAGCTATTACTGACAGGATTATGAACCACATTAATAAATTACACCCAATTGCTCATGAGGATTTTACTGATATTGTGATTACAGAGAAAGGATTGTGCTCAGATGGTGATATTGATCTCAAAATGAACTACGTCATATGGAACCCCGTACATAATAAACTTGTTCCCAGGGGGAATAACTTTAATATCTGGGCGTATCCAATCGCATTAATGGCAAAAAAAATTACTGGTTTTCCCTACAACAATACCCCCTTGAAAATTACACTTGATGTTTCGTCGTGTTCTACCTGGCAATATCAATTTCTAAATAAATCATTGAGTATCGCAGCGCCAATTGATGATGTACCCCACGCGTGGATTGCAGTAGGAAGTCATATTAATGCGACGTTTAATTCTGCCCAGAGTTTGATAAATGAACTAGGTAATGTTGATATATCTGTAAATATCCCAAAATTAGCAGGAATTCCAGTTGCACCCATAAATTCAATTCATATAAAACCTGATGTTGATAAAATGACCGCTACTTTTGGTGACGTGGTTCAACTTTGTTTATCCTTAGCAACAATGAGCGACACCTGGCCCCAATCTAAAATTGTTGCGGCAGGCGACGACCGGTTTTTATACAATTACGATTTAATGTATGCGCTTATTAATAACGCAAGCGCTATCCATGATAAATCATTTTTTGAAAATATTTTGCTGACCGCTCCTTGCCAGGGAAATTATAACTATAACTATCCTGACAATGACCCGGTAACCGGGGCGCCAACCTGGGACCCAATATGGTGGCACAATAACCGATGGGTTCATCCAACCGATGCAAACTTTACTTATGGAGAACCATCTAGTGAAGTAAATGAACAGGGAGAATTGAATGGCCTGGATTACATGTTTCTATATACAATGTACCGTTACTATTTTTCCGGTTCGATACCAGGGAAGTTTGCGAATGACAACTCATGCCCATGTAGTTTACAACCCAAGATTGAAGCAAACACTTTTGCGCCCGCGCATCAAATTTTAGACAACAACGTGACCTTTAGCAGAAAATTTAGCGGCTACAAAAACATAGGCATTTATTTAAAAGAATATATAAATACGGATTTATATATACAAAACAGTAAAACGCTCATCAATACTACAAACTTAATTGTTTGTAACAATAGCCTTGTTAAAATTAGTGGAAATGGCTCATTTATCAATCCTAATACTTCTTTAGCCGGTGATTCTGTAAAGGTAATAGTAAATACCGGGTCATCTGTTCTGGTAGATAATTTAGGAACACTCGATATTGGAAATAATACCAAAATGATCATTCATAAAGACGCTCATCTGACAGCAACAAACAGTAATTCAAAAATAATCATCCGACCCGGAGGAAAACTTATTATTGAACCCGGTGCGTTTCTGGAATTAAATAACGGAGCCAAATTAATTGTTGAAGATGGAGGACAAGTTATTATCCAAACTAAAATTGCATCCGGAGGGGCCACGAGTGAGAATGGCGTGCTGACATACAACCAGGGTGCTGAAATTCAACTAAAAGGGGATAACGCTGTTTTAGAATTAAATGGAAGGTTGCACATCGGCAACAACGCTACTTTCGGGATAACTTATCCAGGAAGTAACAGCGGATATATTAAATTCAACCGGGGCGCAGGTGTTTGGTGGAATAACTGGGCGCCCAACAATGCGCATATAACCTGTGGTACAAACGCTAAAATTAACTTACAAGGCAAGAGTAAGACGGATAAATTAATCGATATTAACCAGGATAATGTGGCAATTCCGAAAAATTTAGCGCAATTAATGATCACTAAGTGCCAGGTTGATTTTAATACACTTTATGCGAGATTGGAAACAGACCGACCATCCATTATAACAAATGCTACGTTTGCTACAGCTAGCAGCAACATTGGCGGGGGCAGAGGTTTGTTGGTGTTTGGGCAACCAACCTGTATTATCTCTAATTGTGATTTTAAGGATTTAGGAACCAGTATTATGGGTGCATTGTTCTATACCGGCAAAAAATTAACAGGTGTTAAAAACTGCAATTTTTACAATATCGGTGGTATACTAACATACGGTGGCGGAGTTTCCATTTCCAATAACTATTTTGAAAAAACGGGTATTGGTGCACTTGATGCGACTGCAAATAGTTTGCTTTATAAAAACACGATGATTAGTTTTCCAAGTATTTACGGGACTGGTGCCGCAACGTCCTTGCGTGGATCAAATATCGAATTTGAAGTCAGGGAAAACACAATTAATGGTTATGACTATGGATTAGCTTGTGCCAATACCAATTTAAAAGCCCGTTGTAATGATTTACAGAATAATAAGATAGGCTTACTGGCTGGTGAAAACAGTAAAATTAATATGAGCAGTGATTTGGGTGGCGGATATAATAACGCGAACAATTGTGAAAAATTTGCGTGGTTTATTGAGACTCATACTTTTGAAGCAAATAACGGCTTCAATAATTTTAAAATTACAAATTCAGTTCCGTGCACATGGATTCCGCAATCAGGTCATGGACCAAATATTACTCCTGGTTACTGGACTTGTCCCACTATTACCGAAGGTAGTCTTATAAATTTTACCGCTCAAAACCCAATAGATGGTATGCATTGGCTTTTTGCTGAAAATAATTTTTGGCGCCCGTTAATATCGTCAACTGACGCAGTTGAAGACCGACAAAACAAAATAAGAAAAATTGATCTAACGGATCCATACTATCCAGTTATAGATTCTGCATCTTTAATCACCCTAAATGTTTTAACCTCTCCGGGTCCTATCATTTGTCCCGCTGTTGGTGCCGGATGTGTAGGCCCTGCTTGTAGGACGAATAATGCGATTCATCCCCTGGATGATAATAGTAATTCTTCTATCATTACAACAGCGTCTTTCTATAACAAAAAACTGCAAAAAGCCTTACAGTTCTCACTATCCAAAATGGATGCCATGCAGAACCCGACTAAAGTAAATGAGGTAACCGATTTGTTTACCGAAATTTTAAAGTTTAATTACGCGGCGCCTGTAAGGAACTCGGTTGATAAATATTTATTAGAACTCGCTTATCAAAAATTATTTATCTGCGTTGCTCAATTAGCAGAAATGCATAGAGACTCGGCTGCTACTTTCAACCCAATGCCGGCGTCTCTGCAAACGAGATTTAATGATTTACACACCATTTGTGCGTTAAGGGCAGGCAGAAAAGACATAACGGAAAAAGACTACAAAGAAATCAGTGATTTAATTTTATTAGATAAAGCAATGCTCTATCGCATTACCGATAACCATCAAAGCGCCTTATCTGTAGTCAATTCAGTTATTGCCAATAATCCAAAAACTTCTCATTTAAAAATGTATGAAAACTTTCAGTGTTTGTGGAGCACAGAATTAGATGCTATTATGGGAAATATTTCAGTAGATAAAGCGCTTGAACAACTAAAAGTTTGTAGTGATACATATCTCAGTTTACCTAAACAAACACTTGCAGATGCAAGAAAAGCAATTTCAAAACAGGAAAGCGATGTTGTATATGCAAGCAATTATGCAATCGCCGTATTTCCAAATCCAACAAACGGAACTTTATCGGTTGCATATAGTTTAACTGAATTTAAATCTATCAAACTGGAAATATTTGATACTCAGGGGAAGATGATGGGCGTCTATAATTTAAATCCGGAAGAACAAACAGTCAATATTGACGATTTGAATTTAGAGAACGGCGTTTATTTTTATAGCATCAAAGGGAACGGAAAAACCTTATTGTCTAAAAAATTGGTAGTTGTAAAGTAATTATAATAATGAAAGAAGCCCTCATAAATGACTATGAGGGTTTTTTGCTTTAAATACACAACAATACGCCACCTATTTCTTTTGCGGGTTCGACACTATTTTTGTAATATTACACACTTTAAAAAATTATAAAAATGGCTACAGATAACTTTCAGGCACACGATTATTATTTAATGGATGAATTGTTGAGCGATGAACATAAATTAATTCGTGATACAGCCCGTGCATGGGTAAAAAAAGAAGTAACTCCCATCGTGGAAGAAGCTTGCCAGACTACCACTTTTCCAAAACAATGGATCAAAGGATTGGCTGAGATTGGCGCTTTTGGCCCTTATATCCCTGCAGAATACGGTGGTCCGGGTTTAGACCAGATTTCATATGGTTTGATCATGCAGGAGTTAGAGCGTGGTGATAGCGGATTACGCTCAACGGCTTCAGTTCAGAGTTCATTGGTAATGTACCCGATCTATGCTTATGGAAGTGAAGAACAAAAGAAAAAATATTTACCAAAATTAGCGGCAGGAGATCTTATGGGATGTTTTGGTTTAACAGAGCCGGATCATGGAAGTAACCCAAATGGTATGCTGACTAATTTTAAAGATAAAGGCGACCACTATTTATTGAATGGTGCTAAAATGTGGATCAGTAATTCGCCGTTCGCGGATATTGCCATTGTATGGGCAAAAGACGAATCAGGAGAAATCAGAGGTTTAATTGTGGAAAGAGGGGATCCGGGTTTCACAACGCCTGAAACACATGGTAAATGGAGTTTACGTGCCAGCGCTACCGGTGAGTTAGTGTTTGATAACGTAAAAGTTCCGAAAGAAAATTTATTACCGAACGTGAAAGGTTTAAAAGGGCCGTTAGGCTGTTTAAACTCTGCCCGTTTTGGAATCGCCTGGGGTGTGATTGGTGCAGCGATGGATTGTTATGACAGCGCTTTGCGTTACAGTAAAGAACGTATCCAGTTCGGTAAACCAATTGGTGCTTTCCAGTTAACACAAAAGAAACTGGCCGAAATGATTACCGAAATCACCAAGGCTCAGTTATTAACGTGGAGATTAGGTGTTTTAAAAAATGAGAACCGTGCCACTCCTGCTCAAATCAGTATGGCAAAGCGTAACAACGTGAACATGGCTTTACAGATAGCCCGTGAGGCACGCCAGATACATGGCGGAATGGGAATCACCGGTGAATACCCGATTATGCGCCATATGATGAATTTAGAATCAGTCATCACTTATGAAGGAACGCATGACATTCACCTGTTAATTACAGGTATGGATGTGACGGGCTTCAACGCTTTTTCCTAAAACAAGCATTTATGTAAAACACCCCCATTGATATACAACATCAATGGGGGTGTTTTATTTAGTTTTATTTAAATTATAAAACTAAATATGCCATGAGAAAAATTCTACTCCTTACCTTAATAATTTCTTTAAATGTATTCTCACAATCACCCACCTTTTCTTTTCCGAAACATTTAAAACACTCTTCTATTGAAAATACTAAAACTCAGAACGCCTCCACTACCAGCGGTTTAAGAGACAGTTCTTACTCCTGGAATTGGGACAATGCCGGTCTTTCGTGGGGCTCCCCAACGAGAGCGATTTTTGGGTACAATACTGCCAATAAAGAAAATAGTTGCGAAAATTCTACCTGGAATGGCTCCCTATGGGATAACAATAGTCGTGTCATTAATTACCTGTTTGACGGGAGTTATAATTATCTAAGCGGAGAAAACCAGAATTGGAATGGAAGTTCCTGGATGAACTCTTATAAAACCGTAAATACTTATGATGCGTCCAACAACCAGGTAAGTTCCACACGTCAAAACTGGAATACAGGAAATCTCTCCTGGAAAGATTATTATAGAACCGTCAATACGTTTGATGCATCCAACAATATACTAACCACAACGACCGAAACATGGAATGCCGGAGCATCTACCTGGGATAATTTTTACAAATCTACAGCTACTTATAACGGGAATAATGAGTATACAAGTTCCCTGGATCAGATCTGGAATACATCCGCCAACTCGTGGAAAAATTATAGTCAAAGTATTAATTTTGTTTACTCCGGGGGCGACCTTCTCAGTTATGAATATGAAATGTGGAATACTGCATCACTCACTTTTGAACCATCCACAAAATCCACCACAACTTACGACGGGAATCATCATTCATTAAGCTATTTATATCAATCCTGGTCCAATTCATCCAATTCTTGGGTGGATGGGAGTAAAACAACATATACCTATGATTCCAATGGTAAGCAAATTACCTTATTACGTCAAAGCTGGAATGCGACAGCAAGCACATGGGTAAACGCTTATCGTCAATACGATTATTACGCCTCATCTGTAACAGTTGGAATGAATGAACTAACATCGCAAAAAAAGGTGATTGCCTACCCTAATCCTTTTGCCAACGAACTGATTATTGAAAGTATATCCGGAGACGTAAGTAGCAACTATGTACTATCGGACGACCTTGGACGCATTGTCTTTCAGGGAACAACAAGTGATGACAAAACGATTCTTAACACTTCTGCTTTAGAAAAAGGATTTTATACCTTAACTCTTATAAATGATAAAGGCACTACCAAGTCTCAGAAATTGATCAGGTAATCTTTCCCTTATTTTTCAATAATAAAAAACCTCACAACTAGTGAGGTTTTTTTATTTTGTTCTATACTTTCAGACATTTCACATTAAAATGTTTTTATGCAAATTCTCTAAACTTCCAGTTTTTTAAGTTCCAGTTCCAGCAAGCCCTTTGCCTGCATAAACATAGCCTCGATTTTAGAAAAGTTAGATGAAATAACATCTATTGATCCATTGTTCTGAGCCATGGTCTCAATCTCTCTTAACAAGCGAGCGGCCTCGTTCATTCCTAAGGTCAAAAATAAACCTTTCATGCTATGAGAAGTCACCTTGATTTTTCCATAATTCTTTTCGTTAATATCAGATTTCAATTGTTCTAAAAGCGGAGGCGTGTCGTGCAAACAGGTAGAAATCATGTCAATTAAAAAGTCCACGTCTCCACTTGCATGTTCTTTTATATAAGTTAGGTCATATAACTGTTCTGACTGCGTGATCTCTCCATAAATCTGAGTGGTTTCTTTTAGATCAGTTTTATTTACAAGCTGGAGAATGGTGTTTAACAGGACCCCGGAATCAAATGGCTTGGAAATGTATGCGTTCATGCCCAGGCCCAAACACTTCCTGGCTTCTTCATTGGAAGCGTGAGCTGTCAACGCAATAATAGGAATATTTTTTTTACGCTCGTCCTGTAGGCCTCTGATGATTGTGGATGCGGTATATCCATCCATTTCCGGCATCTGGATATCCATCAGCACGACGTCATAGTTGTTCTTCTCTAATAATGTAATGGCTTCTTTTCCATTTGCGGCAATATCCATTTCGTAACCCCATTTATGAATTATTTTCTTTACCAGTTTTTGATTTAAAGGAGTGTCTTCCGCGACCAAAATATTAATTTTTCTGCCCGGTGTTACTTTACCGTTTGCCATAGCCGTTCCGGTTTGTAGGGTATTGTCGGACACTGCCTCCTCGTTTGTTGCCTTTGTAAACGGTATATAAAACGTAAACGCAGAGCCTTTCCCTAATTCGCTTTCTACCGAAATTTTTCCACCCTGTAAGGTTAAGAGCTGCTGAACAATTGTTAAACCCAGTCCAGTTCCTCCGTACTTACGTGTTGTATCCGGAGACGCCTGTGTGAATCGTTCAAAAATAAGTCCCAGTTTATCTTTAGGAATGCCAATGCCTGTGTCTTTAATTGTAAACTCGCATAAAACAAGGCCCGCATTTACACTGATTAATTTACTGCTGATCGTAACTGTTCCTTTTTCAGTAAATTTGACAGCATTACCAACAAGATTTAATAAAATCTGGTTAAACCTGGCTGCATCGCCAATGACAGTATCGGGGATGTTTTCGTCGTGATTTAAAACCAGCTCAATGTGTTTTTCTTTGGCATTAAACTCAATCAGTTCCTTAACAGAACTCAGTGCCTGCCGGACATTTAAAGCATCAAGATTAAAATCAAATTTACCGGCTTCAATTTTAGATAAGTCCAAAATATCATTAATGATGACCAGCAGATTTTTACCAGCAAAATCAATAGATTCCACATATTCTTTCTGTTCCTCATCAAGCGTTGTGTCCTTTAATAACTTCTGAAAACCAAGAATGGCATTTAAAGGCGTTCGGATCTCATGGCTCATTGTTGCCAAAAACTGTTCCTTTGCTTTTGTAGACTGTTCTACTAAAACATTGGCTTCCACGAGCTTTTCGTTTTTCTGTGTCAGCTCGGCTGTTCTCTCTTCCACTCTCTTTTCCAATTGGCTATTCGTTTCTGATAAGACCTGTTCGTGCTTTTCAATTTTTTCCAGCATATTGTTGAAAGCCTTCGAGAGTTTTCCAATTTCATCCGTTCCGTTATACTTAGACCGGACACTGTAATTCATTTTTTGTATGACATCTCCCATTAAACCTGCCAAATTAATGATTGGATTAGAGATGTATTTTTGTAAAATTGCCGCCACAAAAAAGGCAATAAAAAAACCAAAAAGAACAACTAACCCTACTATTTTTACCTTGCTATAAAATTGGCCCTTGATCTCTGTTAATTCTGTCTTTAAACAAAGGGTTCCTAACCACTCTTTATCTTTTGTAATTTGAAAATAAATAAAAAGATCATCTGATGTGAATTCTGATTCCGTAGTCTTACCGGAAGTTCTTGTAAATTCAAATTCATTTTCCCCTTGCCTTACATAATTACCGATCAGGCGCCAGGTACTATCTACTATGCAGGCATGAGTGATGTCTGTTTCTGCTTTTAAACCCATTAAAATAGAGTTTGCGGCTTCCGAATCATTAAACAACAAAGGAGCTTCAGAGTTCAGAGCAATAACCTCCGCAATGACTAACATGTTTTTGACTTTGTTTTTGCGCAAAGACACGTAATCGAAATATAAATAGGTAGAGACACAAATAACAATAGCCACCAAAAAAGTGATCATCTGCAGAACAATCAGCTTCCAATTTATTGATATATTGCTTAAAAACTTCATGTTAGTTTTGAATAGCTGTTGCGAGCTTTAATAACTGTGAACTGGCTTTAAGATTCGATCTGTTCAGAGACTGGATACTTATCTCAAATTTGATCCGGTTCTCAATAACTAAAAAATTTATGGCTGAACCCTGGTCTAAAAACCCCTTTCTTTCGGAAATAATCAATACGTTTTTGGTTGTTAGCTCCGAAATAAAATTTTGAAAATCTGCAGTACTAACTGTTTCCGGTACAAATAAAATCTGGCATCTACAGCCTGATGGGGTTTTTGCCCCACATTTAACAATTTCAATTTTTTTATTATTGATAGTCTTGTTTGCTGCAAGCTCTGATAAGTGCTGCTGAATGGGCGAATCCCCAATAACTCCAATGACAAACGTTGAGGTATTAGCTTCTGATTTTTCCCACTCCACAAACTTTGTAAAATTGAATATAAAGGCGGCTTTCGCGATATACTCGCCTACCTGCGTTTTCTGCCTAATGAAAAACGAACACAGTACGATCACCGTTAGTGAAAGAAATATGTATTCTCTTTTTTTTAGCATCTCTATCTCTAATTTCTCTTCTTTTAATCAGTCAACTTTATTTTTAATTGCAAGGCACGAAACTCATGAACAGGGCTTACTAAATTAATCATTAAAGTTTATTGGAACGTTATTCTTTCTTCCAGTTTTGGCTCTATTACTGACTTAATTATTACATATTCTTTAAGGATACTTGCCATGTCTTCTCCTGTATATTCCTTCAAACTATTGGATATTTTCCTTAACGTTGTGTAGCCGTCGTTTCCTTCCGCTGTAAAATCCGGAACTGCGACTTTATATAAAGTCAGATTATCGTATTCTACATTATTAATCTTTATTGAAACGACCCGGCTTCCCTGAGTCATAATTTCGGTTTCATCAATATTCAAAACCTGGGCGGCTTGCGTTGTATCCACAACTATTTTTACCTCTTTGGATAATTGCATGAAGTTGCCTTTTGCCAGGGGATATTTTGCCACCGACCGTTCTAAAATTTCTTTTAATTGCTTACCCGTTACCGTTACGATCACATAAGTACCTCCAAAAGGTAACATTTCATCAGCCATTCCGGCTGTAAAATCACCGGCCTTATAGATGCCATCGGTTCGGGTGGAACTGCTGAAACGAATACTCCCGCTGTTTACCAAGGCAAGATTAACGGCCTTGTTTTTAGCTTCATAATCATTTCTTATTGCATCAGCAATCATGTTTCCAATTAAGGATTCACGTTTTCTTACAACCAATTCGTTTGCATCCAAATCAACAACCAGTTGTCCTATCACACTGGTTTTTGGTTCCCGGTTTTTTGGTTTGCATGAATTAAAAAAATCCGACAATACAAAAATTAAGACGCCTACGAGTATTGTTCTCATTCTAAAAATTTATTATTCTTATCGGCTTTATAAATATTTAATTACAAAATTACTGAAACACTATTCGTCCTTCCAATTTAGGACTGATGGGTGTTTTGGTTATTACGTATTCCTTTAGCGCATTTGCCTGATCCTCGCCAATGTATTCTTTCAACTCATTTGGAATAGTTTTAAATGTTACATAGCCATCGTTCCCTTCCGCTATAAAATTCGATGTGCCTACCCTGTACTCTTTAAGTGAATCAATAGAAATGCTGTTATACTTAATGGAAACTATTCTGTTTCCGGGGGACACTATACTGGCATTATTAATGTCTAAAACCTGTGGGGGTTGGGTTGTATCAATAACAATTTGCAGTTCTTTAGAAACCTGAAGAAATGCTCCCTGGGTTAAAGGATATTGTGCCAAAGACCTTTCAAACACTTCTTTTAACTGTTTGCCCGTCATTCTTACAATTGCAAGAGTGTTTCCAAATGGCAGCATTTCATCTACCATTTCGGCGGTAAAATCACCCGCGCCATAAATTCCATTTGGACGCTTCGTTTCACTAAACCTCATGCCTCCACCGTTGGAAATAACAAAATCAACCGGTTTGCCTTTGTTTTCCAGGTCATCTTTAAATGCATCGATAATCATGTTCCCCATCACGGCTTCCTTTTTCCGTACAACTGCTCTATTGGCATCTAAATCAACCGATAACGTTCCCAAAACATTAGCCTGAGGTGAACGATCTCTCTTTCTGCAAGAGCCGGTGAAAAGCAGCGCGCCAAAAATCAAAACAACTATATAATATCCTTTCATTTATAGCTTATATTTTAAAAGAAGCATTACTGTTGTTCCCGGTTGTAACATACCTTTTGTTCCATAAGCATTAATGTTTGTAGACTCGTCCGGAGCGCTGTATTTTGCTCCAACATTATTTAACTGGACTTTGGCTGATATTTTTTGGGTAAACGCATAACCTACATTAAAATTTCCCTGCACATAAAAAGGAATATCGGCGAAATGGTCCTGTTCCAAATAAAATCTGTTATTGTTGAAGGCCTCGTTTCCGTAATTGGCTCCGGCAAACAAACTAAGTTTCTTTATCTTAAGTTCTACCCCGGCATTCAATCTCAATGTTGGGATATTGGTCATGTTTTTAAAATAATCTGGCTGCTTCTCGAAAAAAGCAACATCAGATTTTTTTACTTTCTCTTTATTCCATTCGAATGTGCTTAAATATTGAGAGTAGTTAATAAAGAAATTCATTTTATTCGGTAACAGACTCACTACTAATTCTGCTTCGTTTCCAAACGTTTTGATGTTACCTATATTTTCATATACTCCAATGCTTCCGCCTCCATGCGGGTCATAAATCCTGATTAAATTTTTATGTTCTACATAAAAGACATTATAATTTAATACGATTTTATTATACGTAATTTTTGTTCCCAGTTCAAATGTGCTGATTTTTTCAGGAGTCAGATTTACGTTTCCTTTTACACCATATTCGTTACCAATTGTAGTATTGTCATACAGCTCCTGGAACGTTGGTGCCCTGAACGCTTTGCCATACAAGCCTTTAAAGAGCAAGTGGGAAGAAACCTTATAGTTTACACCAATTCTCGGATTAAATGATGAGCCAAAATCGCTATAATCATCGTGGCGAAGGCCCGCAGTAATATTAAATTCTTTTATTTTATAATTACCCTGCAAAAAATAGGCAACGATATAACGCCGTTTACCATCCTGTGTAAATTCAATATTATCATAGTTAGCAAAAGATTCTTTATACACATCACCAACTATTTTATAATTTCTGGTCAAGCTATAATTCGACATAGATAGGTCTTCAAATACGGTTCCGGTTAATAGATCAAAATGCTCGTTAGCTTTTATATAGATATCCATTTCGGCACCATAAGTTTTTCCCAGGTAGCTTTCCTTAGAATATTTTCCGTTTTCAAAAATATTTCCGGAAGTATTGGAAACATAATGATTTGGCGTTTCCTGAGTTAAAAAATCACGGTAATTTACATTACTATAGATCTTTGGGGTCACAATAACATTATCACTTATTTTAAAATCGTAATGTAAAGAACTTGACATTTGGTTAGTAAGTAACTTTGATCCGGGTGCTGCAATAAAAACGGGTCCTATATATGTGCCTTGTTGCCTTGCAATATCAAAAATTTGAAAATGAAAATCTCCGACCTTAAGATTGCTGTTTAAATAGACATCTCTGTTCCAGCGGTTTGTTTTATAATTTGCATCTGCATGAGTAAGACTCCAGGATTGAGCCTCTACCTTATCAGAAACTATTTCTGCATTAGCTCCATCCGTTGTTAAACCTCCCACCGAAACGTTAAATTGCGTTTTGTCTTTTTCCAGAAAATAATTTGCGTTTAATTTTAATGTATTATAATTTCCGCCCAAAACAGAAATTGAAGTTTCTTTTATTGTGAAAATATTAATGACTCCCGCAATCGCGTTATTTCCGTAGAGCGCAGAACCGGGACCCCTGATCACTTCTATTCTTTCAATAAAATCCACAGATAAATCAAGCAATGCCCTTCCATCATAAAAATCATTTACCTGCTGGCCATTAATTAGGACTAAAACTTCTCCCTCCTTGTTAGCGCCTCTGATGGAAATGTGATAAAACCCATCCGCCCCCATACTTGTTTCAATGCCGGGTATGTATTTAAACACATCTATAAGCGTTATTGCTCCCAATGTTGCTATTTGACTGTGAGAAATTGTGGTCATTATAGCAGGTGCCTCGCTTTGTCGTTCCAGCTTTCGCGAAGCGCTATAGACATCAATATCCAATAATTGCTCTAAGGTTAATTCACCGATATTAGGCAATGTTCCTGCCGTATCTGTCTGAGAAGACAAAAGCGAGGTTAAAAAAACAAAAACAGACAAATATAGTTTTTTCATGCACTAACGATGGGATTGTTTCGACCAGCAGTATAAAGATAAAAAATAAAACGAATAACGCAACTGTATTCTTTAGTGTCTGGCTTGTAAGTTTTTGATGTAAGTTTTGATATTAAATTGATTAAAAAACAAAAGCCCCGATAAAATTTATCGGGGCTCATGTTTAATAATTTAATTTCCTATAAGTATCCAATGACTTTAGTGCCGGTGTTTGGGCCACTTGTCCAATCGAGCTTCCATCCGTAAGCACATTGGTTAGAACCTACAGTAACAGGGGTACCTGAAGAATTAACACCAAATAAACAATCTAATGTCAGACCTTTTGAAGGAACTTTAATGATTAATTGCCCTGAAACGGGAGCCCATGATCCGCAGGTTGTGTTCCATACTATAGGTGTACTTACCTGACTTGTAAACGGATCTCCATCGCGCGTCGTACCATAATTCTCTAAATTACTGATACCATTGGAACTGCCAATGCCCTGGCCCGTGCAGGTTAATACGTAAGCACTACTTAAGGTATAGGTGAATTGACGGTGAATATTATAACTCGCGGTTCCCGCTCCGTTAAAGTTCACACTTAAATTAGTTCCTGTTACAGAGCTTGATAAATTTGGTTGTGTAAATGTATACAGTTCCCACCAGGTACCACCACTGACATTGGTAAGATTCTGAACCCCATTTAATTCAATGAACGCCGCATCTGAAGCGCGGGTTACCCTATATGCCAGGTACTCAACTTTCAGAACACATCCAGCCATTTTCCATCTTTGTCCGGATGCATAATTAAGGATCGTTAAGCGTATTGAACCGCTACGTTTTCTATTATTTAAAACCGTAACGCCATCGTAGTTCAGCTTAATCGTTCCCATGCAGGCCCCGTTTGTATCAACCGATAATCCTGCAATTGTATTTGTCTGAGCGGCAGAAGTTCCTTTCCCATGCATTAATGGATAGTCAGCAATTGTCTTGTTAACATCGTCAATGGAGGCATCGTTCTCGCTGATAGCCTGGCGAGAATCGGAAGAGGCTTGTCCTGATTCGTCTTTCTTTACTTCTTCTTCTTTTTTCTTACACCCCGAAAGGGTAAACAAAACCATAACTGACATCACAGCTATTTTGAATATTGACTTTTTTGTCATCATTTTTTAAAAATTTAAATTAATTTATTATAAGCTAATTTAACACATTTTTGCAATAACCATGCCCTTTATATGATAATTCACGTTTTACAAGCATTATAGTTTTCCCTTCAGTATTTCATCCACTACAGCTGGGTCCAATAACGTGGAGGTATCTCCCAGGTTACTAATATCACCCTCAGCTACTTTTCTTAAGATGCGTCGCATGATTTTCCCGCTCCGTGTCTTAGGCAAGCCGCTTACAATTTGTATTTTATCAGGTTTAGCAATAGGACCAATAATTTTATTGACTTCTGCAATGATCTCCTTTTTTAAAATCTCGTGGTTTTTGGTGGTTGATGGAACAATCACATAGGCATAAATTCCCTGTCCTTTAATATCATGCGGATAGCCTACCACGGCACTCTCCACTACATCAATATGGGTGTTGATGGCACTTTCTACCTCAGCAGTTCCAATGCGGTGCCCGGAAATGTTCATGACGTCATCCACACGGCCTGTTATCCTGTAAAAACCGTTCTCATCCCTCCGGCATCCATCACCTGTAAAATACAAGCCCGGATACGTTTCAAAATAAGCTTGTTTGCAGCGTGCGTGATCTCCATAAGTGGTACGAATCATAGAAGGCCACGGAAACTTAATGCATAAATTCCCTTCTACATTATTTCCTGTAATTTCATTACCCTTCTCATCTACCAACATCGGCTGGATACCCGGCAACGGCAAAGTGGCGAAGCTTGGTTTCGTTGGGGTAACACCCGCCAAGGCTGAAATCATGATCCCGCCGGTTTCCGTTTGCCACCAGGTATCCACGATGGGACATTTTTCCTTCCCGATGTTTTTATGATACCACTGCCAGGCTTCTTCGTTAATTGGCTCACCAACACTTCCTAACACTTTCAATGAACCCAGGCTATATGGTTTTACGAAATCCAGGCCCATTGCCTCCAATGCACGGATAGCTGTGGGGGCCGTGTAAAAATGGGTCACCTTGTATTTGTCAACTACCTTCCAAAAACGACCGGCATCCGGAAAAGTCGGAACGCCTTCAAATAAAACGGAGCTTGCCCCTGCTAATAAAGGGCCATAAGCAATATAGGAGTGGCCCGTGATCCATCCCACATCCGCTGTACACCAAAAGAGATCCTTCGAATCTTTTTCTGAATTCATTTGAAATACATTCTGAAAAGAATAACAGGTATATACCATGTATCCTCCACAGGTATGGACCACGCCTTTTGGTTTTCCGGTAGATCCGGAAGTATAGAGAATAAATAAAACATCCTCACTGTCCATTAACTCGGGTTCACAAATATCCGAAGCGCCCGGAACAACATCCTGCCAGATCACATCCCTACTGTTAACTTCTATGTGTGTTTGAGTATGTTTATACACCAGTACTTTCTCAACTCCCGGACATTCTCTCAGCGCTTCATCAACCACGGATTTAATAGGAATATCTTTCACCCCGCGATAAGCTCCATCCGTTGTTAATACGATTTTGCAGTCGCTGTCCTGTATACGTCCTGCCAAAGCCGAAGAAGAAAATCCGGCAAACACAACTGAGTGAACGGCTCCTATTCGCGCGCAGGCTAACATCGCAAAAACCGATTCGGGAATCATAGGCATGTAAATGCAAACGCGGTCGCCTTTTTTAACACCGAGTGATTTTAATGTATTGGCTACTTTACAAACCTCATCGTGTAAATTCTGATAGCTGATGATTCGTTGATTTCCATCGATGGCATTCGGCTCCCATATAAAAGCAGTTTTATCCGCTTTTTCGGGAAGGTGCCGGTCGATGGCATTTTCTGTGATGTTGAATTTTCCGTTGATAAACCATTTTACATTGGGCTCATCAAAATTCCATTCCAGCGTTTTATCCCATTTCTTTTTCCACGAAAATTGTTCTGCCACGTCGTCCCAGAATTTTTCCGGGTTTGTGATGGATTTGTTATACTCTTCTCTATATTGATCAAATGATGCTATCATGCTTTAGATTTTTTAAAAATGAACTATTAAAACTATACGCGCTTTTACGAAAAAACCATTACGTAAAAATAGCAAACAAAACAGAATGGGGTTATTTAGAATCAGTTTAAATAGGCTTTAATGACACTACGATGACACATCAAAGGCCTGTTTTTACGAACTTTACGACGCAGAATGAACTCTTTCAAAATAATTTCCCTGACCCATAAATTAGCTCCCCTGGAGCTTATCGGAAAATTGCATCTGGATGAAAACCACCAACAGGATTATTTAGGTGGATTAAAGATCCGAATGGATTTAAAAGAGTTAATGTTTCTGAGTACCTGCAATCGTGTTGAGTTTATTGTTAACACGGATCGCGAAATTTCAACCGTGTTTTTATCTGATCTATTTTACTCTGTTAACTCGAGGTTGACCGAGAATGATCTGACTCAACTAATTGAAAAAACTATCACTTATGAAGGTGACGCAGCCCTGACCCATTTGTTCGAAGTGTCTGCATCATTGGATTCACTTGTTGTTGGTGAAAGAGAAATTATTACGCAGGTGCGTAAAGCATACGAGTTTTGTAACCTGCTTGGTTTAACCGGTGATACCATTCGCCTGGCGATTAAACAAACTATAGAAACCGCGAAGCAGGTTTACACAGATACAGATATTGCGAAAAACCCTGTTTCCATTGTCTCGCTGGCATACCGCCAGTTAAGAAGTTTAGGAATAAAAAACAACGCACGCATTGTGTTTATCGGAGCCGGGGAAACCAACTCCAATATGGCCAAATATTTAAAAAAACATCAGTATGCCAATTTTACGGTGTTTAATCGCACGTTGGCAAACTCAGAAAAATTAGCCAAAGACCTGAACGGCAAGGCCAGAGATTTGTCGCGTATTGAAGATTTTAACGAAGGCTTCGATGTGTTAATTACATGCACTGCTTCGCAGGATGCTGTAGTTACTGAAAAAATTTATCAATCTCTTTTAGCGGGTGAAACTCAAAAAAAGGTAATCATTGATCTTGCTTTGCCATCCGACGTAGATAAAGCAGTTATTGAGTCGAATGATATTTTTTATATTGATATTGAATCCTTAAAAAAACAGGCGGCTGATAATTTATTGAAACGTGAAAGCGAAATCGAAGCCTGCAAAACAATTATTTTTCAAAAGGTGGAAGAGTTTAAACAACTGTTCCAGGAGCGCAAAATAGAATTGGCCTTTGGAGAAATTCCTAAACAGATTAAATATATTAAAGAAACCGCTTTAAACGAGGTGTTTGCAAAGGAAATGAATTCTCTGGATCCACAGGGAAAAGAAGTTCTGGATAAAGTATTAAGTTATATGGAAAAAAAATATAATGCGTTAGCTATTAAAACGGCCAAAAAAGTTTTTTTAGAAGAAGACCTTTAAACATCCAAAATATCACACATGAAAAATTTTATTTTCCTGCTTTTAGCAATTTTTATTTTAGATTCTTGTGCCAGCAACAAGCCTAACTGCGGATCTAAAAGGCAACACAAATCCAGAAATGCAAAAATGCGCAGAATGGCTCCAAGCATGAGTCATTAAGGCCAGGTTTAATTTTAAGATGGGATAATCTGTAACATCTCATATTCAAAAAATAACTTATCTTGTAGCCTCTAATTTTACTATTTATTATGATCATTATTGGTACACGCGGGAGCGATCTGGCACTTTGGCAAGCTAATTTCACAAAAGACCTTTTAGAAAAACAAGGTCACGAAGTTGAGATAAAAATCATCGAAACCAAAGGGGACACTTCGCAGCAATGGAACACAAGTTTTGACAAATTAGAAGGCAAAGGTTTTTTTACCAAAGAACTGGAAGAAGCCTTGTTAGCAAAAACCATTGACGTTGCGGTACACTCTCATAAAGACTTACCTACTGAAAACCCGGATGGCTTAATTATCGCCGGTGTGTCTTCCCGGGAAAACCCGGCTGATTGGTTAATCATGCGCGAAGAAGCGGAAGACGATAAGCAAAAATTTAATTTAAAAAAAGGCGCTAAAGTCGGAACCTCTTCGGCCCGGAGAAAATCGCAACTACTGGCATTCAGACCTGACGTGGAAATAGCTGACCTCAGAGGAAATGTACCGACACGGATCAATAAATTAAAAGAAGGCCAATACGATGCCATTATATTAGCGGCTGCAGGTTTAGAACGTTTAGAGTTGGACTTATCTGATTTTACGGTAGAACAATTGGAACCAACTGAATTTATTCCGGCACCGGCACAGGGCGTTTTAGCATGGCAAATCAGGGAAGATGATTATAAGCTGACTGACGTGTTTGATGCGGTGTGCGATTACGATGTCATGATCAATATTAACATTGAACGTCGCATATTAAATTTATTGGATGGCGGTTGCCAATTACCTTTAGGCGTGTTTTGTGATACTGAATTAAACGACCAGGACCGCAAATTATTTAAAGTGTCTGTATCTTGTGCCGATGCCTGGGACAAACAACCTAAGCACTTGTACTACGAAACCACCAATACCGAAGATCTTCCTGAAAAAATTGTTGAACATCTTCAGCGTATTTCACCAAAATCAATTTTTATTTCGCGAGAGGCGCACGAAAGCAATAACCTTAACCGATGGTTAAGCGACTTAGGGTTTAAAGTAGAATGCAAAAGCCTCATTGATCTGAAAAAACTAACGATCAAGGAATTGCCTAAAAGCGATTGGTTATTTTTTAGCAGCAAACATGCTGTGGAATTTTTCTTTATGCAAAAACCGGACATTGGAACCACCAAGATTGGTTGCATTGGAAAATCCACTTCACAAGCCATTCGTGAATTGGGCCTGCGCGCAGATTTTATTGGCCAAAGCACGGACACTAAATTGGTAGGCAAACAATTTTCTGCACGCGTTGGTTTAGGAAAAGTCGTATTTCCTGTCGCCAGGGAAAGTATGAGAACCATACAGTGGCAATTCCCGAAACAACAAAATGTGATCGATTTACCGATTTACGCAGCACTGAAAGTCCCTCACGAAGTTGCTGAGTCGACCGACATCCTGGTATTTACCAGCCCCAGTAATGCCGAATCGTATTTAGAAAAAAATAAAATTCACCCGCATCAAAAAATAATCGCCATGGGGGAGGCCACTGAAAAATCATTATTAAAAGCAAAAGTGAACGAGACGCAAATAACAAAGCCTTATTCGTTTGATGATATGGGTTTATACAGGGCCATTTTACACACGCTTTAAAAGTAAAATATAAATGACACCTTTTCAAAATCCAACCATTTACCTTGGCGGTTTAAGAATAGATGAACCGATTACCACCCTCACTGATTTTTTGTTTATTGGTGTGTGTTTTTATGCTTTCCTAAAAACAAAACACTTATCGGCTTATAAGGGAATTAATTTGTATCGCTGGTTCTTTCTATTAACCGGTTTCTCCTCTTTAGTAGCCGCCTTAATTGGCCATGCGTTTTTATATTACTTCGGTTGGGAAGCAAAAATTTATGGTTGGGTAACAGGCATCATCAGCATTTCATTTGCCCAATTCGCAGCGTTGCACCACACACGATCAAGTATTAGTCCTTTTGCGTTTAAAGCATTTATGGTGGCCAATTACATTGAGATTATCACCGTTTCAATTCTATTGTTCGTTGTGTATTCATTTGCCATCGTAGAAATACACTCAGCTTATTCCCTGGTGATTAATGTGACGATTCTTGAATGCATACACTATAAAAAAACAAAATCGGCGGTTAGTAAAAACATGATTATTGGTGTTGGCATTGCTGTATTGGCAGTTATGTGTCATATATTTAAAATTGCGTTTTCGGTTTGGTTCAACCACCTGGATCTGAGTCATATCTTTATGGCGCTGAGTATGTATATGATGTACAAAGCTATCAGCGCGTACCAACCTGAAAAATATAACACCTTAAACTAAAATCATGATCACACATCGTCCACGCAGAAACCGCAAATCGGAAGTCATCCGGAATTTAATCCAGGAAAATCACGTAAGCGTAAATGATTTTATTTTTCCGTTATTCTTAATCGATGGAAGGAATAAAAAGTCAGAGGTAAAATCCATGCCGGGAATTTTTCGTTTGAGTCCGGACTTAATGCTTAAAGAAATTGAGAGCTGCATGAAATTAGGCATCATGACCTTTGATGTGTTTCCAAGCCTGACTGATAAATTCAAAGATAAAAGAGCTACCGAAAGCACCAATAAAAACGGCCTGTATTTAAAAACACTGACTTTGATTAAAAAGAAATTTCCGGAAGCCTGCATCATGACCGACGTGGCCATGGATCCATACAGCAGCGACGGACACGACGGCTTAGTGAAAAACGGCGAAATAGTAAATGATGAAACATTGGAGATACTCGCAAAAATGGCAGTAGCACAGGCCGAGTGTGGAATTGATATCATTGGGCCAAGCGACATGATGGATGGGCGCGTAGGTTACATACGCGATTCCTTAGATGACGCTGGATTTAGCAATGTGTCGATCATGAGCTATACAGCTAAATATGCCAGTGCTTTTTACGGTCCATTCAGAGATGCATTGGACAGTGCGCCGAAATTTGGTGATAAAAAAACGTACCAGATGAATCCTGCCAATAGTAAAGAAGCCCTGATTGAAGCGCAGCTGGATTTGGAAGAAGGTGCCGATTTTTTAATGGTGAAGCCTGCTTTATCTTACCTGGATATTATTAAGGACCTCAGTACAAATTTTGATTTGCCTATTGCTGCCTATAATGTAAGCGGTGAATATGCCATGGTGAAAGCAGCCGCAGCCAAAGGCTGGATCGACGGAGACAAGGTGCGGGATGAAATTTTATTAAGTATGAAACGTGCCGGGGCATCAGTGATCCTGACCTATTTTGCTAAGGAATGGGCGTTAAAGCATAAAAAATAAAAAATTAGTAATAGTTTTTATCTTAGTATTTAAATATGCCAAGGATACAAAAATACATATGTGTGGTTTTTTATGCTGCGTTAACTTCCTGCGCAACACACTCTTTATATGTTCCCACGATCGTCAACACGCCTAACTTTGATAGTACAAACAGATACCAGATAAATGGGGCTTTAGGATTTGGTCATGCAGAACTGCAGGCTGCTGTTAGCCCATTAAGATCTTTTGGGGTCATACACAACATCTACTATTCGGGTAGAGGGAGAAACGTAGATTTAGCTCTGGGTTATTATAAAAACGATTTTCTTTTCAGAGGTTTTGGTTTTGACATTTTTGCCGGTTACGGCATTGGTGAAAGACAATATTGGGAGAAAACCAAACATTTGAGCGACAAGACCTATATGACATTCGATATTGATAATTCATTTCAAAAATATTATTCTCAAGCAGGCTTTTATAAAAGCATTAAAAGGCATCAGCTATCTTTCACTTTCAGGGCAAGCTATATTGATTACAAATGGTTCAATTACACTGTTGAATATTCTACGATTAATAACACATCGGCAGCTTTTAATGCGAGCGATATAGTTAAAGATGACGGATTAACAGTGTCGTGTTTTGATTACATGCTAACTTATAAATATAGATTTTTTGGGATTGGCTTTTTTATTCAACCCGGGATATATATAAATAATGGGCCAAGCGATGAAACGAAAGACCTGCATTTTAGCAACCCAAAACAGTTTGTTTTAAATGCTGGCGTCAATGTCTATCTCGGGAAAAACAAAAAAACTAAGGCTTAACTTCCACCACCATTCCTTCCTGTGTGGTATAATAAACCGGAGTAGTTGCTTTTCGCAGCACTAAATAAGAAGTATAAATGTCCGAAAAATTTTTCCGTTCGGTTACTACCGTTTCGTAGTTCCCGTTTAAACCAATCATCAGTTCACAGGCTTCACGCACCGCTCCATCACCACTGGTAGCGCCGGTCACATAATCTGCCAGGTGATGTTTTAAAACATATTCGTTAAACAAGGGATTCGATTTACGCGGGATAAATATTCTTAAACCACATTCTTCTGCTAAACCAAGATCCAATACATCATCAAACACATACGCAATCTGATTCAATTGTATGTTATGCATGGAACACAAATGATTAGCGGCATCTATTTTATTAGCGAATTTGGAGTAAGAAGAATGAAAGCGCTCTCTCTCCACAAAGGTAAAGGCAGAACGGTTTTTTTCGCCTGAAATTATTGCGGTTGTAGGTATCTCTTTGTGTTGCAGGTAATATGAAAACCTCAGCAAATTAGTTCCCATGCTATCAATTTCACTAAAGCGACTGTTAAGCTCAAAATCTTTTCCGGCATCTGTAAACACGCCATCCCAATCAAAAACAAAGCCTTTGATGTTTTTCATTTTTTCAATGAGAGACGCTTCGGGTAAAATAAAATCCCCGCCCACTTGCGTAAATACCTGTGTAAGATGTGACATATTGAAATCCTGTTTTCTAAAAGTAAATTTATAAAAAAAGCTTTACCTGTTCAGATAAAGCTTCTTATGTAGTTTTGTTTCTTGATTACCCTTTCATATCCTGGATGTCAAGCATACCAACCGGTTTACCAGCTTCCGTGACAACGATTGTATCAACGTTTGTTTTTTTGAATAAAGCGCTCGCGTCGTTTAATAAAACACCACCATCAATGGTGATTGGTTCACGGTATTCCAGATCAGATAAATTCTTTGTTAAAATATCGCGTCCTTTTTCCCCGATTAATTTTCTTAAACTGCCGTCCGTGAAAACGCCTTTTATGCTACCATCTGCTTTAGTCACAGTAACTGCACCATAACCAAATTCTGTCATTTTAATGATCGCGTCTGTAATCGAAGTACTTTCCAATACTGTTGGATTAGTTCCTTTGATCGCTTCCTTCACTTTTACCATCATTAAACGTGTATCCTGAATAAACTGATCAGTACCTAAGGTGGTGAAGTTGTTTTCAGTTAATTGTTTGATGATTTTTAGTGGGACCGTAATAGTGTGAACCCCTAAATTAATGGCATTACGCACATGCTCTGCGTTACGTACAGATGAGAACATAATTTTTGTATCGTATTCATACAGATCAACCGCATTTACACATTGCTCAACTAAAGCCAACGCATCATGCCCCTGATCCTGTAAGCGACCTACTAAAGGACAAACGTATGTTGCACCAGCCTGCATAGCCATATAAGCCTGCTGTAAAGTATACACTAAGTGAACATTTACCAAATACCCTTTATCGCGTAACATTTTACAGGCGCGCACACCTTCCAATGAAACCGGGATTTTAAATACTGTTTTTTTCGGGTCCAATCCTAAAGCCAATTGACGTTCTGCTTCTGCAAGAACTTCTTCCGCCGAATTCCCCAAAGCTTCAATCTGAAGCACTGGAACTATTTTGCTTAATTTTACAATTGTACCATCAATATCTGTAATCCCTTCTTTCTGCATGAAAGTAGGCGTTGTTGTAAGACCGTTTAAAAATCCTAATTTAAAACCTTCTTCAATTTCTTTAAGGTTCGCTGAATCTAAGTATAATTCCATGTTTTGTTTTTTGTTAATGCTTCAAATATAGGTTTTTAAACTCTAAATTTTTCAATTTTAATTTTGGGTTATTCCCCTGTTTTCAACACCGGGGTTAAGGCAAAGTTCTTAGGCTTCTATGGCACGAACACCCGGTAGACTGCCCTGTTCAATATATTCCAACAGAGCACCGCCGCCTGTACTCACATAACTTACCTCCTCAGCCAAATTATATTTGTTGATGGCCGCTACACTGTCTCCGCCACCGATCAATGAAAATGCTCCTTTTTTTGTGGCATCCGCAATGGCTAATGCCACTTGTTTAGTGCCGTTTTCAAAGCTGCTCATTTCAAAAACGCCCATAGGGCCATTCCATAAAATGGTTTTTGAATTCTTAATCACTTCGCTGTACGTCTTAACGGTTCCGGTGCTAATATCCAATCCCATCCAACCATCCGGAATGCTCCGAATATCACTTTCTTTCGTATTAGCATCATTAGCAAAATTATCTGCTATGATCGCATCAGTCGGGATATATAAATTAACGCCTTTTGCTTTTGCTTTCTCTAACAACTCTTTGGCTAATTCCAGCTTGTCATCTTCACATAATGATTTCCCAATGGTACCACCCATTGCTTTAACAAATGTGAAAGCCATGCCTCCGCCAATTAAAATATTATTAGCCTTACCCATTAATTGCTCAATGATCAAAATCTTATCGCCTACTTTTGCTCCACCAACAATGGCTGTGAATGGTTTTTCGGCACCGTTGATTACCTTGTCTATACTTGCCACCTCACCTGCCATCACATAGCCAAAACATTTTGCTTCCGGTTTAAAAAACTGCGCGATCACGGCCGTGGAAGCATGGGCGCGGTGAGCGGTTCCAAAGGCATCGTTTACATAAATATCTCCGTGCTTACTTAATTTTTCTGCAAAACCCATATCGCCTTTCTCTTCTTCTTTATAAAAGCGAAGGTTTTCGAGTAACAAAACCTGCCCGGGCTTTAAAGCGGAAGATTTTGCATAAGCATCATCACCGATACAGTCTTCAGTAAAAACCACCTCTGCTCCGGTCAGTTTATTAACTGTATTTACAATATGTTTTAAAGAATACTTATTGGTAGGGCCGTCTTTTGGTCTGCCTAAATGCGACATTAATATAACACTTCCGCCTTTTTCCAGGATTTTTTTGATGGTTGGGGCGGCTGCTCTGATACGAGTATCGTCGGTTACTTCAAACGCATCATTCAAAGGAACATTAAAATCTACACGGATCAATGCTCTTTTGGCTGCAAAGTTTAAATTATCTATCGTTTTCATTTATATGTTTTTAGCGCACAAATTTAATGTAATTACCAAAACAATAAATCATTATCTTTAATTATGTTTTACAGGTGTTTAATCATTATAAGCATTTTCATTGGTAGCCAGTTGAAAGCAGTTACCATTAGAACAGTGGCGCCGGGTAACTGGGAAGATAATTTTGTCTGGAGCAATAACCAGGTTCCGGCCAGCCCTGATTCCATTATCGTTAGGCATTATCTCGTATTAAATCAGAACTTAACCATCAATTCGCCAACGGTATTATTCGTTGATTCATTAGGGACTATTTGCGGAGAATATTTGGTGGAAACGGTGTGTGGGGCGTCACTCATCAATTATGGCCATCTTTATTTAAATCAAATAAAAACAAGAGCCGGTTTCAACTATCACGTGATAGAGTGTAAAAATTTTATCAATATCAGCGGGTGCCCCCCAGGTGGCAGCGGTTATTTTAACTCTGTACCACCAAACGGAACCGTGAGTGTGTGGCCGCCGGTTTTATGTAAAACGCAGGATACTAATTGGGAAATCGGCACTATCGGTGTCGCAGAATTTGAAAACAGCTTTTTGAAGATTTATCCCAATCCTATCAAAAATGAAACATTAACCATTGTTACCTATAACGCTACTGAGCTAAAAATAACCAACCTGATTGGAAATGACCTTCTGAATAAACGTTTCGAAAATCAAACAGAAATGCAATTGAATTTTCTACCGAACGGTATCTATTTTTTAGAGCTGATTATTGGTAACCAAAAACTGATCAAAAAAATAATCAAATCCGATTAATCTCTATTTCCTGGGAACGTCCTTAAACCGTCCGGTGAGTGAAGTAATTCCTCCGCCACCACCATTGCTCACAAAGTTTCCGGAAATTTTGTTATTGGCATTATCCGAGATAGTAATACATCCTCCTGATGCCATATATGTGAAGCTTGTTTCGGAATATGATAACGTATTTACTGAGGATGTCAATGTATATGTACCGGGTACCTGGGACGAAGTTTTGATATTAACCCTGGTTGCAATTCCGTGATAATAAGAGGTAATGGTTCTGAACGAACTATTGAAAAATGCGGAATCCGCATGAATATCAGAACCGCCGTTTTTTGAATAGGTAAACCCAACAGGCTCAGTAGTTATTCCTCCCACCGGGCAGGAGCTACAGGATTGCTCCGGTTCCTTTTTACAGGAAACGAAAGCAATAACAGTAAGTGTGATAACACTCAACCAACTTTTCCCGATCCTCATATTAATTAAATTTAGTTGGCCTTACTTTGCTTTTCACAATAAAAGCATAGGGATAGTCTTCCTTTATTTTCTTCAATAACTCGTAAGCTTCGAGCTTTGTTTTAAAATCCCCCACATTGACTACAAAATTAGGTTGCTGATATTCTTCGTAGGTAGGGATATCATAATATTTGGAAGAAAATTTTGATTGCACTTCCCTCGCTTTGGTTTTATCAGCACTAAAATGAATCTTCACGCGGTAACCATCACTTTCTCCGCTCGTACGTCTGTGGTATTCCGCTTTTTTTTCCTGCAGGGCCCTTACCTTCAAAGATGTTTGGATAGACGTGCTGTTTGGATTTTCCTGGGAAATTAATCGCAGGGATAATGCTAAAAAAAGTATTGAAAATAATGTGTATTTCACGGTTTAAAAGTAACTAAAATACATTAAAATCCTTAAATTAGCCCTGTTTTTTAACGAAAAATAAAATGGACAAATTTTCCTATGTTGGTACCAGCGATGTAAACGCTATTGAAAGTTTATTTTTACAATATAACCAGGATCCGGATTCGGTTGATGCTTCATGGCGCGACTTCTTTAAGGGTTTTGAGTTTGCCCGCACTTCATACGATTCAGAGGGCGGAGCAATTCCTGAAAATGTAACCAAAGAATTTAAGGTGATTAGTTTAATAAACGGGTACCGTCAACGCGGGCATTTATTTACAAAAACCAACCCTGTTCGTCAGCGCCGTAATTATGAACCTACCCTCGCCCTTGATAATTTCGGTTTATCTGATAAAGATCTTGAAACCGTTTTCCAGGCGGGCAGCGAAATTGGAATTGGCGCTGCAAAATTAAAAGATATCATTGCTCATCTGGAGCAAACCTACTGCCAGAGCATCGGCGTAGAATATTTATACATGCGCGAACCAAAAGTATTGAAATGGTTGCAGGAACGCATGGAAAAAAACAAAAACACACCTGCGTTTTCAACTAACGAGAAAAAAACAATTCTTAAAAAGTTAACCCAGGCCGTTGTTTTTGAAAGTTACTTACATACAAAATTTGTTGGTCAAAAGCGTTTCTCTTTGGAGGGAGGCGAAGCTGTCATTCCTGCTATTAACGCATTGATGGAGCATGGCGCCAATTTAGGGATTGAAGATTATGTGATTGGTATGGCACACCGTGGCCGTTTAAATGTACTGACCAACATCATGAACAAAACCTACAAGGATGTGTTCACGGAATTTGAAGGCAGGCCAAGCGAAGACTCTTTATTTGATGGCGACGTGAAATACCATATGGGTTATTCTTCTGACCAGCTAAGTGATGATGGCAAAAATGTTCACATCAGTTTAACGCCAAATCCTTCTCATTTAGAAACCTCGGCTGCTGTTGTTCAGGGCATTATCCGTTCAAAAATTGACAGCCGCCATGGCGGAAATAATTCCAAAGCCTGTGCTATCAGCCTTCATGGTGATGGCGCGATTGCGGGCCAGGGATTGGTTTATGAATTAGTGCAAATGAGCCAGCTTGATGGTTACAAAACTGGTGGAACTGTTCATTTTGTAATCAATAACCAAATAGGGTTTACCACTAACTTTTTAGATGCCCGTTCATCAACTTATTGTACAGATGTTGCGAAAGTTGTATTAAGTCCCGTGTTCCACGTGAACGGAGACGACGTTGAAGCCTTATGTTTCATTTCAAAACTGGCCATGGAGTTTCGCCAGACCTTTCACCGTGACGTGTTTATTGATGTATTATGTTATCGTAAATACGGACATAACGAAGGAGATGAGCCACGCTTCACTCAACCGTTATTGTATAAAGCAATTGCCGCTCACGCCAATCCAAAAGACATTTATGTTGAAAAATTAAAGGCGGAAAATGCTGCGTTGGCAGATGAAGCTAAAGATTTGGAAACTGCATTTAAAGCGGAGCTGGACTCCAACCTGGACGAAGCCAAAAAAACAGAAAAGGCCAAGATTACGTCCTTCCTGGAAGGAAACTGGAAAGGAGTGAAAATGGCTACGGACAAAGATTTTGATGAATCTCCGAAAACAGCTATTGATGAAAAGTTGTTCTTAGAGATTGCTAAAAAGTCTGCGGAATTACCAAAAGACAAAAAATTCTTTAATAAGATCCAGAAATTATTTGATGACCGTAAAGCGATGATTGCCAATGATAATTACGATTGGGCCATGGGAGAATTGTTGGCTTATGGATCTTTAATGAAAGAAGGTTTTCCGGTGCGTTTTAGTGGCCAGGATGTAGAACGCGGAACGTTCTCTCATCGTCACGCTATCGTTAAACTGGAAGATAGTGAAGAAGAATACATGCCATTAAATAACATAGATGCCAAAGTAAAATTTGAGATCTTTAACTCGTTACTGAGCGAATATGGTGTTTTGGGTTTTGAATATGGTTACGCATTTGCCGCGCCTAACACGTTGACCATCTGGGAAGCTCAGTTTGGAGACTTTTTTAACGGGGCGCAAATTATTGTGGATCAATATTTAACTTCAGCCGAATACAAATGGCGCCGTATGAATGGCCTGGTGATGTTATTGCCACACGGTTATGAAGGACAAGGCCCAGAGCACTCCAGTGCCCGTATGGAACGCTTCTTACAAGCCTGCGCTGAAAACAATATGCAGATTGTAAACACCACTACCCCTGCACAACAATTTCACGTATTGCGTCGCCAGTTGAAACGGGATTTCCGTAAACCATTGGTATGTTTTACTCCTAAAAAACTATTGCGCTACCCAAGCTGTGTGAGTAAGTTAACCGACTTTACAAAAGCGAATTTCCAGGAAGTACTGGATGACACGATTGACTCAAAAAATATCACTCGCGTTGCTTTCTGCTCCGGTAAGATTTATTATGACCTGGTTGAGCGCAGAGAAAAAGAAGGAGTAAACGATATTGCTTTTGTTCGACTGGAGCAACTATATCCGTTCCCGAAAAAACAAGTGGATGCTATTTTGAAAAAATACAGCAAAGCAACGGATTATCTGTTTATCCAGGAGGAGCCCGAAAATATGGGGCCTTGGCGTTTTGTAGACAAGAACTTACGCTCATTAAATTTAAAATACTTCGGCAGAAATGAAGCTGCAAGTCCCGCAACAGGATTTGCCAAGCGTCATGCCGCAGAAAATGAAGAGATCATGTCGAAAATCTTTTCTAAAGTATTAGTGAAATAATTATTCAAAAAATTTATAACCAATAAAATATTTTTATGGCAATTGTAGAATTAAAAGTACCAAGCCCGGGAGAATCCATCACTGAAGTAGTTATTGCCCGTTGGGTAAAAAACACCGGCGACGTGGTTGAAAAAGATGAAGTGTTAGCAGAGATCGACTCAGATAAAGCAACCTTAACATTGAATGCAGAAGAGGCCGGGAAGATAGAAGTATTAGCGGCAGAAGGCGATACGGTTAAAGTTGGGCAGGTTGTTGTAAAAATTGATACATCAGTAAAGCCTGAGGCTAATACTAAAACGGAAGCACCAAAGGCAGAAGCAAAAGCAGAAGCTAAAAAAGACACTTCGACAAGCTCAGTGGCCGAAAAAACCTCCGCTACTACAAATAGTGATAAGTCAACTTATGCAACCGGTACACCAAGTGTTGCCGCTGCGAAAATGATGGCTGAAAACAATATTAAAACCGGGCAAATGAATGGCACCGGTAAAGACGGTCGTATCACCAAACAGGATGTGTTAGCCGCTTTATCAAATGGTTTACCAACTGCACAAAAAGTATTAAGTAATAGCTGGCAGGGTGGGCGCGATAAAGACAGGGCTAAAATGACTTCTTTACGTAAAACGGTTGCCAAGCGTTTGGTAGCAGTTAAAAACGAAACGGCGATGTTAACCACTTTCAATGAAGTGGACATGAGCGAGATCTATGCCATTCGCGCTAAGTACAAAGATAAATTCAAAGAAGTATATGGTACCAATGTTGGTTTCATGAGTTTCTTTACAAAGGCAGTTACCGAAGCGTTATTTCACTATCCGGCAGTAAACGGAATGATCGACGGCGAAGAACTGGTTTACAATAAATATTGTGATATTGGTATCGCGGTAAGCGCGCCAAAAGGATTAATGGTTCCGGTGTTGCGTAACGCAGAATTAATGAGCATTGCCGACATTGAAAAGGGAATCAAGGATTTAGCGGTAAAAGCCCGTGACGGAAAGTTAACCATTGCTGACATGGAAGGTGGTACATTTACCATTACCAACGGCGGTGTGTTTGGTTCAATGATGAGCACACCAATCATCAACCCTCCACAAAGCGCTATTTTAGGAATGCACAACGTTGTTGAACGCCCAATGGCTGTTAACGGACAAGTGGTTATTCGCCCTATGATGTACATTGCTTTAAGTTATGATCACCGTATCATTGACGGAAGAGAAAGCGTTGGTTTCTTAGTAAAAGTGAAAGAGATGTTGGAGAATCCAAGCCGTATATTATTTGGTGGTAAATTACCGGAAGAAGTATTGTTAGGATTATAATATTTAAAGACATAAAACAAAAAACCCCATCGTTAAATTAACGATGGGGTTTTATTTTGCAAACGATTTGGTCATTTTGTTATATCGATAGATTTTATACTCTATATTTAATACTTATTAAGAATAGTTAATGAAAATCCGATTCCTTCTTTCTTTTTTGCCGCTGCTTCTTTTGAGTCCTTTGTTCGCACAGGATAAAACCATGGACTCGCTTTTGACGACTCTAAAAGCCTCGCAGAAAGACACGAATTGGATTAAAACAATGAATCTTTTAAGTGAGCACGCAGCATGGTATCTCAACGACTACGATACCGCCCTCTACTATGCCAATAATGCCAAAGCGTATTCTGAAAAATTAGATTTTAAAAAAGGTTTATTGCGTGCTCATAACAACATCGCTATAAGCTACCACGGATTGGATAATTTACCAGAAGCGCTAAAAAACTATCAGGTTGCACTCAACATTAGTAAAAATCTAGGAAATAAGAAAAAGATTGCCGGAGCGTACCTGAACATAGGGCTTATGTATTACGAACAAGCCAATTATATCGAATCCTTAAAAAACAACTTCGTATCCTTGAAAATATATGAGGAAATTGACAATAAAAAAGGAATCGCTCAAGCCAGCAACAATATTGGATCAATTTATCGTTTACTGGGTCACTTTTCGGAAGCTTTAAAGTATCAATTGGCTGCTCTCAAAATAAGAGAAAAACTTGGAGACATATCAGGAATTGCAGAATCTTACTCTAACATTGGTATCGTATATTCAGAATATGGGAACTCAACCGAAGCCCTGAAAAACTATTTCGCTTCTCTTAAAATACATTCAGAGCTAGGTGATAGAGAAAGAATCGCAGACATATACAACAATATTGCGGCTGAATATAATGCATTAAGTGATTCTATCGGGATTAGTAAAATAAAACGTGATTCTTTACTTAACCAAGCGATCAGACATTTTTTTCTGTCACTTAAAATATATGAAGATATAGGTCATAAAGGAGGAATGGCAATGGCTTATAATAATATAGGGGGAATAAAAATAAAGCTTAATCAGCCAAAAGAAGGCAGACAGTTTTTTGAAAAAGGCTTGTTGTTAAGCCGTGAATTAGGAAATATAGACGACATTAAAGACAGCTTCAAGGGGCTTTCCGCTGCCGACACGCTATTAGGCAACTATAAAAGCGCTTTTCACAATTATAAAAAATATATTGCTTTCAGGGATAGTATATTTAATGAAGAAAACACTAAAAAAAGTGTGCGGTTTGAAATGCAATATAACTTTGCTAAAAAATCAGCCGCCGATAGTGTAAAAGTAGCTGAGGAAAAAAAGATTGTCGCCGTACAATTGAAGCAGGAAAAAACACAGCGATTTGCCTTGTATGGTGGTCTGATTTTAGTAGTAGTTTTCGCGGCGTTTATGTTCAGCCGCTTCCGTGTAACCCAACGACAAAAAAATATTATCGAATTAAAGGAAAAAGAAACCCAACAACAAAACGAAATTATCACAATTCAAAAAAATTTAGTCGAAGAAAAACATAAAGAAATTACTGATAGCATCAATTATGCCGAGCGTATCCAGAGGAGTTTTTTGGCTAGTGAGAATTTATTAAACCAACATTTGAAAGATTATTTCGTTTTCTTTAAACCAAAAGATGTTGTGAGTGGAGATTTTTATTGGGCCGATACTTTAAGTCAAAATAAATTTGTTATGGCAACAGCAGACAGCACTGGTCACGGAGTGCCCGGAGCCATTATGAGTTTATTAAATGTGACAAGTTTAGAAAAAGCTATTGAACATTACACAAACCCTGCAGAAATTTTAAACCACACCAGACAAACCATTATTAACCGTTTAAAAAAAGACGGCACCATTGATGGTGGAAAAGATGGGATGGACTGTAGTTTACTTGTATTTGACTTTGAAAACAACCTCCTCCAAATTGCTTCTGCACATAACCCCGTGTGGGTTTTGCGCCCTACCACAAACTTTAACAAATATGCCCGCAAGGCTGGAGACGTTGAAATCACAGAAATAAAACCAGATAAAATGCCTGTTGGTAAGCATGATAGAGATAATGACCCTTTTACGCTACATACTGTTAATTTACAAAAAGGAGACATTATTTATACACTTACGGATGGTTTTCCTGATCAATTTGGAGGAGAAAAAGGAAAGAAATTCATGAGCAAAAATCTGAGAGAACTCTTAGTAAATAACTCTCATTTACCAATGTTAGAGCAGAAGCAATTGTTAGAGTCAACATTTAAAAACTGGATAGGCGACCTGGAACAAATAGATGATGTTTGTGTAGTTGGAATCAGAATATAATTAATAAAAATATCTGTCTTATATGGGCTCCCGTTATACACTACGATCAATCATACTTCTATTCTTTTCCATAACTCTATTCTCTCAAACTAAGAAACTCGACACAGTATTTTGCGATTGCGCCAAAGCAAAAGCCCTTACTGTCAATAGCAAAACTGTTTATGGAAAAACAATCAGTCCGCCCGGCTTTGGTGATATTAAAGAAATCAGCCATTCCAAACAAAATACACCCTACGCCTTCGAAAAAGAACATCATAGCTCCTGGCACAAATTAATTATCAACGCAACCGGTGAAATGACATTTATCATTACACCCGGCAAAAAGGATGACGATTATGATTTCATGTTATTTAAATCCGGAAAAAACGATTTTTGCGATAGTCTGCAAAAACACAAACTTAATCCTATAAGAGCTTGCATCAGTAGAGATAAAGAAGAATTGAATGGTAAAACCGGCCTTAACCTGAAATCAAAAAATGATTTTGCCAAACATGGTGTTGGTTCTGCTTACTGCAAATCGGTCCCTGTTAAAAAAGGAGAGATTTATTATTTAGTCTTAGATAATGTTTATGACAAAGGCGACGGATACACACTGGACTTAGAAATCTCGCAAGCCGTTTCATTCGCGGGAACTGTTACTAATGAAAGCAATAACCCGGTTAAAGCGGAGATCGCTTTAACCAACCAAAAAGGCGATACTCTTTTAATTGAAAGCACAAAGGATGACGGTACTTACAATTTTGTTGTTCCTCTTACAAAGAATCAATCTTATAATCTAAATTTTTATAATGACAGTACTTTTAGCTTTACCAAAACTTTTTCCTTAGCCGATACAATTCAGTTAAGGGCTTTAAAAACCGTTTTGCCAAAACTAAAAAAAGGCAGTAAGTATTCCGTTGGCACTATTAATTTTATTGGCGGATCAGTCCAATACCTGTCACAGGCAATCCCTTCTATGAATAATCTGGCAAAGCTCCTCAAAAAAAATAAAAGCCTTAAAATAAAAATCATAGGGCATTCGAATGGGAGAGATATGCTGGACGAAAAAGGAGTACTGGCTTTTACCAGGGGAAGAGCTAACACAATCAAAAATTACCTCGCCATTCAGGGGATCGATGAAAAGCGAATGGAAATCGATGGTAAGGGAGATCACGAAATGCTGTTTAAACTTCCAAAAGCAACAGCGGAACAACAGGAACAAAACAGGAGAGTGGAAATACTTGTTTTGGAATACTAAGGTTTCCCCTCAGGGACCACGATTGCACTTCTGGTGGCTTTAAAAAATTCAACTAACTGTAGTTTCTGTGCGTCCGTGAGTTTAGCTTCTTTATGCATCCAGGTATAAGAAGCCATTGGCATTTCATCTTCTTCCACCATTTCAATGCACTCTTCCAGTTTGTGGTCTTTGCGTTTTTCAGAGTAGGTGCCCCAGATGGAAAAATTCAAATGATGGCTTCCTTCATCAATATGATTCTGCATCCACCAGGAAATAGGCGCAAGATTCGAATACCATGGATAGGTCGGTTGATTGGAGTGACAATCATAACAGGCTGTTTTCAGAATATGAGAAACCTCTGCATTAGCAGATGTAATAGTCACAAAATCTTTGGCAGGATCAAGCGGCTCTGATGTTTTATCAAACCGCACGGATTGTATTAATAAAAGAAGAAATATCAAAAATATGGTGATGTTTTTCAGCGTCAATCGTTTTTTCATTAATCTTAATTTTAGGAAATAATAACAGTGTGTAAATATGCTTTAAATTTTGAAATCATACCTTTATTCCTGCAATTTAATTAGCTAAATTTGTTCTCATGAATAAGATCCTTTTAACTCCCCTATTTTTACTTAGTATGATGTCAGGTTTTTCACAAACCAAAGAACCGATCACGGTTGCTTTTTATAATTGTGAAAATTTTTTCGATACCAAAAATGACCCGAATAAGATGGATGATGAGTTCCTTCCTGAATCTCCAATGAAATGGGATGATACCCGTTTCATGAACAAGCTTAACAAAGTAGCCCAGGTATTAGACTCAACTGTTTCCGGACCCGGTTTGCCGGCTTTGGTTGGTTTAGTGGAGATTGAAAATAAAGAAGTTTTAGAAGAGTTGGTGTCAAAATCACAATTCAAAGAAAAATCTTATGGCGTACTTTCTACAGATAGTCCTGATGAACGCAGTATTGACTGCGGTTTATTGTATGATAAAACAGTTTTTACTCTGGTTGATTTCAAAGAATTGAATGCGACTAATCCTTCGTTGGGAGATTACAAAACACGCAATGTTTTATTTGCGACTCTGAAAGCTACTAATGGCGATGTCTTTTATGTGTTTGTAAATCACTGGCCAAGTCGCAGGTCCGGCGAAACAGAATCTGAACCACGCCGTATTTTTGCTGCCGAGCAAGTGCGAAATAAAATTAATGAAATTCAAAAAAAAGATGCTAAAGCAAAAATAATTGTCATGGGTGATTTTAATGACCACCCTACTGATAAAAGCATTTTAAATACCTTAAAAGCCAGCGACAAACCAAAAGAGAAAGGCGACTTGTACAATGCTTACCAAACTCTTGATGCAGCTAAACAAGGGACTCACTATTATGATAAAGAATGGCGTGTACTGGATCAGATTATTGTTTCACAAGGTTTTATTAATGCAAAAAAAGGATACAGGTTTGATCCTAAAAATGCTCACATTTTAAAGAAAGATTTTGTTCTCTTTAAAAACAACAAAACCGGGGAAGAAAAACCAAACCGTACTTATAGTGGTGAAAAATACTTTAATGGGTACAGCGACCATCTTTCCATTTACATTACGCTGAATTAGCCCGATGTAACTTGTCTACTTCCTGGAAACACCAGTCTTCAGCTTCTTCCATTGAACTGCATACCTTAAAAGGAAATACCGGTTTATTAATTTTAAAATAAAAACTGGCGAGCAATTTGTGAGCCAGCGACCTCACAATAACAGCATTGCATACTTTCGGAAAAGAAAATTCTTCCTTTTTCGCGTAGTCTCTCCCGTCGCTTGTTACCACCACCGAACCGTCTTCTGCAAAATAAATAAAAGGATATCTTTCTCCTTCTACCATCTCATTATATTTCTCGAATACCTGTTTAAAAACCTCAGAATTAATCTCCGCTTTTTTCTTAAACATCACCCGCATAATACCGTCGCTGCACATTGAAATTTCAACGCTCTCAAGCTCCGTTTTTTTTGTAACAATATAGTTTGACATTTAAATTATTTTAAACTTGCGCTTTTAATTGCTGAAAACACCATTTTTCTGCCTCTTCCATGGTGCGGAAAATTTTTGACGGATATTGTAAATTTTTCTTTAAATAAAAATTACCCAACAAGCGATGGGCCAATGATTTAACGATTGCTGCATTGCACGTCTTTGGCACATCAAGTTCATGCTCTCTTGAATATTTCGTGCCTTCATTTGTAAAAACCACTGAACTATCCTCCATATAATAAATATAGGGGTACTTCTTCCCTTGAGTCATTTCATTCAGCTTGTCATACATCTCTTGTAGTATCGTAGGAATTATTTCAGAATTTTTCCTAAACATCACCCTCACAATGCCGTCATTGCACATTGATAATTCAACTGCCGCCAGCGTTGTTTTTTTAGTAACAATATAGTTTGACATTTAAAAAAAAAGTATATTAGTCCAAAACAAATATAACAAGTTAATCGAAAAAATGAAATATTCCGCCATAAAAAAAGACTTATTCGTCGATAACAGAAAGGATTTTATTAAGCATTTAAAACCAAATTCTGTGGCCTTATTTGTCAGTAATGATATTTTACCTACCAACGCAGACGGTTCTTTTGGTTTTGTGCAAAACAGCGACCTGTTGCATTTAAGCGGGATTGATCAGGAAGATACCATTTTAATGATTTTCCCGGATGTAAGAGATGGTAAGCATAAGGAAGTTTTGTTCATTAAAGAAACCAGCGATTTAATTGCTGTTTGGGAAGGTGCAAAACTGACGAAAGAACAGGCTAAAGAAGCTAGCGGAATTGAGAACATTTACTGGCATCATGAATTTGATAAAATTTTTAAAGGCTTTGTGTTTCAGGCAGAAAACATTTATCTGAATAGTAACGAGCATACGCGTCGTTACATTGATATGGAAACCGCTGAAATGCGTTTCAACAAAAAAATTAAAGAACAATTTCCGTTACATACGATTCAGCGTTCGGCACCAATCATGCATCGCATTCGTGCCATTAAACACCCGCTGGAAATTGAACAAATACAGCAAGCCTGTAATATTACCGAGAAGGGGTTTCGCCGCCTGTTAGGTTTCGTGAAACCGGGGGTGATGGAATACGAAATTGAAGCGGAATTGATTCATGAATTTGTTCGAAACCGAAGTCGTGGATTTGCATATGGACCAATCATTGCCAGTGGAGCAAATGCCTGCGTGCTACATTATGTGGAAAACAACCTGGCCTGTAAAGACGGTGATGTGATTCTATTAGATGTAGCCGCTGAATATGCGAATTACGCCAGCGATATGACCAGGGCAATCCCGGTAAATGGTAAATACACCAAGCGCCAGAAAGAGGTTTATAATGCTGTATTGCGTGTGATGAAAGCTGCTACGAAAATGTTGATGGTTGGTAATACGTTTGAAAAATACAACAAAGCGGTGGGAGATTTAATGACGGAAGAATTGTTGCAGCTAGGCTTGCTTAAATCCGATGAAATCAAAAATCAAAATCCTGCCTGGCCGGCCTATAAAAAATATTTCATGCATGGCACCTCTCACTTTTTAGGTTTAGATGTGCATGATGTTGGTTTTTTCCACGAGCCCATGCAGGCCGGTATGGTATTTACCTGCGAGCCCGGAATTTATATTCCTGAGGAAGGTTTAGGTATTCGTTTGGAGAATAATATTTTAATTACGCCTAACGGGAACGACGATTTAATGAAAAACATCCCATTAGAAGCTGAGGAAATTGAAGAATTGATGAACAAATAATCGGTTTTTCTATCCAAACACCTAATAATTAACTAAAAATCAAACAATTAAGGTAATTTTTCATACAAATGAAGGTTACCTTTACCTCTCTTGGGTATTAATATAAACAGACTTTATGTCGAAAGTAGCGTACACAGACCTTGAATTTATTGAAGGGCTCAGGCATAACAACGATGCGGTGTTGCGCGCTTTATACAAAAAGTACTATAACCTCGTTCTTAAATATGTTGTAAACAATAGTGGTAACAGCGAAGTCGCTGCCGACATTTACCAGGAAACGATCATTGTTCTCTATGAGAATGTTCAAAAACCTGCATTTGTGTTGAACTGCCAGCTTCAAACCTTTATTTTTTCAATTGCAAAACGGCTTTGGCTAAAGCAATTAAGGGGTAACGGGCATTTATCCCGTTTCAAAGAGGATGAAGAAAATGAAGTGGTGGATGTGAGCGATGAAATTACAGATCACCTGAAGAAAGAATCAGACATTGAAAAAATGAATGCCTGCATGGAAAATTTAGGAGAGCCCTGTAAAACACTATTAAAAGACTTTTATGTTTATAAGCTAAGCATGGATGAGATCTCCGAGAAATTCGGGTATACTAATTCAGATAATGCCAAAACACAGAAGTATAAATGTTTGCAACGATTGAAACGGTATTTTTTTGAAAACTAGAATATAGAAGGGAAACAAGAGATGAGAGCAACAGATTTATTTGACAATTACATTTTTGGAACGCTTAGCGCTGAAGAAAAAAACGATTTTGAAACACGCTTAAAAACGGATGCTGAATTCGCAACCGCGTTTGAGAAACATAAAACTTTAATTGAAGGTATTAACCAGCACGAGCAAAGTGTTCATTTGAAGCAAATCTTATCTACTATTCATAAACAGGAATTTGGAAAAGATGCCAAGATCGTTAACCTCAAAGAAGACACCTTCATTAAAAAGCATGGTAAAACATTTGCTGTAGCGGCTTCTGTGGCTGTTATAGCAGTTATTGGAACGGTTACCCTATTAAGCACAGGTGGTTATTTATTAAAACAACAGAGCAATGCCATCACAGATTTAAAACGTGATGTGACTGAATTAAAATATTCCCAGGATGCCATCATCGAAGGTATCACCGGCGCCACCAATAAGCGTATTAAAAATTATGCCCCGGCTAACATTGAAGGAACAGGCTTTGCATTAAACAATAGAGGTTATTTTATCACGAGCTTTCACATGGTGAAAAATGCAGACTCTGTATTTGTAACCAACAATGTGTTAGACAGGGCTTCCGCTAAATTAGTTGCCAGTGAACCTGCTTTAGATATTGCTATTTATAAAATAGACAATATTGAGGCTATTAAAAACCTTGCATTTCCTTTTTCTTTCAAAGAGAGTGGGTCTGAAATCGGTGATAAAATCTTTACCCTTGGATATCCCCGCAGGGACGCAGTTTATGGAGAAGGCGCATTGAGTTCTATGACAGGATTTAATAATGACACAACCATGTACCAGATTTCTATTCCGGTAAACCCGGGTAACAGTGGCGGCCCGTTAATGGACGAACAGGGAAATATTATTGGTGTTATTCGTGGGAAACAGAGCTCTGCAGAAGCAACCGGCTTTGCGATCAAATCAAATTTTATCAAACAAACTATTGATCGTTTAGAAAATGATTCGTTGAAAAAAGAATTAAGCCTCGTAACTAAAAAATCTAATTTAAAAGGCCTGAAACGCAGCGAACAGATTAAAAAGATACAACCATTTGTTTTTAACGTGATGGTTTATAAAAAATAATACGGCTAATAAAAGTAAACGCTGTCAGACAAAATCTGACAGCGTTTTTTATTTTCCAGAATATTTAACCTTTGTTCGATTTACTTTCCTCTTCCAGTCGCAGCTCTTCCTCAATCTCTTTTTTACGTCGCTTTTCCACTTGCAAGGCTTCTTTTTCTCTGCGAACACGTTCTTTGTTCTCTAAAATATAGTTTTCCCGCATTCTTTTATTTTGTATGCCGCTAAAATAATCCTTAGTGGTGATGACGATCACACCACTGGTGTTGTCACCATATTGAGCAGGAATACCTCCCGTAATAATTGCCAAATTCTCAATTGACAAAGCGGGCACCCCAGATATGCCGGGCGATTTAACACCATCCACAATAAATCCTGTAGCATCTCCTCTGCCTCCCCTCACGTGAAAATCACCATTAGCATCCCGTGTTGCTTCAGAAGTTATGTTAAGAACGGCGCCACCAATATCACTCTTATCCAGGGCCATGTGCATGAGATCTTCTCCGCTGATTTCTTTAATGTCCATAAACGTTTTGTCGATGGCTTCTTTCCTGTAAGCTACGATGTCAATTCCAATCAGAGTATTGCTTGAAACGGAAACATCTAAATACGTTGTCTTTTCAGAGCTTACCCTCACATTCGTCACTTTTTTGGTTTGGGTTTCCTGACTTGAAATCAGCACATCGTAATTCCCGGCATTTAACGGTTTATAAGTATAAAGCCCATCTGTATCGGTTGAAGCTCCGCCAACCAGGGACCCGCCCTGTAATATCTTAATAACTGCACCGACTACCGGTTCGTGATCGCCATTCAATATTTGTCCTTTGAGTGCACCCATGGATCCCTGAGCGCTAACGCTTTGGCTTCCTATTAACAACAGGCAGGTAATTGCAATTTGTTTTAATTTTTTCATGATCTTTATTTTTAGTGATTAAACTTGATTTATTCAGAATGCATTCTTTAACTTTAAGACGTGAAGCCATATCCTTTCCATAAATTTTCACAGAAAAATGTTTTTTATGGAATATATAGATCCAGGCGTCTGATAATTAGATATGTGGCTTTTTAAGAAAAAAGAATATTCGAGTGACGAACAATTGCTAAAAGCATATAAACAGACCGGCAACAAAGAATTATTTGCGGATCTGTTTAAAAAACATGTGTCTGTCGTTTATGGAACGTGTTTGTTTTACTTGCAGGACAAGGCAGAAGCACAGGACGCAACAATGGTGCTATTTGAAAAACTAATGATAGAAATCAATAAAAGCGAGATCAGTAATTTTAAAGGCTGGTTGAGTTTTGTGGTAAGAAACCATTGTATTTCTTTGATCAGAAAAAATAAAGTACAGACCAGGAATATAAAGTCCTATTATGAATTTGAATACGAAAATCCAAACGCTCAAACTGAAGAAAAAATCAACTCTATAGACGATGAGCAGATGCTTGAAAATATGAAACAATGCTTGCCGAAACTCAAAGAGCATCAGCGCATTTGTGTAGAGTTGTTTTACCTGAAAGACAAAAGCTACCAGGAGATTGCCAATGAAACTGTGTTTACGCTCAATGAAATAAAAAGCCATATTCAAAACGGTAAACGAAACCTTAAATTATTATTAGAAGAACAAATCCGGTTAACACAAAAATAATGCTTCATCCCAACGATATATCTAACTACAAAACCTCAACTAAAGATCTGAAACAGTCGATAGAAAAGATCATGCAGGAAACCGAGCTTGATTATTTATCTTCCGTTTCCTTTGAGCAATTTGAAGTTTCTGATGCCGAGATTGATCACCTGAATATTTTAATTGACGCAAAAACAAACCATGGGCGGGGGGCTTCCGGAAACGCCATCTTTATCGCCCTGCTCTGTGGTTTATTAATCGGCATTTCAGTATTCTTCGTCCTGTTTCAAAAAAGCAGGAACCATCCCTCTGTCTACCAATCTCTGGAAGAAGAAAAAGTCGCATTGGCACTGCAGAACAAGATTTCGCCTCACGATACCCTGTTTCCTGTTTTGACAGCAAAACCTGTTGAACACTATCGAACCATTGTTAACACCGGTTCCGGGGAACAGACTTCTGAAGAAGAACCTTTAGAGATGTTGCCAAGCAAACCGTTGACCCTAACAAATGAAAAAGAAACGGAAGAGGAAATTGTTTTTAAGTTTACTCCGAATGCTCCTGTGATCTTTATTCATAATTTAAAAGTTACCAATTACCGTATGTATTATTTTAAATACAACGAATCCATTGATCTGTCCATCAACATGGGTTTGTCGGCTCAATATGGAAGCAATGCAGATATAGAGAGACAACAATTGAACAGGTCCAATTCCTACTTTGCACATAAGATCATACAAAAAGCCATGAGTCTGTTTAACTCAAAAAATACCATTAACTGTATTGAAGAATTAACTTTACTCTATGATTTTAATCCCAATGATGCCAACGCGCAATTTTACCTGGGGATGTGTTACTATCAACTCGGAAAATATAACCTTGCGAACCGTTACTTTCAAAAAAATCTGGATAACGTAAATAATATATTCCACCAGGAATCTGAGTTTTACCAGGCTTTATGTTTAACCAATATGAAACAAAACGATGAAGCCATAAAACAATTACAACGTATTGTCAATAATAAAGGTTTTTATAACCAAAGAGCTCAGGAGATTCTCAACCAGCAAACTAAGAATTAAGTCTAAAGAGACCCTGAATCTCCAGATAACTATCGGGACAAGGGTGACAAAAACAATTATTATCTTTGCTTTATAACAATGGAAAAAGGCATACGATTAGATAGCTACCTCTGGGCGATACGCATGTATAAGTCGCGTTCCCTGGCTGCTGATGCGATTAAGGGAAATAAGGTAAAGTTAAACGATGAATTAGTAAAAGCGGCACATCTCGTCAAAATCGGCGAACGTTATACTTTATCTTTTCCGCAAGGCGTTAAAAAAATCATTGAAGTAACAGGGCTGATTGACAAACGTCAGAGCTATGAGATTGCCAAAGAAAATTACATCGATCACTCACCACCAATTGAAAAATTAGAGCGCATGCCTTCGGTATTTTTTATGCCCAATATGCAACGCGATAGAGGTGCCGGCCGCCCTACCAAGAAAGATAAGAGAGACATGGATAATTTCAGGAAAGATTAATTTTCTTACTGAATGTAACTCAGCTTCAACATATTCGTACGCCCTTTTTCTTTCATTGGCATACTCGCTAAATTGATTACCAAATCATCCGCTCTCACAAAACCACCTTCTTTAATGTAATCTTTTAAGTCAGCGATGGTTTGATCCGTACTTTCGTACTTATCGTAATAAAAACCTCTCACGCCCCAAACCAGACTCAACGCGTTTAATAAAGATTGGTTATCCGTGAATATATACACGTTGGCCTTAGGACGATGACTGCTTAATTTGAAGGCAGTATATCCGCTATGCGTCATAGAAATAATGGCTGATACTCCTGCTTGTTTTGCCATGACACTAGCGTTATAACAAATGCTGTCCGTGATATATGTTACCGTTTTCAATTCCGGTTCGTGCTCTTTGTAATAAATACGGTCATCACTTTCAATCTGTGTGATGATGCGTCGCATGTACTCAATTACTTTCACCGGGTAACGTCCAACTGATGTTTCAGCACTTAGCATTACCGCATCAGCACCGTCCAATACAGCATTCGCTACGTCATTCACCTCAGCACGTGTTGGCGTGTAGGCCGTGATCATACTCTCCATCATTTGAGTGGCTATAATCACAGGCTTCGAGGCGGCAATACATTTGTTCACAATCATCTTCTGTAATAATGGAACCTGTTCCATGGGCATCTCTACGCCTAAATCTCCACGTGCCACCATTACCCCATCGGTTACCTCGATGATCTTATCGATTTCTTTAATAGCTTCCGGCTTTTCAATTTTAGCAATAACACGTGCGTTTTTTTTCTTCGAACGAATAATGTCTTTTAATTCAACGATGTCTGTCACACTTCTTACAAAAGATAAACCGATCCATTCAAAATTGTTCTCCAATGCAAAGTCCAGATCCCGCAAATCTTTCAGGGTTAAACACGGCAGAGAGATTTTTGTATTAGGAAGGTTCACTCCTTTTTTGGAAGATAAAATACCGCCTGCAATTATCGTTGCGCGCACTTCATCTTTACGATTAGTTTCAATCACTTTCAACGTAATCTTTCCATCATCAATTAAAACCAATTCTCCGGCCGCTACATCCTGCGGAAACTGCGGATAGGTAATAAATATCTTTTCTGCTGTTCCTTCGCATTCTTTAGTGGTAATAATGATTTCATTACCATTGATTAAATCCACCGCATTGTCTTTTACTTTCCCGATTCTCAATTTCGGACCCTGTAAGTCTCCCAGGATACCCACGTGACGATTTAACTTTTTATTCAGTATTCTGATGTTGTCAATAACGTGCTTGATAGGTTCGTAGTCGCCATGAGAAAAATTGATCCGGCAGATATCCAAACCGGCGTTAAATAACTCTTCGAGCACCGCTATGTTTTCGGTTGACGGGCCCATTGTGGCAACTATTTTTGTTTTATTGTAATTGAAATTCATACAGTTAAATTGGTACACGAATGTAATAATTTCAAAACAAAAAAGCATTATTAAATCATTACCAATTTTAGTACCTTAGCGGACTTTTAATACCGATTATGCCTAACAAACTTGAAAAATTCGCAGAATTAAATACCTTCTCCAACACCTTCTCTTTCCATCATTTTGACATTCCGGAGGGATTTGCAAAGAAAGGAAAATGGCACTCAGAGGTTTTTAAAAACGAAAACCCTATTGTAGTGGAGTTAGGTTGCGGGCGGGGAGAATATACCATAGGGCTTTCAGAAAATAATACCTCTAAAAATTTTATTGGTGTTGATGTGAAGGGAAACCGGATATGGACAGGTGCCAAATACGCTACAGACCATAAAATGGATCATGTTGCATTCCTTAGAACGCGTATCGATTTCATCGATTACTGCTTTGGTGAAAATGAAGTATCTGAAATCTGGATAACCTTTCCTGATCCTCAGCCACAGAAGAACAGGGCAAGAAAACGTTTAACGAATCCTGACTTCTTTTTGAACCGTTACAAAAAAATACTGAAGCCGGGCGGATTGGTTCATTTGAAAACAGACAGTACCTTTTTCTATGAATACACCATGGAGGTTATAAAAGAAAACAACCTTCCTTTGATATTTGCAACAGATGATTTATATAATAACTGCCCTGAAGGCAGAGAAGAACTGACGGGTATTAAGACCTATTATGAAACCCTGTTCACGGGCAAGGGGGAGCGCATTAAATATTGTTGTTTTAAATTATACTAAAACACGAAGCATTTATATAAAATTCCTGGCGCTCCGGAAAAATATTAAACAATTTTTAACCGTCAATTCTGAAATAAAAAACCTAAACTTGTCACATGCTATCACTCTTTATAAACTGGAACCCAAGTCCTGAAATTTTTACGATCCCGGGTATTGATTGGCCCGTGCGTTGGTATGGATTATCCTGGGCACTTGCTTTTATCGGTTGTCATTTTTTTATGAACCGTATTTTTAAAGCGGAAGGGCGCACAGAAAAGCAACTGGACACTTTGACTTTATACATCGTAGTAGCGACTGTTTTAGGTGCGCGCATTGGCCATTGTTTGTTTTATGATTTCCCATATTATTCAACTCATCCTTTGGATATTTTAAAAGTGTACGAAGGCGGACTCGCCAGCCATGGTGGCGGGATCGGTATCCTCATTGGTATGTGGCTATATTGCCGCAAAATGAAAGAAAGCTGGTTATGGCTTTTTGACCGTTTAATTGTTGTTGTACCATTTGCTTCATTTATGATTCGTTTCGGAAATTTAATGAATTCAGAAATTGTTGGCCGGCCAACAGATGTTCCCTGGGCATTTATTTTCCACCAGATAGATGAACTACCGAGACATCCTACTCAATTATACGAGGCTATCTTTTATGTATTCCTTTTTCTTCTATTTTACTGGCTCTGGAAAAACAAACGCAGTGATTTCGGCAAAGGGTTCATGTTCGGACTATTTTGTGTGTTGATGTTTAGTTTCCGTTTTTTAATGGAGTTCCTGAAAGAAAATCAGGAGTCTTTCGAAAACGCCTTACCGATCAATATGGGCCAGATTTTAAGTATACCTTTTATATTGGCAGGCGCCTACATGATATACCGTTCCAAAAACGAAACCACTCACATCACTCCAGCCAACACTGTTCAAAACACTAACTAATTATGCCTTTACCAAGTGTATTCGATTCTAAAACAACAGAAGAAACATTCCATCGTTTAGAGAAATTAAATTATATGTCAAAACCTTTGTGGGGTAAAATGAGCGCGGCGCAAATGCTGGCACATTTAAATGTGACCTATGATTTGGCTTATGGCAAAATTCAATCTAATCCAAGCTTCTTTACCAAACTTATGCTAAAGTTGTTTGTAAAAGGTATTGTTACCAACGAGAAGCCTTATACAAAAAACTCCCGCACCGGTCCTGATTTTATTATCACTGACGACAGGGATTTTGAAAAAGAAAAATCTTTATTTATTGATTACGTGAAGAAAACCGAATCTCTGGGTGTTCAACATTTTGAAGGGAAAGAAAGTTCTTCCTTTGGCGTGATGACGTCCAAAGAATGGAGTACTCAGTTTTACAAACACATCGATCACCATTTCAGACAATTTGGAGTGTAAGCTGATTACTTTAATGTAATTTCTGTTCTTCGATTAAACTGTTTCTTACTCTGCGGCAAACTTTGTATCGGCCGGGAACTGCCATGCCACTCTATAATAACATCTTCGCTCTTAATTTTGCTGGAGGCGATAATCAAATATTTTTTCAGACTTTCGGCGCGTTGCTTTGATAACATGACGTTTTTTGCCTCATCGCCGGATCTGTCTGCATGTCCAAGAATGGTAATTTTCTGATGAGCATTTGTTTCAAACTGTTTGATCAGTTCTTCCAGAGCCACGATAGTTTCAAAGCTTAATTCTACCTGATAAGGTTTATAAAATATTGCAGCGCAATTGCAGGTTTTTATGTACTCCTGGTAAAATGCTTCAGAATCTTTAAGATTGTTATACTGACGATCGGTAAGCTTGTTTGAACGATTTACAACGTCTTTTTCAGAATCGATGGTCAGGCTTGGAGTAGAGCTTTGGGACGTTTTGCTGTTTGTCGCATAACACTTCAGATCATTGATAATAGTTAAAAGCTTAATAATTGAATCGTTTTGGCGCGCCATTTCAAATTTCAACTCGTCAATTTGTTTCTGGTAACTGTTTGTTCCATTACCGATATTATCAATCGTATTGATCCTGTTTTTGAGTTGTTCGATTAATGCCTGATTTTTAATCGCTGTAGAATCAACTTGTGTTTGCGCGAAACAAAACGAGTTAAAACAAAGTGCTGCTATAAAAACTTTAGTTCTCATTTAATAAATTCTTTTCAATCATTTTCAGTTTTTCGTCAATCAGCAAGAGTTGCTTTGAAACCTCCTGCGCTTTCTCCGGAGAAGAATTATCCACTTCAGCCTTTTGCAATAATAGTTTTATTTTTTCTAACTCTGCCTTAATATTTTCCTTATTCTTTGCGGTTACAGCCTCTTTTGACAGTTTATCCAAACGGGCAATAATCTCGTTCAGTGAAGCATTGTCGCTAATTGGTGAAGAGCCTAATGTTTTTCCGCGTTGAGGGAGTTTCAACGCTAACGTTACTTCGTGAGAGCCGGACGATACTGTTCTGAAATCCTTGTTATTAAACCGGAAGCCATAACCCAGGCTCAGGTTTTCAATTTTTACACCAAGCATCGCACTAACCGATCTGTTCGTTTGGTAACCGGCCTGCACCCATATCACATCTTTGTACATCGTCTTTAAATTCAGAGAAGTCACACTCTTAGTAACCGGTATATTCTGATAACAAAGCCATGGAGTAACCTTGAAGTCGTTTCCTGCCTTAATCGTATAAAATACCGCGCCATGCAAATACCCATTTAAAGGCTCATTTGTTGTAAGCATATGAGGCAAAGACACGCTTACGTCCAGATTTTTATAATTGTATAACAAACCCGCACCTGCAGAAAATTGCGTGGTGTTATAATAAGATCTGTTTAACGTTGGATCAGTTTGGTCCAGAGATTCGTAGTTCTCGATACGATTGACCAGCATGTTGTTATTTAAGATTCCCGCTGATAAACCAAAGGTCAAACTGGATTCGTCCAGTATTTTTGCGATATAAGCATAAGACACATCCGCTTTTAATATCTGAAATGCACCTCTCGTATCTGAAATAAGACGGCCGCCAAGCGCTTGCTTTTTTGAGACTTTAGAATATACTCCGAGCATTAAATTTTTATTTGCAAAAGCAACTCCTTTGTTCTGAGACTGTGCACTCAATACCGCGTTTAAACCATCCCCTTTGCCGGCGTAAGCCGGGTTCACATTAAACATATTATTTAAACGGAATGTATAAAAGTCGTAAGATAAAACCTGGGCGTCTGCCATCGTGAAGCCAAGTATAAAAACGGATAGATATAATTTTATTTTATTCATAATTTCTATAAAAAACTGGTTAGTTTACAATGGTGATGTTTCCCTTAAATACCTTTTTATCATTTTTAAATACGTAATAATAGTTACCGGTCGGTAATGGATTCCCATTGTATTTACCGTCAAACTCGTTATTATAACTATTTGGAGCACTATAAATCACTTGTCCGAACTGATCGAAAATCTGCAAAGAAAAATCTTTGTAAATTTCAACATTGCTGATTTTCCAGCTATCGTTTTTACCATCACCATTCGGTGAAATAAAATTAGTAGATGGCAAGGGTATCGAATTGCCAACTACATCCACTACCAAAATTTCAAATGATTTCTCTATACTTAATCCACCCAGATCCTCAGATCTAACTCTGATGGAATATGAGCTTTTAACGTCGAAGTTTGTTTTTTCCAAAATGAATAGTTTATCGTCCACGATACTAAACTCTGCGTTGTCGGTGTCTCCGGGTCCTGAAACCAACGTGTAAGTGTAAAAATCGGGACTGTCATTGTCGGTAGTGCGAATTCTACTTACATAAAAATTTGATTCATTGTCTTCATTCAATAACAGTGTATCGATTGTGATATCACTTGGCGCTTCATTTAAGTTTAAAATCTTAATCGCAAATACCTTTTCATAAAACAAACCTCCATTATCAATTGACTTTACCCTGATACTATAGTATTGCCCGGAAAAGGTGAAGCTGCTGTTCGATAATAATTGATTTCCGGTAATCATGAACAGAGCATTATCTGTGTCTCCGGCACCGGCTGTTAAAGTATACGTATGTGTTGATCCTGCATCTGCATCAACAGAAGTAAAATTACCAATCATTGTATTAACCGGCAGTTGCTCCTGTATACTATCGCCTGCTAGTGCGATATTTGTTGGTGCCTCATTTAAATCATTTGCATTTAGTGTAAAGGTTTTGATAATATTTGCATTTCCGGGATCTGTACTTTTTACCCTGATAAAATAAATAGCCTTATTCTCGAAATTTACAGCAGAATCGGTTAACAATGTATTTCCGGATATAGAAAAATAACTGTTATCTGTTGAACCCGCACCGCTAACCAATGTTAAGGTATGAGTATCTGTTGCATCATTATCAATAGTTGTCAAAGTAGAAACAGCTGTTCCTATAATAATGTTCTCATCAAAAGAGGTCATTGAAGGAATAATATCTGTTGGTACATAATTACTGTCTTCTACTAAGATCAAAATAACTTTTTCATAAAATAAGGTGCCATTATCAGTGGTTCGTACACGAATACTGTAGGTTTGGTTTGTGAAACTATAAGTGGCTGCTGTTGTTAATGAATTACTATTAATTGTAAATAAGCTGTTATCCGCATCTCCTAATCCAGTGACCAATGAATAAGTCTGTGTATTACCATTATCTTCGTCGGTTGAAGATAATTGTCCGACTACTGTTCCTATAGGCAGCCCTTCCTTAATAGTTGTATCGGATAAAATAATATTAGTTGGCGCTTCATTTACATCAGTCACAACAATCACAAATGTTTTTGTATAAAGAGCATTAAGCGGGTCATTTGCCTGGATTCGAATAAACAAACTATCGTTTACCTCAAAGTTATATGAGGCATTTGCCTGTAGTGTGTTTCCAACAATAGAAACCAAGCCATTATGTGTTGACCCCGCTCCGGACACCAATGTTAATGTATGTGTATCTGCCAGATCTGCGTCAACCACACTAAGCGTTCCAATAAATGCAGCAATAGGTGAATTTTCGACAACAACATTACTGCTTAAATTAATATCCGTTGGTGCATCATTTATGTTAGAAACATTTAAGGTAAACGTGTTCTCAATAAACAAACCTCCTAAATCGGTGGAGCGCGTCCGGATAAAATAAACAGATTGAGCAGTATAATCCACCTGACTTACGTTGTACAATGTATCGTTCTGGATATAAAACTGAGCATTATCTGCATCGCCTGGGCCCGTAACTAAGGTATATGTGTGGGTATCACCGACGTCCGGATCGGTCGTAAAGAACTGACCGATATAGCTTCCCGCTTGTTGGTGGTCAAATATAGTTGTCGTTGTTAAAGTAAGTGCTGTTGGTGCATCATTGGCATTTATAACCTGTAGAGTAAACGTCTCTGTATACTTACACCCTCCATTATCGTCCACCTGCAACTGTATTATTTTAACAGAATCTGTTTCGTAATCAAAAAGGGCGTTTACCGTCAAGTTGCCACCGCTAATGCCAAACTGGCTGTTCTCCGGTTGTCCTGCTGTTAACGAATAATTAAAGGTTGTGCCTGCATCCTGGTCAACTGCAGATAAAGTACTCATCACGGTAGTTAACGGCGTATTCTCGTTAACGGTATACGTTCCAATTGATATATCTGTTGGAGCATGATTTGTATACAATACAAACGGATTATTTAAGGCGCCGATTGTTGCTCCCTGAGAAAACACAACAGAATCCAAAACACTTAAAACTGTATTAGTAGACGCTTTATAAATTTGAAAACTTACTTTTTCACCGCTAACAACATTACTCTTTATGGTCAGTAATCCAAGCATATTAGGACCAACGGACGTATTCGTTTTAACGACGCCCCTGCACTGTGTGCCAACAAAAGCTGCTACATAATTGTTCGGATCAGTTAAATCAACACATGCTTCATTCGCTTTGCATGTAACTGCCATTTGATATGTATATGCGGAAGGATTGACTGTCCATGTGGCGGGCACCTGCGCATAAGAAATGCTAACAAACCGAAACAGGATTGTTGCAAAAATTAGAGATTTAAATCTGTTCATAAATTTGATTTAAAAGTGGTTTCGCTTTGTTAAACGAAAACCACTCATTTTTTCTTATTTTGTCTTAACTACTTTAATTTGTTCGTTTACATCTCCCGATAAACGGATATAATACATTCCGATTGCAATATTTGTCTTACTGCGGTCTATGTTCAATGTAAATTCTTTTTTGTCTTTTATTGCAGATGAATAAACTACTTTTCCTAACACATCCAATAGTTCTATTTTAGCGCTAACTGATTTATTGAAAGTTAAAGTCAAATCATCTTCGAACGGATTCGGATAGATGCCAACCGTGCTTTCGCTGAAAGACTCATTAACACCAGTGGTAATTTCTACTACATGACAGGCCAAGCTATCGTCTACATTCGCCACAAATGGAACAGATGGCGTACCGACCACCGCATCTGTTGCAAAAGAGACAACTGTATTTGTTGCAATTACCAGACCATCGGTTGTATTGAAATATTTGACATTCAATGTTTCCCCATCTGAATTACTATAAAGAGTCAGGAAAAATTTATAATTATTATCTACCAGGGTTGGGTATGCGAAACCTCTCATTGTATTCGTGTTATCAAATGCGCCAATAGCAACATTTCCATTGTCGAGCGCGTCGTTACATATGTTGCCGGTGATTATGGCTGACATCGTATTGCTGTACAACTCAGGTGTAAATGGGAAGATATTTTGAGACGCCTCGTTTACTGTGTAATCCGTTTGACTCGCCATTTTACCAATAAAGGTTGACAACGGATAACTGAACGCGCTTGTGCCCGTTGACTTTAACATATATCCTAAGGTTGGCTTCATTTGTGTTAAACTACCTGTCCAGCCAATTAAATTATCATAATAAGCAAATTCATATTGACTCTTAATGAGATCTCCGGTTTGGGCATTATAGTTACCCAGTGCTTCAGAAACGGAAGCGTTTTTATTGGAAACATAACCAATCCAGTTCCATCCCGGAACCACATTAATTTGCGCCTGTATGGAATCAGGATTTAAACGCATACCAACATGAACCAAAGTGTCGGCCACTGCTTTTTTAATTTTATAAGATTGGTTGTTGAAATATCCGCCATTCTGGCTAATGTTTCCAATCCATCCTAAGCTTGTATCATATTGATCATAATCGGAAATGCCTGTGCTTATATCCCCATTTGAAGGTGCGATACTTGTCATTAATGAATTACTACTCAGTAATTTATTAGACTTTAAAGGGAATGAAACCCATGTCCAGCCAGCATTTAAAGGAATGTCCCGTGAAATTTCTGTATTAGCCACAAAGGTAATTGGGCTTGTAACGGTTCCTACAACATCGTTTTCAACAAACATTAAGGATGGTGTCACATTCACAAAAGTTAATCCACTTTCTGCATCATAAATGTTAAAACGTATAGAGTCTCCTGTGATTTGATTATTGTAGACGTTTAAGAACACCTCATATCTATCGTAAGCAGATAAGTACTGCAAATTAGCGACTCCACATATCACTCCATTGCTAAACGCAGCAATTTTACTTTCCGGATTAGTTGCAATAACATTATCGATTCTTAATTGACCGAATACATTCATAGAATAACTAAAGTCAGCCGGATCAACAACCCAATTCGGAGATATACCCTTGACTTTTAAATTAACCCTTAAAATTTCGGCAAAATTAAAATCAGTGGTCACACTTACCTCAGTATCAAAATTACCAATGGAACCACCAGCCGGAATTGTAAACGTAACATTCTGAACGCTGTTTGGCGCAATAACCCCACTGGTAATGTTTGCAGTCATCCAGTTAGGCAAACCATCAATAGTAAACGCCTTTTGCGCGCCTCCTGAATTAACGATTGGGGCTACAAAAGTAATTACACTGTCCACTGTTTTCTCAAAATCAAATTGATCATCCTGCCATTTCACCTGGTTTTTATTCATGTAAGCGATCCATGTTTTCGGCGATTGCATTTTGTTACCATGCATATCTAACGCATTCTTAACTGTGATATCAAGAGTTACATTCTCTAACTGATCCGGAGACGTGTTCGTAGTTAAAATGATTTTATCATTATTAAGAGACCATGTATAATTTACCGATTGAATTGGTCGCGGTAGTTTTATTGTTGGGGTTTGGCCTATAAGCGCTGTAGCCCCCTGAGGAGTAACTGTTAGTGTTTCCAACGATTGATTATTAAATGTAGGTGTCAAAGATGGCGTTCCCATTACAACCGTATAATTTTCAAAAGGTAAATAAGCTAATAAACCGTGCTCGTCTCCCAACATTCGATTCTGTTTATCACGTTTTACCTGTTCCGATTTACGGGCAGTGCTCCATAAACGGAATTCATCTATTTTTCCATCATAGTAGTTGCTTAATGTGGTCGTTGATCCCGCTATTACTGCTTTGGCGCCTAAATACATGTAAGAACCCGCCAGGTTATTAAAGTTAATTCCCTGGGTTGAATTTTGTAAATTACCATCTAGATATGCTGATAAATTTCCGGTTCGCTGCATTACTAATGCAAAATGGTGCCAGGTTCCATCAAAGTAATTTGTTGTAGATGCCACAAAGTCCAGGCCCTTATGGTAAACGTGAATTGCTCCGGTTCCATCTTTTTGAATTGTCCATGCATCTAAAGAGTCGGCTGATGTTGCTATACCTTCTCCGTTGGAAAATAATGTGGAAATGCCTGACTGCGTAGAATTGAACCAAAACTCCAGTGTAAAGTCCATTTCTTTGTTGATTGCAATATTTCCAGAACTCACTTTAATGTTGTCATTACCAGAACTACTCAACTGAACGGCGTTACCATTAGGGTTCACTTCCCATGTAGCGCCATAAATAGTTGCGTTGCGGCTCCTGATATCATCATTTGCCACTGATCCATCGGCTTCATCCATTTTCCAGTTGTAAACCAGCCCCGATTGGTTACGGCTTAAGCTCTTATTCATGGTAACAGTAATTTCAGAAATAGTGCGGGTTTTACTCCATAATCTTATTTCGTGCGCGTTACCGTTTAAGAAATTATTGTTAGCAGGCAACGCTTTACCAAATGCCAACTTACCAGATCCAGTATATTCAACCAGGAAGCTATTGTTTGTACCCGCTAATGAGCCATCCACAAACAGACTCACATCTGAATTTGGATGATCATACACTACAGCATAGTGGTGCCAATCAGTTGGTAAGGTAATTGGATTTGTAGACAGAGCAATCTGGCTTCCTAAACTAAATTTCAACCTGTTACTATTATCAAAACCAATGCTCATTTTTTGAACCGCATCAGTCCCCTGACTTATAACAGTTTGCTCAGCACCTGTTGGGTTAAACTTAGCCCAGAATTCAAAAGTGAAAGAACGTTTTTGCAAACTTACTCCGCCGGTTACTTCTGCATAATCTGCAGTACCATCAAAATTTAAACTCTCGCTGTGACGAAGTGTTGTGCCATTTAAAACTCCCCTGATATCAAAAGTAGAATTTGGATTTGAACTTGGTGCATAATTTAAACTACTGATGTCAATCGGTTCATTAAACTGAATCGAGATGTCATCATTTGGATCCAATATACCATCTCCCGGCGATGGCGTGCCGAAAGGATGCGGGTTTACACGATCCATTACGCCCTGCAATACTGGTGAATACACCGTAGCATAACTGCCGTCCTTGTTATAGCAGCTCGACACACCGCGAATTTCATAGTTGCCGTCAGCATAACTGTTTGGGGTTACGCTCCAGTTATACTGAGTGTATACCTGGTTATTCGGAATGGGGAACAAGCTATTAGATCCAACAGCCGAAGGGTATTTATAAAATTCCTGAATTTGTAACCATGTACTTGAACTGCTCGGCTTAATTTCAAATCCTATTTTTTCAAATCCATAATAAGGATGTGCGGAACTTGTTAATGTGCTTGTGTTAACAGCAGCACCATAATTATAATTATAGTCGCCAATAATAACGTTTGCCAGACTATTGTTACTATTATTGATAATAAAATTATTAGTTGGTACTGTAATCGCTAAATCTGTACATGTAGGTATAAAATGAACACTTACGTAAGCGGTATCTGCAATGTCGGAACTACAAGCCGAAGAGAAAATAACCATTAAACTGTCGTATTCAATTTCAACCGGACCTCTCTCGACTGTTAATACTTTATTAACTGATCCTCCGCTTGGAATATTGAAAACATCATTGGCATTCTGCCCGTCAATTTTTAAAATGGCGCCATTTGGATTACTGGTGCTCTCTACCCTAACCTGTAAATCAACACTATTATTTACGGTTAATAAGCTTTGATTGCTCAACTGTAGTTGAAAAGACGCAGCCTGATTTGAGGGAATATTATATTTTGTTGAACTGGTGGAACCATCCACAACTATTTCAGGTACTTCACGCTTTATAGTAGCCGGCGCAATGGTTTGAAAACCTGCCTCATTATAGGTGTGTGAACTAATCCATGCTGTTGGTGCTGATGGATTATAATAATGTAAAACCAATGCATCTTCATAAGGGCACATGGTTTGTCCGCCACGCGTAATAAACACATTACCCATTGGCATACGATATACATCAATACTCATTAAATCTCCCGGATCACCGTCCGTTAGTGTATATTGAAAAGTATTTTCAGTTGTTGTATTAGTACTTGTGTTAACGCTACGGGAGTAATTTAACGTAGTACCACCTTCAAACTCTCCACCTGTATTTCCAATTTTTGCTTTAACCGTATAAGTGGCAGAAGCATCTAAAGAGAACTCAAAAGACTTTTCTTCTGAATTTTCAAAAGTGACAGAATAAGAGTTATTTAAAATAGCAGAACCTAACGAGAAATTATCCACTAAAGTACCAGCCATATTATTTACACATTGGTGTTTTTCTTTTTCATTATCTCTTAAAGCTTCTTTCCATAAACGTATCTGGTTGTTAATGATACGAACCGAGTCTTCTACCTCAACAGGAAGTGTTGCAGTAGAAACCGAAGGCGGAAATGTGGAATTGTTTATATAAGTAATAACCGTATTGGTTCCTGTAGCATAATTGAATGTGTATGACGGTCCGGTTCTATCCAGTGTTTTTTCGAAAATAGCTGGGGTTGTTGAAGATGGCGTTGCCCACAATGGATCGTCATTATTAGCGCCAAATTTCGGATCCGAAGCAGAAACAGCAGATGTATATCTGGAACCTGCGCGTGTGAAAAAACTTAACCTCAAGGCTTCCAGTGACGGAATAACATTTTCCTCAATCTCATTCTGAGTATAGGAGAACCTTGTTTTTACTTCTCCCGGAGCCAATGATAAACCAGAAATTTTTGCTAATCTGAATCCGGAAATATTTGGTCCGACACACTCAACCAATGTACAAGTAGACGCTGGTCTTAATTCTAAATTGATGGTTGGCCCCATATACCAGTTCCGGGAACGCCCAACAAAAACATCCGCGCTTGCCCCAACGTAATCAGCATCATCCCTGGTAGAAACCTCATTCATTGTTGTAACCGTTTCGGTATACTGATTTGTTTTACCGCCACTAATGGTTGTTTCCGTCCCTAACTCTACATCTGCCGAAATATCAATTTCAATACCAACACCCAGACCAACTGTTTGTTTCGTTCCTACGGATGTTTCAGCGCTTATTCCCTGTGTTACTCCTCCGCCGTTATAAATGTTTTCTACTTTGGTGGTTGATGTACCGGAAGACCAGGTTGATGAACTTCCTGATCCCGGAGGATCCCTTAAAATCATATCTATTCTTTCAGGACCAACCGTTGCAAATCCGGTTCCATCCAATAGACTACCTAAAACATAAGCACGGTACATATTATATCCCGGAGATACTGTTGTCGTCGCATTCGGGCTCAATGAATAGGTTGGTTGCCCTTCTGGCGTAATGTTAATCTGCATTGCTTTCGTGTAGCTCATGAAATTAGGGGTATAGGTTGCTGTATTTGGTGAACCACAGATAAATGAATAATACGCAACGCCATTGTTTAAAGACACATTAGGATTTGGATCAACGCCGTCAATCAAATTATTAGCAACTGTTACCAAGCCATTCAGTTTAACAGTATCAACCATGCTCGGTGTATCAGCATTGGTATATGTTTGAACAGCTGTGATTTTTGCTTTATAATAATTGTTCTGTTTAAATACAGGGAAGCCTAAAGGTCCCCAATTGGTAGTGGTTGAAGGCACTGCCGAAACCGTAGAAGTAGGTGTTGTTGGTAACGTGATGAACTTTTCTCCAATAAAACGATTACCCAGCGTATCCGCTAATCCTAATTTCGGGCTGGAATAATGAATGAAATCAATGCGTTTATGGAATTTAACCGAATCAACCTGTATCAATGAATCTCTTTGATTCGTCCCGTTACCAAGAGTAACAAAAATTGAATCTTTCTCTGTCGTTAAAAAATTAGTGTTTGTTAAGTCGAACGTATTACTTGCAAATTTCAAGGAGTTTGGAACGTTTATATTAATAGAAACCGAATTACTCATCACATAAGCTTGTGTAATTTTATATTGTACAGGTGGAATATTGAACTCATATTCTCCTGTTGCAGTATTCGTTATTACAGACGTCGTAAAACAAGGCGCACCGGTTAATGGTGATGCCAATTCAATATAAGCTTTACCTATATTGTTAATGGACTTCCCAAGATTGGCAATTTTGTCTCCCTGCACATCCCCGCCAACTACTCGCCCAACTACCTTTCTTAATGTACTGTCCTGAAATATAATTCCTGAAACAGGTGCCTGGAAATTATGCGTGCCGGTTGCCGGATATCTTCCACCTAAAACCATATCGTGACCAGTCTTTTCGACACTGATATAATGATTACCAATAGGAACAGAAATACTAAATGTTCCATTAGCATCTGTTTTTACCTGAGCCCCGCCCGAAATAATGGCGTTACCATCTAATTTTAAAACAGCATCAGAAACCGCGCAGGTTGTTCCCTTATAAAATAACGTACCTGTTACAGGAAATGATGAATTGTCGATAAAATCCTGATTATTATAAACGAACGACCCATCGCCAATATAAACAGAACGCGAGTTTGGTGAAAACGAATGGGTTGCATAGGATGGAACCAGATTGAAATTTTCACCGGATCCCATATACTGAATACCAGTCGCGATATAATTTCCTAAATTATCTGTTACTCCAAAATAGCCTAACTGGGAACTTGTCGGTTTGTCTGTACTCCAGTTTACTGATCCCGAAAAAACGCCATGATTTCCATTAAAAAAGTTCCCAACTTTTGAAACGTCATAGGCAAATGTTCCAACGGCTTCATTAAAATGCAAATTACATTTGAAATCAGATTCATCGCCGTTTAATATTCGGTTTGACTCAACAGAAATAACAGAATCAGATCGTGATTGCCCGATTAAACGAAACTCGTCGATGAAAAAATCTGAGGTTGCATCCCCGAAGACCAAGCTGTTTGCATTATCATCAATGTTCCCGGTTGCAGCAACAGTTCCCGCAAGTGTGCCGTTGGCAAATAACTTTAAAACAGTACCATTATATACTATAGACACGTGATTCCACTGTGCCGTTGTAAAGGTTGTTCCCGGAAGATTTATCGTTTTGGCAGTTCCTCCTGTAAAAATTCTCGCTCTCCAGTTACTTGATACATATCCAAAATCAAAAGCATTTGTTTTGTTTACTATTAAGTTAGTTGCGCCTGAAAACGCGGTTGGTTTCAACCAAAACTCCATTCGCATTTGTGCGCCAGGCTCCAGCTCGACCTTGTCTGTTACTGTTAATACGCCCGCATTATTAAAATCCAGTGAATTTCCTCCCACAGTGGCCCCACTCTGCTGTATAAACACTTTTGCTCCACCAACTGCAATACCTCCGTTATACTCAATATGTCCGCTTACTAAGCCTGTCGGATTTCGGAATCCTATATCTGAACTTATGTTACTTAATAAATCTGATCCATTGCAGTTTTTTACGCCAACAATGGTGTAACGATAAAACACGCGCGCATCAGCGGTGTTATCAATAAACAAAGCGGTTCCGGGACCAGCGGCAGCTATCTGTACCGAATCCGCCGTCGTTCCTAATTGTTTACGGTAAATTTTGAATACATCAATGTTCAATCCGTTGTTATTACTCCAGCTTAGTTCCACACGATTACTGAAATAACCCTTGGATGCTGTTAATTTTTTAGTGGATGTAAATGTACTGCCCAAATTTGGTGGAGGCAATGTAGCCGTCGCAGATGTGGTAGAGGTGATTCCGCTTAATACACAATCATTAAACGCTCTGACTTTATACGTGTATAAACGACAAGACGCAGCTGAATTATCAATGTAACTGGTTGAGTTTAAGTTTACATCGGTTAAAACAGTATTCCCTACGTCGTCGGTTCTTACAATTTGATATTTAGTTTCATTATTGGCATTATCTGTCCAACTCAGATCAACTGTATTGGTAACCGTATTCGTAACAGCGGTGATACCTGTTGCCATTGCAGGATCAGAAGGCGAAATTCCATTACACACTGCATAGGTTGTAGACAGAACAGAACAGGAATTAATAGCATATATCCGGTAGTAATAGTTTTGACCCCTTGTTACACCTGTATGAGCGTAGCTTCTGCTTCCTCCGGCTAAAGTGTTTGTAAGGGTAGTAAATGTACCGGTAGAAGACATCGAATAATCTACCCTGAATCTGGCAGGATTAACTCCATTAAAATTCCAGCCAAGGTCAATTTTGTTATTACACTTGTCCGAGGACGCAGTTGGTGAAATCGGCTCATCCGGTGATGGTTTAACGCTACCTTTTACCGGCGCAGTTGATGGGCTACGGAAATAGGTTTTACCAGACTCTGAAAACGCTACATGTAAAAGTGTATAATCGTATTCTACATCCTGTGCCGCCGTCAAATCATCAAAAGTGGTTTGAGTGTCATCTACCATTCCCAGATAAGTGCCATTCCTGAAAATGACAGTTTTAATATCTACTTGTCCATCCGATGGAACCGGATTGTATGCATTTGCCCAGGTTAACTGCACCTTTCCGCACAAATCTTTTGAAGCATTCAAGCTTGAAGGCGCATTATTCATAAAGTTTTCACTGCTATTAAATACCCACTCAAACGTCCTGTCGTGCCCTGTATTAGCGTCCTGAAACATATGAACCCTGAAACCTGCCGGGTCATCTAACATTTCCGGTGGTAGGTTGACGATATTAATTACAACAACTATTCTACCCGGGGTCGACTCACAAGTTGCTACGCCAGGTAAATTTGCCCAACGTTGGTTTGCGTGAGTTCTGTCATAGCTACCTGTTAAAGCCTGAACACCGGAAGATATATCAGGATTATAAACTGGATATACGTATGGCGGAGCCCAGGCTGCGGTTTGTAAATTAAAAGTGCTCAGGTCGGCAGCAACCTGTCTAAAAGTAAGGCCAGAGGTTCCGGCATAATTACCATCATATATTTTTAAATTACCATAATTTTTTATGTAGGAATGAAAGGCGGCAGTGTTATCATTACTCGCAAAACCATTCACTGTACAAATACGATCAGTATTTTCAGTGTAATATTTATTTGTACCGGGATCGATGAATGAATTGGCATCAAATGATGCGGACCCGGCTCCTCTGTCAGTCCCCATAAATAAATCCATAATATGCACCCATTGGCCACGAACCTTAAACCACAGCGTGTTTGTAGGCCATGTGGCGGTACCGTTTTTTTGAACTTCAAAGCCTATTGATAACATTCCCTTTCCTTTTATTAGAAAACAGGAAGCGTCCGTAGTAACATCCTTACCGCTACCCTGAAAAACTTTTGAGTAATTCAATGCACCCTCGCCCGGTAACTGAGTGATACTCTGCGACCAGGAGTTATTAGAAATAGCTAATAATAGCGATACAATTAATAAATAAATAATTCTCATGATGGTTTAATTTTATAATGTTTTAAAAATAATGATTAAGACTATTAAACGAATAAATCGTGGGGTGAACAACCAAATTTTGTATGTGAACTGCAAAACTATCAAATTCTTTGGAATTCATATTTTTCGGCCAATACAGATTTATCTTAAAATTATCAGCAATACTGAAAGGCTTTTAATCGAATCTGGGTTGATTACCCCGGGAAACGGGGATCTGGATTTCACCAACAAAAACAGCCTTCGTTGAAGTCTTGGTAATCCGGCTTATGTTAACAATGAATGAACGATGGGTTCTATGAAAAAGTGTTTCCGGAGTATTTTCCCTGAACCACTCCAGCGTGTTTCGTATTGTGTATTTTTTTGTATCTGTATAAATATGTATGTAGTTGTCGTCGCTTTGAGCATATAAAATATCATCGACAGATAACTTAATATTTGCATATCCATCTTTGAATACCAGGAAGGCTTCTTCTGCACTTTCAAAAGTTGTTTCAACTAAATGAACCGCTGCATAAACATCTATTTGTTTAAAGGGCTTTGTGATATAACCTGCCGGCTTGGTGGCCAGGGCTTCCTTTACAATTTCTTTATCCGAATGAGCGGTGATGTAGATAAACGGGATTTTACAGGTTCTGTTTATTTCTTCCGCTATTTCAATCCCCTCTCGTTCATTCTTCATCCTAATGTCTAACAAAACCAACTGAGGATTAACTTCATTGATTTGTGAGAACGCCTGTTTCCTGCTGTGTGCCAAAAAAATATTCTGATACCCCAATGTAATTAGTTCGTCTTTTAAAAACTCTGCAATTAAAACTTCATCGTCCACTATTAGTATTTTAAAATCACTTTTCATTTCTTTTCATAAGGAATTTTAAATGTGTATTTCAGTCCATGGTCGTTTTTATACTCATACTCTGCTTCCATCTGCCGGGAAAAGATATCTATCAAACGCATACCTAAGCCTGATTGGTCACTACCGTTAAGAATACCTGCGCCATTATCATCAATAATATATAAGACCATTCCTTCTTCTCTATGGTAGGACAATGATATTGTTATCGTTGGATTTTTTACATTTTTAAATGCATACTTAATTGAATTGCTGATTATCTCAGAAGTGATCATGCCTATAGCCACGCAATTATTGATGTCAAATTTAATGTCTTCAATTGATAATTTAAATTTGATCGGCTCATGGGTATCATAAACCATTTCATTCAGTTTTGATACTAATTCAGCCAGGTATTCTTTGGTTGAAACATATTCCAGTTTTTCTTTATTGTACAACATCTCGTGTACCAATGACATTGAGTTGATCCTCCTTGAAGTTTCTTTTAACACCGCCTGATTCCCTTCATCTTTCACTGCATTAATCTGCATTTTAAGCATGGCAGCTATAAACTGTAAATTGTTTTTGACACGATGATGCACTTCCTGCAATAAGGCAATTTGCTCCGCAAGGGACTCTTTTAGTTCAACCGTCCTGGCTTCTACTGTTCGCTCCAGTTTTTCATTTTGTTTTTGCAATACTTTCGTACGTTGCTTTATAAAAAACAAGGTCATCATCACCGCTACAATTAAGGCAAATCCTATGAACCACCAAGTTCTATAAAACGGGATTAGGATAATAACAGGAATATGCAATTCAGTTTTGTTCCACAGGCCATTTAAGCATTGAGCTTTTATTTTGAGTATATAATTACCATAAGGCAAATTATTCAATTTAATCGAACCTTCCTTGATGTAATTCCATTCTTTGTCCAAGCCCTCAATAAGATATCCATAAACATGACTGCGGTCTTCCAGATCCAGTAAAGCAACCTCCAGGGAAGCGTTTCTCGTAACGCCATCCAATACTATCTGATTGTTAGAGTAAAACGTTTTCGTGTGATCCTCCATCAAATTTGTACGTGAATTATAAAGGCTTAAACTATTTACAACAAAAGGATAATTCTGTGTATTTTCTTCCTCAAAAAATTCTTTGGGGTTAAACCAGGTTACTCCGTTCATTCCACCAAAATAAATTGACCCATCGAGATCCTTGAAGCTTGACGTGCGATTAAACTCGTTATGCGATATTCCGTCAATCTCAGTAAATACTTTAGCATGTTTTGTCTTTTTGTTGAACTTTGCCAGGCCAAACTCTGTGCTTATCCAGAGATTGTCAAAATCATCTTCTTCGATCCGGTAATGTGTAGTTGATAAGAACCCATGTTCAACGCCAAACTGCTCCCATTTATTGATACGCCTGTCCCAACAATACAATCCATCAAAAGCCGTACACATCCAGTAAAGCCCATTCTCATCAATATGCAAATCGTTTAACTCTTCAGCTAAAAGGCGCTTGCCGGACTCCTTGTGTTCTTTATTGTAACAATCTTTTATTTCACCTTTTTTATTTATCACATAAATACCATTACTTGAAACAGCCAGGATGTTTCCCTGGTATTTAAAAAACTTGTACGTAATATTTGGTTTTCGGAATTTGCCGGTGTCAATCCTATTCAGTGTGTTGTTTGACATATTATAAATTCCAAAACCGTCAGCGCTTCCAAATAACAGTCGGTTTGTATCGAGGGGGAATAAAGACCAGAACTCGCCAAAGATTGGTGGCTGTTTCCTTTCCTTTTTATTTAATTTTAATTCATGCGTTTCAAGATCATTAGCCGCTACCCAGAGTTTATTCCCTGCTTCACAAAACGAAAAATTGTAATAATTTTTTATTACCGTCGTCGTATTGTCTTTTTTAATTCCGATAAAATCGAACGCAGCAACCAGCAATCCATCCCTGCTCCGATAGAGCCCCCTTGTAGAATTATTGAGTCCAAACGGGATTTGTTCAGACGAAAATAAATGATGAAATTTCTTTGGTCGAACCGTTACTTTAAGAGCGCCTTCACTGGTGGATATCCAATAATTTCCTATACTATCCCTGAATGCTGATAAGATCTGGGCTTTCCTTATCTTTTCATCGCCCGTAGAATCGATCAGTGTAATTAGTTCGTTTTTATTCCTGTATAAATACAGGGACTTATTTCGGAGAAATATGACGCCGGTATAATCCATTCTGTTTGTTACATAGTGAACCCGTGTATCAAAAACAAAATCCGGATAAGTTTTATCATTCGGATCAATTTCTTTAATCGAATTATAATTTGAAAAATAAAAATATTTTGTTGTAAGGGAATCATTATACCTGATGACATAACCTCCCACGTTGTCTTTATAGCAAAGGGTTGCGCCATATCCCAGACGACACATGACGCTACTATCCTCAAATATAAACGCAGCGTGATCGCTCAGGGGCATTGAAAATGAGTAGGGCTCAACAGACGCTTTAATATTTTGCCCATCCCTGGTAAAGTCAATCGCTTTTATTGCCTTAATTTTCTTTGGCGTAAAATTGTTATGCGCATCTAACCGCCATACTTTCGCGCCTGCAAATGTCTCGATCTGCAGGTTGTAATATGGCTTTAAAAACCACAGCACTTTTTTTTCATCAGGGTCAGGCCTTACTTCATTAACCTCATTTTCATTAAAAGGACCGGTCTTATAATGCTCTTTTAGCTTTCTACATTTAAGCGTATTGATGTCTATTACATCAACATGTTCATGAGAAATAGTATATTTTGATTTATCCTCAAAGTAAGTAACGATAAGGCCCTGCCCTTTATCACTGGTTATCGAACTAATATTATTGTTATATAATCCATCTGTCTGTTGAGTAAGGACTTTAAAGTTCTTACCATCGAACCGACACAGACCATTATTTGTGATAAACCACATAAACCCCTTACCATCCTGGGTAACATATCTCACCGTTCTCCCTGGTAAACCATCAACATAGGTGTACAATTTTTTTTGGACATAATAGTCATCGTTGTTTTGTGAAAACAATGATCTCACAAAACAAAAAAATGCCAGAGGAATAAATATATAACATTTAAGGTCTTTCAATAACTTGAAAATAAACCTAAATGTGATAATTTATCGTGTTTTGTACAAATTTTTAGTGGTGAATGACCATTGTTTGTACGTAAACGGAATAACAATGCAAAAAACCTGTTTAAAACTCTGTTTTTAGTTTTTACCGATTTTCTATTTCAGCCTGTACTTTATTAATTATATTTACATATAGCACGATTTAACGTGTGGTTATATATGGCAAAGTCAAAAAAGAAACAACCTAAACGCTATCTGTTCGAAGAGGTATTAGCGTTTTTAAGGCACAATAGCGAAAAAGCATTCAATTATAAACAACTGGGCTCTGCGATGGAAATCGATAATGAAGGCGACCGCTTTGCATTATTGGAAACGCTGGAGGAATTAAAGCACCAGGGCTTTGTAACCGAAAAAGAAACTGGAAAATATCAGGCAAAAGAAAATAAAGTATATGAAACCGGCACAATTGATTTTACAACGCAGGGAACAGCTTTTGTAATTATATCACCCGAGTTGCCGGATGTGTTTATTCCCTTCCGCAGAACCAAAGACGCTTTACAGGGAGATCTTGTAAAAATCGCGGTACAGCCGCAAAGAGGAAGAGAAAAGCCGGAGGGAGAAGTCATTGAAGTTATCCAGCGAAAAAAAACAAAATACGTTGGAACCATTCAGATCAATCCAAAATTTGCATTTGTCGTGCCGGATTATACCAAAATCCATGTGGATTTTTTTATACCCATTCACGACATCAACGGAGCGAAAAACGGGCAAAAAGTATTGGTTGAATTAACCGACTGGAAAAAAGGGTCTGACAATCCTAACGGAAAAGTGGTGGATGTTTTAGGAACTGCCGGTGAACATGAAACAGAGATCAATGCGATCATGGCAGAGTTTGGTTTACCCATGGTATTCGCTCCGGAAGTGGAAGCCGCAGCCAAAAAACTCGCTACTGATATTACCTCTGCAGAAATTGCCAAACGCCGTGACTTTAGAGAAATTACAACGTTTACCATTGACCCGGTAGATGCCAAGGATTTTGATGATGCTCTCTCTTTGCAAAAACTGGAAAACGGTAACTGGGAAGTTGGCGTGCACATTGCCGATGTGACCCATTATTTAAAACCCCATACAATATTAGATGACGAGGCTGTGAGTAGGGCCACTTCTGTTTACCTGGTAGACCGTTGTGTTCCCATGTTACCTGAAGTGCTCAGTAATTTTGCCTGTTCATTAAGGCCGCACGAAGAGAAGTATTGTTTTAGCGCGGTGTTTGAACTGGACGACAATGCTCAGATTCAGGATCAGTGGTTTGGCAAAACCGTGATCTACAGCGATCATCGCTTTTCTTATGAAGAAGTACAAACCATCATTGAAACCGGTGAGGGCCCGTATAAGGAGGAAATTTTTACACTTGACCGCCTGGCAAAAATTTTACGTGCTGAAAGAACAGCCAAAGGCTCTATCTTTTTTGATAAAGCCGAAGTGAAGTTTCAGTTAGATGATAAAGGTGCGCCAACCGGTGTTTATTTTAAAACACAAAAGGATGCCCACAAACTCATTGAAGACTTCATGCTACTGGCTAATCGTAAAGTAGCTGAGTTCCTTGGGAAAAAAGGTAAAGATGACCAGCAGAAAAACAATAATCAAAAAAAGGTCAAGAATGAAAAAGGATCTGATGCGGTGGTTTATCGTATACACGATGTGCCGAAAGATGAGAAATTACTGGACCTGAATAATTTTGTAGAACGCTTTGGTTACTCTGTAGCTATTGGAAACAAAACTAAAACAGCGCAATCTATCAATAAATTATTACAGGACGTTAAAAATAAAAAGGAACAAAGCATGATTGAATTGCTGGCTGTACGCTCTATGCCAAAGGCGATTTATACCACAAAAAATGTAGGGCATTATGGTTTAGGATTTGACTACTATACACATTTTACTTCCCCGATTCGTCGTTATCCGGATGTAATGGTGCACCGTTTACTGGAAGCGAAATTAAACCAAACGCACTACCTGAAAGCAGACGAACTGGAGTTGTTATGTAAACATTCTTCAGAGATGGAGAAACTGGCTTCGGATGCTGAACGCGCTTCTGTCAAATACAAACAGGTTGAATATTTAGAAAATAAAATAGGCCAGGAGTTTGAAGGCGTAATCAGTGGCGTAACTGAATGGGGAATATTTGTGGAGATCATCGAAAACAAATGTGAAGGACGGGTAAGCATGCGTGACATGAAAGATGATCAATACTCATTTGATGAAGATAACTACCGTGTGGTTGGCCGGAGAACAGGCCGTGTGTATACCCTGGGCGATAAAGTGAAAATTATTGTGAAGCGTGCCGACTTAATTAAAAAACAATTGGATTTTGAATTTGTCTCAGGAATCCCGTCGACCAAGGAGCCAGAAATACGAAATCCCAAACGCTATAAGAAAAGAAAGTAAAAATCAGGTTTAAGAAAAGGTGCTATAAAAAATATAGCGCTTTTTTTTGCATAAACCAGATGAAAGCGATACGCATGGCACACATCATCCCGGGGAGTTGAAATTATTTGATACATTTGAAAGTCTAAGGCCCTTTAAAGGATGTTAAAAAAAACGTTTTTCATTTTATTTCTTTCTTTCGTTTGCCGTTTTATGATGGTGGCGCAATACAGTGCTGAAGTATCCCGACTTTTAAAAGACGTGAAAGAAGCATCTTATTACGATTCTACGAAACTTTTCATTGTTGGTAAAGAAACAATTGATAAGGCGATAGCAACCAATCAGAAAAAGGCTGTTGCTGAAGTGTATTTATACTATGGGAGTTATTTTTATTATACCCAGAATATTGACCGGTGTAAATTCTATTTAAAAAGGGCCATTATCACCGCTAAGGCATCAGGGAATAAACACATTGACCTGCTTGCCAATCTTCGAATCACATTTATGGATTACGAATTGGGCATTAATGCAAATGCCGAACAGGAACTTTTCGCATTCCTTAATGAAGCCAGGCTTACAAATGATCACGAAAATTATGCTGAATTACTGAATCTTATAGGCATCATTAAAGAATCAAAGAATGATTTACAGGGCGCTGCAAAACTATACCTGGAAGGTCTCGCATTTTCTGAGTCACATGGTATCACCCACTATCCGTCCGTTTTCAGGAACAATTTAGGTCTCATTAAATTATATACAGGACAGGATGACGATGCCCTTGTAGACTTTGAGAAAGGTCTGGCTACTTCTAAAAAAGAAAATGATCAAAACCTGGTCAGTCATTTTCAAATCAACATCTGTTTGATTTATTTAAGAAAAAACCGGATACCCGAAGCTTTAAATATATTTAAGGAGGTAATCCATTATGCGCGGGTAAACAATCATCCCAGGGAATTGGCAAGCGCATTTGTAAACCTGGGAAGCGCATTTAATAATATAGGAAAGCCCGAAGTGGCCCTGTCTTATTCTGATTCTGCTATTGTTGTTTTAAAAGAGTTTGATCTTGAGTCTGAACTAACTGCCGCTTATCTCGGAAAATCAGACGTCCTGATAGGGTTAAAGCGATACGATGAAGCAAGAAAAGAACTGGCAAATGCAAAAAAAATAATTGAAGAGACTAAAAACCTGGAAGCGGAAGCAAATTATAACCTGTCTTTATACAGAATTGAAAACGCGGAAAAAAATTACGAAAAATCCCTGGAATACTTCCTGGCGTATCAAAATATAAAAGACAGTAGTCAGCAAGCCTCAACAGCCAAAATTATCCAGGAGCTTCAGTTAAAATACAATGTCCAGAAAAAAGAAATCGAACTGGAAAAAGAAAAATCAAAATACTTATTGCTTGAACAAAAACACCAGGATGAACGCATCTCCAAGTGGATTGCCATCGGTGTATCAGTGTTGATTTTAATAATTGTTGTAGGCTTAATTTCATATTTTTATTCGTCCAGGCTGCGGGAAAAACAAGCTTCCTTCAGCAGACAACTGATTGAAAATATAGAAGCGGATCGTCTGCGAATTTCCATGGATCTTCATGACGATATTGGCCAATCCTTATCGATGATCAAAACCAGGATGGCTGTTTCAAAAAGCGAGTATGCCGACAAAAGCCTCGAGTCAGAGTTATCGAGGGTGATTGAACAGACGCGGGAGATTTCCAAAAATCTCTACCCTTCCTATCTTGAAAAAATAGGCCTTGTGCGGTCGATTGCCAGGCTGGTTGAAAACATTCAAAATTCCACTAAACTTGAATGCAGTTTTGATGTTACTGATAAAGTTGAGCATTTGCCGATCAGTGTTAAAACGCACTTATATCGAATTCTCCAGGAGTGTACCAATAATACCATAAAATATGCCCAGGCCTCCGCTTTAAAAATTTCTATTTCAGAAAAAAATAAAGAGTTTATCCTTGTATACCAGGATAATGGCATAGGTCTAAGCTCCAAGCAAAAAAACGGATTGGGTTTATTGTCTATTCAGGAGAGGGCGAAAATCATTAATGGTATTGTTAGTTTTGAAGATAAATTAAATAAAAGCTTTAAATTAACACTGAAATTTAATGGCTAACCAGCACCTAATAAAAAATCTACTGATTGCTGATGATCATCCGATCTTCAGGAAAGGACTGATGGATCTTCTTCAAAGCTCATTCCCTAAAGTTAAGATCATTGAATGTCACAACGGTGCCGAGGCAATCGATGGGATCATAAAATTAAAACCTGAAATTGCCATACTCGACATTAATATGCCTGAGGCTAACGGACTTGATGTGTGCAAGCGCATATTAAAAGAACAGTCTGAAACCAGGGTTATTATTTTAACGATGTATCGGGAAAAGGAAATGATTAAAAATGCCATGCTCTCCGGCGCATCCGGCTATATATTGAAAGATAATGCGGTTGATGAAATTATGGACTGCGTGAATGCTGTGTTAGAAGGAAAGAAATACATCGGAACAGCGATGCAGGATCACCATACCGAGTTAACGATTGAGGACAAAAAAAAACAGCAGCTCATTGAAAGCATACAGGCCCTGAGCCAGGCTGAATTAAAAACTTTAAAGCTCGTCAGCCAGAATAAAACATCTAAGGAGATCTCAGAGCTCTTATTTTTATCTGAGAAAACGATTGAAAATTACAGATCCCGTATTTGCCAAAAACTGGAGCTCCCTCCCCGTAACAACAGCTTAGTTATGTGGATCAGCGAAAATAAAGAGCTGCTTTCCTATATCAGTGAGTTTTAAATAAAAAAGGGGAGAGTTAAAAAACTCTCCCCTTTTTTCTAATGGTAATTTTATTTACAAAATCGCCCTGAACAACAAAAATAATCCTCCGGACAAAATCATTGTTACAGGAAGCGTTAACACCCACGCCAGCAAAATATTGGTAATGGTTTTGCGCTGCAGGTTTTTCAATCCCTTTTTAGCCACCATACTTCCCATGATACCTGAACTCAACATGTGCGTTGTACTCACGGGCACGCCATACGCGGTGGCCACACCAATTCCCATCGACGCCACTAACTCTGCCGAAGCACCCTGTGCATAACTCATGTGTTGCTTACCGATTTTTTCTCCGATTGTTTTTACAATGCGTTTCCAGCCAATCATTGTTCCTAATCCCAAAGAAATAGAGATCATGATAATCACCCAGGATGGCGCATATTCCACCAGTTTTTTTGCGTCTTTTATTTCTCCCTTTAATGTCCGGATCTCTTTCATAGATAAAGATAAATTCCCGCCATCTATTATTTTTTCTGTTCCCTTTGTGATCTTAATCACGTCTTTTCTTAATTCGAAGCGACTGCCAAGGGTGATATCCGCTGAGAGCATTTTTCCGGAAGTTTCCGAATTGAAATGAGTAGAGTGATTAAATATTTCTTTGTAAAGCTTTAACTCTTTTCCTGATAAAATGGTGGTGTCAGCTTTTCTCATCATAACTTCAATATGGCTAACATTCGCGTTCACACTTTGTAAGTTCACGCTATTATCTAAGGAAAAATAACCCGGCATAATTGCAATCAGAATCATCATTACAAGGCCAACCCCTTTTTGTCCATCGTTTTGTCCGTGAAAAAAACTCACTAACCCACAGGTTGTCCATAATAACATTCGGATCCAGATCGGAGGCATTTTTCCGGGAATCGGTTCTTTATAAATTATGTCGTTTTTAACCAAACGTTTAAAAATAAACATCATAATGATGGCTACAGTAAAACCAGCTAAAGGCGAAATCAGTAATGCTAATCCGGTATCCTTTGCTTTGTCCCAGTTAACTGCGCTTCCGCCCACATTACCGGGTAAAAAGTAAAAAGCCAAACCAATACCTATAATAGACCCGATTAAAGTATGGGAACTGGATGCCGGTAACCCAAACCACCAGGTTCCAAGGTTCCATATAATCGCAGAAAGCAATAAGGCCAAAATCATGGCAATACCATGGTAAACATTAGAATCTACCAAAACCTCCATGGGTAATAAATTTACAATTCCCATGGCTACTGCAATTCCTCCGGTCATAACCCCGATAAAATTCAATATACCGCTATACACCACGGCTACTGTGGGTTTCATGGAATTAGTGTAGATTACGGTGGCGACAGCATTAGCGGTATCGTGAAAGCCATTTACGAATTCGAAAGTACATGCCAATACCAGGCATATAACTAAAAAGATGATTAAGGACGTTGCCATTTTTTATTTTTTGTAAAAGTAATGAGTTGTCTATATTCCAATGTTAACTAAACGTTAAGTCTTCGGCTTAAATTCCTAATTCTATTTGAATGACACCGAAAAAATATTTATTATGATTCTCCTGCTTGCTTAAATCCCTTTCTCTATTATAAAACACGTTGGCTTGTACTTTAAGCTTGTGTTTATTAAGATATTTGGAAACACCAACACCGTATTGCTCGTTTTCCCGCACCCTGGATAACAGATCATTATGCGGACTCACGAGGGAATGGCGAACGGCTATTTCAAACATATTTTTAAAACAGTAACTCAGCTGTGTGTTTATACCGTCTCCGGTTATAATCGTTTTGGTCTTCGCGTCACTGCCCGTTACCAAAGGCGATCCATCCGTATCTCTCCGGATATATTCGCTGCTCAATGCTATCCCTTTATATTTGAAGAGAAAGTCAGCCATATAGACGTTGAAGCTTCTCGTCGCTAATAAATCCTTGCCCAATTGTCCGCCGGTTCGAACAGCTAAATCATTCAACTGATAACCCCCGGCAATAGATATTTTTGGTTTTGGCTCCCTGGCAAGATCGCCTTCATAATAATCACCTCCATCAGTAAAAGCTCCTAATGGTAATAGCTCCAAACGACCGGTATAAGCAAGGCCAGAGTTGCTGCTTACTGAATTCCTGCCCTCTCCGCTGGTTGCGGCAAGTTTTGTTAAAACTGTAAATGTTTTTCCTAAATGTGCAGTGTGATTTACAAACACACCAAAATCCCGATCTGTTGTAAATGTAGCGTTAACAATAGAGCGGTCATAAAATTGTTGGGCTCCTGATGAAATAACCCTTTGGCGATTGCCTGGTAATTTCCCCTGACCCAACGCCAATTGAAGGTTTTTAACCGGTTTATAGAAGATCATGGCGTCCCTCACCACATTTGGGCTTGTATTTTGAACGGAAGCATCCGCATCACTCCAGTCCATATCTCCTCTTGAAAAAGATAGTTGCAAATAGTAATTCCATTTCGGATTCAGAACATGCCCGGCAAAACTTAACCGGCATCTTCTCACTCGTGCTTCCCAACTGCCGGTTTCGAGATGTTCTTCGTCTTTCGTATTCATTAAAAAACGGTTCTGAATTCTGAATCTTATATTTACCGAATAAGAACTATCAGGCGTTGCGAACCCTAATCCGGATTTGTAACTAAAATAAGGTATTGTCTTTGGTTGATTAATAGTAGTTTTTTTTAATTCCTGAATTTCCTTTTTCATAGTCAGAAATTCTTTCAAAATGCTGTCATTTGAAATATTCACCGTTTCCTGAGCTTCAGTAGTGTTCGTTATTAAAACAATAAGGGAAAGTAAAATAATGGCCTTTTTCATGTAAATTAAATATTAACTGACACAAAATAACGACCCTAAAGTTAGTTTTACATCAACCCCGTGTTACCAAATTGTTAAGCAATGAAATTTAGAAGCCAAGGGTTTCGGCATTGATATATCGCAGGAACTGAAGTGTTGTTTTAGTATTATTATAAACATAAAATGTTCCCCACTCATTAACTCTCTGGATGTGGATGTCTTTATATTTTGCATGACAAAGACTGTCCAGATTGTTAAACCTTGTATAAACTATGAAATCAGAATTAACCCTGTTCAATTCTTCATCTGTTCTCCATCTCCGCCTCTCAAAATGGGGCTTAAACGTGCGCGGGTAATCATCATTAAGAGCAGGGCCACCATAATTAATGGTATTATCCCTCCATGACCATCCAAGAATCATAATCATGTCCGTATTATATTCCTTACATACATTTTTTAAAGAGGTAGATTGCTGGAATGTGTTTTCAAGAGAAAACATATTGACATCCACCCAGTTTTCCTCAAGACTGTAACTTGCTAATTTACTGTTATAGGTATATAATTTAAGCCCTGTGAATCCCAACACTATTATCACACAAAGGGGCATTAATTTTTTAAGCGGAAATTCAATTAAAATAATAGAACACATATAAAATACCGGAACTGCGATAAACATTCTGCTTAACGAGAAAAGCGGCCACGTGCCACCGTGAGATATTTTCTGACAAAACAAAGATCCAAAAACGATAATGGAAAGTAATAGAAAAGAGAAAAACCAGTTCCGGTTTTTTTTATAAAAGTAAAACCCTATAATAAACAATGCCAGGGCCGTAGGAATGAAAGAACCTTCCATAAACAAGCCGATATGGGCGAAATGAGCGTCCAGCCTCGAAACTGCCTTTGCAAAATAACTCCATTTTATTTCGTTATCATAGGTATAAATATTGTATTCAGGATGCGATCTGTAAAACTGATTTAGCAGCAGTTCAAAAGGGACAGCGGATATAAGTCCTAAAACAGAGACTTTATAATAACGAATGTTTTTGTAGTTATGAAGAAATAAATAAAAAAGAAAAGGCGCAGATACCACAATAGAATTAGGATTAACTAAAAAGCCTATAATAGAAAAAAGAGTATTGATGTAAATGAATTTATAATTCTTAGGATCTAATAAATTAATAACGAAGAATAATGAAAAAAATGTCCCGGTTATAAAGCCCCTGGGTATAGAGGTCATCACATCAAACCCAACCGGCATACACAACAATAACGCTATAATTAAAATGGCTTTATCTTCGTAGTGCTTTTTAAATAAATAAAAAGCAGTGAAAAGAAACGGTGTTAGAAATATAAGATGTGTTGCCAGGGGTACCGCATAATAAACCGGCATTTTCATCCATATAAAAGGAACTGCCACAAGAGCTTCCATAAACGTGTTATAGGCCTGTCCGTAAAACCTTGGTTCATGAAATATGCCTTTTGAATAATCCTTCGCGCCTAACCACATGATTATCTGGTCGTCATCCAGGCATTGAATATTAACGGTACAAAACACAAGAATATGCTGACCTATTAAAATGGCCAGTAAAAGAAAAAAAATGACTTTAAGAGAAATATTTAGTCTGGACGCTAACAATCTATCTTATTAACTCTATCGGCATGTCTTCCGCCTTCAAATTTTTCTGATAAAAAAACGTCCACACATTTTTTCGCTTCTTCCAGGGTCATATATCTTGCCGGTAAAGTTAATATGTTCGCATCATTATGCTGACGCGCCAGGGCTGCGATTTCTGAATTCCAGCATAATGCTGACCGGATGCCCTTATGTTTGTTCGCACTCATGTTAATGCCATTTCCGCTGCCACACATTAATACACCGAATTCAGCTTCCTTACTTATAACGGATTCAGCAACGGCATGTGCGGCATCAGGATAATCTGCTCTGGCTATACTAAAGCAGCCTTTATCGATTAATTCTACTTTTTGTTCATTTAAATAGGATATTAGTCCAGATTTAAGCTCAAACCCCGCGTGGTCGCTTCCTATAGCTATTTTTGTCATATCAAAGATTTGTTAATGGTTTGTAATCAACGTTAATTAACACTCATAACTACATCGACTGAAAATGAGTGTTTTAAATACAGTGCTAATTAACAAAATTAGTGTGTATAATTAAATTCTTCGTTAATAAGTTTATGTAATTAAATAGTGATTTGTTAATAGCAAATTTACTTAGGCTAATTTTTATCAAAACAAAATATTGTTTCGAAAATTAGTCAGTGTCTTGTACAGTTTTACACACATAAAATTCTACCTTGTTCATCGTAATGTTATTAACGATCTTATTTTAACGACAATTGTTCATTACCTGTCATCGTTCTTAGGGTCAAACATTTATATAACATTTATTCGTTTAATATATGTTAATAGAAAGTAAATTAGCATATAAACAAGTAAACAAAAGCTTATTTTTACACAGTATTAACAGCCTATATACTATAACCATATTTTAAAATTTTAAAATTCTTTTATTAATATTATATGAATTTAGAAAAAGGATTCCTCGAAAAAAAAATTGATCCATCGCTTGATTTGTTCAAAGAGATTTCGCACCTTAAGGAAACCAAGAACGCTATCATCCTCGCTCACTACTACCAAGATGCTGATATTCAAGATATTGCAGACTATATTGGAGACAGTTTAGGACTCGCTCAGCAAGCCGAAAAAACGAAAGCAGACATCATTTTATTTGCCGGAGTTCATTTTATGGCAGAAACCGCGAAAATACTGAATCCAAAGACAAAAGTTTTAATTCCGGATCTGAAAGCAGGATGTTCTTTGGCAGATTCCTGTCCACCGAATGAATTTGCCGCATTTAAAGCCGCTCACCCTGATCATGTGGTATTAACCTATATAAACTGTACGGCGGATATCAAAGCGCTCTCAGATGTCATTGTAACGTCTACAAACGCTGTTCAAATTGTGGAGTCGTTCCCTAAAGATCAAAAAATCATATTTGCTCCCGATAAAAACCTGGGTGCGTACATAAACAAGGTAACCGGACGTAATATGGTTTTATGGAACGGTGCCTGTATGGTACATGAAATCTTTAGTTTGGAAAAACTGATTAAACTCAAGGCTCAGCATCCAAAAGCGGTTGTTTTAGCGCATCCCGAATGTGAAGCGCCTATTTTAGAACATGCTGATTTTATAGGAAGTACAACAGCAATTTTAAATTACAGTAAAAAATCAGATGCCAATGAGTTCATCGTATTAACGGAAACCGGTATTATTCACCAGATGCAAAAAGCGAGTCCGGGAAAAACGTTTATTCCTGCGCCGCCAAATAATAATTGTGCCTGTAATGATTGCCCGTATATGAAATTAAATACACTTGAAAAAATTTACATTGCTCTGAAATATGAGCAACCTGAATTATTAATGAGTGACGAATTAATTGAAAAAGCAAAAAAGCCAATCGAAAAAATGCTTGAATTATCAGCTAAATTCGGATTATAAACTTAATTTTAATTTTTGAATTATAAACTTTAAATTAGAACATTAATACCCTGATGCCATTGAATATCACCTTGAAAAATATTTTTTTATTGTTTTTGTTTGTTGTGACTCAACAGGTTCTCATGGCGCAGGACACCAATCCAAACGGTTACAATATCTTTTATTACGAAAACGGTGCAAAATCTTCAGAAGGGATGATGCGTGATGGAAAAGCAGACGGATATTGGAAGAATTATTATAAGAATGGCAAATTAAAAATAGAAGGAAACCGTAAAAATTTTCAATTAGACAGTATTTGGAAATTTTATTCTGAAAAAGGAAGAATAACAAAATCCGTTAATTATTTAGAGGGTAAAAAAAACGGGTACACGTTCAATTATGATACTAATCAGCGTGTGTCAAGTAAAGAGCCTTTTGTAAACGATATCAAGCAGGGTAATATGTTTGTTTATTATCCTTCCGGAAAAACCAGGTTAATGACACCTTATGTGAAAGGGAAACCTGATGGACTTGCTTATGAATATTCTGAAGATTCCATTATTATTTCTATCATGAAATACCAGGGAGGAATTTTAGCTTCTGTGGATCGTTTGAATCGTAAAGATGAAAACGGTAAAAAACAGGGTGTCTGGAAAGAATTTTATGAAGATGGAAAAGTAAAAGAAGAAAAAAAATACAGAGATGATGTCATAGATGGTTATGTAAAGACCTATGATAAGAAAGGAAATTTAGCCAACACAGAAAAATTTAATAACGGAAAGCAGGTTAAAAATGCACCGGAACTGGCTAAACTGGATGTATATAAAGATTTTTATGAAGATGGAACCATGAAATATGAAGGTGGTTATATCAACGGAATGCCTGTTGGCACTCATTATCATTACCGCCAGAAGTACATGTGTGATTCATTACCTGTTGCACGGGATGATACCAGTGATGTGATGATTAAAAAATATGTATGCAGGAACAGGGCTATACCTGATTCAGCTATTACGTTTTTAGAGGGAATAAAAATGGAATATGGAGCTGTGGATTCCATGCGTAATAAAATAGGGATTTGGACAGAATATCATAATTCAGGGGAATTCAGGGCTAAAGGTTTATATGGGAATGGTAAACGTGTTGGTGAATGGATATTTTATTACCCTAACAAACAAATAGAACAAAAAGGAAAATATGATAAAAAAGGCCGTGCACAGGGTGAATGGAAGTGGTTTTACGAAAACGGAGCCCTTATGCGCGAAGAGATTTATCTGGATAATTTAAGAGATGGATTAATGACGGAATACACGGAAGATGGTAAAATTATTACCAAAGGTGAATTCATTGAGGATATGCAGGAAGGATTATGGATATATGAAACTCCTGAGTATAAAGAAATTGGAAAATACGTAAATGACAAACCGGATAGTTTATGGAAACGTTATTACATGCCAAAAGAGAAATTGCGTTTTGAAGGACGTTTTTTAAATGGAGATGAAGATGGGCAACACACCTGGTATTACGAAAACGGAAGAAAGATGGCACAGGGAAGCTATACTGGCGGAGTAAAACAAAACGACTGGAAGTTTTATGATGAGGCGGGATTTAATTACCTGACCATTTACTATGAAAATGATATTGAAGTTAAATTCCAGGGAGTGAAAGTAACGCCGACTTACGAAGAAAGTTTAAGAGATTATTCTTCCATCTATAATAAAAAACCGGATAAAACGATTTTATTAGATAAAGATAAAAAGAAAGATGAGAAGCAAGGTGAAGAATAAAAAGCCTGTCTCAAAGCCGGTTGCACCCCTGATTAATAATTCTGCAAATGATGCGGCGTTAATTTCCGTTCTCGAAAGCTTACCGGTTGGCGTTCTAATTTTTACATTAAATAAAATCTTATTTTTAAATAAAGAGGCTTTAAAAATTTTTAAACCTTCTAAGGAGCTTCAAAAATCGCTCAACAACCATTCTGTTTTTGAATTTCTATTACCCGAATACCATAAACGCATTAAAGAAAATGTAAAAAAAATTATTCAAACCGGAGAAGAATTTTCCCCATTTGAATTAAAAATTAAAAACACAAAGGGCGAGATCATTGACCTGGAAGTGAAATCCAACGCTATTGTTTTTAATGGGCAGAAAGCTATTCAGACAATTTTTACTGATGTATCTGATCAGGTAAAGTACCGGGAGGAATTATCGGCCGCCAAGCAAAACCTGGAATTGATAACCGGAAACGCGAATGATCTCATTTATTTTTACACCTATCATCCGAAACCAAAATACATTTATATCAGTCCTTCGATAAAGAAAATACTGGGATATTCCCCTGAGGATTTTTATAAAGACGGAAACCTGGGAACTTTAATTGTAACCGATATTAAAGCATACAAAGCTTTTGATTCAAGCATCAGTAAACGACAGAAAGATAATACCCTTAAGCATACAACTGCCACTTTTCAGTATAAAACAAAGTCGGGGAAGTTAATATGGTTAGAAGATAACTACTCTCCTATTTATGATGAAAAAGGTAAGATCAAATTTATTTTAGGTATTAGCCGGGATATTACAAAAGAGAAAATTGCTCAATTAGAACTGGAACAAAAATGGATCAATTATAAAAATCTATTAGATACTTCCCCTATTGGTATTTTTATTCATGAGGGTATTTGCATTTATACCAATAAAACTGCCGCAAATATTCTGGAAGTCAATGACCCAAAGCGGTTGATCGGGAAAAACCTGATTGAGTTTTTGTTACCGGATCAACGTCAGCGGGCAATTGATCGAATGCAACGGGCATTAAAGGGCGAGGAACTGACCGATTTATCTTATCAGGCTAGAACCGTCAAAGGAAAGATTATTGACATTGAATTGAAAACGGTTCCTTTTGTATATAACGGAAAGCCCTGTGTTCAAACAACCATTACAAACGTCTCAGCTGAAAAAGCGCTTTCCCGTGAGAAATTGCGGGCTGAAATTGCTGAGGAGGCGAATAAGAGTTTAACAAAAGAAATCAGTTTTCGTCAGAAAATTCAACACGAATTAATGACACAAACAGTTAAGTACGAAGCGATATTTAACAGCACGTCTCTTTTAATATGGACGATTGACAGAGATCTAAGAATCACGTCTTTCAATCAGAATTATTACAATTATATAAAATCCAATTTTAATCATAATCTGAAAATTGGCGAGAATATTTCAGACATTAAATCCAAACCGAAATCTATCACTAAACTGGATGTCTGGACAGAAAAGTATAAAGATTTTTTCAAAAATAAGAAAGATAATAAGGCTGAATTTTTTGAAATAAAAAACACAAATACTAAAGGGGAAACTTATTACCGTGAAATCTATTTACATCCAATCAGAAGTGTAGACGGAAAAATTATTGAAATTGCGGTGATTGGACAGGATACTACGGAAAGAAGGCTTTCTGAACAAAAAATCCTTGAACAGTCCGCAAAATTACAAGCTATTTTTGAAAGCGGCACACAGTTAATCTGGACAGTGAATAAAAACCACTTTTTTACGTCATTCAATCAGAATTTTTCTGATGCGATGTACAATATTTATAAAATCAGACCAACCCTAGAAAACAAGGTTTATAAACCACAAAAAACCAAGAAGGGAATTGAATATCATAACTGGTGGCTGAAAAAATACGATGAAGTATTTAAAACCGGTAATGGTATTGAGTTTACAACCGAACAACAGGATATAAATAAAAACAAAGTTTTCAGGCAGATCTTTTTGCACCCTATTTTAAGAAATGGAAAAGTGGAAGAGGTATCCTGTATTTCCAACGATGTTACTGAACTTAAATACCTTCAGAGCGAATCCATTAACCAGGCTGCAAAACTGACTTCTATCTTTGAAAGTTCTTCCCATTTAATCTGGACGGTGGATAAGGATTTTAAAGTCACCTCGTTTAATAAAAACTTCAGCAAGTCGTTTAAACTATATAATAAGGCAGAACCGGTATTAAATGCTCAACTGCACGCCCTGTTACCAAAGCGTCTACAGGCAGAGTATAAATCGTATTGGTATTCAATTTACAAAAAAGTATTTCAGGGTAATTCCTTAAAACTGGAACGTCAGCAAAAGGAACCCAATGGTAGTATTAACTATAAGGAAATTTATTTGAATCCGGTTAGAAATGCCGATAAGGAAATTATTGAAGTAGCGTGTCTTGCCCATGATATTACCGAGAACAAACGGTTTGAACAGCGCATCATTGATCAATCCGCTAAATTAAAAGCGATATTTGAGAGCGGCGATCATTTAATCTGGACGGTTAACAAAAACCTGGAACTGACCTCTTATAACAAGAACTATTATAACCTTGTCAGAGATAATTTAATCCGGAAAAAGGCAGAAGGAAAAAAATTTATTTCCGTATTGGATACTATTTTTGACAAGGAGAAAAGAACCTTTTGGGTGAACAAGTATAAACTTGTACTCAAAGGAAAGCCACATGTATTTGTGCACAAAAGCACCATTAATAATACCGACGTTTATCGCGAAATCTATTTATATCCTATTTTCCTAAACGGAAACGTTGTCGAAGTCTCCGTGATTGCTCAAAATATTACGGAGCGTATCGAAAATGAAAATAAAATATTAGAACAGTCGGCTAAATTGAAGGCGATTTTTGAGAGCGGCGATCAGCTCATGTGGACGATTACTAAAGACATGAAGCTTACTTCTTTCAATCAGAATTATGCTAATTCGGTTTTCGATTTATACGGCTATTATCCGGAGATTGGAAAAAGCATGAGAAGTAATAAAACCGTGGACTACCATTCCATATGGGATGAGAAGTATGAAATGGCGTTTCAGGGCAAACAGGTAGAATTTATTTCAGAAAGAACACAGAGAAACGGAACCAAAATCATTCGCCAGATGCTTCTTTACCCGATAAAGGACATTAATAATAAAGTAGTGGAAATTTCCGGTATCGGCTTTGATATCACGGAGAATAAGCGAAACGAAGAGAAAATTACACAGTCATTGAAGGAGAAGGATATCTTGTTAAAAGAAGTTCATCACCGGGTAAAAAATAACATGCAGGTTATCTCCAGCATTTTAAATCTGCAGTCTTCTTATGTAAAGGATAATTATGCCCTTAATCTTTTGAAAGAATGTCAGAACCGCATCAAATCCATGGCATTTATTCACGAGAGCCTTTACCAGACCAAGAACTTCGAATCGGTTAATTTCTCTGAGTATGTAACGACCCTGGCCAAAAACTTAGTCCACACCTACTCGATTAACACAAAGAAAATTAAATTAATTTTAACCCTGGATAATTTATTCCTGAGCCTTGATGCATCGATACCTTGCGGACTTATTATTAACGAAATTGTATCAAATTCATTAAAATATGCATTTCCTGATAATAGAGATGGAATAATCTTTGTAACTTTGAGGGTTATTAAAAATCAGGTCAGAATTGAAGTAGGAGATAATGGTGTGGGTATCCTTGAAAGCGTAGATATAAAGAACACACAAACACTTGGACTACAGCTTGTGGATACACTGGTAGAGCAGCTTAACGGAACACTTAATTTAAAAAGAAAAAACGGGACCACTTTTAGTATAGAATTTAAAATATAAATTATGGAGAATAACAATAACATCAACGTTTACATTGTGGAGGACGAAAGTATAGTTGCTAAGGACATTCAAAACAGCCTGAAAAAATTAGGATACAATGTTTTGGGTATCAGTAATAATGGTGCGGATGCGATCAAAAATATTGTGGATTTGGAGCCAAATATTGTGTTGATGGATATCATGATTAAAGGCAATATGACTGGTATCGATGTTGCTGAAACAATCAAAAAGGATTACAATATCCCGGTGATATTTTTGACAGCATATGCGGACGAAAGCACGCTGGCCAAGGCAAAAATTACTGAGCCATATGGTTATATTTTAAAACCGTTTAAAGAAATTGATTTACATTCGACCATTGAGATGGCTTTGTATAAGCACAAGAAGGATACGGAAGTTCAAAAAGAAAGAGACTTCCTTTACTCTTTAGTTGAAAATAAAGATGATGCGGCAAAAGATATTTTATTCGTTAAGTCAAATAGCCGCCTGGTTAAGGTTAATTTAAAAGATATATACTACGTGGAGGCTTTAAAAGACTATGTAGTTTTAAATACACAGTATACGCGTTACACGATTCATTCAACAATGAAAGATATTGAAAAGAAACTGGACAACGGAGACTTTATCCGTGTGCACCGATCTTTCATCGCCCGCATTGATAAGATACAAACAATTGAAAATCAGACAGTTGTGTTAGAGGAGAATAAAAAAGTAATTCCAATCGGTGGTTCATATCGTGACGAATTATTAGCGAAATTAAATATGATTTAATGACCCGGTTTTTTGTTCTTTTTTTACTGAGTTTTTCTTCTTTTTTTTCTTTTTCGCAAAGGAGCGAAGTTGTTTATAAAAGCAAGTTTTCGCATAATTATGCAATTGGAAAGCATTATTATATTGAAGACGCTATTGATACATCAAAATTGTTTTTTATTGCCACCATCAGAATTACGTCAAGTAATCAAGATGTGTTCATCTCAAAGGCACACAATCTTTTGGAATTTAAGGCAAAGGAATTAAATGCCAACAGTTATAAACTAAAATCGTTTTCCTTGATTGATACTACTTTAACAATGTTGTTTGATGTATATTTCGCACCTGAAAAGCAAATTGATTTAATTAGAAGTACTCGTGTTAAGGAGAGATTCATTTATTTCAACAACATTAAGGATACAATCTATCGAACAGTTTTTATCAACGAAAAGGCTTATTTATTCTCAAGGAAAAAGCATATTGAGTTTAGTAATGTAACTAACCGGGAAATTTGTTTTCAATTAGATACTGCAAGCAGGGAAAATAAATGTAAAAAGATGAAAGACGGAGAAGATGCTTTTTTCTATTCGGTTAAGATAAAAGAAAATACAAGCATTTATTTTGTCCCTGTTGTGGGTGGCGCCCCCGTTTTTTTGGTTGCAGCTGCAGCGGCTACCGCGGTGGCTTTAGCGAATAAATATGTGAACCCAAACCAGGAAAAGTTCACTAATATTAGTTACAGCCTGGGAAGGCTGTTAATGGAAATTTATCCCTTAGACAAAGAAGTTATTTTAAATTAAACATGCAATTACAGTACGATATTATAGTAGTTGGTGCCGGTCACGCTGGATGCGAGGCTGCGGCTGCGGCTGCTAACATGGGATCCAAAGTTTTGTTGCTGACCATGAATATGCAAACCATTGCCCAGATGAGTTGTAATCCAGCCATGGGAGGCATTGCTAAAGGGCAGATCGTTCGTGAGATTGATGCGTTGGGTGGTTATAGCGGAATTGTTTCAGACAAATCTGCAATACAGTTCCGGATGCTAAACCGGTCTAAAGGGCCTGCCATGTGGAGCCCGAGAACCCAAAATGATCGGATGCTATTTGCCACAACCTGGAGAGAGATGTTGGAGCAAACACCCAATGTTGATTTCTGGCAGGACATGTGCCGGGAATTGATTGTTTCTAAAGATGGAAAAAGAATAGAGGGTGTTGTTACCGGAATGGGTTTGGAATTTAAAGCGAAGGCTGTTGTTTTAACGAATGGTACTTTTTTAAATGGATTGATTCATTTAGGAGAGAAACAAATAGGCGGAGGCCGTAGTGGTGAATCTGCCTCTTATGGAATTACAGAACAGTTGGCAAAACTTGGGTTCGAAACCGGAAGAATGAAAACCGGAACGCCGCCGAGAATTGATGGCCGCTCTTTGGATTATTCTAAAATGGAAGAACAGGAAGGTGATGTAGCAATTGACAAATTTTCATACCTCGATAATACTTCTCCTTTTATTTCTAATAATGGATCTCCTGTCAAAAAACAGGTGCCTTGTCATATTACTTATACCAACCAGGAAGTTCACGATATTTTAAGAACCGGATTCGAAAAGTCTCCAATGTATTCCGGAAGGATACAAGGATTGGGACCAAGATATTGCCCGAGTATTGAAGACAAGATCACGCGATTTTCAGAACGTGACAGACACCAGTTATTTGTTGAACCGGAAGGCTGGGATACGGTTGAAATTTACGTGAATGGATTTTCAACTTCTCTTCCGGTGGATGTTCAGCAAAAAGCACTCAGGTTAATACCTGGTTTCGAGAATGCAAAAATGTTCCGCCCGGGTTACGCTATTGAATACGATTATTTTCCACCAACGCAATTACAACTAACTTTAGAAACCAAGTTAGTGGAAGGTTTATATTTTGCCGGACAGATTAATGGAACTACAGGTTATGAAGAGGCGGCTTGCCAGGGACAGATGGCTGGCATCAATGCTCACCTAAAGATTCATGAAAAAGATCCGTTCGTGTTAAAAAGACATGAGGCATATATTGGAGTGTTAATTGATGATTTGGTAACCAAAGGAACTGATGAACCTTACCGCATGTTCACCTCACGTTCGGAATACAGATTACTTTTAAGACAGGATAATGCCGATGTTCGTTTAACACCTCTCTCCCACTCTATTGGTTTGGCTAGTCAGGACAGGATGGATTGTGTAGCGGAAAAAATTAAAAACTACGAGGGGCTCATTAAATATTTTAAGAATACCAGCGCAGAACCTGAAGAAATAAATCCATATATGGAAAGCATTAACTCTGCCCCATTGAGTCAGAAGATGCGGTATTTTAATGTGCTGTCTCGGCCGGATGTAAATATTTCTGACCTGGCTAAGCACGCTGATAATTTGAAAGAGATTACCTCTACTTTGGATGCAGATACAATTATGCAGGCTGAGATCTTAATGAAGTATGAGGGGTATATTGAACGTGAAAGAGAAAATGCAGAGAAGGTTGCTAAATTGGATAACTATAAAATCAAGCCCGATTTTGATTTTAAAGCGGTAAGCAGTTTGTCATTAGAAGCGAGAGATAAACTAACAAAATTACGCCCGGCAACTATTGGACAAGCCAGTCGTATTTCGGGAATTAATCCCGCAGATATTTCTGTCTTATTGGTGCACTTAGGAAGATAAAATATGTTCCACGTGGAACAAGTAAATAAATAGAATTATGTTAACCATCGAAAAATGTTTAGTATGCGGCTCAAATCAGTTTGAGCCTTTTTTAGTTTGCAAGGATTACACAGTTAGTCAGGAGAACTTTAACATCGTGTCTTGTAAATCCTGTGGTTTTAAGTTTACTAATCCCCGCCCTGATAATTCCATTTTGGGAAATTATTACAAGGCAGAATCCTACGTATCTCATACAGATAGTAAGAAAGGAATTATTAATAAACTGTACCACATGGTTAGAAGCTATACTTTGAAGCAGAAAATTAAACTGGTTTCTTCTTATGTTTCACGTGGAACAATATTAGATTATGGTTGTGGTACAGGTATGTTTTTGTCGGAATGTAAGAAGTCTGGTTGGGAAACATTCGGCATGGAACCGGACAATAGTGCCAGACAAATTGCCTCTGAAAAGAATCTGAATTTGTTTGCTGACAAAAATACATTGGAACTGCATATTGCAGAAAAGGAATTTGATGCGATTACTTTGTGGCATGTATTGGAGCACGTCACAGACATGTATAATACCCTGGCTTTTTTTAAACATAAATTAAAACCTGATGGTGTTTTAATTATCGCGGTTCCTAATCATGTTTCTTACGACGCTCAATATTATAAGGAGTATTGGGCAGCTTATGATGTGCCTAGACATCTGCACCACTTTGAATTGAAGTCCATGAAGGCCTTGTTAGAGCACAGTGGATTTCAATTGGTGGAGACTAAGCCCATGAAGTTTGATAGCTTTTACGTTTCAATGTTGAGCGAGAAATATAAAACAGGCAAAGTAAACCTGGGGCAGGCGTTTAAGATTGGAGCTTTATCAAATGCTAAGGCGAAAGACTCTGGTTCCTATTCCAGTACTATCTACATTTTTCAACACAAATAGTTTCATGTGGAACATAGAAAGCCCCAGCTGAATTTCAGCCGGGGCTTTTTTTATTTAAAGTTTGTTTTCGGATCTTATTTATTGCTTGCGCTTTTGGGTCGCTATGTCTTTTGACTCCGCCTTTCTTTGTTTCATTTCTAAAATATATCAGACTGGTTTAAAATTTTCCGAGCTTCTAGAAATACACGACAAAGTCATTTCTATCTAATATCATTTGTTTTCTTATTGATGATTGCGGGACATATTCCGGTTGATGAAAGTCGGAGCTATTTTAACTACGCTTTTAAGAACGCTCCAGAAAGGACTTCTTCAGACGTAAAAGCACTTCAGATTATATAGTGATGGACTTGTATTTCTGGTTCGGGATAGGAGATGCATTCTAAGAAATATTTTGAGTTCAGGGGGGTGAATTTCTAAATCCTAGTGCTGAGGATTTCAGATATTGAAGTAGACTTTAACATTCCCTGCATATTTATTCAACAGATGTTTAGAACAGCTTTGTATTTGCCAATTTCGTTTTAGCCCTTTGACGCAATTCTTCATCGGAGATTGATGGCAAATAAATTGGCAGACAAAACACAAATATATTGTTCCACGTGAAACGGGCTCTATTAGTTATGTCTTTAACCAAATGCCTTCGGTAATTGTTGGAATGAGGGGTTGCTTATTCTTTGACTTAGAAAAGGAGTTAATTAGTTATTGGATAGAAATGCCCTCAATCATAAAAATAAAATGTCGCTTTTTCTTTTAAAAACGAACGCGTCCTATTTCTGGCTATTAGACTAAAAGTCTAGGTATTGTTTTGTCATTATGATAGAGCAGTTTTCTTAGCCATAATAAGATCATTTTTAAACAAGGGTTTTTACTACGTTTTACTGCGCAAAAATTTCAGATGTTTAATGATAATTGCCAATCTCTTTCAGGGCGAATATCCTGGTTTAATAAACGAAATAAGTCCTAAATTGTTTGGTCTCGTTTTTAGACTGGCATAACTCTATAAAACATTTTTCGACAAGATAAATTGCCTCAAGGTCCCAACAAATTGCCGGCGGGAAAGACTAAGAATTCTACAATTATATTTTGATACCTGAGTATAGACTCTATTTATTACTATTTTTGTATATAGTTGACGTCCATAACATCTTGATTTTTTAATAAAACCAATTATTTATATTTTTCATGATATATTTAGATTGACTAATCACTCTATTTCGAGCTAAATTTTTTAAGTGATCATATCCCATAACATTTCGAAGGACTGCAGAATAATCTTCTTTTGCTTTGTTGTTGAAAACTCTCCAACTGACAGGTATTGAGCTAAACCCGAAATATGACTGTTAATAAGTGTCTGGAGCAGATCTGCAGGTAAAGGTTTTATGTCGGCCGATTTGATACCTTCGTGAATGAAATCCAGCAAGATTGCAGCCTGGCTGTTAATGTCCTCCGTAGAAATTAGAGTATGAAATGGCGAGCTTGAAAATTGCTGTATAAATTGAAATTCCGCTTTGTTTTCCAGTGCCCATTCAATGGAATTGCAGTAAACGGATTTGAACACTATTTCTAATGAATCTTCCTGGCTAACTCTGGAATATACATATTTTGATAATTCTCCCTGTGTATGCTTATAAAGTGCCAGGATCAGCTCTTCCTTCGTTTTATAATAGTGAAACAAGGTACCATTGGCCACGCCGGCTTCTTTGGCTATTTTGCTCGTAGGTGTTGCATGAAAGCCAAACTCTGCGAAGAGCTTAAGCGCCGATTTTAATATTTCTTCTTTTTTATCCATTTTAAAGACTGATTAGTCAGTCGACAAATATAGTAATTATGGTGGAGGTTTTTTGAAAAAAGCAAAAATGGATTTATAATCAAATGATAGAATAGCTGGAGCGGGAATGCTATAGATAACTTCTATTGGAATAGATGTAAATGATGTATACTTTAAAACGATGGATGAAAAAAAGAATACCGCAGATATCGTTTTTATCCAATGTTTTCTGCTACTATCACGGGTATTTTGTTTCATAGATTGTTCTTGGCGTTTATTGCTGCGCTTAAACTCTCGTAATTCTTCTTTTCGAAATGCTAGTTCAAGCTTTTCGCGACATTCATAAAAAACTTCATTTCGGTTGACTTCTCCTTTTTTACCCATTTTAATTTAGTTTTAATGTTTGTTCTCTTTAAAAAAAGAACCCACTCTTTTGTCTTTTTACAAATTTATTTCCTCTAATCGCCTCAAAAATCTTATTGTCACAACTATTTTAAATAATGTCAATTTTTTTGTTTTTTCTTCTTTAACTAAAGTAATTGCTATAATCTTCACAATAAAGGACAAGGCGAATTTCCATATTCAAAAATTAAAATATCCTTTAGGTAGTAACACTTACCACATTGTTTTTTATTCATAGCAAACAGAATTACAATGCCTTTCACTTACATAGAACACCCTGTTTCCAATTTTTACAAAAGCATATATCAAAATTACACCCTGGAAATAGAGCAGTATTTGTTTTGCGCCAAAAAAATTTTAAAAACCAGTTCAAAACAAAGCGAAACAACCGCCTTTAATAACCCAACATTTTTAGTAAATTCATCCCGTTAATTAATCAAACAAACACTATGGATTTTCGTATTGAAACAGACACAATGGGTGAGGTAAAAGTACCTGCCAATGTTTATTGGGGAGCTCAAACAGAGCGTTCACGCAACAACTTTAAAATAGGGCCTGAGGCTAGTATGCCAAAGGAAATTATATATGCGTTTGGTTACCTGAAAAAAGCAGCGGCTATGGCTAACTGCGAATTAGGAGTGTTATCCAAAGAAAAAGCCGACTTAATTGCAAAAGCCTGCGATGAAATCCTGGCAAAAAAATTAGATGACCAGTTCCCATTGGTGATCTGGCAAACCGGTTCGGGTACGCAAAGCAACATGAACGCCAATGAAGTGATCGCTTACCGCGCGCACGTCATGAATGGTGGAAAATTAACCGATGAACCAAAAGTATTACACCCAAATGATGATGTGAATAAATCACAATCATCCAACGATACTTACCCAACAGCCATGCATATTGCGGCTTACAAACAAGTGGTAGAGATCACCATTCCGGGAATGGAAAAATTGCGCGATTCATTAGATAAAAAAGCAAAAGCCTTTGATAAGATCATTAAAACCGGCCGTACACATTTCATGGACGCTACACCTTTGTCATTAGGACAAGAGTTCAGTGGTTATGTGCAGCAAATCAACATGAGCATCCGCGCCTTGAAAAACGCTTTAGAAGCAGTGAAAGAACTCGCTTTAGGTGGAACAGCGGTTGGAACAGGCTTGAACACACCAAAAGGATACGATGTGTTAGTAGCAAAAAAAATCGCTGAATTAACCGGTTTACCTTTTGTTACTGCTCCGAATAAATTTGAAGCATTAGCAGCACATGATGCGATGATCGAATTAAGTGGCGCTTTAAAACGCTCTGCAGTTGCTTTATTTAAAATAGCAAATGATATCCGTATGTTGTCTTCAGGACCTCGCTGTGGAATAGGGGAGATCATCATTCCGGATAATGAGCCGGGATCTTCGATCATGCCGGGAAAAGTAAATCCTACACAGCCGGAAGCATTAACCATGGTTTGTGCCCAAGTGATTGGTAACGATGTGGCAGCAACGGTTGGTGGATTAAACGGACATTTTGAACTGAATGTATTCAAACCATTGATTGCTTCTAATGTACTGCAATCGGCGCGTTTAATAGGAGATGCTTGTGTGTCCTTTACTGAAAAATGCAGCGATGGTATTGAACCAAATTTACCGGAGTTGAAAAAACATTTAGAGAATTCATTGATGCTGGTAACAGCGTTAAACACCCACATTGGTTACGAGAAAGCCGCTAAAATCGCGAAGACCGCGCACAAAGGAAACAAGACCTTACGTGAAGCTGCGATTGAATTAGGCTATGTGACCAACGAACAATTTGATCTATGGGTTCGCCCGGAAGACATGATTGGTAGTTTGAAGTAGTCTTTCGTCATTGCGAGCGGAGTGAAGCAAGATCACCCAAAGTATAGATGTATTTGAGATCGTTTCGTGCCTCGCGATGACGAAATAGAAAACCGTGGCTACGAACTACGGTTTTTTTTATTCCTTGTAACCGTTAGTTGATGTATATATACAACAACTTCCTCCTTTGTTTTATGTAAAAACAGCTATCTTTACAGCCTCAATGTGGTGGAACGGTAAGTTTTGGGGCGAATTAAAACAAAAGCAGGCAAACCTAAATACAAATGTATTTTTTTCAGGTTTGCGCGGATCTTCTTTTGCCTTTTTGCTAAACGATCTGTTTCAAAATACGTCTGCCAATTTTTTTATTGTCTGTAATGACAAGGAAAAAGCCGCTTATTTATTAAATGATTTGCAGGCATTGCTTCCCGAAAAGCACCTTCATTATTTCCCTGAGAGCTATAAAGTTCCTTACAAAGAAGAGAAAACCAGCAATGCTTCTGTGCAGGAACGTGCGGAAACATTGAGCAATCTCAGTAAAGAAAATTATTCAGGAATTGTTGTGACATACGCTGCCGCGCTGGCTGAGAAGGTGGCTTCCAAAACGAGCTTAAGCAAGAATACCCTGGTGATCAAAAAAGGGGAAAAACTGAGTATTGATTTTATCCAGGAGTTTTTAGCAAGTTATGATTTTGAGTTGTGTGATTTCGTCTCAGAGCCAGGTCAGTATGCTATTCGTGGAGGCATCGTTGATATTTATTCTTTTGCACATGAGTTGCCTTATCGTATCGAATTGTTCGGTAATGATGTGGATGCCATTAAAACTTTTGATCCTGCTTCGCAACTATCTAATCACAATTATGATTTTGTGACCATTATTCCTGATATACAATCCAACCAGGTGATTGAAGTACGCCAATCCATTTTTGATTATTTGTCTGAAGGAACGGTATTGTGTTTTGATGATGTGTTGTTCTCAAAAGATACCATTGGTAAGTTATTTGAGAAAACGGAAAAAGCATTTTCGGCTTTATCCGGAACCATTGAGCATTTGCCGCCACAAGAATTATACCTGCAGAGCGAAGATTTTTTATCGCTCATTAAGCCGTTCACCATCATTGAATATGGTTTGCAAAAGCACATAGCGACCCAGGAAGTTGTTTTTAATCAGAGCGGGCAGCCACAGTTCAACAAGAACTTTGATATGCTTATCAATGATTTGAAAGCCAATAAAGCCAAAGGCTATAAAAATTATTTAACGACGGATAATACCAAACAGGCAGAACGCTTACACACGATCTTTAATGATCTGTTATCTAAAGAACATCGTACGGCAGATAGTTTAATAGAGCATGTGAATATCAATATTCACGAAGGGTTCATTGATCATAATTTGAAAATTGCCTGTTACACCGATCACCAGGTATTTGAACGCTACCATCGTTTTCATTTAAAAGAAACAAAATATAAAACAGCTGAGTCGCTAACGCTTAAAGAGATCTTGTCTTTAAACCCCGGAGATTATGTAACACACATCGATCATGGGATCGGGCGCTTTGGTGGATTAGTTAAGCTGAATGTGAATGGCAAAGAGCAAGAGGCCGTGAAGCTGGTGTATAAAGACAATGATTTTTTATATGTGAGTATTCATAGCTTACACCGCATCAGTAAATACACCGGTAAGGAAGGAAATGTACCGCGTATTGATAAGATCGGATCAACGACCTGGAGCACTTTAAAACAAAAGACCAAACGCAACGTTAAAGAAGTTGCGTATGACCTTATTAAATTATATGCCAAACGAAAAGCGCAGCCGGGACATCGTTATCCGCAGGACAATTACCTGCAACATGAGTTGGAGGCATCTTTTATTTATGAGGATACGCCGGATCAGATCAAGGTAACAGCTGATGTGAAAAAGGATATGGAGAAGCCGCATCCGATGGACCGATTGGTGTGTGGCGATGTTGGTTTTGGTAAAACAGAGATCGCTATCCGGGCTGCCTTTAAAGCGGTGTGTGACAGTAAACAGGTTGCTATATTGGTTCCGACAACAATCCTGGCCTATCAGCACTATAAAACATTCAAAGAGCGTTTAAAAGACCTGCCCTGTAATATCAGTTATATCAACCGTTTCAGAAGCGCTAAAGAGGTTAAGGAAATCATTAATAAAACAGGCGAAGGGAAAATAGATATCCTGATCGGTACTCATAAGATAGTGGGGAAAGACATTAAGTTCAAAGACCTTGGTTTATTGATCATTGATGAGGAACAAAAATTTGGGGTTGGCATCAAAGACAAACTAAAAACATTTAAAACAACCGTTGATACGTTAACCTTAACGGCCACGCCAATCCCAAGAACATTACAATTCAGTTTAATGGGAGCGCGGGATCTGTCAGTTATTTCAACTCCTCCGGCAAACCGTTACCCGGTGCAAACCGAATTAATTTCGTTTAGCGAGGAAGCCATCAGGGATGCCATTTCTTATGAATTAAGCCGTGGCGGACAGGTTTATTTTGTGCACAACAAGGTACAAAGTATCCAGGAAGTTGCTGGAATTATCCAACGATTGGTTCCTGAAGCAAGAGTTGCCGTTGGTCACGGACAAATGGAAGGCGATAAACTGGAGGATGTGATGTTTAGCTTTATTGAAGGGGAATTTGACATTTTAGTGGCTACTACAATTATTGAATCAGGTTTAGATATTAGTAATGCTAATACCATTATCATTAATGATTCACAGAATTTCGGATTGAGTGACCTGCACCAGATGCGGGGTAGAGTGGGGAGAAGTAATAAGAAAGCTTTTTGTTATTTACTGACACCCCCATTCATTAACCTGACGACTGAAGCCAGGAAACGTTTAAAAGCAATTGTGGAATTCAGTGATTTGGGTAGCGGTTTCCAGATCGCCATGCGTGATCTGGATATCCGGGGCGCAGGTAATTTATTGGGCGGCGAACAAAGCGGGTTCATCAATGATATGGGTTTTGACACTTATATGAAAATATTGAATGAGGCAATCGAAGAATTAAAACAGGAAGACTGGTACAAACAATCCGTGGAAGATGGGGAGGGAGCAAGTACGGATAAATCTGTGTTCTCCCGCCAGTTTGTAAAGGAGACCGTTGTAGACACAGACCTTCAATTATTGATCCCTGACACCTATGTGAGTAACCTGACAGAACGTTTGTTATTATACCGTGAACTGGATAGTATTTCAAAAACAGAAGAGCTGATTGTGTTCGAAAGTAAATTAAGAGATCGTTTCGGTCCTTTGCCAACAGAAGTTGTCGAGTTGATCAATGTGGTGCGGATGCGTTGGGCGGCCATGCAATTAGGGTTTGAGAAGATCACATTGAAAAATAATAAAATGCTGTCTTATTTTTTAAGCAAGCAGGATAGCGAGTATTTCAACTCTCCCATGTTTAAGGCAGTGCTGGCGTATGCCCAAAAAACGCCCAAACAAACCGCTTTAAAGGAGCAAAACAATAAATTGTGGCTCACTATCGAAAATATAAAAAGTGTAGATGAGGCGATTGTGGTATTGGAAAAAATAACTACCTTAATTGCCAGCCCTATCAATTCTGAAACTAAATAATTAATACAATGAAAAAAGAAATTTTAATGGCGGTAATAGTTCTTGGATTATTATCCTGCAAAAAAAAGGAAGAACCGGCAACCAAAGTAGAAGAAACAACAGAAACGCCGGATCCCTGTTTTAATTCACAATATAATGGGACGTATCACGGCTATGGCAACACATCTGTGTCTACTTTTTCGGCCGGTGGAACATTGGTGCTTTCTAAAACCGGTTGTGAGAGTTGTTCAATTTCTTTAAGCTCACCTTCGGGTTCCTTTTCAGATAACATTACCCAGCTGACTTTAATTTCGGGCGGGGGCTATTCTGGTAAGCAAAGCAATGGTAATAGCATAACGATAGTTCTTGGGAGTCATCTGGATGTAAAGGCGACCGGGTCGTATACCTATACCGGGCAAAAATAATAACCTTTACTCGAGGAAATAAAAAAACCCGCTTCAAAACGAAGCGGGTTTTTTATTTTGTTTAGAATAAATTATTCTACAATCATTTTCTTAGTAGTTACATTACCGTCTACATTTAAAGAATAGTAATAAACACCGGCAGCATAAGCACCTAATTTAACAGAATGAGTTCCTGTAGTTGTTCCAACTTTTTCAGAAGAAACAATACGTCCCATAACATCAGTTACTGTAAATAATGCAGAGTTAGCATCAGAAGCTAAGTTGTATTTTACAATTGATTCTTTTGTATAAGGGTTTGGAAAATTCTGAGTTAAACCAAAAGTATTTTGAGCTACAGTAGCGTTAATACCAGTCGTCATATCATCAGTTAAGTGGAAAGAAATCAAATGATGTTCGAATGAATATGGCGCAGTATAAGCGTAAGAAGGAACGAAATAACCATTCCATCCTCCTGCCAGGTTGTATCGGCCATCCTGGGTTAATGTAGATGATGCAGAAAAGTCACAAGCTACAGAGTTGGCATTACAGTCAAAGAAATTAGGGAATGTTCCCGCACCCTGCTCTTCTAAAGAAGTAAAGAAGAAAGCATTCGCAGTTGCATCAATTTGTTGAGTTAATGTATAAGTATAACCGGGTTTGAACATTACGCTACCAACAACTAATTTACCGCCAGGGTTAGTGAAAGGAATAGGCAATTTAAATGCTTTTTCTCTGTATTCAACTGCAGCTGTATCATCAATTGTTAAAGGAACTTTAAAAACATATTTTCCTGAAGCATTTACAACGTTTGCAGCCTGCGTGTATTTCACTAATTTAATAGAAAGCGTATCTGTGTTATAGCTTGCCGCTGTAGCACCTGTAAAATAAGCACCCGGTAAATTTGCAGCTATATTGTTGTTATATACAGTTACAACCAGGGTATCCACGATGTTTGGATTCGGATGGTTTCTTGTATATGCGTACATAATAGACATCGAGTCAATTTTGTAAGGCGCAGTTGGTGCAGCCGCAACCCAGTTTGTGCTGGCATCAGCACTGAACGCTACTGATCTGAAATCAACTAATTCACCTAAATGATGAACCCAGATTGGAGCAAAAGTACCTGTTCCAAATTCGCCATAACCCATTGAATCCGGGAATAAGTAGTTAGAGTTTAATTCACTTGTAAGACCTAAAAGAGATTCAATCGCGGTACCATAATTAAACCATCCCATGTTTACTGAGGTAGTTTTCGCAGCTAAATTACTTTGCTTAGCAGCTTTCATTTTAGTACGGTCAAAAGTTCTCGTAGTTGTAACTTTTTTGTCGGGAAAACTCATGGTTCCTGCAGCCGGAGCCTGAGCAAACGAAACAGATGTAAATAATACAGCTGCTAAAAGAGAGTAAATTTTTTTCATGTTTGATTTTATTTAGTTATAAGTTTAACACAAATATAATGAAACAAAAAGCAAAAAACAAACAGGTAAACTTATATTTTAATGCCTGTTTTTAATGAAATATATAAGCGAAAATCCGTTAATTTCTTAAAAAGATTAATATTTATATAACATTTTATCTTGATATTTTACTTCTATCTTTGGCTCATGTTAAGAAACATTACCGAATCAGTCATTAAATTCAGCGAAGTCGATTCCCTGCGCGTGGTTTGGCACGGGCACTATGTTAGGTATTTCGAAGATGGCAGAGAAGCGTTTGGAAAGCAATACGGCATAGGTTATTTGGACATATACGAACATGGTCTGGCGGTGCCTTTGGTAGATTTGCAGGTTAATTTTAAACGGATATTAGAGTATGGTGATACCGCCGTCATTGAAACAACATTTATTAATTCACCCGCTGCAAAAATGATCTTTGAGTATAAAATTACAAGTGCTAAGCATGGCTATATTGCCTGCGCCGGGAAAACCACTCAGGTATTCATGAGTCCTCAAAAAAAGGAACTCTTTATCACAATGCCACCATTCATGGAAGCCTGGAAAAAAAGATGGGAAATTTAATTCTTATATTTTCTTAACACCTGTGCCGGTTAATAGCCCCCTTTTAATTTATATTTTTGAACTATGAAAAAATTAATGTGTTTACTACTATTTCCTTTTATTGGCTTTTCTCAAACCTTTAAAGCGGTTAAAGATACCGCCGCGCTGAAGCAAAAAATTGAAAACATGAGTAAGGCAACGAGTTCAATAGAATCAGATTTCACACAGGAAAAAAATCTGAGCATGTTGTCAGAAAAAGTAATCAGTAAGGGCCATTTTATTTTCAAAAAAGAAAACCTGTTGCGCTGGGAGTACAGTTCGCCGTCTAAATATCTGATTGTTATTAATAAAGACAAGGTGATTATTAAGGATGAGAAGAAAACGACAAAATACGATATGAATAGTAACAAAGTGTTTAAGGAGATTAATGACATCATGTTGTCCTGCGTTCAAGGGACCATCTTCAGATCCAATAAATTTAAGACATCCTATTTTGAAAATGAAAAATTCTATAAACTGGAACTGGTGCCGCAGGCAAAAAACATGAAAGAAACGTTCAAAAAAATCAATTTGTATTTTGATAAAAACGTAACTTCGGTGGCTAAAATGGAAATGATAGAAAACAATGATGACTTAACATCACTTGATTTCACTAATAAAAAATTAAATGCTGCGGTATCCGAAACTATATTTACTGTTAAGTAGCCTGCTTTTTTTATCCTGCAGTATTTCAAAATATAAAAGCAACACGGTTCCCGTTTCTGAGAAATTATCATACAATCACCTTCTCCCGGTTATAAATCCAGGTGGCTCGGCTACAAAATACAAAGCAACGATTGATGTCTTGAACAAGCACTTTAGTGGACTGGTCATCGTAAAGAGAACCGACTCCATAACTACGCATGTGGTTTTTATTACAGAGCTCGGCATGAAAATGTTTGACCTGGAGAAAAAGGATACCGCATTCAATATGGTATATGTTTTCGAACCAATGAATAAACCAAATTTAGTTTCCGTTCTCAAAACAAACTTTAAGAACATGTTGTTGATGGATATATATGGCAAAGACATTAATACTGGGATGACAAAAAAGAGGGAAACAGTTTATGAACTGATAGACCACAAAGAAAAGCGGTATTTTATTGTGAAGGATGCCAATCAGTTGGTAAAACAAGCGAATTTTTTTAAACAGAAAAAATCTTCGCTTGTAAATTACACATACAACGCGGAAATTAAATCTTACGAAAAAATCCAATCTCTTCAGTATGGTCTGGTGAAAGTCCGGATTGAGTTAAATGCAGTAAGAGAAGCAAACTAAAACAAATATTGTAATATGACAAATACTTTTTTACTAAATGATTTCTATAAAATAATTTCTATAGAGAGAGCAGAAGCAGCTTTGACAGCCAACATTCAACTGGATGCTGATCATGCCATCTTTAAAGGCCATTTTGAACAAATGCCGGTGGTTCCCGGTGTTTGCCAGACACAAATAATTAAAGAACTATTACAGGAAGAACTGGGACTTGATTTGGTTCTTACCAAAGGGGATAATATTAAGTTTACCGGCATGATTATTCCGACCCAACACCAAAACATCCTGGTGGAAGTGTCGTACAAAAAGGGAGACGAAAGCTATGCCGTAGAGGCAAAACTCTTTTTTGAAGCGACAACTTTTACAAAATTTAAGGGTACATTTACACAAATTTAGTTGCATGGAAACACAGTCCTTATTAAGCAGGCAAAACGATAAAACGGTATTTAAAATTGTATTAGCGGTTAGTGCACTGATTTGCATCGTGGTGGTGGTTTTAAATCAAAAATTCATTCCTGTTCCTGATACTTTTCCATCTTTTATTTATAAGCTGCCGATGCTGAATGCCTTTTTAAACGGCTCGTGTTGCGTGTTACTTATCTTTTCATTGTGGGCAATTAAAAAAAGAAATTTCGCGCTTCACAAAAAACTGAACCTTACTGCTTTCCTTGTGTCTTCCTTGTTTCTAATTTCATATGTCACCGCGCATTATTTTATTCCGGATACAAAATTTGGTGATGTCAATCACAATGAGGTGCTTGAGCAATCCGAATTAATGGCCGTTTCAGGGATTCGGCCAATCTACCTGGTGATTTTATTAAGCCATATTTTTTTGGCAGTGATTGTATTACCTATGATTCTTTTATCCTTTTACTATGCACTAAAAGACGATAGAGTAAAACATAAAAAAATAACGCGCTTTAGTTACCCGATATGGTTGTATGTAACCATTACAGGCGTGGTGGTATACGTGATGATATCGCCTTATTATAATTATTAAAATTTATTAATGGCAAATGTTTGAGCTCCGAATATTTTTCGGGGCTCTTTTTGTATATTTGTCAAACATTATGGCACTTAAGCAAACACAGCATTTAAAGCTTTTACAAAAGTTATCGCCGCAACAAATTCAGTTAATGAAGTTGTTGCAACTGCCTACTGTTGCGTTGGAACAAAGAATCAAAGAGGAACTGGAACTGAACCCGGCCCTTGAAGAAGACAATAATGAATCCGAGAATGAAGATGTGGAGAATGAATACGATGAGGTAGACGGATCTGAATCGGAAGAGGCCAACGATTTTGAAGAAAAGGAAATCGACAAAATTGATGACGGATACGAGCTGGAAGATTACATGGATGCCGGAGATCTGGACGCCTATAAGTATGAAATTTCAAACAGGAGTGCCGACGATGAGGTGTTTCAGTCCGTTGTCGTGGAAGGCCCGGATTTTCATTCACAATTGGAAGAGCAGTTGGGGTTAAGGGATTTGACCGAAAAGCAATTTGCTATTGGTTTGTATTTAATCGGTTGCATTGATGAGGATGGTTATATCCGAAGGGATCTTGATTTAATTGTTGACGATCTTGCTTTTTCTCAAAATACCAATACATCCAAAGAAGAGCTGGAAGAGGTTTTAAAAACTATTCAGGAATTTGACCCGGCTGGTGTTGGCGCCAGAACGCTCCAGGAATGCCTTTTGATTCAACTGGAAAGAAAGCCTGTTAAGGCGCGGGAGACACATTTGGCGATTGAGGTTGTGCGAACCATGATGGACGAATTTTCCAAGAAACACTATGATAAGATCATCCGGAAACTCAACATTGAAGACGACGATCTGAAAGATATTATTGCCGAGATAACCCATTTAAATCCACGTCCGGGAAATTCAGAAGGAGACAATAAAGGCCAGATGTCGGAAGTGGTTCCTGACTTCAACATTAGTGTGAACGACGGTGTTGCGGAATTGAGCATCAATCAAAGAAATTTACCAGACCTAAAAATCAGCAATGACTACATTGAAATGCTGAAAGAATATTCCCGCGCCAAGGAAAAATCCATCAAAGAAGCCGGGTCTTTTGTGAAAGGGAAAATAGAATCTGCCCAGTGGTTTATTGAAGCGCTTCAGCAGCGTCATCAAACCATGCTCGTTTCCATGCATGCCATTATGGAATATCAGCAGGAATATTTTGCCAGTGGAGACGAATCCAAGCTGAAACCAATGATTCTTAAAGACATTGCAGATAAGGTAGGATTAGATATTTCAACGGTTTCAAGGGTCGCTAACAGTAAATATGTTCAGACGCCTTATGGAACATTTTTATTGAAAACATTCTTCTCTGAATCGCTAAGTACGGATGGAGGCGAAGAAGTGAGTACAAGGGAAGTAAAAAAAATACTCCAGGAGTGCATTTCCAGCGAGGATAAAAAGAAGCCATTGACCGACGATGCTCTTTGTGAAATCTTAAAAGAGAAAAAATACAATATTGCCCGCCGTACCGTTGCCAAATACAGGGAACAACTTGATATTCCTGTAGCCAGGATGCGTAAAGAAATTTAAAAAATAAGTTTCCCGAAAATCAGACGATAAATAAAACGATTAGTCGATTATACAAAAGCTCTGTTTCTACAAATTTACTACAAAATGTCCGAGTTTATTGACTTTTAACTGAGTAAAGGTTTGGATTTGATTATTAAAAAAGTGCTCCTTTTTTGATAGATATCATATCTTTGCTTTTTGCAAAACTATACCACTAACCACTTATTATGAAAAACACACTACGACTACTTTTCTTATTTTTTATCCTGTTTAATATAGAAGCAGGTTCAGCTCAAACTAAAACCACGATTAAAAACAGCTATAGCATACAACCTGATGTCACGTTAAGTGCTTCAGAAGCGGATTTTTATGCTAAAAGTATAGAAGCGGTGGATTTGGAGAAATACAGGTTAAAAACAAAAGACGTGACTTTAGAATTCCGAAACGGCTTTAAACTTATTTTGAGTTCTGCCGATAGATTATTTTTACAGGGAATTCAGATTAATACCACAGAGTATACTGATGACCTGGCTTCGGACTATATGTATCCTCTGTTTCGTGTAGATGAATCAGGAATCGTCGTTACAATGTATAAAACCAAGTTGAGTAAATCAGAATCGAAAAGCGCCACAAAATAACTTAAACAACCCACTACTTTTTACATCACAACATGAAAAACATATTTTTACTAATTAGCATTTTATTTATTTCTACAAAGGCATTTGCACAGCCAGCCAACAACGAATGTTCAACCGCAACAAATATGGGAACCCTGCCAACCCCGGGAGCATGTGCGGGCGGTATTCAGAATGGAGCCGTGGTGTCTTTTACCGGGACAAACGTTGGCGCCACACCTTCCTTGCAGGGTAATGGTAATTCCTACCAATCAATTATAGATTGTGAAGGCACAACAAGCGATCAGGCCGGGCCGGCATTGGATGTTTGGTATTCGTTTGTCGCATCCGGAAATATCGTGAACATAAGCATTGCGGGATATGCAAATGTTCATTTTGGTGTTTGGACAGGCGCCTGCAATAACTTACAGCCAGTAGGCTGTAGCACGGACGGATCAGTCGCTTTAGAGCAAATGAATGTTGGGCAAACCTATTATATTCAGGTAAGCGGCAATAACCCAACCTCTACCGACGCAAGCTTTACAGTTAATATTGATAATGATATAGATTGTAATGATTGTTTCAGAGATGGAACATTATCCGTTAATCCATTGCCGGTTAATGGTCAATATAATCCGGGACAGTCTGTGACTTTTTGTTTTCATATTGACAAATTCCAGCAAACAGCCGCGAACTGGCTGCATGGTGTTCAGTTTGCCTTTGGTAATGGATGGGATCTGTCTACAATTGCGCCAGCAGCAGTTACTGCAAATGCACCATCTACGGGAAGTTGGGCGTATTATCCGGGGGGATGTACGAGCACCGCAACCGGTAACACTTTCGGAGCTGGCTTTTATTTTAACAGATCCATCAGAGATTTGGCAAACGGGGAGGGCGCTATAAATGCGGATCCCGGAAATAATTTTGGAGATGGACTTAGCGGGGGTACAACTTCGGTTATTAATATTCCGGCGTCTGTTTGGAATTTTTGTATTACCGTTAAAACCTCTACGCTGTGTAATCCGGGAGCAAATTTAGGACTTACCATTAACACAAGCGGTGACGGAGAATCCGGAGGATGGGAAGATGCAGGTTGTAGTGGAGATCCGGCTACGACCTTTGTTGCATATTCAGCATGTTGTCCGCCGGTCATGTCTTCAACATCTGTTACCTGTAATGGAGGAGCAACCGGATCCGCAACAGCTACACCTATAGGAGCAACCGGGCCATATACTTATAACTGGTCAGGACCTGCAGGTTATACAAATGATCAAACAAACATAGCCGGAGCCAGTACGATTTCAGGATTAACGGCCGGAGTTTATACCTTAGTTACTACCGATGCGAGTTCTTGTGTAAAAACCACTACGGTGTCAATTACCCAGCCAACCTCGGTAACTGCCACTCCTACATCTACAAACGCCACGTGTGTTGCGCTGGGTTCTGCCAGTGTAGCAGCGAGTGGAGGAACACCAGGGTACACTTATTCCTGGTCGCCATCCGGTGGTTCGGCCGCATCCGCTACGGGTTTAAGCGCGGGCACTTATACTGTTTTAGTAAGAGACTCCAGATTATGTGCAATAACAAAAACTGTTTCCATTACTTCAACGGGAACAGTAACGTCTACTTTCACCGGGGCAGGAACACAATGTTTAAATGGTAATAGTTTTACTTTCAATAATACAGGTTCTTCCGGCGCGGGAATTACTCATACGTATTCTTTTTCTCCAACTGCAGGAGCACCAGCCGCTTCTTCAACAAGTACGGTAGGCACATACGGTCCGGTTAGTTTTACAGCACCGGGAACCTATACAGTTTCACACACCGTGGTGAATGGGGTATGTGTCAATACAACTACGGCTACGGTTATCATTAATCCGAATCCGTTGGCCACGTTAACAGCAACTAATCCTACCTGTGGAAGCAGCAATGGCCAAATATTTATAAATAATACTTCTTGTTGTGCACAAACCATTACCGGGTTTACAAGCTCTTTAGGGTCTGTATCCGGGCAAACAGTAACCGGTTTAGGAGCAGGAACACCAGTTATTACATTAACAAATAACTTTACCTGTACGTTCACTGTTTCAACTACCTTAACCATGACACCTGGTCCGACAGGAATTACCATCACTCCCACCAATGCGACCTGCGGAAATAATAACGGTAGTTTTACATTCGGAACCCCGGTTGGAGGAACACCTTCTTATAGTTATGCAATTAATGGTGGCGCCTTTTCTGCGACATCACCGACCACAGGATTAGCACCGGGAACATATTCGGTAACCGTAAAGGATGCCAATGGATGTGTATTTACCAAAACAACTTCAATTGTAAACGTACCTGGCCCTACTGCAATTTCCGGAACAGCCGGACCCGCAAGTTGTGCTGGTGCAACGGGAACTTATACAGTAACCGGAGTAACCGGGGGAACAACGGCATATACCTATAGTGTAGATGGCGGATCTTTTTCTGCGGCAACAACTTACTCTGCGTTGGCATCCGGTACACACTCTATTACCGTTAAAGACTTTAATAACTGTACGTTTACCACTACGTTTAGTGTTGGTGTTGTTGCAGGGATAACTTCCGCAACAGTTAACGCTTCTACCGCAAGTTGTGGTACATCGAATGCTACCGCTACTGTTACCGGGGTGACAGGCGGTGTAGCAACCTATAGTTATTCTTTTAACGGAGGAGCGTTTTCAACCAGCGCGACTACAGCAAGTCTCGCAGCCGGGTCACACACCGTTATTGTTAAAGATGTAAACACCTGTACGTTATCCGTACCGTTTACGGTCATAAGCTTAGGAAGTCCAACAACATCCGTTACCAGTTTTTCTAATGTAACCTGCTTCGGCTTAGCTAACGGTTCATGTACTGTCGCTATTCCAACGGGTGGTGCAGGCGCGCCCTTCACATATTCATTAACTGCTCCATTACTAATAGCTGGCCCAACGGCAGGAGTGGGTGTTTTTTCCGGTCTACCGGCTGGTTCCTATAATATTGCGGTGAAAGATGCTGCCGGTTGTATTGCTACAACAACTGTGACGATTTCAGAACCGCCGGCAGTAAGCATTTCAGCAAGCTCATTACCTGTTAAATGTTTTGGCACTCCTACGGGAACAATTAATGTCGTTGGGGCTGGAGGAACACCAACGTATTCTTATAACCTGAACGGAAGTGCGGTTTACCAGGCCTCAACAGTATTTGCCAATCAATCAGCAGGTACTTATTTAATGGGTGTGAAAGACGCTAATGGATGTACGTCTACTCAAACGGTAACGATTACACAGCCAACAGCTTTGGGCATTTCCGTATCTTCTCAAAATGCAATTTGTACATCAGCTAATGGCGTAGGTTCTGCAACTGTAACAGGTGGAACAGGAACAATCACTTATACATGGAGTCCGACAGGAGGGGCCGCAGCGATTTCTAACAGTGTGGCTGCAGGTAATTATACAGTAACTGCAACAGATGCAAACGGATGTGTTATATCAAGTCCGGTTGTTGTAGGCATAACCCCCGGAGGAACAGCGGCCATAACCGGCTCAACAAATATCACATGTTTTAACGCGAATAACGGAACGATGACTGCCGGTATTACTGGTGGAACAGCTCCATTCACTTATTTATGGTCTCCGGGCTCGCAAACAACTGCCGTGGCAAGTAATTTGGCTCCCGGAACTTATTCCTGCACTATCACGGATTTTTACGGTTGCACATCTACAACTTCAGGTTCGCTAAGCCAGCCGACAGTTTTAACGGCCATTATGAATTCAAATAATGTGAAATGTTTTGGAACACCGACTGGTACAGTATCAGCTGCAGGAAGTGGGGGCGCCGGCGGGTATACATATTCCTGGCCGACACTTGCCAGCACATTGGCAACTGTACCAAACGTAGCTATTGGAAATTACTCCTGTACTATCACGGACGCGAATGGCTGTACAGTCACCGCAAGTATCACAGTAACCCAACCAACTTCCATTACTTTAACCTCATCTGTAACACCTGCTAACTGCGGGCAGGCAAATGGATCTGCTACTATCACCGCTTCAGGCGGAGCGGGTGCTTATTCCTATACCTGGAGTACTACAGGATCAACAACAACAGTGCAACCACCGGTTGTAGCCAATACTTATACAATTCAGGTGAAAGATGCTAATAATTGTTTTCAGACCTTAGCGGTTACTATTCCTAATACAGCCGGTCCAACCATTAGTATTACCAGCCAGACAAATGTTGCCTGTTTTGGTACCTGTAACGGCGTTGCAACCACATCGGTTTCAGGCGGAATGCCTCCCTATATTTATTCATGGAGCAATGGCCAGGTAACCCCATCGGGTACAAACTTATGCGCCAGCCTTTATACAGTGTCCGCAACAGATCAGGCAGGATGCGTGACATCAACCAGTGTTACCATTACCCAGCCAACAGCGTTAACTGTAACTATTTCTCCAACAAATCCAAAGTGTTTTGGAGCTGCTAACGGTTTCGGTACAGCAGCTGCGTTAGGTGGTACACCAGGCTATACTTATAGTTGGGGAGCAAACGGCAACAGCGCAGTAAGTAACCAAATTGGAGCCGGTAACTATGGATTGACGGTAACGGATGGCAACGGATGTGTAATTACTTCAAGTATGACTTTAGTAAATCCTCCGGCAATGGCAGCAAGTATTACATCAACTAATGTGACTTGTTTTAATGCCTGTAACGCTATAGCAGTAGCATCAACCACAAATGCGGTTGGCGCAGTAAGTTATCTCTGGACAGGAGGAGCAAGTCCTGTTCCTACTCAGACGGCGACTGGTTTATGTGCCGGCATCTATAACTTATTGGCTACCGATCAGAATTCATGTACAGCTAATTCATCAGTAATCATCACTCAACCTACGCAGGTAACGGCAAATATTTCTTCTACAGGTAGCGTTACCTGTTTCGGTGGAAACAACGGTTTTGCTGTTGTTACACCGGGAGGAGGAACAGGATCGCATACCTACACGTGGACGCCAACCGGAGGAAATTCAGCTACTGCAAGTACACTAACCGCAGGTTCTTATACTGCAACTGTTGGAGATGCTAATGGTTGTACTGCGACAGCCGTGGCAACGATCATTGAACCAGCTGCATTTACGACAACATTAACAACAACTAACGTAAAATGTAATGGGGCTTGTGATGGAACGGGTAATATTGCTTTTACAGGTGGTGTTGGAGTGCCTTCGATTTTATGGCAGCCAGGATTACAAAATGGTAATTCAGTTAGTAATTTATGTGTAGGTAATAATACAGTTACCATTACTTCAAATGGGTCATGTACCAATGTTATAACCTTTACACTGACTGAACCAGCACCATTAACTGCCGTGGCTAGTCCCACAAATTCAAACTGTGGACAGGCAAACGGTAAAGTTTGTGTAGTTGTTGGAGGAGGAACCGTTCCGTATTCAAATTTATGGAGCAATGGGCCAACAACCTTATGTAACAATGGTATTGTTGCGGGAGCCTATAGTTTTACAGTAACCGATTTTAACGGATGTAAGGCGATCACCAGTGGTTTGGTAAATGACATAGCCGGCCCTGTAGTTTCAGTTACTAGCCAAACAAACGTGAGTTGTTTTGGTGGCGCCAATGGAGCCGCTACAACGACCGTTACAGGCGGTGTAATTCCATACACTTATTTGTGGGCAGGAACCTCATATACAACAGCTGACGTTTCAACATTTAATGCGGGAATTAAAAATATTACCGTAACGGATGCCGCAGGTTGTGTTGGAACTGCATCGGTAGATATTACACAGCCAACACAATTGGTTAGTGCTATCAGTAGCTTCACGAATGTGTCCTGTTTTGGATTTACAAATGGAGGTGCGACGATGCTGGTGAATGGAGGAGGAACGAATTATTCTTATGTATGGACACCCGGTGGACAAACATCGTCAGTTCTGGTTGGTGTAGGAGCTAACACATATACATGTAATGTATCTGATAACAATGGGTGTACAACTTCACAATCAGTAACCATATCACAACCACAGGCTTTGATGATAATGGCTTCAAGTGTTACGCCTGTATCCTGTAACGGAGGTAATAACGGTCAGATTTCTGTTACCATTCAGAACGGAAGTCCTCCCTATAGTTATACATGGACTCCGGCTCAAGCCAATAGTCCTGTTATAAGTGGGTTAACGGCAGGAGGCTACACGTTAGCAATAACGGATATGAATAACTGTTCTATTGGAGCAAACTACAACGTCTCGCAACCATCTCTTTTAACTTCCAGTTATGTGTCCTTACCGGCAACCTGTGGAAATCCGAATGGTTCTGCTACTGTTACTGTTGTTGGTGGCACGATACCTTATAATGTTGGCTGGAACACAAGTCCTGTTCAAACGGGTTCTGTGGCAACCAATATGCCGGCTGGAACAAACTGGGCCGCAACAATTGTTGACGGAAATGGTTGTTCGATTTCACAACCGGTAACTGTAGCAAACCCACCGGTACCTGTAATAACAGGATCTAACGTTGCTAAGCCAACATGTTTTGGCATACCAAATGGAACGATTACAGTGAATTATGCTTCCGGAACCGCTCCTTACCAGGTTGTATGGTCGAATCCTATTTCGCAGACAGTTACTACATCGGCGTTAACACAGAGCGTATCCGGCGTTGCCCCTGGATTATACTATGCAACCATTATCGACAGCTATGGTTGCTCTGTAACCCAACCGATAAACGTTCTGCCGCCGAATATTTTAGTTATAATGCCATCTTCCAACGTGACAATTTGTTATGGTGAATCAACACAAATCAGTGCGCCTGTAACAGGAGGTACACCGGGGTACACCGTCACCTGGACGCCTAGTATCTTTACCGGGGCCGGTCCGCATACTGTTTTCCCAACAGTAAACACTTCCTATATTGTGTCGGCTACAGATGTCAACGGATGTTCCACATCTCCTAAAGTGATTTCCGTAGCAGTTACACCTTCATTGGCAATTAGTGGTTTTTCTGTGACAAAATGCGCCGGTGAGGTTGCGGTATTATACCCTACGATATCAAGTCCTGGTAACGGCGGACCTTATAATTTTGCATGGAGCACGGCACAAACCTTCTCCGCGATGGCGACAAGCTCCATTTCAATTTTAACCAGTTCTGCAAGTGCTTCTCAGTCTCAGTACACGGTTACGATTGATGATAAATGTACAAATCCTAAAGGCACAGCAGTTTTTACGGTAAACGTAAACCAATTGCCAATCGTGGATTTCACAGCGCCAAGCATTGGTTGTGCGCCGCTGTCCGTGACGTTGACGGCTATTCCCGACGGAGCAAATGATTTGTATACCTGGACAAATGGAAAAAATGGATTGGGCCAGGGATCACCATTGTACACTACATTTGCAGACTCCGGCAAATACGCTATAACGCTGAGCGTGTTTAATCCGAATACAAATTGCTCAAATTCGTTAACCAAACCAAACTTTATAGAGGTGTATCCCGGGGCAAGCGCATCATTCTACGCTGATCCGCTAAAAGCTTCAATCCTGGATCCTAATATTCATTTCGTAAATACTTCGCAAGGCGCTACAAACTATTACTGGGATTTTGGTGACCCTGCCGCGCAAAATGGATCAAACACATCGACTGCAGTTAATCCAAGTCATGGCTATAGTTATGTCGGAGAATACAAAGTGAACTTAATTGCCATGACCATTCATGGGTGTAGGGATATAGCATCCCAGCTCGTTGAAATAACACCGGACTTTGCTGTATATATTCCAAACACGTTTACTCCGGATGAAAACGGTACAAATGATATTTTCCAGCCTTTGGGAGTGGGAATAGATGAAGAGAATTACCGCCTGGATATTTTTGATCGTTGGGGAGAAAATATATTTACCAGCAATAACTTCAGGAAGGGATGGGATGGCTCAGTAAAAGGAGGATCTAAACCTGCGCCGCAAGGTGTTTATATTTATAAATTAATGATTCACGATATACTTGGGAATAAACATCCTTATGTAGGACATGTAACCGTTATTCGCAGAAATAATAATTAAAAAACAACCATTTACTATAAAGCGCCGCTGAAACAGCGGCGTTTTTTGTTTTATATATTTTTTGTGCCAATTCTTATTTTTGCGCCCAATAATGTATCTTTGCAGACTTATTTTATATTAAATGAAGAACATTCGTAACTTTTGTATTATTGCCCATATTGACCATGGTAAATCGACTTTGGCCGACAGGCTATTAGAGCATACTAAAACTATTACCAGTCGCGAAATGGAGGCACAGGTGCTTGACGATATGGATCTGGAAAAGGAGCGCGGAATTACTATTAAAAGCCACGCAATCCAGATGGATTATACCTACAAAGGCGAACAGTTTGTACTCAACTTAATTGACACGCCTGGTCACGTAGATTTTAGTTACGAAGTGTCCCGCTCCATTGCAGCTTGCGAAGGTGCGTTGTTGATTGTAGATGCTGCCCAGGGAATTCAGGCGCAAACAATTTCGAATTTGTATTTAGCATTGGAACATGACTTAACAATCATTCCGATCCTTAATAAAATGGATTTGCCAAGTGCAGAGCCGGAAATGGTTACTGATCAAATTGTTGATTTAATTGGTTGTGAACGTGGTGATGTTATTCCTGCAAGTGGTAAAACCGGTATGGGAATCGAAGAAATTCTCGCAGCAATTATTGAGCGTGTAAAGCCACCTGTCGGTGATCCGAATGCGCCACTGCAAGCTTTAATCTTCGACAGCGTATTTAATAGTTTCAGGGGAATTATAGCATATTATAAAATTTTAAATGGAACAATTAGGAAAGGTGATAAAGTAAAGTTTTTTAATACCGGTTCCATATACAACGCCGATGAAATAGGCGTATTAAAATTGAAACCTGAACCCCGGAACACCATGAGTACCGGTGATGTTGGATATATTATTTCGGGTATCAAAGAAGCTAAAGAGGTAAAAGTAGGCGATACGATCACTCATTTTGACAGGCCATGTGCTGAAGGCATCCACGGATTTGAAGAAGTAAAACCAATGGTTTTTGCCGGAATTTATCCGGTTGATACAGAAGATTTTGAGGAGTTGCGTTACAGTATGGAAAAACTGCAATTGAATGACGCGTCTTTAACCTGGGAGCCGGAATCATCTCTGGCATTAGGATTCGGGTTCCGTTGTGGCTTTTTAGGAATGTTACACATGGAGATTGTCCAGGAGCGTTTAGAGCGTGAGTTTAAAATGACCGTTATCACAACAGTTCCTAACGTTTCTTACATTGCCTATCAAACAAACGGGGAAGTTGTGAAAGTAAACAACCCGAGTGATCTTCCCGATCCGGGCCGAATTAATTATATTGAAGAGCCGTATATCAAAGCGAACATCATTACAAAATCAGATTATATTGGGCCTGTAATGAGTTTGTGTATTGAAAAACGTGGAATCATTGTAACTCAGAATTATTTAACCGCCGATAGGGTGGAACTGGTTTTTGAAATGCCTTTAGGTGAAGTTGTATTTGATTTCTTCGATCGTTTAAAATCAATTTCAAAAGGCTATGCTTCTTTTGATTATCATCCGATTGGTATGAGAGAATCTGATTTAGTGAAGCTGGACATCTTATTAAAGGGAGAGCCTGTAGATGCATTGTCTTGTTTGATTCACAGAAGTAATTCGTACCATTTTGGAAAGAAGATTTGTGAAAAATTAAAAGAGTTAATACCAAAACAGCAATTCGAAATTCCTATTCAGGCTGCTATTGGCGCGAAGATCATTTCCCGCGAAACCATTAGCGCGATGCGTAAGGACGTAACCGCCAAATGTTATGGCGGTGATATCAGCCGTAAACGTAAATTATTAGAAAAACAAAAGGAAGGAAAGAAACGTATGAAGTCTGTTGGTAATGTCGAAATTCCTCAGAGCGCCTTTATGGCTGTTTTGAAGTTAAACGATTAAAGCTTTTTTACAAAATGTTATATAAACAAGAAGCCATCCGCTAGTTAGTGGATGGCTTCTTGCATTTTAAACAAACAAATAGTTTTTATTTAATAAGCATGAACTTTTTAGTTTGTATTTCGTCATCAATCGACAAAGAACAAAGGTAAACTCCGGAAGGTAATTCTTCTGCATTGTCACTCATGTTGATTTCAAAAGTATTATTACCGGTTTCATTATTTTCAGGAGTAAATTCGGCAACTAATTTTCCCATGATGTTATACAATTTGATGGCCACATTAGCATTTTCGGTTTCAACATGATAGGTCACTTTTAAAACAGTAGACGCTGGATTTGGTGCCAACTGGAAATCGATGAGGTTGTCTTTTGGAATTGTTCTTAATGCAGATCCATTATCATAGGCTAGTTCTTCATTGTCTTGTGTAAACATAAAGTTTGTTGTGGACGAGAAGACAAATCTCATATTCGGGCGGTTATAAGATCTGGTTCCTGTAGTATTCGCGCAGGTTCCACCGGCTGTTACATCAGACCTCAGATACAACGTATTATAGGTGCCTGTTGATGAATAATAAACTTTAGAATCTGTTGTATAAGCGCTGTTATCAAAACAAATTTCTACTAACAGGTTATCGGTTCCGTTATAAGTAAAAGGAGTTGAAAAAGTATGCGTTTTCCATCCTGCTGAAGCTGTCGTATTAGCTGAATAGACAGTCGTCATTCCTGTATTGCTTAAAAAGGAAGTACTGCTGAATGAGGTTGCTGTCGTGTGTTTTAATTTAATAGTAAAACCATTCATCATTTGCGTACTGGCGGTAGCTACATTAAACGCTAATGATTTTATGATCTTATTAACGGATGAATATCCTGCTGACACTAATTCTGCTTTGCTGATAATGTACTGAACCTTTTCATCCATATAGTAAGTTCCATAAGGCGTTGTTGTTGTTCCTGTACCGTTTCCGATTGTTAATGTATTGGAAGTACCTGTTGGAGCAGGGGTCGTTGTAGGAGACGTAACTGCGCCACAGCCTGTTGAGCTTACCAGGCCATAACGTGCACCGGTGGAGGTAAATAAAGACTGCATACGAGTTTTTTGTCCGGCAGAAAACATGTTCATGCAACCATCATCAGTATAATCCATGTAATTCATAAACATGTCACCACTGGTTGTATTAGAACAGGTTTTGTGAGGATATGAGGGACAGCTGTAATTAGATGTTTGTTGTGTCGGAGTATCATTTACCAGATCGCTTCCGCAACTTGCATCGCCCCAGATGTGACGAAGATTCAGCCAGTGGCCAACCTCGTGAGTTGTTGTTCTTCCCTTATTGTATGGTGCCGAAAGTGTTCCTGTTCTGCCAAATGCAGAATATAACACAACTACTCCATCCGTCGCAGCGGGGCCTCCCGGAAACTGTGCATATCCTAATAGTCCTCCGCCCAGGTTACAAACCCATAAATTCAAATACTTACTTGTGTTCCAGGCATCATCTCCTCCTGAAGAAGAATATTTGACTGCGTCATCAGTAAATGAAGTTTTAGTGGTACTTTTTCTAACGATACCCGTCGTTGAAGCTCCGGCTGGAGTTTTAGATGCAAGGCAGAAATTTATTTCTACGTCTGCGGCTAAACCGGAAAACGCGGAAGGTGTGTTTACCCGGTCAGCATTTAATTTTCTGAAGTCCTCATTTAGTACATCAATCTGTGATTTAATCTGTGCATCGGAAATATTCTGTGCCGTTGTATTATATAGTACATGAACAACCACCGGAATATTAACAACGGTACCCATAGCTTTCATTGTCGATTGGTTTTGTTCGTGCAAAGCGGTTTGTTGCTCAATCATCGACATTCTGTTTTCTAATTGAGGATCCTGAGTTTTTAAATACTCTAAATACTGCATAGTTCCGCAACTTCTTTGTGCGGTTTGTGAAATCATAGAGCCGCTTAGTAGTGTTGCGGCACATAATAGAAAGTAAGTTTTTGTCTTCATATTTCGTTTAATGTTAGTTGATTTTCAACGAATATAATTCAACAAAAAGGGAAAAGTAGAATTCCAGATAAATTACCAAATGTTTTTTTTAAAGTTGTAGAAAGCCTGAATTTGCTATCGATTTAGATGAGTTTCTTCCATAAACTTTGTAGATTTTCTGTTTAAACTCAGGTACAAAGAAATGATTTGAGGACTAAAATTTTACCTTGATTAATCCTGATTTCTAAGATCAGTATTTGTTTGGAAGGAAGCTAACCATAAAAACAAGACCTGGAAGAAGATAAAGAAAGTTACCCCTGCCTGGGTTTCCAGCGTGTCCTCCGTAACAAACGATAACAGGGCAATGATTAAGAAGGGCCAATACAGGTAATGAAGTTTTTTTCTAAGAATAATGGCAGGGTAAAACAGGTAAAATAAAAACAGGAGGAGTCCTAACATTCCAAACGCGACTGTAATAGCAAGGTATTGGTTGTGACAACGTAATCTCCACACCGGATCCAGTTTTGATTTTGTCTGATCATACATGGCGTTAAAGGCGTCTTGTATATCACCGGTGCCAACCCCAAAAACAGGATTCATATAGATGATATACGTAGCGTTTTTCCAGAATTCGAGCCTCATTGTAAGCGTATGGCCCGATGGATTTTCGCCACGCTTATATTTTGCGTACTCCCAAACCAAACCTCTCCATTTTGAAATTAAGCCACTGTTGATATTGTATTTGTAATTCGTATTTCCGTTTTCTATGGCTGTAATTTCCGTTTGAGATAAAGATGCGATTCCCAGAGAGTCTTTGGTTAATCCTTTACTGGCAAGGAATCTCAATGCCGTAAATTTAACTTCGTTACCTTTTCTATCAAGCTCATTAAACTTAATAGCACTTCTCTCGTTCCATTCTTTTTCAAGCTCAAAGGAATTAATATTAATAAAAATCAAATTCCCGTTTTCTGCTACTTTAGATCTCGTGTCATGATAAAAACCACGTCCGTTGATATTCTTTTCAAGAATCTGATTTGATGCGCTGGCAGGTAATGGTTCAAACATTTTCAAACCGGATACACCCCGGTTAATCACTAAGCCAAAAGATACTACCAGTACTATACCTAAACCGAGTGCAATGGTTTTGTTTAAACGTTTTAAACCAAGAGAAGAAACCAGGATTCCGGTAGTGATTAATAAACACAAAAAGCCGGTGGCCATCTCCAGCTTATACATAAAGTAGAGAAGCCAGCAGGATGTTATGATGTAGAGCAGCTTTAGAATTAATTTATTTTCCTTCATAAAATAATAGGCAAGAGCTATTATCGTAAAAGCGATAAATAAAGAAAAACGAATATGAGACATAAAAACTGAGGCATTTCGAACATCAATAATTATTTTCTTGGTATAACCTGCATATACAAAATAGCAACAGACCGTGCTGACTAATACGCTTAAAAAGAAAAAATTAAACAGCAACTTAAACTCTTTTGAAGTCAAAGGTTGAGTCGAAAAAAGGATAATTGGGAGGCTTAATAAAGGAAGTTTATTTCTGAGATCATTCAAGCCCTGTTGGGTATTTTCGGTATAAAGCATACCAATGATGTGCAGCAGATACAAAGTGATAATGGTCAGAAAAATCTTATTGGTTTTTAACCGGTATATTTTTTCCGAAAAATTTTTTTCAAGGAGCCAGTTAGCGGCTAATATAATTTGGGGGATGCTTGTTGGAACTGTTCCAAATAACATTCCGCAGGCTAAACCAATAATTCCAAATAAAAAAATATAGCGATGCCAGATTGCAGGAAGCATAGGGGTTTAGTTATACTACCAAGAACGGGATTTTTGCGATCATATTGTACAAAAAAAGAGTATTATTTTTTGTTTTTTGCTTTAAAACCAACTGCTTTTTTTCTTGTTACCCCCCAATCCCAGTACGCCGAGTAGTCCCCTGGCCACCTCTTTCATAACTGTTCTGCCGACCTGTCGCACCATGGTATTTTCACTTAATTTTTCAATGGTGCTTTTTTCTTCTTTAGTGCTTTTTGGTTTTACAGCTTCTTCGGCGTCCAGACTTTTTAATTTTTTACTTAACATTTCAAAAGCGCTTTCCCGGTCAATGGATTCGTTGTATTTTTTAGCGATGGCGCTGGCTGAAACAATTTGTTGAATTTCATCCGGTGAAAGAATGCCGATTCTGCTCATTGGCGCTCTCAAATGTGTGGCCGCGAGTGGAGTCGGAATACCCTTTTCATTTAATGCCGTTATCAGTGCTTGTCCTATCCCAAGACTAGTAAGGAGTTGATCTGTTTTATAAAATTCAGAAACGGGGTAATTTTCGGCAGTTTTCTTAATAGCTTTTCTGTCTTTTTCCGTAAAAGCCCTCAGGGCATGTTGAACTTTTAAACCTAATTGCGAGAGAACTGCGTCGGGGATATCATAAGGATTTTGCGTACAGAAATAAATGCCTACGCCTTTACTCCGGATAAGTTTAATAATGGATTCTATTTGATCCAGGAGCGCATCAGAGGCTTCTTTAAAGATTAAGTGAGCTTCATCAATAAATACACATAGTTTCGGTTTTTCCAGGTCTCCGGCCTCCGGAAACGACTGGTATATTTCTGCTAACAGACAGAGCATAAATGTAGAAAAGAGTTTTGGCTTGTCCTGAATGTCTGTTAAACGCAGAATAGATGCAATGCCGCGCCCGTGCCCATCCAATCGCACTAAGTCCGAAACTTCAAAAGACCGTTCACCAAAAAAAGCTTCAGCTCCCTGCGATTCCAATTCGATGATGGATCTTAAAATAGTTCCGGCCGATGCTTTTGAAACATTACCATAGGTTTTTTGAATCTCTTCTTTCCCTTCGCCTGTTACATGGTTTAAGAGGCTTTTAAAATCTTTTAAATCCAGTAACGGCAATTGATGATCATCCGCGTATTTAAAAATAATAGCAACGATGCCGCTTTGTGTTTCATTGAGATCTAATATTTTTGAGAAAAGCACAGGTCCAAATTCGCTAACGGTTGCTTTTAATTTAGCACCATTTTCTTTTGATAAGGTAAGGAACTCCACCGGTGTTTCTTTTGGTTCAAATGGAATTCCAATAGCATTATGTCGTTCTGTAATCTTCTCATTAGTAACACCCGGCCTGGCAATTCCACTTAGATCTCCTTTTAAATCCATCAGTAATACGGGGATTCCTTTTTCGCACATGTTCTCTGCGATTATTTGCAAAGTCACTGTTTTCCCTGTTCCGGTAGCTCCGGCAATTAGTCCATGGCGGTTGAGGGTTTTTAGAGGTAGTTTTACAAGCGCTTTTTTTTCCGGATTACCATCGAAAAGCGCGGAACCCATTATTATAAAATCACCCTTAGAGTTATATCCTTCTGTAATTGATTGTATGAATTTTTCTTTTTTTTCCATGACACTAATGTATCTTATAAAATAAAAAGCTCTGCTGATTTATCAGCAGAGCTTTAAACATTTTGATTTTAATTATTTGCGTAGAAGTGAAACATGTCCCATCTTTTCATAATGTCTCTTTTTTTCATCCTGGAAATGAATTTTCCAAATGTAAACTCCTTGTGTTAAAACCGGGCCGGAATTATTCTTAGCACCATTCCATGGTTGTGTAATGTCGGTAGACTGGAAAATTAATTCACCCCATCTGTCATACACGATGATGCTATAGGTTGAATAATCAGCACCACTTGGCGGTATAAATACCTGGAACACATCGTTTAATCCATCGGCTCCCGGGGTAAAAGCGTTTGGAACATACATTACTACATCAGGATTAACTTTGATAACAACCGAAGTGTCATCCGTACACCCATCAACTGTAGTTGCCGTGAGGGTTACCACATAGTCACCTGAGTTAAGAAAAAGATAGGATTCATTAACCTGGTTACTACCATATAATCCACCGATATCCCAGGCATATGTATTGTTTGCTAAAACAGTAGATTGGTTTGTGAATTCAACCTGTCCGTCAACAACTGTCGTTTCAATGACCGAAGGATCAAAAGAGGCAACAGGCAGAACGTTTACTGTAATACCGCTGCTTGCAACGGTTGTGTCTTTACAGCCTGCAGGATCGGTATAGTATAACGTCGCAGTGTAGGTTCCGGGAATATAATACACATGAGTAATTAATAAGCCTGTGTCTTTAGGAGTTCCGTCACCGAAATCCCAGATTGCCGTTCCTAAATTAACGGTAGTTGTTGAATAATCTATACTGACAGGAGTACAACCAACGGTGGTATTAGGAACCGCATTGGCAACCGGTTTTGGATTCACAATGATAGTTAAGTTATCTGAATCCGGACATAAACCAGCCGGAGCCGGATCAGTGCTGTATGTAATTATCTGATTTCCTGCACCGGCAGCCGCAGGACTGAAAGATGAACCACTTACTCCGCTTCCGGACCAAACACCTCCGGTGAACTGCGCCGTTGGTTGTAAATTAACCGACGGGTCGTAAATACAATATGGTCCTAATGCCCCGGTAATTGTAGCCGGCATAAAATGGACAACTGTAATATTAACTGAATCTTTTTTTGAACACGGTGCATTGGTCAGTGTGTAGTAAATTTTGTTGGTGCCGAGTAAACTTGACGCCGGAGAAAATAAACCTGAGCTTGACACACTGGTTGCAACATTAGCGGCACTCCACGTACCTCCTGCAGGATTAACCGTTAATTGCTGAGGTGAAAAACTGTCGCAGTAAGGACCAGCTGCCGAAATAGTAGGTTGTGTTACAGAGTTTACCGTTAAGTTTATTGTGCTGGAAGAAGGACATAAGCTCGCGGTAGGATTAGAATTTGTGCTATAGGTTAAGGTGTGCACTCCCGCACCAGCAGTAGCTGGATTAAATCCTGTTCCGGACACTCCGTTTCCGCTCCAGATACCCACGCCAAGAGTAGAGGTGCTGAGTGCTGTTGACAGGTTGACCGCAGGATCTGAAATACAAAGTGGACTAATCGCCCCGGTTATTGTAGATGGAACGTATCTTTCAATCGAGATCGTCGTTGTTCCTGAAGCCGAACAGGTTGAAGAGCCAGCTGTATACGTGTAAGTATTATTTCCGACAGCTGCAATGGATGGGCTTAAAACTCCCGATGCGCTTATTCCGCTACCAAGCCATGTTCCACCTGTCGGCATAGCTGCAACAGTAAGCGAAGATGCGTTTGTACAAAAAGGACCAACAGCGGTGATGGTTGGTTGTACCACAGAGTTAATTGTTACTGCAATTGTACTGGATGATGGACACAAACTCGCCGTTGGAGACGAACTGGTATTGTACGTTAAGGTATGGGTTCCAACACCTGCCGCAACCGGATCGAAGGTTGTTCCGCTTACTCCATTCCCAGCCCAGGTTCCTGCTCCTAACGTTGAGGTACTAAGGGCTGTTGACAGATTGAGTGTTGAACCGGGTAAACAAATCGGAGCGATTGTCCCGCTAATTGTCGATGGCACATATCTTTCGACAGTGACAACAGCTGTTGTTGTTTGCATACATCCTGCTCCTCCATATAAGTATGTCACGGTATTGTTGCCAATAGCCGCCAGTGAAGGAGTAAATATTCCGGCAGTGGAAGTTGAGGCTGTTAAACTCCATGTACCTCCGGCTGGCGTTGCTGTTAATGAAAAGGATGACGCATTTGAACATCTGGCAGAAACTGCAGTAATGGAGGGAGCCACTGCACTAACGAGCGTCAGGCTGGTTGTTCCGACATTAGAACAGGTTGCTGCCGCGGTTGGCGTAACCACAACTGAATAAACCATGCTGGCAGTAATATTGGCTGTTGGATTTGAAACAGTAGTACTACTCAAGCCCGCAGCAGGAGACCAGCTATAAGTAAAAGAAGAGGATGGTGGTGTTGAAGAACAATTACCAAAACGAATATTCGGTCTTTGTGTACCCGAGGCATCAACTGTAGTCAAAGGACATTGATCAAAATTATCATCGTTTACATATTTAGACGCAGTGAACCCAAGTGTAGAATATTCCACGGAAAGATTTCCATCCCAGTCGGGATTCCACCAACAAACATCCACCAATAAGTTACTGGTTCCATCCCATTCGTATGCCTGGGCAAAGTTATAGGTATTCCATCCCACTACTGCGGTTACAGTTGTAGGATTGAACACTTGCACTAATCCTGTGTTATCCATTGTTGTTGTAGGTAAAGCAGCATACGATACACATTTAAGTTTTATGGTAAAGTTTTCGAAAGTATTATCATTACCATTTAAATTAGTAACCTTAAATGCTAACCGGTTCAGTTTTCCGGCTACAATACCCGCTGCATTTAATTCGGCCGCTGTAAATAAATATTGAGCTTTTTGACTTTCCCATACACCACCATAAGGAGTATAAACCGCTGAAGAACCTTCTGTGGTTGCTGTTCCTACCTGGACGGTATTAGTTACTGCACAACCGGATGTTGCCAAACCACATGCTGCCGGAGGTCCCGATCCAAAGGAAATAGAAAGTGGCACCGCACCATTGCAAATTGTTGTATTTGTAGGAACTACCGTAAACTGTGGCGTTACTACAGGATTAGCCGTAAAAGCGATGTTAGCGGTTTGTTTTGTACATCCAAGAGAACTGACAGCCGTTAAGGTGTAATTATAAGTTCCAGCCGTTGAGTATATGGCGCTTGTATTAGCCGTGTTAGTAGATGTTAAAGGTGCAGAAGGACTCCAGGTATAAGAATATGATCCCGAAGGGGAAACATTACTGGTGAATTGAACTGCTGAATTCAGACACCCGTTTGATGAAACGACGTTTGCCGTTAAACTAAAATCAGGAACTATATTGATGATGATGGTATCTTTGTTTTTACAGTTTGCGCCACCACCCACATTTGTCACTACATAAGTGGAAGTAACAGCAGGTTTAATAACTGGGTTTTTACAAGGATTGCAACTGAAGGCCGCGCCCACCGGAATAGGATTTCCTGCTAAATCAGACCAGGCAAATACTGTTGAAGAACCGGTAGCTGTAACCGATGCAGCCTGAGGCCCACAAATAGTTCTATCAGGCCCGGCGCTTGTAGCGGGTAAAACATCAATAAAATAATTAAGAATTTGTGTGCCGGGAACCGGACATGCATTATCTTTTACAACAAGAACAAAACTTGTATTTAATCCTGAGCTTCCAGCAGGAGGAGTCCAGCAAATGGTAGCTTTTACCGTATTTTTTGTTCCGGGAGTATAAGTCATCACCATGGAAGATCCTGGTAGGGTGGTTGACATATTTGGAGAACTTACTTTTACAGAATCCCCAACATTTGGATCCGTAAACAGAACATCAAAACAAAAAGGAATATTTTCGCAAATCTGTAAAGTATTTCCGCTAGGAGCTGTTCCTGAGGTTACATTAGTAATCGCCCCCTGGCCGCAGGTAACGGTTTGGTTGCTGCAGTTTGTGACAATAACCTGAAAGTCACGCATAATCGTGCCTATGATATTTCCGTTTGCGTCTTTTTCAGTAATCTGAACAGTGATTACAAAGTCACCGATGGTAGTTGGTGTAAAATTAACCTGTCCGGTTGCAGGGTCGATTGTGATTCCTGTCATAGGAACTGCACCTGTATAACCGCCATTGTAAGTAACAAAGGTTGTTGCTGTTTGATACGCGCTTACAAAAGCATAACTTAATGTATGGCCATCCTGTTCAGTTGCCCCAAGATTGAAACAGGCAGGCTGGTTAACACAAAAATTCGGCAATGTACCAATGGTAATATCCGGGGAATTATTGCAGGTAACAGAAGTGTTATTCAAAGAGGCCATGTGATAATAGCTCGCAGAAGTTCCGCCGGAAATATTGGTGATATTCCCGCCACGACAACAACTACCTATTGAAAAGACCCAATTGTTGCAGGCAGAAGGAAGTGTAATGGTTCCGATGTATTCAATTCTTTTTTTACAAGTGGTGGACGTGCTTCCTGGACATAAACCATCTGCCGGAACACCATCACCGGGAGTAAGTGTACTTTGATTCACAACCATGGTGAGCGCGGTTCCGCATCCATCCACATTTATGTTTTGTGAGATTCCGGGATTAAAGCCTCCCTCGCAGTCCCAGAAATAAGTTAGTTTTACCTGGTATTGATTATTTCCTAAACACTGATAGGTAATTTGACCACCTGATATATGGGATGCTTTAGCAAAAAACGCTAAAAATATAAATACAAATGTTAGTAATTTGTTCATTGTTTAATTATTTGCAATAAAGTTAAAGCAAAATCAACTAAAAAACGACAAATTTACTCGCTAAAACTGTACTTCTACGAAGTAATTTAGACAAACTCAGGAAATAATTGGAGGAGGCTCCATTATATGTCCACAGGACCCACAAGTTCGTAATTCTTTAGAATTGTAAAATTTCGAAAATATACCCTGAAACTGAGAGGCGATATCGTTTAAAACGAATTTTTCTTCATACAGTTTAGAATTACAATTTTCACAAAACCACATCAGGCCATCCATTTCACCCTCTCTTCTGCGTCGCTCCATGACTAAACCAATGGTATTGGCAAACCTTACCGGATTATGAGGTATTTTTGGAGGTAATAAAAAGATGTCACCTTCACGGATATCAAATTCTTCCGATTTCCCGTCAATTTGTAATTTTACCTTAATATCTCCCTCCAACTGGTAGAAAAACTCTTCACTTTCATTGAAATGATAGTCTTTTCTTGAATTTGGGCCACCAACCACCATTACGATAAATTCAGTGTCTTTGTAAACCACTTTATTATTCACCGGTGGCTTTAGCAGATCTCTGTTTTCATCAATCCATTTTTTGAAATTGAATGGTCGGGTAACTGACATACTATTTTAAATTAAGTTTATAATTAATTCCCTGGAAATTGCGCCTTACGTTTTTCTAAAAAAGCAGTCACGCCTTCTTTAAAATCGCCACTTGCAAAGCTTTTTCCAAATTCTTCAATTTCAACTTCATATCCGTTTTGCTTGTTGTTATAGCCCGCATTGATTACTCTGATGGCTGTTCTCACAGCTACAGGAGACTTTGAGCTTATTTTAGAAGTAATTTCAAAGCATTTGGTTAATAAATCTTCCTGTGTAGTTACATAATTAACTAATCCCCATTTATAAGCATCTTCTGCATTAATCATATCAGCAGTCACAATCATTTCAAATGCTTTCCCTTTCCCTACTAATTGTGCTAAGCGTTGTGTTCCGCCGTATCCAGGAATAACTCCTAAACTAACTTCCGGTAAACCCATTTTAGCATTGGAGCTGGCCACTCTGATATGACAAGCCATAGCCAATTCTAATCCACCGCCCAACGCAAAGCCATTTACTGCAGCGATAACCGGCTTAGAATAATTTTCAATAAAATTAAATATTTTGAAGTGCCCGATTGAGCTTAATTGTTTTCCTTCCTCTACACTATAATTGGCAAACTCAGCAATGTCAGCGCCAGCAACGAATGCCTTCTGCCCTGAACCGGTAATAATTAAAGCGCGGATGTTTTTATCATTTTCAGCATCAACAAATGTTTCATGAAGTTCTTCAATGGTTTGTTTGTTTAATGCGTTTAATTTATCGGGTCGGTTGATAGTGATAATCAACACGTCGTTTTTTATTTCCGTTGTGATATTTTCTAAAGCCATTTCTACAGTCATTTCATTTATATTTTAATTGAAAACAAATATAATGCGATAACGAGAATCGGTGTAAAAAGTTATTAACCCACAGAAATTTAACATTTGTTATTTTGTGAATTTAGGCTTGTCGGAACACATGATTTACCTTTGTTTTATGGTTATTTACGCGATTCCCGGATTAGGTACAACCGATAAGCTTTATGTAAACACTCAAATTAACGATGTTGAAATCATTGTGCTGCAATGGCCGATGCCTGAAAAGAAGGACACAATGCAATCATATGCCCGTAAATTTTTACCGCAGATCAACACGAATATTCCGTTTTGTTTATTGGGAGTGTCGTTTGGAGGAATGCTTTGTACAGAGTTGTCAAAAATAATTTCACCGCAAAAAGTTTTTTTAGTTTCTACTTCTAAAGTAAGAGAAGAACTTCCCTGGTTTATTCGTTTAATGAAACACATTCCGCTTTACAAGTTCATCAGCGAAACAAATCATCGAAAAATGGCATACCAGGGCCGCTGGTTGATCGGATTTGGAAAGGCCTATATCCCGGACTTTTTAGGAATGGTGGATAGCATGACGGAGAATTATTTTAAGTATTGTATTCACATCATTGTTTCATGGAACAATAAGGAGTTACCTGAAAATGCTGTCCATATTCACGGAAATGCCGACAAGCTTTTATGGTATAAATGTGTAAATCCTCATTATACAATTGAAAATGGTTCACATGCGATGATTCTTTTTCAGGCAGAAGAAGTAAACAGTATTATTCAAAAAGAGATTAATTTCTCTTTGCAATAAACCAATTATTCAATAAATTTTCGCGATTGTATGTCATTGGTAGTTGAGAAATATAATCAATCAGGCTTGCGCCTGACTCCTGCAAGATAGCCTGTCCGGCGGCAGTATCCCATTCCATGGTAGGACCGAAACGCGGGTATTCATCAGCAACACCTTCTGCTACCCAACACATTTTGATACTGCTTCCGGTTGTAACGATATCCACTTCTTTATGTTTTAATTTCAGATTTTCGATATGCTCGTACGTTTCTTTACTCATATGAGAACGGCTTGCAACGACCACATAATTTTTTTTGGATGTTACTATGGGAAGTTTTTTTGCAACTTGTAATAATTCCTCAAGCGTTGAGGTTTGGATCCTGTCAATAAAAGAAACAAAATCATCTTTTTGGATTTTAAAGGCTCCCATCCCTTTTGCGGCGAAGTAAAGGTCTTTAAAAACAGGGGAATATATAACGCCAGTACTCGGAACGTTATCTTCTACCAGGGCAATGTTTACCGTAAATTCTCCATTGCGTTTTACAAATTCTTTTGTGCCGTCCAAGGGGTCAACGATCCAGAGTTTATCCCAGGTTTTTCGCGTTTCAAAATTATCGTGAAATCCTTCTTCGCTTAATACCGGAATTTTAAACCTTTCCAGTTCTTCAATTATTTTTTCACTGGCCTTTTTGTCGGCCAGGGTTAAAGGTGATTTATCTTCCTTATACTCAACATTGAATTTTGTATCATACACTTCTAAAATTTCTTTACCGGCTAAAACAGCAGCAATAATAGATTGATGGAGAAGTAGAGAATACATAATTGATTAATTTTTGTTTTTAAATTTAAGACAAAAAAATCAATTTGTGATCGTTGGAAATCAGCTTAAAATCTGAAACACCAAAAGCGATGAAACGTAAGCTAGCCCTGTCATGAAAACCAATTGAATGGCGGGCCATTTCCAGTGTTTGGTTTCGCGGTAAGTTGTTGCCAGGGTGCTCATACATTGCATGGCGAACACATAAAAAATTAATAATGACCAGCACACCGCTTTAGAATAGGCCGGTTGCTGTGTTTCATAATTTTTTTCTGCCATCAATTTTTCCCTTAGCGTTTCTGTATTATCTGAATCACCACTACTGTATATGGTAGCCATCGTACCTACAAACACTTCGCGAGCCGCAAACGACGTAATTAAAGCAATGCCGATTTTCCAATCAAAGCCAAGTGGTTTAATCGCAGGCTCCATTTTTTTTCCTAGAATACCGGCGTAAGATGCTTCCAGTTTTTCGGATTGCATTTTTGCCTCCAGGCTCGTTTTTAAACTATCGTTGGGAGCTGCAGAAATAGCAACTTTATAGTTATTTTCTATTTGGTTTAAATTATCGGATGGCGCATGGGATGTGAGAAACCATAACACAATAGAAATGGCTAATATGATCTTTCCCGCGTCAAACAAAAACACTTTTACTTTACCTAACACCAGCATGGTTACTGTTTGCCATTGCGGCTTTCTGTACACGGGAAGCTCCATGATGAAATAACTTTTTTCGGTTGTTTTTAATACATATTTTAAAACAACCGCAGCTAACAATGCTGCTGCAAAGCCTAACAGGTACATGCCCATTAACACCATTCCCTGGTAATTGAAAAAGCCAAGAGACTGTTTACCCGCAAACATGATGCTGATTAGCAAGGTATAAACCGGTAAACGCGCCGAGCAACTGATTAACGGCGTGACAAGAATGGTTATTATCCGGTCTTTCCAATTGGTGATGGTGCGTGTGCTCATGATAGAAGGAACCGCGCAGGCCACACTGCTAATCATCGGGATAACTGATTTACCATTTAAACCAAAACGCCGCATCAGTTTATCCAGAATAAAGCTTGCTCTTGCCATATAACCGGTGTCTTCCAATATGGCAATGAAAAGAAACAACAGCGCAATTTGTGGGATAAAAATAACGATGCCACTCAAACCGGCTAAAATTCCATTCACGATCAAATCATTCAGTTGTCCTTTCGGCAAAGCATTAGCTGTGAAGTTCATCATTTGCGCAAACCCTTCCTCGATAAGTGTCATCGGATATTCTGCCACAAAAAAGATGAATTGAAAAATAACAAATAAAATAAAAAAGAAGAAAGCAAAGCCGAATATTTTATGCGTAAAGAAAGCATCCAGCTTTTGCGTGAGGCTTTTGTCAAGTTGTTCAGGTTGCTTTAGGCATTTTGCAACAATGTAATTTATTTTCGAGAAACGATGGATGTTGTCGGCCAGTTCAAATTCTTTAATGCCGGATGTGTTTTCCAGGAATTGGGATTCTACAATCTTTTTATACGAATTGCTGTCGGGTAATAATTGCTTTTGTTTTTCAAAATTGTAAAATATGGAATCCGAAATTTTTGCCTGAATGATGGCTTCTTTCAGTTCGTGAATGCCTTGTTTGCTTCTGGAATTAACGGCAATAACAGGCACATCAAACAGTTTTTCCAACTCATTTTTGTAAATAGTGATATTGCTTTTTTCAGCTTCATCAATCATGTTTAAAACCAACACACACGGCTTTTTCAAATCAATCACCTGGGTGGTGAGCAAAAGATGACGTTTCAGGTTTGAGGAATCCACCACAATGATAACCACATCAATAGGGTCTTTTTCATTCAGTATCGCTTTGCAGGCAACTTTTTCATCAATGGATTTGGGATATAAACTATAGGTACCCGGTAAATCCGTAATCTGATAATCAGTGCCCTTGAATTTATACGACCCGTAATGCTTATCAACTGTAACCCCTGCATAATTGCCGGTTTTTTGGTTTAATCCGGTTAAAGAATTAAACAGCGTAGATTTTCCGCTATTTGGATTACCAATAAGTGCGACGGAAATATGAGGACTATTAGATGACACAGGATTCAACCGTATTTTCAGGAATTACTTTTACAACAATCGTTGCTGCTTCTTTTTTTCTCAGACTTAAAAGGTATCCTGAAACCTCAATGGCAATAGGATCGCCAAGGGGGGCAATGTTGGACAGCTTAATTTTTTCGCCGGGCAGGCAGCCCATTTCAATAAACTTTAGCGACAAGAAATCATCGGTAAAGTCAATTATGGTGGCTGTTTGTCCCAGCGTTAAGGTATCGAGTGTTTGCATAAAAAAAGCAGATAAAAGTACGTTTTTATCTGCTTTTTGATTATACCTTAAATGTGGTACTTTATGCGTTAACCATGGCGGCCTTTAAAATACTTTCAAACAGAAATTTGCCATCCGTATTGGATAATAATTCATCCGCGGCTCTTTCCGGATGAGGCATCATTCCAAATACATTTTTAGTCGTATTACAAACCCCCGCAATGTTCTCAGTTGCTCCGTTTGGATTGGATTCCGGTGTCATATTTCCGTTTTCATCACAATATCTGAAAATAATTTGCCCATTTTTGTTCAGTGCGGCCAGTGTTTCTGCATCCGCAAAATATTTTCCTTCGCCATGAGCAATAGGGATTTTAAGGGCTTTCGCAGGAACGGAATTAGTTAAAACCGTATTGGTTGCATCAGCTTTTATGAATACGTTTTTGCAAATAAATTTACGGCTGTTATTGTGTAACAAAGCGCCCGGCAATAAACCACTCTCACATAAGATTTGAAAGCCGTTACAAACGCCAAAAACAAAACCTCCATTTTCAGCATGCTTCATAATGCTGGTCATGATTGGCGAGAATCGGGCAATAGCACCGCTTCTCAGATAATCTCCGTAAGAAAAACCTCCCGGTAATACAATGTGCGTGCATCCTTCCAGGTCCGTGTTTTTATGCCAAAGCTTCACTGTCTCCTGTTTCATGATATCGCGCAATACATACACCATATCCTCATCACAATTTGACCCGGGAAAAACAACAACTCCAAATTTCATAATATTAATTTTAAAAACGTTTTACAAAAGTAGATAAATCCGGTTAAAGGATAAGCGTATTTTTTTAACAAAAAGGTTAAATAATGTCTAAGGCATGTAAATAAATAATGGCGAAACCGCCAATAAATAAAATCATTAAAGTATTGGCAATTTTTAATTGTTTTATTTCCGATAAATAATCGCCAATGATAATACTCAACGGGATGATGCATGGCAACAAAATCATATCCGACATTTGCTCAAAAAACAACATGATAAAACAAAGTAAGAGCATCCAAAGCAAAATATATTTTGTTTTTTTTGTTTTTACTTTTCCTCCGAAGCCCTTTCCTACATAATGTATGAGCGCAAATACAATCGCCAGAAGTGAAACAAAAATGATAGCCATATAATACTCTGAAAGAACAGGTTTTTGAGCGGAGGAGGTTGCTTCTTTCATCATACTGAAAACAGCAAACGCATCCGTGGAGGTTAAATAGCAAACGCCAACATATATATACAACGGCGTTAGTAAACCGAGTATATGCACCGTCCATTCACGCCAGTTAAACGGGCGTAAAATGATCAATGCAATAAAATTTAAGGGAAAGATTACAATGTAATGAATGCAAAAAAACGAAGCGAGGCCCATAAATAATCCGGATTTAAAGAATTCGGCCAGCGCATAATCCTGCCTGTAACTGTTCATTAAAAAATAGAGGGCCGGTAGAATCAAAACGTTGGCTGTTAGTACAGGTTCTATGAGTCCCTTGGTGTTTGCTGAAAAGGCAAAAAGGATATAGAAAAAAGCCGGCAAATAGTTTGTTTTGCTGGTTATTTCCTGTTCAATCGCCAAAAAATTAGTAAAGAAAGCTCCGGTTAAAATAATGAAGAGAGTGATAACCTGCCTGAGAGTAAAGGAAAAAATGTGGTCAAAAGTGTATGAGTATAAAATGTGTTCCTTATAGTTGATCACAGAAATACCCGCATTGGTAAATCCAAATGTACCGATCCACGCTCCTATACAAAACAACAGGAGAAGAATGATAGAAAACTGAATATTACTTTTTAAAGGCCCAACTATCATTTTTCGCAGAAAATCGTTTTTATATGAAAAAAATTATATTTTTGTGGTGTAAACTTACAAAATTAGATTAATATGACTTCTTTAATGATTACAATGACAGATGTTTTTTACGCGATTGGAGATTTTTCTTATTGGGTATTTAAAGGAATGCGTGTTTTAGGACACATCCCAAACATCATACTTTGGACAATTATTGCTTTTTTATTGGTGTATCAAACACTACAAATCATAAAGCAAAATAAAGAAGCAGATAAAAACGGCACGTTAAGATAGTTCTTACGATAGATATACAGAAGCCCTGATTTTTTTAAATCAGGGCTTTTTTTATTATATTTACTTAAGTGGATAAACTTTTGTTTATAGTCATTATCATCTTTTACTCTCTGTGTGGTTACACGCAAAGAATCAAAACGCCATCAGGCCATTCAAATTCTCTCATAAGGTTTACACCAAACAAAACACAGTGGAACCCGGTTGTAAAATACAAAGCCCAACTAGATGGTGGTGCTTTATTTATTGAGAAAACCGGAAACTTAACCTATCATTTGTATGATAAAGATAGTTATAGGGCCAGACATTTGGGTAGAGAGTTATCCGAGGGATTAAAATTTCACTCATATAAAGTTAAATTCTTGTATGCAAATCCCTCACCAGACATGGTATCAGACGAGCCATCAATTGATTATGTCAATTATTTTATAGGGAAGAATTCTGCAAACTGGTCTTCTAACATCCATCATTGCCAAAAAGTCACTATAGCTAATTTATATAATAATATTGATGCAGTTTTTGACGGTGGATTTCAATCAGTGAAGTATACTTTTATTGTAAAGCCTAACGGAGAGCCAGAAAACATTAAATTGCATTACGATGGAGTAAGAAGCATCAGACTCAAAAACAACGAACTTTATATTAGTACATCTGTCAGTGAATACATTGAGAAAAAACCGTTTGTATACCAACTCATTAATGGAGACACGGTAGTTATTCCTACAAACTTTGTTTTGAAAAACAATATTGTCTCCTTTAACCTTTTAAAAGAGTATGATAGAAGTATAGAAATTATCATTGATCCTCTTTTAGTGTTTTCGGCGTCAAGTGGAAGTACTGCCGATAACTTCGGCATGACGGCAACGTATGATTCACGTGGCAGTCTGTATACCGGCGGAACGGCGTTTGATATTGGTTATCCAACAACTCTGGGAGCATACGACGTATCATATAATAACCCTTCAGGCACAGGATTTACAGATGTGGTTATTACAAAGTATGATTCAACAGGAACTTTTTTAAAATATTCTACCTATGTAGGAGGTGGTACTGCAAGCGAAATTGTCACTAGTCTGGTTGTTGATAAAAATGATGATCTTTGTTTATATGGCGCCACCGGTTCTGCAGATTTTCCAACAACGGGCGGTTGTTATGATTCTACTTTTAATGGCGGAGTTTTTTTAAATTACCCACAAAACGGCACCTTATTTTCTAATGGAACAGATATTTATGTAGCAAAAATAAATTCTGCAGGAACTACATTAATGGCTTCGACTCTTATAGGCGGCTCGAAAAACGATGGCGTAAATAACAATATTAATACGGCACTATATGATTCTCTTATGTTTAATTATGGAGATCAGTTCAGAGGAGAGATTCAGGTAGATGACAATGGCGAAATTTATATCATAAGCTCAACCAAATCGTCGGACTTTCCCGCTGTAAATGCTATTGACAACTCGTTGAACGGGAGTCAGGACGGTATACTCGTAAAATTAAACTCATCGCTATCAAACATTGTATATAGCACCTTCGTTGGGGGAAACAGCAAAGATTGCGGGAACGCTTTAACGTTAGACGACTCATTAAATGTCTATATTACTGGAGGAACGTGTAGCACTGATTTTTATACCACAACGGATAGTTATAAGCCTGCTTATAATGGCGGTAAGGCAGATGGTTATATCTGTAAAGTAAAATTTGATGGTTCGGCAATATTACATTCCACGTTTATTGGAACAGGCAGTTATGACCAAAGTTATTTTGTGCAATTAGATAATAGTAGAGATGTCTACATATTTGGGCAAAGCCAGGGAGCTATGCCTGTTACACTAGGAACATATTCGAAAATAAACAGCAAACAATTTATTCAGAAACTAAGTAATCAATTGGACACTTTGTTGGCTTCAACTGTTATTGGAAACAGTACACCTCAAGTGAATATTTCTCCCTCAGCCTTTAGTGTTGATTGTGCGGGCAACATTTATTTGACAGGATGGGGCGGACGAATAGTTCAGCCAACCAGTGCGACGTTTAACATGCCGGTTACTCCAAATGCAATACAAAGTACCACAGATGGTCATAATTTTTATGTAATGGTTTTAGGCCCCAATATGGGAAGTTTGATTTACGGAAGTTATTTTGGTGGAAGCTCAAGTTGGGAACATGTGGATGGCGGTACAAGTAGGTTTGATAAGAAAGGGATAATTTACCAATCTGTTTGCGCGGGTTGTGCTAACAATGATGATTTTCCTGTATCTCCTGGCGCCTGGCCGAGTTCTTTGTATGGCACGGATATAAATCAATCTACAAATTGCAACAATGGAGTTTTTAAAATTGATTTTCAGTTAAACTCAGCCATTGCCAGCATTGCTACAGATACGCTTGCGGGCTGCGCACCATTAGTACTTACCTTTACCAATAGTAGCACGCCAAACCATCAATACATTTGGGATTTTGGAGCGAATGATACTACATCAACTACTTACAACCCGGTAAGGACATTTACTGCTGCTGGCACATATACAGTAAATCTTTATGTTAAAACTTCCATTTGTAATAACCAGTATGATACAGCGGCAGTTATTATTACAGTTTATCCTAAGCCTACCGCTATTTTTACCAGTACATTGACGCTTTGTTCTAACAGTATTGCAACTACAAACAACAGTACAGGATCTTTTGGTCCAAATCCTTATTCCTGGGATTGGGGTGATGGAAGTCCAACGTCAACGTTATCCGACCCTTCTCACACTTATAATTCAAACGGGACTTATACCGTTTCTCTTACTGTAACATCAATGGATGGTTGTACGTCAAGTTCAACTCAAACTGTGGGCGCCTTTAGTTTTACTCCTTCCGTTTCATCCAACAGCATTTGCGCCGGCTCATTGGCTAACTTAAATGCATTGGGTGGAACCAGCTATACCTGGCAACCTGCCGGAGTTGTAAGTAATAGTACTATTGCTAATCCTACCGCTAACCCCAGTGTAACGACGATTTTTACGGTTCAGGTAGATAATAACAGCCAGGGATATGTGTGTTCACAAACGATGACCACGCAGGTTGTTGTGCGTCCAACTATTGTTGCTGATTTTAATTTTACGGTTACTCCCTGTTCAGATTCAGTGATGTTTTTAAATAATTCTATCACAACCGCTTCATCACACACCATTAACTGGAACTTTGGAGGAGGCCAGGCTGCAAACAATAATACAGTCACTACACAAATCTATGCCAACGGAAATTATAGTGTGAGTTTAGTCGCTGTTAATAATTTTGGCTGTAGAGATAGTATTATAAAACCAATTTCTGTTTTTAATTTTACAACCGGTATTGTAAGCGGGGATAGTATTTGCAGGGGCTATACCAGCCAGTTGAATGCCGGTGGCGGAACAAGTTATACATGGAGCCCGGCTTCAGGATTATCCAATCCATTTATCGCATCACCTGTCGCTTCTCCATCAACCACAACTGTTTACTCGGTAACAATTCAAAATAACAGCCCAGGTTATACCTGCACAAGGACACATACAGCGAGTATCCTGGTTTATCCAAAAATAAATACGGAATTTACTTATACCATCGGTAGTTGTTTCAATGATGTTCAATTTACAGATGCGTCTTTTAATAATCCTGTAAGTTGGGTCTGGAATTTTGGTGATGCAAATATTTCGTCATCGCCAAATCCTTTGCACTTATATAATGTGTCTGGTACATATACCGCCTCTTTAATTTCCACTAATAATTTTGGCTGCAAAGATACTGCGGAACAAATAATTGTTTTACCTCCTTTCACACCAATTTCTGTTAATAATTCAATTACTAAATGCGAAACAGACACCGTTCAATTAAATGCTACCGGAGGAGTTATTTATTCATGGCAGCCCGTCCAGTCGCTTTCTAATGCCTCCATTGCTAGTCCACTGGCTTTTCCAACAACCTCTACAATATATACGGTGACTATTTTGGCTTTAAACGGGTCTGATACCTGCCAGAGGATTCTTACTACCACTGTTACTGTTTTTCCATTCTCCTTCAATAGTTCTTCCGTAACGGTTAATCCTTCGACCCTTACTCTTGGTCAATCATCCAGTGTAACTCTAAATGGCCTGCCTATTAATAGCACAATTACAGTTGTTCCAAATGTAAATGTGACAGCATTGCAAAATAATGAGTTTTTAGTGACGCCGACCAAATCCGGCGAATACGCTATTTATGCAACAGATCAAGGAAATTGCAGGCATTATCTCAAAACTATTTATGTTTATGTTGTGACTGATGATTGCAATGAAGGGCTGGTGTATTTACCAACCGGCTTCACACCGAATAATGATGGCGTTAACGACATTCTTTATATCAGAAGTAATTTTATCACGGATGTCTATCTGACCATTTATGATCGCTGGGGAGAAAAATTATTTGAGACCAACGACATCAATAAGGGCTGGGATGGCATGTTTAAAGGCAAAGCCCTTGATCAGGGCGTTTATGGATATTACATGACCTTTACCTGCAATAATGGCGAACAATCGTTTAAAAAAGGAAACATTTCACTTATGAGATAAGCAATGGATGTATTTTCTACATATCTTATTATAAAGCATTTTCATAAAAAGCTGTTGATGGTTTTTATGTGCGCGTCGCTTTTTTCTGTTGCCCAGGACATTCATTTTTCAAATTGGCAGATGTCACCGTTGAATTTAAACCCGGCAAGCACAGGGATGTTTGATGGAGATGGACGATTGATCTTTAATTACCGCAATCAATGGAAGAGTGTAGCGGTTCCCTATAACACCCTAAGTTTTGGTGCTGATTTTAACCTGAAAAAATCATTGGTTAAAAACACGGAAGAAGCCGTTGGTGTGATTTTTAATCATGATGCAGCGGGTGACGGAAAGTATACCATCACAGATTTTAAAGTTCCGGTAAACCATAAATTTTCTTTCAAAAAGGACACGACTTTCACATTTGGGTTTGGTGTTTTAGCTGGCATAACCAATATCAAACTTGATCCTGATAAATTGTCTTATGACAAACAATGGGATGGCGATGCCTATAACCAGGGACTTTCGAACGGAGAAGATTTTCCCAAACAAAGCAAAGTATTCGCGGACATTTCATTAGGTGCGGTTGTTCAGAAAGCGTTTGGGTGTAAAGCTAAGGCGACTATTGGTTACGGGGCAAGTCACATCAATAAACCAAACATCTCATTTTATAATACTCCCGGTGTTGTGCTAAGAACAAAACATAATGAGTTCTTGCAGGTGAGGTACAGCTTTAATAATATTTCCGCCATTATATTTGAATACTATGCACATCAGCAGCAGAAGTTCAGGGAAAACCTGGTTGGCTTATCGTATTATCGAACCATCGATCCAAAAACCAATACTGTTTTTAATGTTGGAATTTTGACCCGTTTAAAAGATGCGCTAATCACAACTGTTGGCCTGGAGTATACGAACATGCGACTGCAACTATCCTATGATTATAATTATTCCAGTTTCAAGCCCGCCACGAATGGCAGAGGTGGATTCGAGATTTCCTTTATTTATATTTGGGCTAAACCAAAAATATTTGTTCCTAAAACACAGGTTTGTCCGATCTATATGTAACTGGTATGCGAAGTAAGAGTATCAAATTTTTTCTATTTGTGATTACATGGTTATTTGCCGGTAATCTGCAATCGCAAAGCATCAAACAATTGTTGAAACAAGGCTTGGAAGCCAATAGCAGAAAGGATTATCCCTCTGCGGCACAAATCTATAATCAGGTTATTTTACAGGATTCTTCTAAAATAGAATATCAATTGTTGTTTGCAGACGCTTCCCGTTTAAATTATGATAACTCTGCGGCTTTACACTGGTATCTGAAAATTTACAAGAAAGATAATGGTAAAACGTATACGGAAGTCCCGTTTCACATTGCCACGCTATTAAAAAATAATGGCAAGTACAAGGAAGCAAAGAAGTATTTCGATAAATATTATAAGAAACAACGCAACAGCAAGGATAAAGAAAAAAAACAACGTTCTCTGAAAGCAAAGCAGGAATTCGAATCCTGTGACATTGCGCAGGTTTTAATTAAAAATCCGGTTGACGTAAAAATCATTCATTTAGATAGTATGGTGAACAGCAAAGTAAGTGAGTACGCGCCTTTTGAATACGATAGCATTCTTTACTTTTCTTCATTGCGGGATAAATCAAAAACCGATGCTGCTGGTATTGGGTATAATAAACTCTATACGGCTCATAAATCTACGGTGAAGGAAAATAAATTTTTAAATGCGCAGGAGTTGGATTCTTTGTTTAACAAGGTAGGTATTCATAATGCTAATACCAGTTTCAATGCAGACTTCACAAAAGTGTTTGTTTCCCGTTGCGGCGCATTGAATGCTACTCAGTACCGTTGCGAAATTTATGTGGCTGATTTTAAAGACGGGCATTGGACAGAAGCGCGAAAACTACCCTCACCTATAAATGTAAGCGGGAGTAACACCACCCAACCTTGTTTAAGTGACATGAATGGGAAACCGGTTCTGTTTTTTTCCAGCGACAGGGGAGCGGGGGAAGGCGCCATGGATGTTTGGTATGCGTTTATGAACGAGGACGGTACGTTTGAAACACCAATCAACGCGGGGAAAAAAATCAACACGATTGAAGATGAAATTACGCCATGGTTTGTGAAAGAAAACAAAACACTTTACTTCAGCAGTACCTGGCACAAAGGCTTGGGAAACTTCGATATTTTTACTTCTGAATTCAAGGACAATGCATTTACGGAACCGCAAAATATCGGTTATCCGATTAATAGCAGCTATAATGACATTTACTATAGTATCAATTCAAAAAAAGACCGGGCCTATATTTCTTCTAACCGTTTGGGTTCCTATTTTGAAGATAAACCGAATTGCTGCAACGATATTTACAGCTTCCCGATTACTCCATTGACCGAGCCACCCAAACCAGTTGACACAACGGCTCTATTAATTAATCAAATGAAGGTATTGGTGCCTTTGACATTGTACTTTCATAATGATGAACCTGAACCTAAGACGAAAGTCATTGTTACCAATAAGAATTATAAAAAGACTTATGATGATTATATGGTTCTGAAACCAAAGTATTTAACGGAATACTCAAAAGGCTTGGAAGGTGAGCAAAAAGATTATGCTATGAACCGGGTAGAGAATTTTTTCGAAGACAGTGTCGATGCCGGCATGCAGGATCTTGATAAATTTGCATTGTTGCTGGACCAGGTTTTATTGCGTGGCGAAAAGGTAAAGATCACTATGAAAGGATATTGCAGTCCGTTAGCAAGTACAGATTATAATGTGAATCTGGCCAAGCGCCGGATCAGTAGTTTACGGAACTATTTCATGGAATACGATGGGGGAAAATTTGTGAAGTATGTTGACAATACAAATGAAACAGAAGGCAGGATTGAATTTTTTAATGAAGATATTGGCGAATTACCCGTCAGTAAAGTAAGTGATGATGTTAAAGATGTCCGTAATTCTGTATACAGTCCTTTTGCCGCCAGCGAGCGAAAAATCCAGATCATTGCCATTAGTTATCTGAAGTAAATTCTATTTTTGTCCAATGATTATATTGTGGAACTCTGCGGGAAAAAATTTTATACTATTTTTTCTTTTTTCTTTTTCAACTGTATACGGACAGGAAAATCAGTATCCTCTTTCAGATAGCACCAATGACGCAGCACAAAATCTTTTTACGCAATACCTTTCAACGACCAATTACGCACAGAGTAAAATAATTAAACTAATAGACCTGGCATCAAAAGATGCGAGCAAGGGGGATTTTTCAAGCCGTATGGAAAAAATTCAGATCGCACTTATTCTTGAAAAATATGTTGAAGCTCCTTGCCGCGCTACGTTTGATCTCAATTTCACCATGGGTGATATTTATAGGGATATTAATTTGCAGTATGCTATCTTTTATTACGACAAAGCTATTGACATTGGACAACGGTCCAAAGAGCCCACTGACTTATTCACGGTTCACAATATTCTTGCTGGACTTTATTTGAAGACGCATGATCATAAGCGGGCGCTAAACTGCTATGAGAATGCAATGATGGAAGCTATAAAAAGTGGCACGGTCGCTATTTCATCCGTAAATAATAATATTGGCTGGTTTTATTCGAAGATTGGTGAGGATGACAGCGCGATGGTATATTTTAATAAAGCGCGAAGCTTTTACAGTGAAAATACTGCTGATGATGATCTTTACGCCAACATTCTGGAAAATATCGCTAAGGTAGAGGAACGCAAAGGAAATCATCGGGAAGCGCTAAAGATCTATTTCATTAATGATGATTTTTATAGACGCGGAAACAATATCGGTGATTTTGTTTCAAATAGGTTAAACATATTTAGAACCAGGCTGGCCATGAATGATCCGGGAATTGAAAAATCAATTGATTCCTTAACAAATGTGGTCGAAAAAAATCCAGGATCAATTGATCTCTACGACGCTTTAAATTTTTATAAGTTTTCATTCGATTATTTTATAAATAAAAACAATTCACGCAGATCGGAATTCTTTAATAAAAGGTATGAACAGTTGAAAGACACTATTATAAAAAGAGATCTGTATAAAGCGAATACGCTGACAAACGCTTTATTAAAAGTGCAATCACATAACTTTAAAAACGAATACGATGTGTATAAAGCAGAATTACAGGCCGCACAAGACTCTTCTTACAAAAACAAAATAATTGCCTTTCTTTTTCTGATAAGCGCGGTGCTCATGTTGTTGGCGCTTGCCTTCTTTACGCAAAAGAGAAGAAAGGAATTTGAGCTGGCAGAGAAAATGGCTGCCGCCAGGCTAATGGAAAAGGAATTAGAAGCAAAAGCAATTATAGTCGACTTGGAAAATGCCCGTTTAAATACTGAAACTCAAATGCAGAAAAAAGATATTGAAAGAAAATCAATTGAGAATGAATTTGAAAGGGAACGTCTTATTGCAAAAGCTGAACTGGAAAATAAGGATCTGGAGAGACGGGCTATGCAGAATGAATTAGAGCTTAAAAAGAAGGATCTTACTCACATGATTTTATTGAATACCCAGGTTTATGAATCTAATAAAGAAATGATAGAATTGCTTCAGGGCATTTCTTCCAGCGAGGACATTCAAAGATCTTTAAAAAATCTATTGACAGATCTAAGAGCTAAAAATCAGGTCGGAGAGCGTTTAAGCGCATTACAAAATAATATAGATCATTTAAATACCGAGTTCTATCAAAAGCTAAAATTGAAATTCCCTGATCTTACAAAAACAGAGATTGAGCTTTGTGGATATATCATGATCAATCTTTCCAATAAGGACATTGCTCTCTTAAAGAATGTTGAGCCCGGCTCCGTTAAAATGAGCAAAACACGGCTGAGAAAAAAGCTAGGGATTAATCCTGATACGAACCTCCTGAATTTTATCAAAACTATCTAGGTTACCGCTTAACAGTTGTTTTTCATTTGATTACTAATTACTTAGCGTTTTAGATGTAACCCTTTTGTCACCCTTCATAAATTGGAATCTGTAGTTTTTATATACATTTTTGCAACAAAAGATGTTCTATTAAACTACACATTTATGAAAGTAAAATTAATTGTTGGCACCATTATCGCATCTGCGGCACTGGCTGTTGCCCAACCCAATATCAGCTCATGGCAGTTAAACACGACGGGAGCCAAAGGAAAATACTGGAATATGCCCGGCCCATCATTAGTAACAATGACTGATTCTGCCGGAATCACTAAATTATGTTACAGTTCTACCTATGTCTATGTCAGAACAAGGGACCTTGCCGGTAATTTTACCATGGGGCCTGCAGTAAATCCGAATGATCCTATTGCTCAGAACTATACGATCCGTTTTCCTAAAACGCCAACTCAGCAAACCGGTACAAAAACAACCGTTCCTTCGGGTGGAGGGATTGGCCTTGCGGTTAATGGCGTTCTTATATATGGGATGAAAAGCGCCGATTCTTATAAATCAACAACTAATACCAATACCGGGAGCGGTGATGGTAAATGGCACTGTGATGCCTGGTATAACGAGAAAAACAGCATGGATACCTCCGGTAATGCACATTCAGATGGTTCAGGAAAATATCACTATCATGCTAACCCTAAAAGATTATATACGTATCCATCTACTGTTCATTCCCCAATTTTAGGCTTTGCCATTGATGGTTATCCGATTTACGGCCCTTATGGGTATACAACCCCAACAAGCAGCGTAAGCGCAATTAAAAGAATGGTGAGTAGTTACCAGTTACGCTCCATTTCTACAAGAACAGTTTACGCCGACGGAACTGTTACAAGTCCTGCAGGCCCTAATGTCGGTACTCAGTTTCCGTTGGGAATGTACACAGAAGATTATCAATATGTAAGTGCGTCCGGAGATCTGGATGATCTTAATGGAAGATATTGTGTAACTCCCGAATATCCAACAGGTACGTACGCTTATTTTATGACTGTTGATAATACAGGAACTCCCGCGCATCCTTATCTTTTAGCTACACAATATTACGGAGTCATTACGACTGGTGATGCCGCGATAAACTTTGGAAATGCCGGGATCCCTACAACCGGGGTAACATGTGTTACTTCAACCTCAACAAAATTAAATGAGATGATGAAGGAAACAGACAACGTTCTGGTTTACCCTAATCCAGCAGTTGATCAAATCAATATTAGCGTAAAAAACAACAATTATGAAGCTTATACCATCTCAGACGTTTTAGGAAAAGTTGTTTTAAAAGGAGATTTAAATTCCAGCGAAGAAAGCGTTGTAATCAGCGACCTTGAAAAAGGGATTTATTTTCTATTGTTAACCAACAAAACAAATAATACTGAGGCAATTCGCTTTGTAAAAGAATAAACAACACTAAATGCTTCCTTCTAAAGCACTCTTTTTTATTTTTATTGCTTGCTTGGGACATATCACCCGGGCAGGTGATAAGCAAAATGTAATTATTGAAATAAAACCTGTGTTTGCGGGGAGGCTTCTTACAATAAGTACGGCGACTTATGTTTCATCCGGCGGTGATACACTTAGTATAGACCGTTTCAGGTTTTATGTATCAGCCATTGTTTTAACTCTTGAGAATGGAGAAAAATTTATTGAACAGAATTCTTATCATCTTATAGACGTGGAAGATCCTTCATCCTTTATAGTGATACTTCAAAATGTGCCAACTGCAAAAATTTCATCTATCGATTTTAATATTGGTGTAGATAGTACTGCCAGTGTTTCGGGTGCTTTGGCTGGTGAGTTGGATCCGGTTAAAGGAATGTACTGGGCCTGGAACAGCGGCTATATTAATGCCAAGCTCGAAGGAACATGTAAAAGTAATAAGGGCAAAAAAAATCACCCTTTTGAGTTTCATGTAGGCGGTTACCTTCTGCCTCATTATGCCATTCGTTCTGTGAAATTAAACCTGCAAACACCCGGATCAAAAATTATTTTGATGGCGGACGCCTCTGCGTGGCTTGATGGCGTTGATCTTAAAAAAGAAAACAGTGTCATGATTCCGGGCAGGGAAGCCATGCAGGTTGCAGATAAATACTCAAAAATGTTCAGTACCAATTAATGAAACGCTCCATTCTATATCTCTCCTTTTTTGTTGTCACGCTTTGCGGATGTATGTTTTTTTCTTCCTTCACTCCGGGCAAAGTTTTAATGAGTGAAAAAAACGACACATTAAAAATAGTTGTTCCAAAAGGATGGCCAAAACCCGTTTATGATTTTGAGAAAAACCCTGTTACAACAAATGGATTTGAGTTGGGCCGCAAATTATTTTTCGATCCCCTCTTATCAAAAGACAGTACAATTTCATGTGCGAGCTGTCATTTACAGTTTACAAACTTTACTCACGTGGATCATGCGTTAAGTCATGGCATATATGGGAAGAAGGGAACGCGTAATACCCTGGCCATCATAAACACAGCATGGAGTAAAAATTTCATGTGGGATGGCGGGATAAATAATATAGAGGTTCAACCACTCGGACCAATTGAAAACCCGGTGGAAATGGATACCAAATTGGTTGATATTATAGCCAAACTGAACCGTTCAAAAAATTACAAAACGAAATTTAAAAATGCATTTGGATCTGAAGCGGAAATCACTGGACAATTTGTTTTAAAAGCACTTGCCCAATACATGGTATCCATTCAGTCTTATAACTCAAAATACGATAAAGTAATGCGGAAAGAGCCCGGCGTCGCTTTTAACGAATACGAAGCAAAAGGCCTGGTGCTCTTCAGGAAAAATTGCGCTTCCTGCCACACGGAACCTTTGTTTACCAACAATTCGTTTGAAAATAACGGGCTCCGACCAGACTCTTTATTACGTGATGCGGGAAGGGCAACAATTACCCGTCTTAAAACAGACTCCCTTAAATTTAAGGTCCCTTCATTAAGAAATATTGAGGTCTCGTATCCCTACATGCACGATGGGAGGTTCAGGAATTTACAAATGGTGGTGTTTCATTACGCACACGATATTTCAAAATCGCCTACTCTTTCACCTAAGCTCACAAATGGTGTGAATCTAAACGAACAGGATAAGAACAATATTATTGCTTTTTTAAAAACATTGACCGATGAAGAATTTTTACATAACGCGAAATTATATTATACAAAAGATTAAAGACAGTTAAAGAGTATAAACCCAAAAACCAAAACAACATGATGAAAAAAACCCTACTTATGATGATGATGACACCGCTTTTAGGCGTCAGCCAGGCTATAATAACCAGCTGGCAAATGAATGCGAATGGCCAGAAAGCCAGTTATTGGAGCCCCTCAGGTAATCCGCCTACTACCACCTATTCGTATGTGCCTACAACCGATTCCGCGAGCGTTCTTAAAGTTTGTTACCGCACCGACTCCGTTTGGATTTACAGCCATGGTATGGTATTTAACATGGGTAAATACTCAAATCCTGGTGCATGCAGCTCAAAAGTTTACATCTACCGCTTCCCACGTACTCCGACAGTTCCAACTACTAAAACTATATCTTCCAAAATGGGAGCAATCGGTTGTCTGGTAAACGGAATTCCAATGTATGGCCTTGGTGATTCTAAGTCATGGACCGGTTCAACTAATTCAAACATGGGTGGACAGGGCATCTGGAACGTGGAAGTATACAAGGGAGAAGGTGTTTCCTTAGACACGGCTTTATCCGCGCATCCACAACAGCAGGGAGCTTATCATAGCCATGCGAACCCAAGAAGACTTTACCAGAACACACCAACTACACAGCATTCGCCAATTGTAGGGTATGCATTTGACGGTTACCCGGTTTACGGGCCTTATGGATATAGTACACCAACTAACTCAGCGAGTACTGTTACGAGGATGAAAAGTGGTTACAGTCTTAGAAGCATTACTACAAGAACAGCTTTGCCTTACGGTGTGCCTGCCAGTCAGACTGGCCCACCTGTTAACAGCACTTATCCGATAGGAACTTATTGCGAGGACTACGAATGGTCGGCTTCTAACGGAGGAGATCTTGATAAATACAATGGGCGCACATGTGTAACACCTGAGTATCCAGGAGGAACATATGCGTATTTCGCGACGATTGATGCGAGTGGCACCCCGCAGTTTCCTTATTACATAGGAATTGAATATTATGGAAAGCCGGATGCCTCATGTGCAGGTTCAGGAACAAGTACCGGACTTAAATTTCCCGCTTCGGGAACAATCTGTAATCTTCCAACTAACCTTGATGAAAAAGTAAAAGAATTTGCAGTCAAGGTTTATCCAAACCCCAGTAACGGGCAGTTTACGATTACTACCGAAGAAAATTTAGGTTTATTTTCAAAAGCTGAAGTTGTAAATATGGTTGGGCAAAAAATTTACAGCATAGATATTACTTCCGAAAAGACCATCATTGATCTGCCGTCCGGCACTAGTAAAGGAATTTATTTTGTGAGAATTCTTGGAAAACAATCCGAAGTGTATACAACAGATAAAATAATTATTAAGTAAGCTAAATTTACCTGATTTAATTAAGGGGCTGCCGATTTCGGCAGCCCCTTAATTTTTTAATCTCATTGGTTAAAAACTATTGCCTCGGATATAAGTTTTACGGTGTTTCTACACAAAACTGACCACTTATAAACCCAAACCAACCACTTACAAATTCGCGCTCATTTTTTACAAAAAACGGATAATCTTTGTAGAAAAATAAGGCGATATAAACAAAAAATAGCGTTTTGAACATTAACAAAAAAGGTAGCACACTATTATTGCTATTTAGAAACCTTTTTACTATGTTTGGCGTCATTCTAAAATTAGAAACTAACTAAAAAAACAATTATCATGAGTAACAAAAAAACATCAGGCGGTTTTCCATTAATCGTTTCAGCAATTGCTATCATTATCTGTTTAGTAATTGGAATTGTGGTTTATAAATTTGTATTAGGCGATCCAGCTAATTTTGATGCGGAAGGACCGGAAAAAGGGCATCCACATAACTTCCTGGGTATTATGTATAAAGGTGGATTTATCGTTCCAATCTTATTAGGAACATTGTTTACAGTTATTTGCTTTTTCTTTGAGCGTTTGATTACAATTCAAAAAGCAAATGGTGCAGGAAACACTGACAAATTTGTAGCGAAAATTAAAGGATTGGTTGCTGCAGGTGATTTAGAAGGTGCTATCGCTGCTTGTGATAAACAAAAAGGATCTTTAGGAAATGTGGTTCGTGAGGGTTTAATGAAATACCAGTTCGTTAAAAATGATAACACAATGGATAAAGAATCTAAAGTAGCGGCTATTTCTAAAGCATTAGAAGAAGCTACTGCATTGGAATTACCAATGTTGTCTAAAAACTTAAGCGTTATCTCAACTTGTGCATCGATTGGTACATTAGTTGGTTTGATCGGAACGGTTGTAGGTATGATTCGTGCCTTCGGTGCATTGGCTGCAGCTGGTACTCCTGATACAGCAGCTTTGGCAACAGGTATTTCTGAAGCCTTGGTTAATACATTAGTAGGTATCTTATCTTCAGCATTAGCGATTATT